>CAZCNF010000022.1:0-1842 GCA_964500135.1 uncultured Porphyrobacter sp.
GAAGGGTCCGCACTGGGATTGGGGCAGGCAGCATGGCTGTCTGCAGGGCTTGGAGGCGAGTTATGTCTATTGTTGTGGATGTCGACGGCGACGGGTTCTACGATGATAAAAGGGACGGAATTTTTGCGAGTTATTTTGAAACTTTTTTCTATGCGTCCAGCAACCTCCTTGATGCCAGTGAGTTCTCAGGTTTGGTCGCCATCACCGACGAGAGCGGTGATGGCAAACTCGATGTAAACCTCACCACTGCGAAATCCTCTGCTGTCATCAATGGTGCCATTTTCACCGATGCAGTGAACGTCGGAGCGGGCACAGGGAACTATTCCACCTTCTTGGCGCTGCAGGACGACAACGAAGACGACGCGACGATCGGCAACGATTCGGACTCGGTCGAGACCGGGTTCAATGCCGGGCAATCGGGCGGAGGCGCGCAGGCGAACCCAGAAGACGACTCGAACGATGAAATGGATCCCTCAAAATCCGAGGCGATCCTGCTCGGCGCAATCCCGATCAAAATCATAAATGGTGTCGCCTATTACGAATTCAGAGTCGATCTCAACGAGGCGAACTCGGGGGCCGCCACGCTCATTTCGCTTGACCAGTTCAAGCTCTATGTCGGGCCTTACGATCTTGATCCGGACGCTCCAAACCCAGTCCCATCAACGAGCGGCCAGAACGACCCGAACATTGATCTCATCGACACCTTCTCCGAACTGCAGGGCCTGACCAAAGTCTATGACATGGACGATGGTCAGGACATCTCCGTGCTTATGGACGAAGGCAATTCCTCAGGCAGCGGCAATGACGACTATGCCGTGCTCGTTCCGGTCAGCAATTTTGCCGGTTATGACCCCGCTAAAGATTATGTCTATCTGTTTGTCCAGATGGGCGCTGCGGGTGGCGACACAGATGGCGATGGCGCTATCGGAGACGCCCCCAAGCAGAACAATCCAGGCGATAGCCAGACCTGGGTGGTCAATGGCGGCTTTCACGAATGGAACATTCAGAAGGCCGTGATCATCCAGGGTACCAAGTTCCTGGATGCGAATGGCGACGGCATCCAGAACAATGGTGAGGCCGGTATGTCCGGCGTGACTATTTACATCGACAACGATCTGGATGGCATCGACGAAGCGACGGACGGCAACGGCGTGCTCGATCCTGGGGAACAGTTCGATATTACGGACCAGTTCGGGAATTATTCTTTCGGCGGCATTCCGCTCTTAGGCGGCAATTACACGATCGAAATCAACGAGGTCGTACCGCCCGGCACGGTCCCGACAACTGATCTGCCAATCACGCTCGTCATCGATAGTCGGTTCGAAGCCGGCGTGGTTTTGGTGGTAGACGCGATAGGCAACCGCCTTCTCCAGCCGAGCATAGCGATAACCAAGACCGCGTCGCTCGCTGATAGCGGCGACTGCGCCGATCAAGTGAACGACGTCATCAACTACGTCATCGAGGTCACCAACAACGGTGAACTTGATATTCACCAAGTGGTCGTGAGCGATCCCTTCGCCGATGCCAACTCATTAGAGCGTGGACTTGATAAGGTCGGCGATAACGACCTCGTCCTCGAAGTGGGCGAGGTATGGAGCTACACAGCAACCCATACCGTCACTCAGGCTGAGATCGACAGCAACGGAAACTATGATGGACCGGACGAGGGAACTGCCAACGATGGAATCCTACGCAACGTCGCAACCGTAAACGCCGTCGTCGTTGCAACCAACCAGTCGATTGGCGAAAGCGACGATGCCGCGGTCAACGTTTGCCAAGATCCTTCGTTCACGGCGGTGAAGGAGATCGTGTCGGTTGAAGGCGGGGTCGAGCTGGAAGGCG
>CAZCNF010000022.1:1942-46860 GCA_964500135.1 uncultured Porphyrobacter sp.
CGAGCACTACTTCGAAGCCACCGATGGCAACTCGGTCACCACCCCGGTCGAGTGCACCCCGGACTTCACGGCGGTGAAGGAGATCGTGTCGGTTGAAGGCGGGGTCGAGCTGGAAGGCGGCGATCCGAACACCACTGCGGACAATGCGGTCGATAGCGCGGGCGACAAGGTCACCTACAGGATCACGATCACCAACACTGGCAATGTGACGCTCGACCTTGAGAGCGTGACTGACACGTTCGAAGGTGTTCCGGCGGACATCGCCGCGCTGATGACCGAGTCGATCACCAACAACAATCTGCTCGAGGTAGGCGAGACCTGGACCTACGAATGGACCGAGACGGTCAGCCAGACAGAGCTGGACGAACTGTGCGCAACGGACGAGACGATCACCAATACGGTAGCGGCAACGTTCAGCTTCGGTGACCCGGAGAGCGAGCACTACTTCGAAGCCACCGATGGCAACTCGGTCACCACCCCGGTCGAGTGCGATCCTTCAATAGATGTCGAAAAGACGGTGAAGACCAATCTGATGGACTTCCAGGCCGAAGATTTCGACGATGATCCGAATGGCCTGGTTGCAGGCACAAACAGCATCGTCACTTTCCGGGTGACAGTAGTGAACACCGGCAATGTCTCATTGTCCGCCTTCGCGCTGTCCGACAGTGTGGTGCACGATGTGAATGGCATCCAGACAAGCCAGACGATCGTCTATACGACGGATGGCGATTCAAACACGCTCGATGCCTTCAACGTCTTCGTCGATCTCAACGGCAACGGTACGATGCAGGACGGCGAGGAATGGATCAATTTCGATACTGATGGAGATGGGGTCATCGACACTGGCGTGATCGAGACGCTGGCGCCGGGTGAAAGCTTCACACTCTATTATTCGCTCAATTCAGCGCTCGGCCAGCACGAGAATACTGCGCTGGTGACCGGTTATATCGGAGACCATAGTGCCTCCGATTCCGACGACGCCAATTATTACGTCTTAGACGAAGACTGCGTCGGTGTTGGCACCCCTGGCTTCTGGGGTAACAATGGCTTTGTCTTCTGGGATGGCATCGCCGGAAATGAGGCGAAGCATGCCGGCCAGCCGGGCTTTGCCGAAGGCGAGTTGCTCTACAACATTTATCTTGGTGCCAAGGATGCGGACTCGCCCGGCAACCAGGGTTACGGCACGATTGAGCCAGACGAATACGGAGCAGCATCGAAGGGCCTGCTGGTCGGCGACTACAACCAGAATGGTATCACCGATGCGGGCGAGGACACCCTCTTCATCGCCTACGAGGATGCGGTAAAGCTTATAAACGCTTCGGCTCGCCAAACCAACGGTGGCACGGCCGACGGTGTGTGGATGCTTGGCCGCGATGTCGTCGCCACCTGGCTCAACTTCTTGGCCAATAATCCCGATCAGGGTCAGATTGATTGCATCGGCTCAGCTAACAATCCCTTTAGCGCGCAGTCCTATCTCAACGACGCAATCGACTGGCTGCAGCAATTTGCTGACAAGAATGATGATGGCATCTTCGATACCGCCCTTGTCAATAAATCTGCAAAGTCGGGAGCAACGGTAAAAACAAACTCGTCTGCGTGGCAGAATGCGGGCACCGATGACGAAGGCGATGCATTCGTTTCGGGTGCGTCGATCCACAAGGCGCTCGATGACTACAATAACACGGGCACAATCTGGGATCCGGTGTTGAAGCAATATGTCGAATTCTGCTGCGATCGTGACAATGCAGAGGCAATCTCCGCCATGCAGCAGGTCGATGATTATGCGAGCCAGCAACTGCAGCTCGAAGCGCTCAACCTTTACGCCAGCTACAATCCTGACACCACGCAGGACATGATGCTGTATCAGGAGGCGAACCAGATCGCGTAATGCCAAGCTGCAATCGGGAGGCGTGCCGAAACGGGGCGCCTCTCGCTTGTGCCTTGCACAATCGGGGGCGACGAGTGTCAACTTCGGGTCGATAAAGTAGCGAGGACCGGAAAGCCGGACAGCGGCGAAATACAGAGGGGGAGACAGGTGGCGTCAGCGACCGATATCGAGATGCCCAAGGGCCGGATGGCCGAGTGGCTGGCGAAGCCATTGCGATCAAACAGGTCGATCTACATGAAGGTCGGGGTGGCGGCCGCGCTGATCAACATCTTCGCGCTCATCACCGCGTTGTTCACGATGACGGTCTACGACCGGGTCGTTCCCAACAATGCAACAGATTCGCTGATAGCGCTCACGATCGGGCTCGGCTTGGTGCTGCTGTTCGACTTTGGATTGAAGCTGCTACGCGCCTATTTCGTCGATGTCGCAGGAGCACGGATTGACCGCGACATCGGAAAGTCAATCTTCGACCAGATCATCGCCATGCGGATGGACACGGGCCGCCATTCGACTGGGGGGCTGGCAGGCCTGGTGCGCGAAATCGAGACGCTGCGCGATTTCTTTGCCTCGGCCACCATCACCGCGCTGGTCGACTTGCCCTTCATAATCATCACCCTCACCGTGATCGCGCTGATCGGCGGATGGATCGTGCTTGTCCCGCTGTTGATGATCCCGCTGGTTGTAGGTGCTGCACTGATCTCGCAACCGGTCATGCGGCGCCTGTCGAGCGAGACCCTCGGGGAAGCGTTGAGCAAGCAGGCAGTGCTGGTAGAAACCATCGGCAGCCTCGAAACCGTCAAGGCGGCAAACGCCTCGGGCATTCTCACCCGGCGCTGGGACGAAGCCGTGAGCGGCCATGCCGGCGCCTCGCTGCGCCAACGGATCGTGTCGAACATATCGGTCACGATCGCGGGCACGGCGCAGACCATGGCCTATACCGGTGTCGTGATTTTCGGCGTCTTCGCCATTGCCAACCAGACACTTACGATGGGCGGGCTCATCGCCTGCTCAATCCTGGCCGGACGTGTGGTAGCTCCGCTGGGCACCATCGCTGCGCTGCTGACCCGCCTCAACGCGGCACGCACAGCCTATCGCCAGATCGACAAATTCATGAACCAGCCGGTCGAAGGACCGAGCGGTCAAGGCATCGCGATGAGCCCCAAGGGCGGCGCGATCGAATTCCGCGATGTCGACTTCCGCTATCCCGACGCGCCCGAACTCGCGCTCTCGAAGATCAGCTTCCGGATCGAGGAGGGCGAGCACGTCGGCCTGATCGGCCCGATCGGTTCGGGCAAGTCGACCATCGCGCGCTTGATGATCGGGCTCTATCCCCCCACCAGCGGGCTGATCCTTGTCGATGGCAGCGATGTCCGCCAGCTTTCGCCATCGGCGCTTCGCGGCAAGGTCGGCGCGCTGCTGCAGGACAATGTGCTGCTGACCGGCTCGATCCGTGAAAACATCATGCTGGGCCGCGACGACCAGGACGACGAGGAGATGCTGCGCGCTGCCAAGGTCACCCTGGCACATGACTTCATCTCGCGTTTTCCGCATGGCTATGACCTGAGCCTGGCCGATCGCGGCGAGAGCCTGTCGGGCGGACAACGCCAATCGATCGCAATGACGCGCGCGTTGGTCGGCAAGCCGCCTATCATCGTGATGGACGAGCCGACATCCTCGGTCGACACCGATACCGAGCGGCGGCTGATGGAGAACCTGCGCGAGGAGTTTGCCGGCCGCACGCTGGTACTGATCACGCATCGTCCGTCGCTGCTGCGGATGGTCGATCGGATCATCATGCTCGCCAACGGCAAACTGGTGATGGACGGCACGCCCGAGGCGATCCGCAACCAGGTCGCCAACATCAAGAGCGCATCGAGGGACCGCAATGGCCAAGCTGCTTGACTTCATGCAAGGGGCCTCTGCCCCGCTCGACGAACACGAATTTGTCGCGCGCAAATCGGCAAACATCATACTCTGGACGATCGTCGCGTTCGTGGCGGTCGCCTTTTTGTGGGCGGCGCTGACCGAAGTCGACCGCAGCGTGCGCGGCCTGGGGAGCGTTGTGCCCAGTTCGAAGCTGCAGGTGGTGTCGAACCTCGAAGGCGGCGTAATCGAGGAAATCCTGGTCAAGCCGGGGCAGCCGGTGAAGCGCGGTGACATTCTGGTGCGCCTGTCGCCCACTTTGTCGGGCGCAGCTTTCGGTAGTTCGACCGCCGAGGTGAGCGCGCTCCAGGCCAAGATCGCGCGGCTTGATGCGGAAGTGCGGGGCGCCGCACCCAGCTATGGCGAAGCACCGCAGAACCAGGTAGCGATCGAGCAGTCGCTGCATTCGGCCCGCATGGCCGAGCTGCAGAGTGCCCTGGCGGCCGGAAGCGCACGGATCAACCAGTCCGAGCGGGCGGTGGTCGAGGCGCAATCGATGCTTGAGGCGCGCCAGTCAACGCTCGCTGCGCTCGAAGAAGAACTCGCGATGATCCGCCCGCTGGTCGAAACCAAGGTGATCCCACGGGTCGATCTGATCAAGACCGAGAACGATGTGCGGGTGGCGCGCAAGGAGGTCGAGTCCGCGCAGGCCTCGCTCGCCCGTGCTCGCGCCGGCGTGGCAGAGGCGCGCGCAGAGACAGCGCGCATCCGCAGCGACTGGCTGACCACTTCAGCGAGCGAGTTGTCGATGGCGCAAGCCGAACTCAGCGCCAAGCAGTTGCAATTGCCCGCCCTGTCGGACCGGGTCGACCGCACCATCATCCGCAGTCCTGTGACAGGCCGCGTCAACCGCGTGCTGGTGACGACAGTGGGCGGCTCGGTGGCGGCGGGCAGCCCGATCGCCGAGATCGTCCCGTCGAACGATTCACTCTATGTCGAAGCCATGATCCGCCCATCGGATATCGCCAATGTGCGGCTGGGGCAGAAAGCTACGGTCGAAATCACGGCCTACAACCGCGCGGTCTATGGCGCACTTCACGGCACGGTCACTTCTATCTCTCCCGATGCGGTCAAGGACGAGAAGACCGGCGAAACCTTCTACACGGTGGAGATCCAGACCACCGACCGGCTGATCGGCGACAATGGCAAACCTCTGGCAATCGGCCCCGGGATGGTCGCGAACGTGAACCTGCTGGGCGAGAAGCGCTCGATCCTGTCCTACATCTTCACCCCGATCACCCGGCTTAGCGAAACCGCTTTCCGCGACTGAGATAACGGCCTATCGGCGCGGCGCCGACTTGGTTGCCAAAAGCCAATGCGCGCATAAGCATCGGAGGCGATCGGATGGAGCAGACCGGGGATCACAGGCATCGCGCAACCTCGGGCTCTCCCTACGAGGATCTGTTCGGCTTCTCGCGCGCCGTGCGCGTCGGCAACCGCATCCTGGTGGCTGGAACCGGCCCGATCGAGGACGACGGTTCGACCACGCCCGGCGGGGCGGCCGCACAGGCTGCGCGCTGTTGCGAGCTGATCCTGCGCGCGATCGAACAGCTGGGCGGTTCGGCGCGCGATATAGTTCGCACCCGCATGTTCCTGACCAATATCGACGCGCAGGACGCGGTGGGCGAGATACACGCCCGCTATTTCGGAGCGGCGCGGCCGGCCGCCACGATGGTGGGCGTAGCCGCGCTTTGCAGGGCGGAATGGTTCGTGGAGATCGAGGCTGAAGCGGTGGTCGCCGAGCGCTAGCCTGGCGAGTACCCCCGCTGTGCCAGGCGCGTGCGGGTGAGTTCGATAAGTTCCTGCAATCCGGCAATCGCGGAAAGCTCTTCCCGACCAACCAGCACTTCCAGAGCCTCGCCATGTTCGCGCAGCAGGATAGCGGGCAAATCCATTTGCTGGCCCGGGAAGTCGCGCGCAAAATCATCACGGTGGTGGAACGCCTTTTCAAGCGGCAGCTGTTCCAGGAACAGCCGCCAGGCGCGATGCATTGCTACTGGTCCGTAGGTCAGCGCGCACAGCGAACAGGGATAGGTGGACGGCGACACCACCTTGTGCAACGCGTCAGACACCATGCTGAACAGCCCGCCATCGGCGTTGTAGACAATCAGAAGCGTAGCAGATCTCTCGTTCATATCGGAAGATACGCGCGAGCGGGCCTTTGGGGTACGCGGGGCCGAGAAAACTAGCAAGTTTGCGAACCCGCACGCCCTTTCCACTCCCCGCCTGAAGGGCTAGAGCCCGCTGCATGACCAACCAGTTCCAGCTCACCGACGATCAACTCGCCATCCAGGAGATGGCGCAGCGTTTCACGGCCGACAACATCACGCCGCACGCTGCGGAATGGGACGAGCAGCACCATTTCCCGCGCGACGTGATCAAGCAGACCGCCGAGCTTGGCTTCGGCGCGATCTATGTTTCCGAGGAGTCGGGCGGGATCGGGCTTGGCCGGCTTGAAGCGGCGCTGATCATGGAAGCCATGGCCTATGGCTGCCCTGCCACCAGCGCCTTCATCTCGATTCACAACATGGCGGCCTGGATGATCGACTGCTTCGGCGGGGCCGACGTCAAGGCGAAGTACCTGCCCGACCTCATCACGATGGACAAGATCGCCAGCTATTGCCTGACCGAACCCGGTTCGGGCTCGGATGCAGCCGCACTCAAGACATCGGCCCGCTTGGACGGCGATCATTACGTCCTCAACGGTACCAAGCAGTTCATCTCGGGCGGCGGCGTGAACGACGTCTATGTCACCATGGTGCGCACCGGCGATCACAAATCGAAAGGCATCACTTGCCTGGTGGTGGACAAGGACACGCCTGGCCTGTCGTTCGGCGCACCGGAAAAGAAGCTCGGCTGGAATGCCAGCCCGACCGCGCAGGTCATTTTCGAGGATGCCCGCGTGCCCGTGGCAAACCGCGTTGGCGCGGAAGGCGAAGGTTTCCGCTTCGCCATGGCAGGGCTCGACGGCGGGCGGATCAATATCGGCGCCTGTTCGTTGGGCGGTGCTCAGCGCTGCCTCGACGAAGCAATCCGATATACCAAGGAACGTCAGCAGTTCGGCAACCCGATCGCCGATTTCCAGAACACGCAGTTCATGCTGGCTGACATGGCGACCGAACTCGAGGCGGCCCGCGCGCTGCTCTATCTTGCCGCCGCCAAGGTCACGGACAATGCGCCCGACAAAACCCGCTTCTCCGCCATGGCCAAGCGGTTGGCGACCGACAGCGGCTCGAACGTGGTCAACAATGCGCTGCAACTGTTCGGCGGCTATGGCTATTTGAGGGACTACCCGATCGAGCGCTTCTGGCGCGACCTGCGCGTCCATTCGATTCTCGAAGGCACCAACCAGGTCATGCGGATGATCGTCGGCCGCGACCTCCTGCGCCAGTGACCATGCTGAGGCTGGACATGATCACGCTGGTGGTGCCGGACTACGACGAAGCCATCGCGTTTTTCGTCGGCAAACTCGGCTTCCGGCTGCGTGTCGACCAGGTCGAAAGCCCCGCCAAACGTTGGGTCGAGGTCGAAAGCGATGGCGGGATGCGCCTGCTGCTGGCGAAGGCCGCGAATGACCGGCAACAGGCAGCGGTGGGCAACCAGACCGGCGGGCGGGTGGGATTTTTCCTGACGACCGACGATTTTGCCGCCACGCACCGCCGCATGACGCAGCGGGGCGTGACCTTCGCCGAAGAGCCACGCCACGAACCCTATGGCACCGTTGCCGTGTTCGAGGACATGGCGGGTAATCTCTGGGACCTTATCGAACCCGCAAGGAAAGCTGCATGACCGACGAAGTCCTGATCCGCACTGATGGCGCCGCAGGCGTGCTGTCGCTCAACCGGCCCAAGGCGCTGCATGCACTGACGCTGGAGATGTGCCATGCGATGAGCGCCGCACTGGCCGGCTGGTCCGCTAACCATGCCGTCAAGGCCGTGATCCTCGACCATGCCGAAGGGCGCGGTTTCTGCGCCGGTGGCGACATCGCCTTTCTGCGCAATTCGGCGCTGAACGACGGCGGTGTCTCGGGCCGCAGGTTTTTCCACGATGAGTACCAGCTCAACCACCAGCTGTTCACCTATGCCAAGCCGGTGGTGGCCTTCATGGACGGCATCACCATGGGCGGCGGGGTAGGCATCAGCCAGCCGGCCAAATACCGTGTCGCGACCGAGAACACCCGCTTCGCCATGCCGGAAACCGGGATCGGCTTGTTCCCCGATGTGGGCGGCGGCTGGTATCTGTCGCGCCTGCAGGGGCGACTGGGGCAGTTCCTAGCGCTCACCGGCGCACGGCTCGACGGGGCCGAATGCCTGTGGACCGGGCTTGCGACGCATTACCTGCCCCACGCAGCGCTGGCCGAAGCAAAGGAGCGGATCGCGCATGGTCATGACCCGGGCGGCGTGCTGGCTGCGCTATCCGAACACCCCCCCGAAGCGCGGATCGCAGGCAATGCTGCGACGATCCGCAAGCACTTCGCCTCTGACCGCTATGAAGAGATCCTTGCGAGCCTCGAAGCAGACAACAGCGAGTGGGCAGCAAAAGAACTGGCTACGCTCTCCACCAAGTCGCCGCAGACCTGCAAGGTCGCGCTGCGCCAACTGTCCACCAGTGCAAAGCTCACCGATTTCGCCGACAACATGCGCATGGAATACCGCATCGCCTCGCGCGTGCTGGTGCGCCCCGATTTCGCCGAAGGCGTACGCGCGGTGATCACCGACAAGACCAACGATCCCAAATGGAACCCGGCAACACCCGAAGGCGTGAGCGAGGAGTTGCTCGACGCGATCTTCGCCCCGCTGCCGGCGGACGAGGAATGGAAACCGCTATGACCTATGAAACCATCACCGCCGAGAGGGACGCCCGCGGCACGAAGGGCGTGACCCTGCTCACGATCAACCGTCCGCAGGCCTTGAATGCGCTCAATTCGCAGGTCTTGGCCGAACTGATCCAGGCTTTCGCCGAATATCAGTCCGATGCAACCCAGCTCTGCGCAATCCTGACCGGAAGTGGCGACAAGGCCTTTGCCGCCGGTGCCGACATCAAGGAAATGGCCGACAAGCCGGCCGCCGACTTCTTCCTCGACGATTTCTTCGCGCCCTGGACCAGCGAGATCGTGAAGAAGACGCGCAAGCCCTGGATCGCAGCGGTCAATGGTTTTGCGCTTGGCGGCGGATGCGAACTTGCGATGATGGCAGATTTCATCATCGCGTCGGACAAGGCGAAGTTCGGCCAGCCCGAGATCAAGCTGGGCGTGGCGCCGGGTATGGGCGGTTCGCAGCGGCTTACCCGCGCGATCGGCAAGTCGAAAAGCATGGAAATGTGCCTGACCGGGCGAATGATGGACGCGGTAGAAGCCGAGCGCAGCAACCTTGTCGCGCGCGTGGTGCCGCATGAGGAACTGATCGCCGAAACGCTCAAGACCGCCACCATCATCGCGGGGATGCCGCCTATGGCGGTGATCGCGAACAAGGAAATGGTCAATTCGGCCTTCGAGATGACGCTCGACCAGGGGCTGATCGTCGAGCGCCGCATCTTCCAGATCCTCACCGCGAGCGAGGACAAGCAGGAAGGCATGGCCGCCTTCATCGACAAGCGCGAAGGCCAGTGGAAGGGGCGCTGACATGAAGATCGCATTTATCGGGCTGGGCAACATGGGCGGCGGGATGGCCGCAAACCTCGTCAAGGCGGGGAATGAGGTGCGCGCCTTCGACCTTTCGGAAGCGGCGGTGGTGGCTGCAAAGGACCATGGCTGCTCGGTTTTTCCCAGCGCGGCGGAGGCCTGCGAAGGGGTGGACGCGGTCGTCACAATGCTGCCCAATGGCGCCATCGTGAAGGCGGTCTACACCGCCGACGTGATCGGCACAGCGCCGGCCGGTGCGGTGCTGCTCGATTGTTCGACGATCGACGTGGCGACCGCGCGCGAGGTGATATCCCTCGCTGAAACAGCGGGTTACGATATGGTCGACGCCCCCGTTTCGGGTGGCATCGCCGCCGCGAATGCGGGCACGCTGACCTTCATGGTGGGCGGCACTGAAAGCGCCTTCAAGCGGGCAGAACCGATCCTGAACGCGATGGGCAAGGCAGTGATCCATGCCGGAGACGCAGGCAATGGCCAAGCCGCCAAGATCTGCAACAACATGTTGCTGGCGATCCACATGATCGGCACCTGCGAAGCCTTCCAGATGGCCCAGAAGCTGGGGCTCGACCCGCAAACCTTCTTCGACATCTCGTCGGTCTCGTCGGGCCAGAACTGGTCGATGACCAGCTATTGCCCGGTGCCCGGCGTCGGCCCGACCACCCCGGCCGATAACAACTACCAGGGCGGATTTGCCAGCGCGCTGATGCTGAAGGACCTCAAGCTGGCCATGGAAGCTGCGCAAGCCTCGGGGGCGACGACCCCGCTCGGCCGCCACGCGCAAGAGTTGTATGAGGCCTTTGCCAAGGACAATGGCGGGCTCGACTTCTCAGGCATCATCAAGACGCTCTGATTTCCTCCAGCACCGCCGCTAGCCATTGGCGCGGTGCCGGCCGGTGGCCCACGTCGGCAACAAATTCCTGGCCGCGCGCCACGCTCTTGAGCCGCCCGCCCGGCAGCCAGCGATCGGCCCGGTCGTGATAGCTGAGCCCGCCGCGCGCGAGCCAGCTTGGCCGTTGCCATAGCGTTGGTGGCCCGCCCGGCACCGTCAGCCGCAAGGCCGCGCTGGCACGCGCCGCGACTGTGCCCGGCCCGCGATAGATCGCGTCATTGCGGTGGTGCATGGCCAGCGCGTGCGGATGGGCGAGCGCTGCCAGCCAGGCCGGTGCGCCCTGCGCCAGCGGAATCACCTCCTCCACCTTGAGATAGCCGAAGATGCGGTGATGCGGCTCGCCATCAGCGGGATCGCGGTACAGGCCGAAGAACAGGAACACATCGCCGGGCCCCACCCCCTGCCGCTCAAGATGCGTTTGCGCTGCACCGCATTGCCCGAACAGGCAGGTGCCATCGGCAAGGAACATCGGATCGTGGTGGCACAGATCGTGCGGGCCAAGCTTGCCGCGGCTGGCTCGCGCCACATGCTCGCCCAGCCCAAGCGCACCATAGCTGGTGCGCGATGCTGCGCCGGCCGGGATCGGCAGGCTCAGCGGGCGGCCCTCGACGATCGGCGAAGGGCCACCGCCCGCCGCGCTGTCGAACCCCTTGCGGCTGAAGATGATGCGCATGCACCATGCCTGCCTGCCCCACGCCCGCATGACAAGCCATGCATCACAGGGCTTGCGCAATATGCGCCAATGGCTAGGGAACGGCCCGACATGAAAGTCACTGCCCTGATCATGGCCGGCAAGCGTTCCGGCATGCTCGACCCGCTGGCACAGCGGGCGGGCGTTTCGCAGAAGTGCGTGGTGCCGGTGGGCGGCGTGCCGATGATCGAGCACGTGGTGAAGGCGGTGGCCGCCTGCGAGCGGGTCGACCAGATTCATATCGTGGCGCACGATACGGGCGAGATTGCCGCGCTCGGCAGCGTGGCACCGTTGCTTGCCAGCGGGCGGCTGACGTTCCGCGAGGGCAAGTTCAACATCGTCGACAGCGTGTTCTCGGGCGCGGAAGGTGCCAGCTTCCCGTTGCTGATCACCACCGCCGACAATTGCCTGGTCACCCCTGCAGGTTATGCCGAATTCGTCGACAAGGCGATCGCCGCCGAAGCGGGGGCTGCCGCAGCCCTGGCCCGCAAGGAACAGATTCACGCGATCGACCCCGAAGGCCAGAAGCGCTTCTACACCTTCAAGGACGGCGAGTTCTCGAACTGCAACATGTTCTGGATCGGCAGCCCCGAGGCGCTGAAGGCGGCAGAAATCATGCGCAGCGGCGGCCAGTTCGTGAAGTTCCCCAAGCGGATCGCGCAGGCTTTTGGCGTAATCAACCTGATCCGGTTCTATTTCGGCTGGGGCAGCAAGGAAAAGCTGTTCGCCCAGGTTTCGCGCCGGTTCGGCTTCAAGCTGGTCCCGATCGAGATGTCGAACGGCGAATTCGCCATCGACGTCGACAATGAACGCACCTTTGCGGTGACGGAACGCCTGCTGGCCAGGCGCGAGGCCGCCGCGGGCTGACCCCCGCCGCCGCGCCATGAAACGGCTGTTCCAGAACATCGGCTGGCTGCTCGGCGGGCGCGGGTTCAATGCGGTGCTGAGCCTGGTCTATCTGGCGCTCGCTACGCGCACGCTGGGTCTCGAAGGCTTCGGCTATTTCGCGCTGATCGTGGCGCTGGGCCAGGCGGTGACCGGACTGGCCAATTTCCAGACCTGGCAGTTCGTGGTGCGCTGGGGCGCCAATGGCGACGGGCCCGCCGATGCCACGGGCTTTGCGATCGCGCTCGACATGCTGTCGGTGCTGCTGGGAAGCATCGTGGCGGCGGTGCTGGTGTCGAGTGCGCCGCTGTGGTTGCCGTTGCCCGAAGACCTGCTGTGGCTGGCGTTCGGCTATTGCATGGTCTCGGTGTTGTCGATCCGCAGCACGCCCACCGGCTTGCTGCGGCTGCGGTTCCGCTATGGCACTTCGACCGCCGCCGAAGCGGTGCAGCCCGCGATCCGCGCGTCGGGGGCCGTGCTGGCGGTGCTGTTCATGCCCACTGTTGCCGGCTTCATCCTGGCCTGGGCTGCGGCCGAAGTAGCGGTTGCGCTGGCGCTGTGGTTTGCCGCCACGCGCAACGAGCGGGTCGACCTGTCGCGGATCAGCCTGCGGCGCATCCCGCGCGCGCACCCCGATGCCTGGCGCTTCGTCTGGTCGACCAACATGTCGGGCAGCCTCAACGTGGCGGGCAAGCAGGTGATGATCCTGATGGTCGGCTCGATCGGGGGCGAGGCGCTGGCCGGGGGCTTCCGCGTCGCCAGCCAGCTGGGCCAGGCGCTGATCCAGCTGGCGCAGGCCGTCTCAAAGGCGATCTACCCCGAACTGGTGCATGCGCGCGAGGAGGCGCTGGCGATCGCCCGCCGCATGGCCAACATCGCGCTGATCGGCGGGGCATTGGCCGTGTTGCTGGCGCTGTTCGCCGGGCGTTGGGGGCTCGAGACCATTGCCGGCGAGGAATTCGGCGGATTCTACTGGGCGATGGTGATCCTGGCGATTGCCGGTGCGGTCGAACTAGTGGGGGCCAGCCTCGAATCGCTGCTGGTGGCTGCTGGCAAGGCGCACACTGCGTTCATCGTGCGCGCTGTGCCCACGCTTCTGGCGCTGGTGCTGCTCGATGCAGCGATCGACTGGAACGGCGCCAAGGGCGCCGCCTTCGCGGTGCTGGGATCGAGTTCGCTGGCGGTGATCGGCTTCTACGTCGCGATGCTCAACCTCCAGCAGATCCGCATCATGGTGGATCCGCTCGACAAGCCCAAGGCGCACGACGACGCTCCGGCGCCGATCGCGCAGCGCGACTGATCAATCCTCCGCTTCGCTCCAGGCCAGCTTGGGCTTGCGTGCGGCCAGCGTTTCATCAAGCCGTCGGCGCGGTGCATAATACGGCGCCTGCTTCATCGCTTCGTCCCCGGCGCGGGCCCGCTCCGCCACATGGCGCAGCGCGCCGATGAACTGGTCCAGCGAGCCCTTGCTTTCGGTTTCGGTTGGTTCAACCAGCATCGCGCCATGCACCACCAGCGGGAAATACATGGTCATCGGGTGATAACCTTCGTCGATCAGCGACTTGGCGAGATCGAGCGTCGATAGCCCGCCGCCGAACCCGGCATCCGAGAACAGCGCTTCGTGCATGCAGGGGCCGCTGGTGCCGAACGGCGCATCGAGCAGGTCCTCGAGGCTGCGCAGGATGTAGTTGGCGTTGAGCACCGCGTCCTCGGCCACCTGCTTCAAGCCATCGGCCCCGTGGCTGAGGATATAGGTCAGCGCGCGGGTGAACATGCCCATCTGGCCGTGGAACGCCGTCATCCGTCCGAAAGCCTGCGTGTGGCCGAATTCGGCGGCACCTTCTTCCTCGACGAGGTGCACCACCCCATCGGCGGTGCGCGCGGTGAAGGGCAGCGGGCCGAACGGCGCCAGCGCCTCGGACAGCACCACCGGGCCCGAGCCAGGACCGCCACCGCCATGCGGGGTAGAAAAGGTCTTGTGCAGATTGATGTGCATCGCATCAACGCCAAGGTCGCCCGGGCGCACCTTGCCGACGATGGCGTTGAAGTTCGCCCCGTCGCAATAGACGAAGCCGCCCGCGGCATGGACCGCATCGGAAATCGCCTTGAGATCGCGCTCGAACAGCCCGCAGGTGTTGGGATTGGTGATCATCACACCGGCCACGTCGGGGCCCAGCCGGGCCTTGAGCGCGGCAAGGTCAACCCGCCCCTCGGGCGTGGCAGGGATGTCTTCCACCCGGTAGCCGGCGAAGGCGGCGGTGGCGGGATTGGTGCCGTGCGCGCTTTCAGGCACCAGGATCACTTCGCGCGCATCGCCGCGCGCCTCAAGCGCGGCGCGAATGCACAGGATGCCGCACAATTCGCCATGCGCGCCGGCCTTGGGGCTCATCGCCACGCCATGCATGCCGGTTAGCTCGATCAGCCAATGCGCCAGTTCGTTCATCACTTCGAGCGCGCCCTGCACGGTCGAGACCGGCTGCAGCGGGTGGACATCGGCAAAGCCCGGCATCCGTGCGACCTTTTCATTGAGCCGCGGGTTGTGCTTCATCGTGCAGCTGCCGAGCGGGAACAGGCCCAGATCGATCGCGTAATTCTGGCGGCTGAGGCGGGTGTAGTGGCGCACCGTCTCGGGCTCGGTCAGGCCGACCAGGCCGATCGGCGCGGTGCGTTCCAGCCCGCCCAGGCGATTGGCCGCCCCGGCCTGCGGTTCAGGCAGATCGACACCGGTCACATCGGCGCGCCCGATCTCGAACAGCAGTGGTTCTTCCAGCATCAGAGCGCGATTGCCGGTCACCGTCGCAGAGCCATTGTGGAGCCCGTCCTCGGATGCAGGCGTCATTTCGGGCTTCCAGCCGGACTGATTGGGCGCGTTCATGCCAACACCTCCTCAAGCGAGGTCGCAAGCGCCTCGATGTCCTGCTCGCTGGTGGTCTCGGTCACGGCCACCAGCAGCCCTTCGGCCAGGCGCTCGACGCCGGGGTAGAGCCGGCCGAGCGACACGCCGCCCAGCACCCCGCGCTCGGCCAGCGTGCGCACCACTTGCCGCGCATCCTGACCCAGCATCAGCGTGAATTCGTTGAAGAAACTGTCGTTGAGCACGCGCACGCCGGGCACCTTGGCCAGGCGCTCGGCGGCGAGGCAGGCGAGCCGGTGATTTTCAGCCGCCAGTGCGCGCAGGCCTTTCTCGCCCAGCAGCGTCATATGGACGTTGAACGCCAGCGCGCAGAGGCCGGAATTGGTGCAGATGTTGCTGGTCGCCTTCTCGCGCCGGATATGCTGCTCGCGGGTGGACAGCGTCAGCACGAAGCCGCGCTTGCCCTCGGCATCTACGGTTTCGCCACACAGCCGCCCGGGCATCTGGCGGACATGCTTGGGATCGCGCACCGCGAACAGGCCGAGGTAGGGCCCGCCGAACTGCAGCCCGACGCCGAGCGACTGCCCCTCGCCCACCACGATGTCCGCTCCCAGCTCGCCGGGCGAGGTGATTGCGCCCAGCGCCACCGGTTCGGTGTTCACCACCACCAGCAGCGCGCCCCTGGCATGCGCGGCAGCGGCGATTTCGCCGAGATCGGTGATCCGGCCCAGGATGTCCGGGTATTGCACGACCACGCAGCTGGTATTCTCATCGATCCGCGCGATCAGCCCGGCATTGTCGGGCGCGGGCTGGATCGCTGGCTTGGCATCGGCGATCTCGTCGCCGGTGAACTTCGCCATGGTCCTGACCACTTCGGCGTAATGCGGGTGCAGCGCACCCGAAAGCACCGCGCGCTTGCGGCGGGTGATCCGGCCCGCCATCGCCACCGCTTCCCAGCAGGCGGTCGAACCGTCGTAGAGCGAGGCATTGGCCACCGCGCAGCCATAGAGCCGCGCCACTTGCGTCTGGAACTCGAACAGCATCTGCAGCGTGCCCTGCGCGATTTCCGGCTGGTAGGGCGTATAGGCGGTGAGGAACTCGCCGCGCTGGATGATGTGGTCGACACTGGCCGGCACGTGGTGGCGATAGGCACCCGCCCCCAGGAAGAACGGCGCATCGGCGGCGGCAAGGTTCTTCTTCGACAGCGCCCGCATGTGCCGTTCGACCGCCATCTCGCTCTGGTGCAGCGGGAGGCCGCGGACCGGCCCGTCAAGCCGGGCTTCGGGCGGCACGTCGACGAACAGGTCGTCGATGGTCGAGGCCCCGATCCGGGCCAGCATGGCGCCGCGATCGGCGTCGGTCAGGGGGAGGTAGCGCATCGGTTCGGGTTCCTGTCAGGACATCAGAGGCTATCGACAAACGCCTTGTAGGCCGCCGCATCCATCAGCCCGTCGAGCTCGGCATGATCGGCGACGGTCATGCGGAAGAACCAGCCAGCCTCTTCGGGCGAGGTGTTGACCAGCGCCGGATCGTCTTCCAGCGCGCCATTGGCTTCCATCACTTCGCCGCTGATCGGCGCATAGACGTCGCTGGCGGCCTTGACGCTTTCGACCACGGCCGCGTCCTTGCCCTTTTCCACCACCGTGCCCACACTCGGCAGTTCGACATAGACGATATCGCCCAGCTGGCCCTGGGCGTAGTCGGTGATGCCCACCGTGGCGCTATCGCCTTCGACATCGATCCATTCGTGTTCATCGGTAAAGTAACGCGGCATGGTGATCAGCTCCCTCGGAAATAGCGGTGTGGCACAAACGGCATGGGTGAAACGGTGGCGGCGAGGCGCTTGCCGCGCACCTCGATTTCAAGCGCAGTGCCGGGCGCGGCATGTGCGCTGGCGACATAGGCCATGGCGATGGGTCGGCCGAGCGTGGGCGAGAAGCCACCGCTGGTCACTGTTCCGACCTTTGCGGTGCCGGCAAACACCTCGGCGCCTTCGCGCGCGGGCAGGCGGCCGTCGAGCGTGAGGCCGACCCAGCGGCGCGCGGTGCCTTCGGCAATCTCGCGCTGGATCCGCGCCGCACCGGGAAAGCCGCCTTCGTCCCGGCGGCGCTTGTTGATCCCGAACAGCAGCCCGGCTTCGACCGGGCTGGTCTCGGGCGACAGGTCATGGCCATAGAGCGGCAGGCCGGCTTCCATCCGCAGGCTGTCACGCGCGCCCAGGCCGATCGGCTTTACTTCGGGTTCGCCGCAAAGCAGCGTGGCGATCTCCACAGCAGCCGCAGCAGGCAGCGAGATCTCGAAGCCGTCCTCGCCGGTATAGCCCGAGCGGCTGATGGTGACCGGATGGCCCGCCAGCGTGAACTGGCCAAAGCGCATGAAGGTGAGCGCGGCCAGCGGATGCTCGCCTTTGGCATGGCGCGCCAGCGCGTCGGCCGCCTTTGGGCCCTGCAGCGCGAACAGCGCCTGGTCGCTCAGGTGATTGAGCGTGATCTCGTCAGGCAGATGCTCGCGCAAATGGCCGATGTCGTCCCATTTGGTGGCGCCGTTCACGACAAGGTAGAGATGCTCCGGCCAGCGCGACACCATCAGATCGTCGAGCACGCCGCCGTCCTCGTCGAGCAACAGCGAATAGCGCTGCATGCCCGGCTTGAGCGTCGCAAGGTCGATCGGCAGCACGGCTTCGACCGAGGCATCGAGGTCAGACCCGGACAGCAGCAGCTGGCCCATGTGGCTCACATCGAACAGTCCCGCACTGCTGCGGGTCCATTCGTGCTCAGCCACGATGCCTTCATACTGGATCGGCATCTCGTAGCCCGCAAAGGGCACCATGCGCGCGCCCCGCGCCCGATGCCAGGCGTCGAGCGGCAGCTTCTCCAGCGGCAGTTCCTCGATGATATCGTCGTCGCTCAAATCGATTGTCCCCGAACAGCAGGCGCAAGGCTCCGCAGCGAAGCCTTGATCCATACCCCCTCTGTCGGGTGACCTGAGAGCTTACCCGCGCGCCCTGCCGGGATGCGCGGCCTTCCCCTTCGGTGGTTCCTGCCAGCCGCAAGAACGCTTTCCAGAGTGCCGACACGCGCCGCGGTCCGTTTGCCTGAGAGTTTCCGGGGCGGTTGCTCCTTCGGCGTCGCCTCGCCCGAAGGCTAGACGAACTCTCCCGCTGGCGCGCCCGCAGAATCGCTCCTGCGGCAGCCGCCCCGCCTTGCGCGATTAGCGGCTCGGGGTCAATCGCCCGCGCCCGCGCCGGGCCCGGTTCTCAACCGGTGGGTAGGGACTTGCCAAGCCTCGCTATTGCCACACAATGCCGGCTGCGCCATCTGAACCCGGAAAACAGGGGACCGCATGACCGTCAACGAAGTCTATCTGATCGCGCTGCTGATCATCTTCACCGTGCCATGGCTAGTTTGGCGGGTGCTGCGGACCGATTACTATGCCCCGCTGGTGGTGGTGCAGATCGTCGGTGGCATCCTGCTTGGCCCGGGTGTGCTGGGGGCGGCCTATCCGGATTATTACGACTTCGTGTTCCGCCCCGAAGTGATCGGCATGCTGAACGGCATCGCGCTGTGGGCGGTGATGCTGTTCGTGTGGATCGCAGGGGTCGAACTGGACCTGTCGCAAGCCTGGACGCATCGCCGCGAGACGACGGTGACGGCCGGGCTGGCGCTGGGCTTGCCACTGTTGTTCGGTTCAATCGCAGCCATAGTGATGCTGCGCTGGCCAGGCTGGCAAGGCCCAGAGGGCGCGACGTGGCAGGTGATCGTGGGATTGGGCATGGCTTGCGCCGTCACCGCGCTGCCGATCCTGGTGCTGTTCATGGAAAAACTCGCGATCCTGCGCGAACCGCTGGGCCAGCGCATCCTGCGCTATGCCAGCCTGGACGACATCGCGATCTGGGGCGTGCTGGCGCTGATCCTGCTCGATTGGGAGCGGATCGGGCGGCAGGCGGCGTTCCTGGCAAGCTTTGCCATAGCGGCCTATCTCATCCGCAAGCTGATGGTGCGCCTGCGGCAGGAAGATCGCTGGGCGGTGGGCCTGATCTGGCTGGCGACCTGCGGCTTGGCCAGCGACTGGGCCGGCATGCATTTCATGGTTGGCGCGTTCCTCGCCGGCGCGGTGCTCGACGCCGAATGGTACGGGCACGAGGCAATGGACCGGTTCCGCAACATCGTGCTGCTGACGATCATGCCGGTGTTTTTCCTGTCGACCGGCCTGCGCACCCAGTGGGAATCGGGCGGGCTGGCGGTGTTTGGCGCGGCCGGGTTGTTGCTGGTGGCGGCCGTGGGCGGCAAGCTGCTGGGCGTGGCGATCGCCGGGCGGATCTTGCGATGGCGCAAGGGCGAAGCGCGGCTGGTCGGCTGGTTGCTGCAGACCAAGGCGCTGATCATGATCATTTTCGCCAATATCCTGCTCGACAAGCAGGTGATCACCAACACCGCCTTTACCGCGCTGTTGCTGATGGCAGTGGCCAGTACGATGCTGACCATCCCGATGGTCACGCCCCTGCTCAAGCGGCTGGACGAGGTCCGCGCGCGCGACGCTTAGCGCGATGTTTCAGTCCAGGTTAGGCCGCAGCCAGCGCTCGGCCTGCTCGACGCTTACCCCGCGCCGCCGGGCGTAGTCCTCCAGCTGGTCGCGCCCGATCCGCGCCACGCCGAAATACTGGCTTTCGGGATGGGCGAAATAGAACCCGCTCACCGCCGCCGTCGGCCACATGGCGAAGTTTTCAGTCAGTGTCAGCCCGGCATTGGCCGGAGCATCGAGGAGGTCGAACAGGATCGGCTTGAGGCTATGGTCGGGGCAGGCGGGATAGCCCGGCGCCGGGCGGATGCCGCGATACTCTTCCTTGATCAACGCCTCGTTGGTCAGCTGCTCGCCCTGTGCATAGCCCCACAGGTCGGTGCGCACATGCTGATGCAGTCGTTCGGCAAGGGCCTCGGCAAAACGATCGGCCAGCGCCTTCAGCAGGATGTCCGAATAATCGTCCCTGGCCGCCAGGAAGGCCTGCGAATGCGGCTCGATTCCGTGGATCCCCACCGCAAAGCCGCCGATCCAGTCGCCCGCCGGATCGATGAAATCGGCGAGGCACATATTGGCGCGGTCGCGGCTCTTCTTCACCTGCTGGCGCAGGAAGGGCAGCACCACGTGACGCTCTTCCTCGATCAGGTGGATCGTCACATCGTCGCCGTCGCGGGCGCAGGGCCACAACCCCGCCACTCCGCGCGCGGTGAGCCACTTCTCCGCCACGATCCGGTCGAGCATGGCATCGGCATCGGCCTTGAGCTGGCGTGCGGTTTCGCCCACCACCTCGTCATCCAGGATCGCCGGATAGGTGCCGTGCAGTTCCCACGCGCGGAAGAACGGGGTCCAGTCGATGTAGTCGCGAAGGTCTGCAAGTTCCCATTCGGGAAAGACATGCACCCCGGGTCTCAGCGGCGGCGCCGGCTTGTCGCTGAGATAGGCGTCGTAATAGTTGGCCCGCGCTTCCTCGAGGGTCAGCAGCACGCTTTGCGCCTTGCCTTCGCGTGCAGCGCGGATCTGGGCATATTCACCCGCAGTCGCGGCGACGAATTCGCCCGCCTGCGTGTCGGACAGCAGCCGGCTGGCCACGCCCACCGCGCGGCTGGCATCGAGCACGTGGATCACCGGGCCGGGATAGGCCGGATCGATCCGCAGCGCGGTGTGGACCTTGCTGGTGGTGGCGCCGCCGATCAGCAGTGGCATGGTGAACCCCGCGCGGCTCATTTCCTCGGCCACGGTCACCATCTCGTCGAGCGAGGGAGTGATGAGGCCCGAAAGGCCGATCATGTCGGCGGCATTGTCGTTCGCGGCCTTCAGGATGTCCTGCCAGGGCACCATCACCCCCAGGTCGATCACGTCATAGCCATTGCACTGCAGCACCACGCCCACGATGTTCTTGCCGATGTCGTGCACGTCGCCCTTCACGGTCGCCATCACGATCCGGCCCTTGGACTGGTCGGCCAGGCCGCTGGCTTCCTTTTCCGCTTCGATGAAGGGGATGAGATGCGCCACCGCCTTCTTCATCACGCGGGCGGACTTGACCACTTGCGGCAGGAACATCTTGCCGCTGCCGAACAGGTCGCCCACCACATTCATCCCGTCCATCAGCGGGCCTTCGATCACTTCGATCGGTCGAGCGAACAGCAACCGCGCTTCCTCGGTGTCTTCCACCACATGCGCGTCGATGCCCTTGACCAGTGCATGCTCCAGCCGCTTGGCGACCGGCCAGCCGCGCCATTCCTCGGCCTCCTTCTCGGCCTTCGCGTCAACGCCCTTGTAGCTTTCGGCAAGCGCGATCAGCCGCTCGGTCGAATCCGGGCGTCGCATCAGGATCACGTCCTCGCACGCCTCGCGCAGCGCCGGGTCGATATCGTCATAAATGTCGAGCTGGCCAGCGTTGACGATCGCCATGTCGAGCCCGGCGGGGATCGCGTGGTAGAGGAACACCGAATGCATCGCGCGGCGCACCACTTCGTTGCCGCGGAAGCTGAAACTGAGGTTGGACAGCCCGCCGCTGGTGCGGGCATGGGGGCAGGTGGCCTTGATCTCGCGCACGGCCTCGATGAAGTCGAGCCCATAGCGGTCGTGCTCTTCGATCCCGGTCGCGACCGCGAAGATGTTGGGATCGAAGATGATGTCCTCGGGCGGGAAGCCGATCCCGGTCAGCAGCTTGTAGGCGCGCTGGCAGATTTCAACCTTGCGCTTCCGGGTGTCGGCCTGGCCGGTCTCGTCGAAGGCCATCACCACCACGGCCGCGCCATAGAGCCGGCACAGCCGCGCCTGTTCGAGGAACGGCCCCTCGCCTTCCTTCATCGAAATCGAATTGACGATCGGCTTGCCCGAGACGCATTTGAGCCCGGCCTCGATCACGCTCCATTTCGAACTGTCGATCATCACCGGCACGCGCGCGATGTCGGGCTCGGCGGCGATCAGCTTGAGGAAGGTGGTTATCGCCAGCTCGGCGTCGAGCAGGCCCTCGTCCATGTTGACGTCGATCACCTGTGCGCCGTTTTCGACCTGCTGGCGCGCCACCTCGACCGCGCGGGCATAATCGCCCGCCATGATCAGTTTCTTGAACGCGGCCGAGCCGGTCACATTGGTGCGTTCGCCGATATTGACGAAACGGGCGGTAGATTTCTCGGTCATCATGCGGCGATCGTGAATGGCTCTAACCCGGCCAGCCGCATCGCGGGCGCGAGTGTAGGCACCTGGCGCGGGGCGAGGCCTGCGACCGCGTGGGCCACGGCGGCGATATGCGCGGGTGTCGAGCCGCAGCACCCGCCCAGGATATTGGCCCGCCCGTTTTCGGCCCATTGCCGCACCAGCGCGGCGGTAGTTTCGGGAAGTTCGTCATATTCGCCCAGCTCGTTGGGCAGGCCGGCATTGGGATAGGCCATCAGCAGTGCATCGGCGATTCCGGACAGCAGCTGCACATGCGGGCGTAGCTGGTCTGCCCCGAAGCTGCAGTTGAGCCCGATCGTCACCGGCTGCGCATGGCGCACGGCGTACCAGAAGGCTTCGACCGTGTGGCCCGAAAGGTTGCGGCCCGACAGGTCGGTCAGCGTGAGCGAGATCATCAGCGGGACCTCGCAATCCAGTTCAGCCTCGAGTTCCTTCACCGCCATGATCGCGGCCTTGCAGTTGAGCGTGTCGAATACCGTCTCGATCAGGATGAAGTCGGCTCCCCCCTCGACCAGCGCCGCCGCCTGCTCGCGGTAGACCGCCTTGACCTCGTCGAAGGTCACTTCGCGGTAGCCCGGATCCTCGACATCGGGGCTGAGCGACAGCGTCTTGTTGGTCGGGCCCATCGCGCCGCAGACAAAGCGCGCCACGCCATCTTTGGCGGTGGCGTCGTCGCAGGCGGAACGGATGATCTGCGCGGCGGCCATATTGATCTCGCGAACCAGGTGCTCCGCGCCGTAATCGGCCTGGCTGATGCGGTTGGCGTTGAAAGTGTTGGTGGCAAGCACGGTGGCGCCGGCCGCGATATAGCTGTCGCAGATCGTGCGGATCAGCTGAGGCTGGGTCAGGTTGACGAGGTCGTTGTTGCCCTTCTGGTCCTGCTGGAGGCCGGTATCGCCGGCGTAGTCCGCCGCTGCCAGCTTGGCATTCTGGATCGCGGTGCCATAGGGCCCGTCCTTGATCAGGATGCGCTGCGCGGCGGCAGCCAGCAGATCCTCGCGCGCGCTCATGCCCCGGTTCCCTTCGGCCGCATGCCCAGCATGTGGCAGATCGCATAACTCAGTTCCGCCCGGTTGAGCGTGTAGAAGTGGAACTGCCGCACCCCGCCGGCATAGAGCCTGCGACACAGTTCGGCGGCGATCGTGGCGCTGACCAGCTGGCGCGCCTCGGGCCGGTCGTCGAGCCCTTCGAACAGCCCCTCCATCCACGCCGGGATCGAGGTGCCGCACATTCCGCTCATCCGCTGCACGGCGGCAAAGCTCAGCACCGGCATGATCCCGGGCACGATCTCGCCTTGGATGCCTGCCGCCGCCGCCTTGTCGCGAAATTCGAAGAAGCTGCGGGTGTTGAAGAAGAACTGCGTGATCGCGCGGGTCGCCCCGGCGTCGAACTTCGCCTTGAGGTTGTCGAGGTCCGCCTGCTCGCTGGGACTGTCGGGGTGGACTTCGGGATAGGCCGCGACCGAGATCTCGAAATCCGCCACCTGCTTGAGGCCAGCGACCAGTTCCACGGCATTGGCGTAGCCGCCCGGATGCGGGGTGAACCGGCCCCCGCCATCGGGCGGATCGCCGCGCAGCGCCACGATGTGGCGGATCCCTTCTTCCCAGTAATGCCGCGCCACTTCGTTCACTTCGTCTCTTGTGGCAGCGACGCAGGTGAGATGGGCGGCCGCCGGAATGCCCGCTTCCTGCTGGATGCGCACCACCTGTTCATGCGTGCGCTCGCGGGTCGAGCCGCCCGCGCCATAAGTGACCGAGGCAAAGCGCGGTCCCAGCGGCTTCAACGTCTGCACACTGTGCCACAAGGTTTCGCCCATCTTGTCGGTCTTGGGCGGAAAGAACTCGAACGACACCTCGATATCGCCGGGCAATCCCTTGAACAGCGGGCTGTCGAGCGCGGTGCGCGCCTCTTGCATCTGGTCGAGCGTGGGGATCATGCCAGTTGTTCCTTCAACAGGGCAGCGGAAGCCCGGTCGCGCCGCTGGCCCAGCCAGATCTTGACCACCAGTTCGCCGCCTTCGAGCGCCACCGGCGCGCTGGCGACATAGCCGGCCTGGCGCAGCATCTGGCGGATCTGTGCATCGGCAAAGCCGAGCCGGGCGTGCGCGTGGCGTTCGCGCAGTTCCTCGCGGCCGTGTGCAGCGAAATCGACGATCGCGATCCGCCCGCCTGCGCGGGTTACCCGTGCAGCTTCCTGCAGCACCACTTCCGGATGCTGTGCAAAATGCAGCACCTGATGCAGCAGCACGGTGTCGAACTGCGCCTCGGCAAAGGGCAGGTCGGTGAAATCGCCCTGCACCAGCTCGACCTTGCCTGCAGGCAGGTGCTGCAGCTTGGCACGCGCCAGCTTGAGCATTTCGAGGCTCTTGTCGAGCGCCACCACATGCGCCGCCTGGCTGGCGAAGAGTTCCGCCATGCGCCCGGTGCCGGTACCGATGTCGAGCAGCTGGCCGAGCGGCGCGGCACCCAGCGCTTCAATCAGCGCCTGTTCGACGATGCTGTCGGGGCTGTGCATGCGGCGCAGTTCATCCCACTCCCCGGCGTGGCGGGCAAACCAGGCCTGCGCCGAAACCTCGCGCGCGGCGCGGATCGCGGCCAGCTTGCGCCGGTCTTCGAGGCACTGTCGGGCGAACGTCTCGTCTTCGCGCTCAGCAGTGGCAAGCAGCCCAGCGACCGCAGCAGCCAGCGGAGTGAGCCCGTCGGGCGCGCCCGGCGCGTGCAGGAACACCCAGCTGCCTTCTCGCCGCCGCTCGGCCAGGCCCGCATCGCACAGGATTCCGACATGGCGCGAGACGCGCGGCTGGCTCTGCCCCAGCACCTGCGCGAGCTCCCCCACCGCCAGCTCCATCGCAGCGAGCAGGCGCATGATGCGCAGCCGTGTCGGATCAGCCAACGCCTTGAGGATCGTCTCGAGTTCCATCTCAAGACGAGGATATAAAGATATTTTTATATCTGTAAATGAGGCAATGGCGAGCGGTCGCCTGGCTTCGGCCCATTTACCGCAAGTCAGGCCCCTAAACCAGCCGGCTTCGGGGCCGGACCAGGCGGATCATTCCCACCAGTAGCTGCGTCGCTTGGCGCTGCCGGTGTGCAGCTCTTGCATCGTCTTGGCATCGTATAGCCGACCGCCCAGCATCACCTGCTCGATCTCGTCCGAGTTTGCGATATCCTGCGACGGATCGGCACTCAGCACCACTAGGTCGGCCAGTTTGCCCGGCTCGATGCTGCCGATGTCCTTGTCCATTCCCAGCGAACGGGCTGGCTCGATCGTCCCCGCCCGCAGCGCCTGGACCGGGCTCATCCCGCCGCGCACGAAGCTCCACAGTTCCCAATGCGCGCCGATCCCTGCCTGCTGGCCATGCGCGCCGATGCTGACCTTCACCCCGCGCTCGGCCAGCTTCTTCGCCTCGCGCGCGGCATCGTCGTCGACAAAGGCCCAGTCGGGCGCCTTGGTGCGCCGCGCGGTCGCCGCCAAAAGGTCCTTGGGGCTGGTGTGCACCATCAGCGGATGGTCGAACACATCGGTTGCCTGGCGCCAGTAGGGATCGCCCGCCAGCCCGCCATAGGTGACCACCAGCGTGGGGGTGTAATTAGTCTGCGAAGCGCTGAAGAACTGCAGCACGTCTTCGTAGAAGTATTCGCCCGGCACATTGTGTTCGAGTGTCGAGTTCCCGTCGGCGACCAGGTTCATGTCCATCCCGAACAGCGAGCCACCCTCAGCCACCACCAGCATGCCTTCCTCGGCGGCGGCGCGGGCCACCATCTGGCGCTGCTCGCGCCGCGGCTGGTTGTAGTTCTTCACCGAGATCCCGCCCTGCGCCTTGATCCGGCGGACATGCGCCAGCGCATCCTCATAGCTGTCGATCCGGGCATAGACCTCGGGCGACTTGGCACCGTAGATGATCTCGCCGGTCGAGAAGATGCGCGGGGCCAACAGCTTGCCGGCGCGCTGGCGTTCGGCCGCGGCAAACACCATGCTGGCATCTGACGAGGGATCGTGCACCGTAGTCACACCCATTGCCAGGTCCTGCAAGTGGCTCCAGTTCTGCTGCGGCACGAGGTCGCCGGTGCCATAGGGCCCGTGCGCATGGGCATCGACCAAGCCCGGCATGATCACTTTGCCCGTGACATCGATGGTGCGGGTGCCCGCTGGCAGCGTCATGGCTGCCGTCGGCCCGACCGCCACGATCCGGTCTCCCTCGATCACGATGGTGGCATCTTCGATTGCGCCTGCCCCATCACCCGCCATGGTCAACACCCGCGCCCCGGTGAACGCGACTGTGCCCTTGGGCTTGGCCGCCTCCACCGTCAGCGCGATGGCAATGCCCGCGTCAGGCGGGGTGAAGCCGGCATCCTTCTCGTCCTTGCCCTTGGGCGTATCGCGGAACAGGTCGGCCACCTGCGCGGTCTTGACCTGTGCGCCGATCGACCAGTTGAGTTGCGCCCCGCCGCGCGACCAGCCGATATAGTCGGCCCCGCCCTTGCTGACCCGGGTCACCGGCAACGCGCCGCCCTTCTCGCCAACATCGACCGGCTTGCCGCCCGGCATCATCGGCATGGCGAAGACTTCATAGTTCTGGCGGAAGGCTACCGTCTTGCCATCAGGCGCGACGCGGAAATCGTTCGCCAGTTCGCCAATGGCATGGACGCGCTTGTCCTCGCCATCGAGATCGATCGATACCAGCTGCAGCTTGCCGCCTTCGCTGACGCTCAGGAACAGCCGGTCGTTCGCGGCCCCGAACTGCGGATCGGCGCCCTCGCGCGAGACCAGCCGCATCGTTCCGCCTAGCGCCGGCACGGAATAGATGCCCGGATTGTCCGAATATTCGGGCGCGGTAAGATAGCCGCCCTGCCGCTTCTCGAACACGATCAGCGTGCCATCGGGGCTGAACTGCGGGACCGCATAATGCCCCTTCTGGCTGGTCACCACGCGCGGGTTGCACCCATTGGCATCGGCCACCACGATCTCGCCCAACCCCTCATCGGTCCAGCGCACGAAAGCGAGCTTATTGCCGTAGCGGCTGAAGGCGGGCCACAGCTCGAGCGCGTCCGAGCCGTCGGCAGTCAGTCGCGCGGGATAGTCACGACCGCGCGCGCTCTTCGCATAAAGCTTGCCCATGCTTTCGAACACCACCCGGCCCCCATCGGGCGAAAGCGTGGCAAAGCGGGGCATCGCGGTGACGAAGCGATCGGGCGCCACCGCGATCGCCGGGTGCGGTGCATCGGCCACGCCGCGCGTATCGTTCACGGTGAAGGGGATTTCGGCGAGGCCGCTGCCATCGGCGCCGATCCGCCGCAGCTTGCCCCCGGCCCAGAACACGACCTGGCGGCTGTCGGGCGTCCAGTCCATGTTGGGATAGACGCCATAGACCGCCCAGGTCTCCTGCATGTCGAGATCGAGTTCGCCATAGACCATGCGCTCGGCCCCGCTGACGAGGTCCTTCACCCACAGCTGGCTCAGGTCCTTATCGCGCCGCACGAAGGCGATGCTCTTGCCATCGGGCGAAGGCGCGGGGCGCACTGCGCCGCCATAGCCCGAAACCGCTGTGGTCACTTCGCCGGATGCCATGTCATAGCGCTCGATCGCGAAGATCCCGCTGTTCGAGTCCTGCGCATAAATGAAAGTGCCGCCGGGCGTGGTGTTGCGGGTGAAATAGACTGCGCTGCCATCGGGCGCGAAGACCGGCTCGCCCAGTTCCTTCTGGTGCTGCGGATTGGGCCGCTCGGTCAGCTGCACCCCGCCCCCACCCGACACATGATACATCCACAACTCGCCGGTGCCCAGCGAGCGGCCCGTGGTGAAGTGCTTCTTGGCGACGATGAAGCGCCCGTCGGGGCTCCAGGTCGGCTGGTTCAGCAGGCGGAAATCTTCCTTGGTGACCTGGCGCTTGTCGCTGCCGTCCGTGTTCATCACCCAGATATTGTCCGCCCCGCCGCGGTCCGAAGTGAAGGCGATGCGGCGCCCATCGGGCGAGAAACGCGGCTGCACTTCCCACGCCAGCCCTTCCGCCACACGCGTCGGCGTGCCCCCGGTGATCGGCATGGTGTAGATGTCGCCCAGCAAGGTGAAAGCGATCGTCTGGCCATCGGGTGAAACGTCGACATCCATCCAGGTGCCTTCGCTGGTCTTGATCGGTACCTGCCGGATCGTCGCGCCCTTCGGAGCCTCGACATCCCACTTCTCGTCCTGCTTGTCCTTCCCGGCTTCGTCCTGCGCGGCGAGCGGCGCAGACAGGAGCGCGGCGCCGGCAAGCAGCGTGGCAGTGAACGGGCGGATGGCGGAACGGCGCATATGGATCTCCCTCGATTGGGACAAACCCATAAGGCGCCGCGCGAATTATGCCAGCGCGCGAACGATCATTGCGCGATAGGGATCGATCAGGGGCTTGGGAATAGCCCCAGAATCACCCGTACATTCCCTTCTTTGGGCCGAGATAGCCGAACAGGTAAGCGCCCACCTTGCGCATCTGGATTTCCTCCGCGCCTTCGGTGATGCGATAGCGGCGGTGGTGGCGATAAATGTGTTCGAACGGCTTGTGCCGCGAATAGCCGATCCCGCCATGCACCTGCATCGCCCGGTCGGCTGCTTCGCACACCAGCCGGTTCGCCCAGTAATTGCACATGCTGACCTTGTCCGAGATGGTCTTCTCGATCAGCTCGTGCGGCATGCGGTCCATTTCCCAAGCGGTCTTGAAGATCAGCAGCCGCAGCATCTCGCACTGGGTCGCCAGTTCGACCAGCGGGAACTGGATCGCCTGGTTGCGCGCCAGCTCTTCACCAAAGGGCTTGCGCTCGCGCGCATAACGCACGCTTTCCTCCACGCAATAGGTCGCCGCGCCCAGCGAGCTGGCGGCCTGGCGAATGCGGTTCTGGTGAACGAAGCTTTGTGCCAGCGCCAGCCCGCGCCCTTCCACGCCCAGGATCGCGTTGTCGGGCACCCAGACATTGGTGACGCTGAGCCGCGGGTGATCGGTCGGCATGTTGAAGGTCCACATCCATTCCTCGATTTCCAGCCCCGGCGTGGGGTTGGGCACGAGGAAGCAGGTGATCCCGCTGGCATCGCCCGGCTGGCCGGCGGTGCGCGCGAACATGGCACAATGGGTGGCGACATGCATGCCGGTGATCCACATCTTCTCGCCGTCGATCCGCCAGCCATCCACCCCGTCGCGGGTCTCGCGCACGGCGCGCGTTTCCATGTGGGTGGCATCGGATCCGTGGTGCGGCTCGGTCAGGCCGAAGGCGACGCGGCGCGTGCCTTCAAAGCCGCCCAGAATGAATTCCTGCTTCTGTTCCTCGGTGCCCCATTGCTCGAACATCTCGACGAAGGGGAAATTGCCCACGATCGAATGTTCGTTCTGCAGATCGTTGTGGAGACCCAGGCCCTGCTTCGCGAAATGGTCGCGGATCACCGCCATCCACAGGTTCGAACCGTCCTTGCCACCGTATTTCTTCGGCGCGGAAAAGCGCCAGTGCCCGGCCCTGTCGGCGCGGCGCTTGGCTTCCCACAGCAGTTCTTCCCATTCGTGCCGCGGCAGCCCGCCGCGTTCCCAATCGGTGCGCGCATGCTCGCGCCGGTGGTCGAAGAAGCGGATGTTGTCGTCCGCCTGTTCGAGCGGTTTGATCTCGGCCTCGATGAAGGCATCGAGTTCGGCCAGATAGGCTTGCAGGTCGGCGGGAATGGCGAAATCCATGGGTCAGTCCTCTCCAGTCCATTGGCGCCGCGCGACCGCAAGCGCGGGATATTTGGGAACGTCGGCCGCCAGCTTGTCGAGTGCGCCGCGCCGCAGCAGCGCCAGCAAGCCCGGCTCGGCCAGGGATCGCTCGCCGGCCAGCAGTGCGCGGGCGAGCGCCGCATCCTCCGCTACAGCGCTGGTCTCGGCGTCGCGCGCGATCATCCCCAGCGCATTGCGCGCCACCGCAATCTGGAAACGGTCGTGCCCTTCCATCCGGTGCTTCACCGTTTCGAGCCACTCGGCAATCGCAGTGGCGATTTCGCCCTGGGTCGCTTCGCCGGCCGACACACGCGCGGGAGGCGCCGGGGGCAGCGGACGGGCGCGCTCGGCGGTCGGCGCGTCCTCTTCCAGCAGCATCAACAGGTCGAGCTCGTTTTCCGAGGTGCGGCGCGAGATCACCACGCGCTCGAGCATCCGGTCGGCTCCCTCGCGCCAGGTTCTGGCGCATTTGAGGCAGCCCAGCGCCCACCACACCGTGCGATGGATCATCCAGTAGCGGAACCGTGCGTGGTCAACCCGGCGCCCGCTTTCGGCTTCATAGGCAGCGAAATAGCGTTCAAGGCTGCCCAGCCCCAGCGCGGGCCGATCATACCGCGCAAAGCGCCATACGGCCATGCAACCAAAGGCGAGATCCTCATGCGGATCGCCGAAATGCACCAGTTCCCAGTCGAGCACGCCGGTCAAATGCCCATCGGCACACAGGATATTGCCGAGCCGGTAATCGCCATGGTTGAGCACCGGAGGGCAGGGATCGGGGCAGTGATCCTCCATCCACTTGAGGCCCAACGCGACGATCGGGCGATCGCCCCCAGCCTCTTCGAACTGGCGGCGCAGATCGGCGATGGCTTCGCGGTAGTCCATAACCGGCACGTCTTGCGGCAGGTCTTCGCGCCGCAGCGAATGGATCCGCGCCAGGTCGCGCGCTGCCTCGCGCAGGATTGTGTCCGCACCTGCCATCGCCTGGATCGCGCGGGGATCGGGCGTGCCGGGCAGCGCGCGCATGATGAAACCGCTGCCGATCCCATCTTCGGGCTTGAGCACGGTCAACACTTCCGGCGCAGTCACCCCGGCCGCACGCGCGGCCTCGATCACTGCGGCCTCGGTCGCATGGCCATAGGGCCGACCGTCCATGAAGGCGAGGCTGGGGGCACGGCGCAGCACGTAGTCGCCATCGCCGCTAGAAAAGCGCCAGCTTTCCATGGTGGCGCCGCCGGTCAGCCGACTGAGGCCCGAAGGAGCAGGCAGCCCGACCCGCGCCAAGGCACGGGCCAGGCCCTGTTCGATACCGGTATGCCTCCCGCCGGTCACGCGGTCAGTCGCTCATGCAATCAGGCGGGGACCTTGTCCTTCTTGACCGTGATCACCTGCGGATAGGTGAATTCCTTAAGGCCATCGAGCCCGTATTCCGCGCCAAAGCCCGACTGCTTGTGCCCGCCGAACGGGGCAAAGGGCGAAAGGTGCAAGTACTCGTTGACCCACACCGTGCCGGTCTCGAGCTGTTCGGCAATCTCCACGCCCTTTTCCGGATTGCCGGTCCACACCGCACCGGCGAGACCATAGTCCGAATTGTTGGCGCGTTCGATCACCTCTTCCTCGGTCTTGAACTTCATCAGCGGCATGACCGGGCCGAACTGTTCCTCGGCCACGATACGCGCGTCTTCGGGCGGATTGTCGAGAATGGTGATCGGCACGTAATAGCCGGTGCCCGAGGGATCGACATCGCCGCCCACCAGGAACTTGTAGCCATTGGTCTTGGCATCCTCGATCAGTTCGCACACGCGTTCGAACTGCTTCTTGTTCTGGATCGGGCCGACGCCGGTGCCCTGTTCGGACCCGTCGCCCACCTTCACCGTCTTGGCATATTCGACGATCGCGGCGGCCAGTTCGTCATAGATGTCCTCGTGGATATAGATGCGCTTGGCGGCCACGCAGATCTGCCCGGCGTTGGAGAAGCTCGACCAGAACAGCTGTTCGGCGATCTTCTTGGGATCGGCATCGGGCAGCACGATCGAGGCATCGTTGCCGCCCAGTTCCAGCGTGATACGCTTGAGGTCGGCGCTGGCGCCTTCCATGATCTTCTTGCCGGTGGCGGTCGAGCCGGTGAAGGTGATCTTGTCGATATCGGGATGCTGCGTGATCAGCGGTCCCAGCGCTTCCTCGCCAGTGATGATGTTGACCGTGCCCGGCGGCACCTTGTCGGCAATCAGTTCGGCGATCCGCAACGTGGTGAGCGGGGTGAACGGCGAAGGCTTGAGCACGATCGTGCAGCCGCTCATCAGCGCCGGCACGATCTTCTGCACCGCCATCATCACCGGGAAGTTCCATGGCACGATCCCGCCGACCACGCCCACGGGCACACGGCGGGTGCGGCTGAGGCGCGTGTCGCTGTCCTCGTTGATGACGTCTTCCAGCTTCAGCGTCGACTGCGCGGCCGACATGCCGGCGGCGCCGTAGATTTCGCCGCGCGCTTGCTCGTGCGGCTTGCCCTGCTCGCTAGTGAGCAGGCGGTAAAGCTCCTCCGCATTTTCCTTGATCGCGGCGGAGATCGCCATGCATGCGGCCTGGCGCTGTTCGAAGCTGGTGTTCTTCCAGCTCTTGAAGGCGCGGCGGGCGGCCGCCACGGCCTGGTCCAGCTCGGCCTTGCCGCACTTGGGCACCTGGCCGATCACCTGTTCATTGGCGGGATTCACGACATCGCACCACTCGCCGGTGGTGATCATCTTGCCGTCGATCAAGTTCTTGTACTGGGTGACCATGTGGGGCCTCTCTCCGCTTGTCAGAATGGGGGGTTCGCGAGTCGCCAAGATGGGGCCCGCGCCCCGGCAGGGCAATCACTTTCGGCAAGTTTTATAGGCGAGCCACCCGTCGCTCGCGCCTATCCATTGCGCTATGCAACCGATCGCCTAAAGGCCGATCATCCAACCAGGCAAGGAGTCCGACATGGCCGATCTCGTGATCTATGGCAGTCCCGTTTCGCCGTTCGTGCGCAAGGTCGAGGCGGTGTGCCTCGAGAAAGGCGTCGAGTACGAAGTCGACGGCGTCAATGTGTTCGACCCGCCTGAATGGTTCCGCGAGATCAGCCCGATGAAGCGCATCCCGGTGCTGCGCGACCGCAGCATCGCGGCAGAAGGCGTGGCCGGCACGATCGCCGATTCCTCGGCAATTTGCGGCTACATCGAGAAGAAGCATCCGCAGGCGCCGGTCTATCCGGCCGAACCCTTTGCCTATGGCCGCGCGCTGTTCGTGGAGGAATATGCCGACACGCACCTCGCCGCCACCGGCGGGCTGGGCATCTTCCGGCCGATCTTCTTCGCCATCAACCAGGGCAAGGAACCCGACCTTGCTACGGCCCGAGCGACCTGGGCGGACAAGATGCCCGAAATCCTGGGCTGGCTCGACGGCGCGCTGGGAACGGCCGAATTCTATGCCGGCGATGCGCTTTCGATTGCGGACATCACGGTCACCACCTGCCTGATGCAGATCGAACTGGTGGCCGACATCGCGCTTGATCCCTGGCCCGCGCTCGCCGCCCACCAGAAGCAGATGCGCGCGCGCGATTCGATCGCGGCGCCATATGCCCGGGCCGAACGCTTCCTGCGCAAGGCGCTGCCCGAACGGGTCAGCCTGGCGCAATCCTAACCATTTCTTTGCCATGTCGCGGCATTGAGGGCTAGAACCTAGGCGCCGCAACATGGCGCGCCTGGGACAACAGGGGAATTGCATGACCAGCCCGTGGACCATCGGGATCATCGGCGGATCGGGCCTCTACGCCATCGAGGGGCTGGAGGACGCGCAATGGATCGCGATCGAAAGCCCCTGGGGAGCGCCGTCCGACGAAGTGCTGTGCGGGCGGATCGGCGATGTGCGCGTGCGCTTCCTGCCGCGCCATGGCCGCGGGCACCCGATCGCCCCGGGGGAACTCAACGCTCGGGCCAATATTGATGTGCTGAAGCGCGCGGGCTGCACCGACATTCTCGCGATCTCCGCCGTCGGATCCTTGCGCGAGGAGATCGAACCCGGGCGCTTCGCGGTGGTCGAGCAGTTCATCGACCGCACCACACAGCGCGCCAACAGCTTCTTCGGCAGCGGCTTTGTCGCGCATGTCTCGATGGCCGATCCGGTGTGCCCGCGCCTGTCCGAAATGGCGGCGGTGGCGATCGCGGGGGCCAAGGGCAAGGTGGCCACCGGGGCGACCTATCTCGCCATGGAAGGCCCGCAATTTTCGACCCGCGCGGAAAGCCGGATGTATCGTGACTGGGGCGCGGACGTGATCGGCATGACTGCCATGCCCGAAGCCCGGCTCGCGCGCGAAGCAGAGCTGCCCTATGCGCTGGTCGGCATGGTGACCGATTACGATTGCTGGCGTGAGGGCGAAGCGGTCGACGTGGCGCAGGTCGTCGCGCAGATGCAGGTCAATGGCAAGCTGGCGCGCGCCATGGTGGCGCGCTTTATCAAGGCGTTGCCGGCCGAACGCGAGCCCTCGCCGATCGATTTCGCGCTGGAAGATGCAGTGATCACCGCGCCCGACAAGCACGATCCGGCGCTACTGGCCAAGCTGGACGCGGTGGCAGGGCGGTTGCTGGCGCGGGGCTAGCCCGCTTGCAATTGCGCGAAGTGCGCCAGCGCTTCGTCGAGACCCACCACATCGCCATATTTGGCGTTCATGTCGAACAGGTTGGCGCGGTGCACATCCTCGTGCCGGTCGCCCACCGCTTCCTCGACGACGATCGGGATGAAGCCGTGCTGGCAGGCATCGACGCAGGTCGCGCGCACGCAGCCGCTGGTCGAAAGCCCGGCGATGACGAGGCTGTCATGGCCATTGGCCGTCAGCGTCGAAGCGAGCGAGGTGCCGAAGAAAGCGCTGGCATATTGCTTCGAGATCACGAGTTCGTCGGCGGCAGGTTCAAACCCGCTCGGCCAGGCCCCCAGCGGATTGCCGCGCGCAAAGCTGCGCAGGGCGCCGATCTTCTGCGCGAAGCGCCCGCCATCCGCCATCGACGGATGGTATTCGACATTGGTGTAGATCACCCGCACACCCGCCGCCCGGGCGGCATCGCGCAATTGCAATGCCGCCGCCAGCGCCGGTTCGACGCCCGCATAAAGCGGGCTGTCCTTGGCGAAATAGGCCTCGACGAAGTCGATCAGGATCAGGGCGGGCCGCTGCCCGAACCCGATCCTGCCTTCGAAGACGCCGGCATAATTGCCCTTTGCGCCTTCCGTGCTCACCCGAAGGACTCCCTTCGCCCCAAGCCGGTCAGAACTTGTAGCCCACTTCGACCCCGAACCGGCGCAGCCCGCCGGGCGAGATGAACGAGCCGCCGAATTCGACCGCGGTAATCACTTCGTTGAGATACTTCTCGTTGGTCAGATTGTCGGCAAAGGCAGTGACCGACCAGCTGTCGGTCTCAAGCCCGATGCGCATGTCCAGCACCGCGAATTCGTCGCGCCGCGAAACCGAGTAATCGGCATCGCCGACGAAGGCCGGAGGCGGCCCTGGCAGGTTCGAAATGGGCAGCAGGCCGCTGAACAGCGTCGGGTTGACGTCGTCCTGCAGCGTGTGGAACCAGGTCGGGCCGGTGATGCGATAGTCGGCGCGCGCCACGAAATCGATCGTGTCGCTGACCGGCAGGTCGAGCTGCGAGCCCAGGTTGATCGTGTAGTCGGCCGTATGCGGCGACTTGTTGCCGACCGTCACCGGGCGCGAGGAATTCTCCTTGATCTCGCTTTCGGTGACATTGGCCGAACCGAACACGCTCCAGCCGGGCACGATCTCGGCGCTGAGGTTGAGCTCGGCACCATAGACCTCGACCTCGTCGATGTTCGACACCACGCGCAGCAGCCCGAAGGCGCCGACGAAGAATTCGAAGAACTGCATGTCGTCGATCGTGGTGTAATAGCCGGCAAGGTCGAAGGTGACCGCGCCGCCCAGTTCGCCCTTGATGCCAGCCTCGAACGCGCTCGACTTCTCCTTGCGATAGAGGTCTTCGATCAGCACGTCGGTGCCGATGAACTGGTTGAAGGCGGAATCGACGATCGCAGCCGAACCCTGGTTGTTGAAGCCGCCCGATTTGAAGCCGATACCCCAGTTGGCATAGAGGTTCACGTCGTCGCTCAATTCATAGCGCAGCGAGATCTTGGGCTGCAGCTGCTTGAACGATTCGGACTGGTCGGGGATCGCCTGGATCACGCCACCCGAGACCACCTGGCCGGGGTTGATCGGACCGCCAGTGATCGGATCGAACACTAGCGGCACGAGGTTGGAGACCTTGCGATCTTCGATGTCATAGCGTGCCGCGAGGCCCAGCTCGAGCCGGTCGCTCACTTCGAAATCGGCCGACGCGAAAGCGGCATAGACATCGGTCGAGAAATCGTCGTGGTAGAGCTGGGTCGTCGGATTGCTGGTGCCCGGCGCGTTGTACAGTTCCTTGATGATCCCGCTGCCGAGGTCGGCGCCGAGGCTGATGCCCACCTGGCGGTCGATGTGGAGATAATAGGCACCGATCTGCCAGTCGACATAGCCATCGCCGTTCGAGGCCAGTCGTACTTCGGCGCTGAAGTCGCTCTGTTCGCGGATCTGGTACTGCGTGCCGTCGCAAGTGGTTGGGCTATAGGGGCCGAAAGTCGACCCGTTGGCCGGATCGAAGATGAACGGGATCGGATTGTTGCCGATGAACCCGGGCTGGTTGACCGGATAGCCGGTCAGGCTGGCGGTCGAGGCAAAGCAGGCCGCATTGGCGGCACCCAGTGCACCGGTCGCGGTGCCGCTGAAATCAAGGAAGCGCGCGAAGTCAGCCGAGGTGCCGTCGGCGGTGAGCGATTGGTCGACATCGCTGTAAAGCGCCCAGGCCGTCAACGTCATGGCTTCGAATTCGTGTTCGATCTTGGCCGAGGCTTCGAAGGTCTGCTGGGTGTTGGTGGGCCGGATGTTCGAATAGAAGTTGAACGGGTGGTCGTTCACATCCTCGAAGAAGGCCGGGTTTGCGCCCGCAAAATTGGGCAGGTGGAAGGCCGCATTGAAATTGATCGAAGCGCCCTTGAGATCAGAATAGCGCGCTTTGACGTCGAGCTCGGTCGAAGGGCCGAGATCGGCCACGAACCGCCCGTCGACCGACCAGATTTCCTGGTCGTCGATGGTCTTCGATCCGAGGAAGTCGTTGCGGTAGAAGCCGTCAGTGGTCGTATAGCTGCCCGACAGCACCAGGCCGGCGCCTTCGCCCAGGGGAGTCGCGATATGCGCCGAGGCCCGGTAGGTCTGGTCTTCCGCCGCGCTCAGTTCTACTGCGCCTTCCAGCGTGTCACCCGGCTTCAGGGTTTGGATCACGATCGCGCCGGCCGCTGCGTTGCGGCCATAGAGCGCGCCTTGCGGGCCTTTGAGGATTTCGATCTGGCGCAGCGTGCCCTGGTCCTGGTTGAGCTGCGCGGTGTTGGTCTTGAGGATCCCGTCGACCACCAGCGCGACCGAGCTTTCCGCGTCGCGCGCGCCGTTGATGCCGCGGATGTTGATCTGTGTGTCGCCCGCTTCGGCGGTGCCGGTCACGATCGTGACCCCCGGGGTCAGCTGGACGAATTCGTCAGCCTTCTGGATCCCCGTCTTGGCCAGCGTGTCGGCGGTGAATACCGTGATCGCGGTGGGTACTTCGGCCAACGTTTCGTTCTGGCGGCGGGCCGTCACGATGATGGCATTGTCTTCTTCGGCCTCGGCCGCTGCGGCATCGGCGTCCTGCGCCAGCACCGGCGTTGCGACAAAAACGGCTCCGCAGGCAGCGCCGGTAGCGAGTAGGGTCTTGAACTTCCTCATTTTCAGTTCTCCCTGAACTGTGTGTTGGGGGGCGGCGTCAGGTCAGGACGTTGGCACCGCTCATGTAGACATAGACTTCCTGGAATTTCGGCCCATCGGCACCGGGACGGAGCCGCCAGAAATTGGTGTTGTAAAGCAAGGTCACATTGCCTGCCGCATCGTGCAGTTCGGCGGTGAAGCAGGCCGCGATCCGCCCGTTCGCCTCGTCCACCGTGCAGGTGAAATCGCGGTGGATGATGGTTTCGAAGGCGGCGAAGAAATCCTCGAACATGCGGCGGATCTCGCCCTTTCCGGCATGACGGGTGAAGGCGGTCTGCACGCAAAACAGGGCTTCGTCGTGGAAACAATCGAGCGTCGCTTCCATGTTCTTCGCATCGACATTGGCGAAATACTTCCGGGTCGCAAATTCGATCAGCCCGGCGCGGTCGAGAGTGGGTTCGTACTGCATCAGGCGTCCCCTTCCTTGAGCAGGTTATCGCCCGACATGTAGACATAGACGCGGTGGAACAGCCGGTCCTTGAGGTAGAAGCGGTTGCAGTTCTCGTAGCGCAGTTCCTCACCGCCATTGGGCGTGATCAGCACGGTGAACTGGCTGCAGATCGCATTGCTGACGGGATCGGCGGTATGGACGAAATTGCCGTGCCAGATTTGTTCGAAATCGGCGAACAGCTTCACGAACATGGCCCGGATCGCCTCGCGCCCGTTGTGCACGGTGTTGCTGGTCACTTCGGTCAGCACCGCGTCGGGTGTGAAGCAGTTCAGCACCTCGTCCATGTTTTTGTTGTCGACCCCGTCGAAGTAACGCTTGGTCACGATGTCGACATAGAAGGGATAGGGCAGCGGCGCCTGGCCCGGGCCGCCCTCACTCCACTCGCTCATCAATACCACCCCTTTCGGATATCTGCGTGCTTGGGCACTTCGGGCGCGGGAAAGGCTTTCCTGGAATGCGCCAGGCCGAGCTCGATCTGCGTTTCAAGCATCTTGTAGGCGACCTGTCCGGGGTTGAGCACCGGGATCGGCAAATTGGCAGCCAGGAAGGCGGCAGACTGGTGCATGGTGGTCGAGCCCAGCACGATCACATCGGCCCCGTCTTCCTCGATCGCCTTCTCGGCCTCGGCCTTGAGCTTGCCGAACACCACCTCTTCCTTGCCTTCGAGCAGTTCGGTGACGTCGGGCCGGGTGTTGATCGAGCGCAGCGATGCGACCCGATCCCACCAGCCGTATTCGGTCAGCGTCTTCTGGTAGAGCGGGAACCACTCGGGCCACATGGTGAGAACGGAGAATTTCTTGCCCAGCATCATCGCCATGGCAAAGCTTGCCTCGCCGGGGCCGACCACCGGGATCGACAGTGCCGAGCGCAGCGGCCGCAGCCCGCTGTCGCTCACCGTGTCGATCAACACGCCGGCATAACCTTCTTGCTCGGCGGTGATCCCGGCCTGGAACACGGTCCAGTCCATCAGCAGCGTGTCGTGGTAACTGTCACCCAGCGCGGCGCCCCAGCGCACGGCTTCGAATTGGGGCTCGAACCCGGGGCGAACGAAATCGGCAGGCAATTGCTGGGCCCGGTTGGCAACGCCGGCCTCATCCATCGGGATGGGCACGATGACCTTGATACGCTTGGCATCCGCCATTCATCGTTCTCCCTTGACGCGCTCACTTATTGTATACAATTTGGTGCGGTCAAGGCGAATTCACAAAAGTGATCGAAACGGGCGCTGGTGTTGCAGAATCGCCGCTTCGGGATGTGTTCAAAAGGCGCCAGGATCGCGCCGAAGACGGTTAGGTTACCTTCTGTGCCGATTCGGTGTCGTTCGAGTGTCGTTGCAGCAGCAAAGGTATGAGATGAGCCGAGCATCCGACCAGGCCTACGACAAGATCCGCGCCGTGCTCCTCAGCGGCGAAGTCAAACCCGGTGACCAGCTGACCGAAGATCGCCTGGCGCAGATCGCCGGGGTCAGCCGCACCCCGGTGCGAGAGGCCGTGCGGCGGCTCGAAGCCGAAATGCTGCTGATCCGCAGCGAATCCAAGCGCATCTTTGTGGCCGACTGGGGCCGCGACGAGATCGACGAGATGTTCACCCTGCGCCAGATGCTCGAGAGCCACGCTGCCGAGCGCGCCGCCACCCGCCTGGCCGCCGCCCAGATCGACCGGCTGGAAGCGGTCAACCGCGAACTGCACCTGGCAGTGCAGCAAGACCCGCCCGACGTAGCGCGCTTCCTTGATGCCAACCGCAGCTTCCACGAGATCATCACCGAGGCGGCGCATTCGCCGCGGCTGGCACAGGTGCTGGCGCAACTGGTCGAGCAGCCGATCGTGCTGCGCACCGCGCGCAGCTATTCGATCGAGGATTTGCGCCAGTCGGCGCGCGACCATGACGAGCTGATCGCCGCCTTCCGCGCTGGCGATCCGGCCTGGGCGCGAGCGGTGATGGGCAGCCACCTGCGCCGCGCCTTCCACACCTTTGCCGACGCTGCGGAAGCGGCGGAGTAGCGCGGCGGCGATGCTCCGGCGCGATTGACTCGCCGGGGGCGCCCGGCCATTCCGGGCCGACCATGCCATATCCCGAAACCCCACTTCCCGAAGCCAGGGTAACCGTTCGCCGGATGGGCCGCGAAGGCGAGCCGCTGGTCATCATCGACGGCTTCAGCGGCAAAGTGGAAGAACTGCGCGAGGCGGGCTATGCCGCCACCTATCGCGAGCCGGGCGCGGCTTACCCGGGCGTCAGATCCTGGGCTGAACCCGATTATCTCGACTTGCGCCGCCCGCTCATGATGCAGATCATGCAGCGCGTGTTCGGGCTGACCCGCGGCGTGCGGATGGATGTCTCGACCTTCTCCTTGGTCACTGTGCCCGAGGCCGAGTTGTCGCCGGCACAGCGGCTGCCGCATTACGACCATGCGAGCGACCGCATCATCGGCGTGATGCATTACCTGCTGGGGCCCGAGAGCGGGGGCACCGCGTTCTATCGCCACCAGCGGACCGGCTTCGAGGCGATCACGGCCGATCGGGAGGAGGCCTATTTCGCCGCGCTGGAAGCCGACGATCGGGAGTACGGCATCGCCCCACCGCGCTATTATCATGGCGACAGCGCCCGGTTTGCCCTGATCGACGAAGTCGAGGCGCAGCCCGACCGGATGATCATTTACCGCGGGCGCCAGCTCCATTCGGGCGTGATCCCCGATCAGGCCGCGCTGTCATCCGATCCGCGCCGGGGGCGGCTGACGATCAACATGTTCATCGAAGGGCTTTAGCAGCCTCAGGTAGACGCTGTCGCACCATTCCCCGCCGATGTTCCAGGTGCGGCTCGCACGCCCGGTTTCTCGGAACCCCAGCCGCTCCAGCAACCGCAGCGAGGCGGTGTTGCGCGGATCGACATCGGCGGTCACTTCGGGCAGGCGATGCACTGCGAAGGCTCGCTCGAGCACCGGGCGCAAGGCCTCGGCCGCATAGCCCTTTCCCCAAGCCTCGGGATGCAGGATGTAGCCCAGCTCGGGAAAGCGATAGAGGCCCGCCTTGCCGATCACCCGGCCATCGCACTCGATCACGAAATCCTCGCCTGCACCTGGCGGGATGGCGACCATCGCGGCAACCCACTCCTGCGTCTGGGCACGTTCGCGGTGTGGCAGGGTCGACCAATAGGCCATCGCCCGCGGATCGCTCAGGATCGCATGGAACGCGTCAATGTCGGCGGGCACCGCTGGCCTCAGCCGAAGCCGCTCTGTTCTGATCTCGACCATGACGCGCCACTAGCAGACAGCGCGGTCAGGCGGAAGTTCGGCTGGGCTCAGATGATCCCGCGCGCTTCGAGGTCGGCTCGCTTGGCCGAATCCATCCCCAGCAACTCGCCATAGATCTCTTCATTGTGCTGGCCCAGTTCGGGCCCGACCCATTCGACATGGCCCGGCGTGGCCGAAAGCTTGGGCGCAACATTCTGCATCTTGAAGTTGTCATACTTCGGATGCGGTAGTTCAATGATCGCTTCGCGCGCGGCGAAATGGGGATCGGCCAGCATTTCGGGTGCCCGGTAGATATTGCCTGCCGGGACGCCGAATTCCTCACACCGGTCAAGCACTTCCTGACTAGTGAAGCGGCTCGTCCAGCGGCCGATCAGCTCGTCGAGCTCGGCCTGGCGCTCACCGCGCGCCATATGGCTGTTGTAGCGTGGATCATCGCCCAGTTCGGGCACGCCCATCATCGCCGCCATGCGCTTCCACACACTATCCTGGTTGCCCGCCACCAGCACGCTACCGTCCTTCGTGGGATAGACGTTGGACGGCGCAACCTTGGGCAGGATCGAGCCGGTGCGTTCGCGGATATGCCCGGCCACAGTATATTCGGGCACGGTCGATTCCATCATCGCCAGCACCGCTTCGTAGATCGCCGAATCGACCACCTGGCCCTGGCCGGTCTTGTGGCGGTGCTCCAGCGCCATCAGCGCGCCGAGGCAGGCATAGGTCGCCGCCAGCGAATCGCCAATCGACAGGCCGGCCCGGCTGGGCGGACGATCGGGCTCGCCCGCGATGTAGCGCATCCCGCCCATCGCTTCGCCGATCCCGCCATAGCCGGCGCGACTCGAATAGGGGCCGGACTGGCCATAGCCCGAGACGCGGATCATGATCAGCGCCTCGTTCAGCGCATGAAGCTGGTCCCAGCCCAGGTTCCAGCGCTCGAGCGTGCCGGGGCGGAAGTTCTCCAGCAGGAAATCGGCCTTGGTGGCGAGCAGGCGAACGATCTCCTGCCCTTCCTTCTCGCGCAGGTTGAGCGTGATCGACTTCTTGTTGCGGGCGACGACCGAGAACCACAGGGGAATGCCCTGGCCCCAGCTGCGCATGGCATCGCCCACCTTGGGTGGCTCGATCTTGATCACTTCGGCGCCGTGATCGGCCATCAGCTGGCCGCAGAACGGCCCGGCGATGAGCTGCCCCATCTCGATCAGTCGCAGTCCTGAAAGCGCGCCCTGAGCCATCAATTCTTCCTCGCAAACCCAATCGACACTGAAACGACCGCAAACGCACCAGAACACGCCGGAGCGCGGCAGGGCGCGTGCGGAATGCAACGCAGCGAGCGCCGGGCATACCCGGGCCATCGGGCGAGCGCTATAAAACGACAATTTGCATTTGTATACAATTTGCGTATCAGGCGCTCACCCCCGGAGTTCAGGCAAAGCGATTCCCATGGCGCAGGATGCAATCGAACTGGTCGAAGTCGGGCCCCGCGACGGGCTTCAGAACGAACCGGACATCATCGCCACCGAAGGCAAGCTCGCGCTGATCGAGCGGATGATCGATTATGGTGCGCGACGGTTGGAAGTGGCGAGCTTCGTCCACCCGCAGCGGGTGCCGCAGATGGCCGATGCAGAGGCCGTGATCGCCGGTCTGCCCGATCGCCCTGATACGACCTACATCGGCCTAACGCTCAACAAGCGCGGCGTGATGCGCGCGCTGGCAACCCGCGAGCGAGGCCCGCAGGACGGCAAGGGCCGCGGCATCGACCAGGTCGGCTGCGTGCTGGTGGCCAGCGACACCTTCGGCCAGAAGAACCAGGGCCAGACGATCGCCGAGGGAATTGCTGAGAACCGCGCCATGCTGCGCTTTGCCAAAGCCGAGGGGATGCGCGCGCAGATCACCATCAGCGCTGCGTTCGGCTGTCCCTTCGAAGGCGAGGTCAAACCCGCCACGGTGCTGGCCATCGCCGAGGAAATGGCGGCGGAGGGGCCGGAAGAGATCGCACTGGCCGATACGATTGGCGTGGGCACCCCGGCACAGGTCAGCGAGCTGTTCGGCGCGCTGGGCGAGCTGCTGGGTGGCCGCATCCCGATGCGCTGCCATTTCCACAACACACGCGGCACCGGCATCGCCAACGCCTGGGCCGCGTGGCAGGCCGGCGTGCGCGTGTTCGATGCCTCGCTGGGCGGTCTGGGCGGTTGCCCCTTTGCCCCCAAGGCGACCGGCAATATCGCCACCGAGGATCTGATCTATCTGATGGAGCGTTCGGGCATCGGGACCGGTATCGATCTTGACGCGGCCATCGCCACCAACCGCTGGTTCGCCGACAAGCTGGGCCGCGAACTGCCATCGCTGGTCGCCCGCGCGGCCTGACACTACGGGATTACGGAGAGACTATGACTTACAGGCTGGGTGTCGATGTCGGCGGGACTTTCACCGACCTGCTGCTGTTCGACGAGCAGAGCGGGAAGTTCTGGCGCCACAAGACACCTTCGACCCCGCACGACAGTTCGGAAGGGATCCTCAACGGGGTCAAGGCGATCACCGCCGCAGCCGGTGTATCGGCCAGCGACATCGCCTATTTCCTGCATGGCACCACGGTGGCCACCAATGCCGTGCTCGAAGGCAAGGGCGCCAAGGTCGGTCTGGTCACCACCGAGGGCTATCGCGACATCATGCAGATCGCCCGCAGTTTCGTGCCCGGCGGGCTGGCCGCCTGGATCGTTTGGCCCAAACCGACCCCGCTGGCCCGGCTTGAGGATACGGTCGATGTGCCCGGCCGGATGGGGGCCGATGGCAAGGAAGTCAGACCGCTTGACGAGGCGGCGGTGCGCGCGGCGCTGCGCAAGCTCAAGGCACAGGGGATCGAAGCGCTGACCGTGAGCCTGATCAACGCCTATGTGAACGGCGCGCACGAGCAGCGGATCGGCGAGATCGCAGCCGAGGAACTGCCCGGCATCCCGGTGTCGCTGAGCCACGAAGTCCTGCCCGAAATGCAGGAATACGAGCGCACGCTGTCAACCGTGGCCAATGCCGCGGTGCGCCCGGTGGTGAGCAAATATGTCTCCAACCTGCGCACCAAGCTGGAGCAGGAAGGGCTGAAGGGGCGGCTTTCGCTGCTGCGTTCCGACGGCGGGCTGATGAGCAGCCAGAAGGCCGAAGAGCATCCGGTCAATATCCTGATGTCAGGCCCGGCCGGCGGGGTTACCGGCGCGCTGTGGGTGGCGAAGAATGCCGGCTTCAGCAACATCCTGACGCTCGACGTGGGCGGCACCTCGACCGACGTGGCGCTGATCGAAGGGCTTGAGCCGCGCCGCCAGCGCACCACTGAAGTGGGCCATCTCTCAGTCCGTGCCTCGGCACTGGACGTCAAGACCGTGGGCGCCGGGGGCGGCTCGATTGCGCATGTCCCCGAACTGACAAAGGCGCTGCGGGTTGGACCGGAAAGCGCGGGCGCTGTGCCCGGCCCGGTCGCCTATGCCAAGGGCGGCACGTTGCCGACCGTGACCGACGCGAATGTAGTACTGGGCTATCTGCCCGAAGACCTGCTGGGAGGCAGCTTCCGGCTTGACCGTGAAGGCGCGAAGAAGGCGGTGCAGACGGTCGCCGATGCGCTGGGGGTGACGCTGATGGAGGCGGCGCGCGGGATCATCGACATCGTCAACGAGAACATGTTCGGCGCGCTGCGCATGATC
>CAZCNF010000023.1:0-45251 GCA_964500135.1 uncultured Porphyrobacter sp.
GGCAGGCGCGCGGCCTTCTCTTCGGCTCGCATCATGCGCTCGTTGCGGAATTCGGCCGACAGTACGCGCAGCGCGCTGGCCAGCGGAGTGCCGTAACGTTCGGTCTGGATCATGGTGGTCACTACGCCGCGTACCGATTCCAGATCGACGCGATAGGCCAGATTATCGAAGGCCTTCTTGCGCTCGTTGAGGAAGGACAGTTCGATCGCCGTCAGCGCGAATTCATCGCCCAGTTCGGGGTAGGCGCGGCCCAGTTCCTTGGCGACGCGGTTGAATGCCGCATCGACCGTGAGTCCGGCCTCGGCACAGATGACCAGCAGGTCGAGCGCGTCTGGCAGGCCCTTGCGGATCTCGGTGGTGCGTTTCGAGGCGAGGTTCTTGAGATAGATCTCCGGTCCCTTGTAGCCCAGGAAGATCGCACCGCCGAAAGCCATCACGCGCTTCATCTGCCAGTCGGGATAGATCTCAACGACATAGAGCAGCACGAAGGCGGTAACGCCCAGCACGATCGGCAGGATCGCGCGCAAGGCGATGATCAGAACGGCCAGCTCCTTGTTGCGGAAGCCGGCGTGCGCCAGCTTCTGCTGGATAACCTCGAGCTGGCTCTGCTGAAGGACCTTCATGCCCTCCAGCTGCTGCTTCATCTTGTCGGTCGTCTGGCTCTTGCGGACCAGGCTGGTGCGTTTGCGGGCGCTCGACGTGACGATCCCGGCCTTGAGTTCCTCACGGCGTTCGTTGAGCGACTTGACCCGCTTGGCCATGGGGTCCTTGACGGTCACTGCCGCATAGATCGCGAGCACGACCGCGAATGCTGCGATCCCGGCCAGGATCGTGCCGACAAGGATGACGTCGAAACCGAGCAGAGTGGGTCCGGATGGCGTGCCAAACATGATCTTACATCCCCTCGCTCAGATCTCGAAGCTGACCATTTTGGCCATGATGAAGCCGCCGATCGACATCCAGACCAGGCCTCCCAGCCCGGCCACGATAAGACGGTCATCGGTGAAGAAGCCGCCGATGTATTCGGGGTTGATCCAGGTGATCATGCCGAACACTACGAAAGGAAGGGCGCCGACAATATAGGCCGAAGCCTTCGATTCCGAGCTCATGGCGCGGATCTTCAGCTTCATCTGGGCGCGCTTGCGCAGCACGTCGGCGAGGTTCGACAGCGTTTCCGCCAAGTTGCCGCCCGTTTCGCGCTGGATCGCCAGCGTGATGCAGAAGAAGTTGAACTCGGGGATGCCAAGCCGGTCTGCGGTAACCTGGAGCGATTCTTCCATTGTCCGGCCGATCTTGATCCGCTCGACGATGCTCTTGAATTCCTCGCCTACCGGTCCAGGCACTTCCTGCGCCACGACGCCGAGGGTCTCCGTTACCGGAAGGCCTGAACGAAGCCCGCGCACGAGCAGTTCGATCCCGTCAGGGAACTTGGCGTTGAAGGCGTTGGTGCGCTTCTTGATGAAGTGGTTCAACACCATATGCGGCAGGCCAGCGCCCACGAACAACCCGACCCCGAACGACAGCAGAAACGCGCCCGAGCGTAGGTAGACGAGGACCGCCACGACCAGCGCGAGCCCGATCGACGCGTAAATGTATTGGGACAGGGTCCACTTCTTGCCGGTGCGGTCGAGGCGAATCATCAGGGCTTCGGCGCGCGAACCCGATCCGGCTGTGCGGTGCGCTTTCGGCTTGCGCGCGGCAATCGCCTTCTTGAGTTGCGATTCAACCTTAGCGTCCGTGCTTTCGGAATGGCGGTAGCGTACCGATTGCAGGCGGCGATGTCCCGCCTTCGAGACCGACGTGCCAGTGGCGAGCGCATACACGCCAACCAGCACGCCCATCATCACCAGGCTTATCAGCAGGGTCTCGAAAATGCCCATGCGATCCTACCGCCTTTCCGTCTTTCGTTCACTTGCGTGGGATGGCTGGGCCGGGGCGTAGCAGTTGTCAGCTTAACGCACCGGCCAAGCGCCGTCCTATTCAGCCGGTTCCCTTGCGGTGTCGGCCTTGTCCTTCTTCGCCAGCAGCGACTTCAGGTCGAAGCTGCCGAGCAGCGACTTCTTCGCACCACTGGCGGGCTGGAAGTCTTCCGAGCTGGCGCCCATCACCCGCTCGCCAATCTGCTTGATGACCGCACTGGCGCGGCTCGAACGGTTGGCTTGGGCAAAGGTCTGTCCCAGCTTGGCCGCATTGGCCGCTGCCTTCGGATCGTACGGGATCGCGAAATCGATCTGCCGCTCGATCGAAGCTTCAAAGTCAGCCTTGCTGATCTCTGCCACGCCCGATTGCACCTTGTTGGCGACAACCATTGTATGCGCATGCGCCGCGTTCGCCTTGAGCCAGCTAAGGATGCGGATGGTGTCACGGGCAGAAGCCAGCGTCATTTCCGACATCAGGATCACGAGGTTCACGTCAGCCAGAACATGCGGGAAATTGATCAGCATGTTGCGGGGCAGGTCCACCACCGTCATTTCAAACGCTTGGCGGAATTCTTCCTCCAACTGCACGAAAGCCGCACCATCGGTCATCAGCGGTGAACTGATCGGGGCCTCGGCCGACAGGATCGACAGATTGTCATTGGCCCGGATCATGGCCCGTTCGATAAACAGACCATCGATGCGACTCGGGTTATCGATCGCGTCCGTCAACCCGCGGCCCGGTTCGAGATCGAGCGTGAGCGCGCCGGTCCCGAAATGGACATCGAGGTCAAGCAGCGCCGTCGGCGAACGATGCTCTTCGCTGAACAGCCAGGCCAGTGAAGTGGCAAGCGTCGAGGCGCCTACGCCGCCGCGCGTGCCGATGACCGCAGTCGAGATGTGGTGCTTGATCCCATCGCCGTCCTGGTTTCGCGGTGCGAGGAACACCGTCTGGGCCTGGTTCAAGGCATCGCGAAGTTGCCCTGCCGACAGCGGCTTGAGCAAATAGTCGTGGATGCCGCTTGCCAGCAGGTCGCGATAGAGCCGGACGTCGTTGACCTGGCCGATCGCGATCACCACCGTGCCGGGTTCGCAAACCTCGGCGAGCGCGTTGATGTCGTTCAGCGGGTCGCCGCTTTCGGACAGATCGACCAGCAGGATGTTGGGGCTGGCGCTGACGCTGAGCGATTGCACTGCGTTGCGCAGACCGCCCTTGTTGCACTTCTCCGGCTGCCAGCCGAGTTCGATCACCACCGGGCGCAGCACGTCCAGCGCGGCATCGTCACAGATGTAGGCTGCGAAGGGATCGCGGTTGCCGGCCATGCCGGATTTCCAGGGAGCGTTCATGGCTTAATTGTCTCCGGTTGTGGTTTCAGCCAAGCCCTGCGATCCTGTCGGAGCCTGCTCGCGATAGGTCTTGATCGCCTTGCTCGAGCTCATGATCACGGTTTCGCTCGAACCCCGCTGGCCCTTGATCAGGTCTTGCGGGTTGGCGACCATGGCCGCCAGATTGCTGTTGCTCGCGCAGCCGTAGTTCGTGCTCGTGGCGTTGTTGTAGTTCATGTCCGAGGATGCGGACCAATCCGGGCAGCCGGGTACTGAAGCCGTCGAGCGGGTCAGAACCACTCGCGCATAGCCGGGAAGCACGGCGCCCGACGTGACCGGCGCACCCTTGTCGACCAGGATTCCACGCCGTCCGGCGAGTTCTTCCACCGTGCCTAGCGTGGCTTCGCTGGCCAGCGGATCGTCGATCGAGATCCGGTCGCCGTAGCCAAGGTCCATCGCATCGAACCAGCCATCGAGCCGCTGCTGCTCGGAAACGGTCAGCCCGCTTTCGCTGGTGCGCACGTCGAAGGTGTAGCTGGTACGCTCAACCACCGGCTGCTTCGTGCTGTAGAGGCTCTGGTTGCTGGCCATGCCGCCGCAACCACCCAGCGCCAGGCCAAGCGAGAGGGCAAGGGCGAGGGCGGGCGCCTTGGCCAGCTTGCTGTGATTTGCAAAGGGCATCGTTCTCACCTTTCTCGATTAGAGGCTGAAGCCGGGTGCCGCGGTTTCGGCGCGGCGGTCCTTGTTGCGAGATTCGTCGCTGCCCTGGCGCGGCGCGATGGCATCGGGCGTGCTTGCCCCCACCTCTGGAGCCGGGGCCTGCTTGTCGGTGGCCGTCGGACCGGGCCGCTGGACACCGGATTCGCCATTGTGCTCGCGATAACCAAGCAGCTGCTGGAATTCCGAGGCAGCGCGGAAGCCGTCGGTCGGCAGCTTGATGTCGCTGGCATTGACCGGTTGCACCAGATACGGTGTCACGACGATCACCAGCTCGGTTTCGCCGCGACGGAACGAGCGCGAGCGGAACAGATTGCCGAGGATCGGAATGTCGCCGGCGCCTGGGGCCTTGTCGATCGTGTTCTGGGCATTGTTGCTCATCAGCCCGGCGATCATGAAGCTCTGGCCCGACCCCAGTTCGACCGTCGTTTCGGCCCGGCGGGTGGTGAGCGCAGGCACCTGGAAGCCATTGATGGTCACGGCACCCTGAGTCGACAGTTCCGACACTTCCGGACGCACGCGGATCGAGATCCGGCCATTGGCGAGCACGGTTGGCGTATAGGCGAGGCTAACCCCGTATTTACGATATTCGATCGATGTCGCGCCCAGGCCCTGGCTGGTCGGGATCGGGAATTCGCCACCCGCAAGGAACTCTGCGGTTTCGCCCGAGAGCGCTGTCAGGTTGGGCTGCGAGAGCGTCGTGACCAGACCGTCGCGCTCTGCGAGATCAAGCGCGCTGCCGATATCGAGGCCGAGCAGCTTACCGAAGGCACCGATGGTCGTTCCACCCGCGCTGCCGGTTACCACAGAGCCACCATCGGGCCCCTTGGTCAAACCGACCCCAAGGCCAGCCGGGCTGCCGGGCGTATATTGCGGGGCAAAGGCGCGACCGGTGGTGACGCCGAACTGGAAGCCACCGGTCTGGTCGACCGTCAGCAGATTGGCGCCGATGGTGCGTACCAGCGAGCGGCTGACTTCGGCAAAGCGAACCTGCAGGTTCACCTGCAGCGGCGTTGCCATCTTCAGGCGGCTGATCACATTCGTGTCGTCGCCCACGAAGGCCTGCACCAGGCGTTCGGCCTCGGCGGCGTCTTCGGGCGCACCGACTGTGCCGGTCAGAAGAACGGTGTTGGTGCCCATGGTCGCTACGCCGATTTTCGCATCGGGCATGGCCAGTGCCAGCATCTGGTCGATGCTGTCGATATTCGAGCCGACCCGGATGTTGGCCGACCAGATCACATCGCCACGCGCATTGCTGGCATAGATGGTGGTCTCACCGCCGGCCTTGCCGAAAACATAGAGCTGGCGCTGCGACTTCACCTGGACATCGGCAATCGAGTCATTGGCGATGAACACATCGGACATCGAGCCCGGAATGGTGATCAACTCACCGCGACCGATCGAGATAACGATGTCGCTCGCTGGGCTTGAGACCGACTGCGCGGTTGCAGTGTTCAGCGGCACGCTGGCAAGCGGTGCGGCGGCAAGGCTCGCAAGCAGCAGTTTGGCGGTAAGGCGGCTCTTCATGGTCTTGCCCCTCGTTTCAATTCGCTGCGCCGGGATGGCGTTAATGGCATTGGCTTGGCGGATCATGCTCTGTCCCCTCACATGACCAGCGTGGAAGTCGCGACGGGAACCGTCCGGCCAGCATCGCGAACGCCCTTGGAAGTCTGGCCGACGAAGCCGGTCTTGCCCACCGGTTCAGCGGTGGTGTTCTTTCCGCGGGTCACGCGGACTGACGGACCGGACGGAGCCGCTGGCGCATAGGATTGCTGCGGGCCAGCGGAAGGTGCAGAACCGCGCGAACTGTTCATCACCGGCATGCTGCGGCGCTGGAAGCGCGACACGTCGCCACCGGTGCTGAAGGTCGCCCCCTTGTCGATTGGACGGCTCATGGCAGTCCGGATCAGCTCTTCTTCCTGCTCGGGAGTTGCGTTCTCCGGGATCACCACGTCACCCGACGCGATGGCGCGCTCGAGCTCGACCTGGTTGTCTGCCAGCGAACGCAGCGCCAGGCTGAGCGTGCCGATGGTCTGCGCGACCGCAACCTTTTCGGCGATGCGCGGTGTCACTTCGAGCGTGACGGTGCGGAATGCCGTGACAACGGTCTTGCCGTCCTCGTTGGTGGTCTGTTCGGTCGACTGGTCGGTGGCCAGGACGCGCAGGTTGCGCAGCACGGTCTCGGCTGCCTTGAGCGGCTGGCTGTCTTCACCCTTGATGGTCTGCGTCAGCACCAGATCGACGCGGTCACCGGGGAACACGAAGCCCGCGACACCCGTCTTGGCCGATACCGGCACGGTAACGGCGCGCATACCCGGGCCGAGCGCCGCGGCCAGGAAGCCACGGTCGCCGGGGCTGACCAGCGAACCCTGAGTCACCGGTTCGCCCGCCGTAATGGGATGGCGCACCACTGTGCCAAGAAGCTTGTTGATGTCGGCTTCGCCATCGATGAAATAGGCATCCTTGACCAATTCATCGGGCCACTGCTGGAAGCTGATCGCGTCCGCAGTGATGATGGTGCCCGCAGGCAGGGCACGCTGCGCGACAAGAACCTTCGGGCCCTTGGGTGCAGGTGCGGCGGCCACTTCTGGAGCCGCGCTGCCGGCAAACATGCTCCGCGCTGCCAATGCCGTGCCGATCGCGATGACCAGCGCTCCGAGCAGCAAAACCAGCTTCTTCCTATCCATGGCTGTTCTAGCCCCCTAGTTCAGCCCGCATGCTTGCGGGCGGTAATGGTTCATCCGTCTATTCTCGGACTGGTTAAAATCAGGTTCATCGCAATCCGGCGGCTGCGCTGGCTTGCGGAATGTACTGGATGCCAAGCACCCAAAGCCCGCCTGCAGCGATGGCCACGCCATAAGGAATCGCGATCCGGTCGCGCTGTCGGCGCATGATGTGCCAAGCTGCGACCACAATGGTCAGAAGGCCGCCGGCGAGCGCCATCACGACCAGCAGCTTCAGAAACCAGGTGGGCTCGATCCAGAGCGCCAATGCCGTGAGCAGCTTCACATCGCCACCGCCCATCATCTTCAGTGCGAACAGGCCGGCAAAGACTATGAAGGCTGCCAGGGCAACGCCCAGTTGCAGTGCGACACCGGGCCACAGATCAAGGCCGCTGGCCCACCAGAACGCAGGAGCAGCCAGCGCGATACCAGCGTTAAGCCAGTTGTCGATCTGGCGCCGGCGCAAGTCGGTGAACGCGGCAAAAAGCAGCGCAATTGCCAAGCCCACCAGCAATCCGTAGTGGAGATATTCGCCGAGCATGTAGCCCCCGTGGTTTCCCTCAGAGGCCAGTGCTAGTGGGTATGCCTTACCAAATAGTAACCAAGCCCGGAGGGTCGACGTTAGCCACATGAGCGAAGCTGGGTGCGAAGTGATCGACCGCAGGGCCATTCCGGTGCATGCTTCAGAAAGCAAGTGGCTCGCGGCCGATGGCCATGCGGTGCGGCGCATCGACTGGCCGGGAGCGCCATGTGGGGGGCAGCCGCGTGGGTCGATCCTGTTTTTCCCGGGCCGCGGCGACCATTACGAGAAGTATCTCGAAACGCTCGAGCAATGGCACCGTGCCGGCTGGCGGGTCACGGCGGCAGACTGGCGTGGTCAGGCCGGTTCCGGGCGGCTTGGCAAGGACGCAGTCACTGGCCATGTCGCGGATTTCGCCGTCTGGATCGAGGATCTGGCGGCATTCTGGAACGAATGGAAGGCCACAACCCCTGCGCCTCATGTACTGGCAGGCCATTCAATGGGTGGGCACCTGGTGTTGCGCGGGGTGGCGGACGGCAAGGTTGATCCGGATACGCTGATCCTGTCGGCACCGATGTTGGGCTTTGTCGGCCCGCTGCCACCCGCAATCGGGCACGCTGCCGCGCGACTGATGTGCGCCCTGGGGGATCCAATGCGGCCCGCCTGGAAATGGAGCGAGAAGCCGGGCGAAGTGCCAGCATCGCGCCAGGCGCTCCTAAGCCATGATGACGCGCGCTATGGCGACGAACTGTGGTGGCGAGACCATCGCCCCGAACTCGTCATGGGACCGGGAAGTTGGCGCTGGGTCGAGCGCGCTTATGCCTCGATGCGCTGGCTGCTTGCGCGGGGCCGGCTGGAGCACATTTCGGTTCCCACGCTGCTGATCGGGACTGCGAACGACAAGCTGGTGTCGATGCAGGCCATAGAGGAGGCGGCGCGCCGCTTGCCACATTCCGAGCTCGTGCGTTTCGGCACCGAAGCACACCATGAAATCCTGCGCGAGATCGATCCGGTTCGCGACCGGGCCATGGGTGCGATCAACCAGTTTCTAGACCGGGCGGTGCCTCGCCGGTGAATTCGGAATTCGACATTGCGATCGTGGGCGCGGGCATGGCCGGGGCCAGCCTTGCGGCCGAAATCGGCTCGGCGGCGCGGCTTGTGCTGCTCGAAGCTGAAGACATGCCCGGCTATCATGCGACCGGCCGTTCAGCCGCTTTTTGGGAGGAATGCTATGGAGGGCCAGAGATCGTGCCGCTTACCTTGGCGTCCGGACCATACCTTCAGGAGCACCGCTTTCTGAGAGAGCGCGGTGCGCTCTATCTCGCCCGGGCTCAGGACGAAGCGAGAATTGCCACCTTCTATGAAGACTTTGGCGGAACCGGCGCGCAGTTCGATCGGGTGGACCGCAGCGAACTTGACCGGATCGTCCCGGGGCTGCGCGGCGAGTGGGACCGTGCGATCCGGCAGCAGCGCTGCGCCGATATCGACGTGGCCGCTCTCCACGCGCACTATCTTGCCAGGGCCAAGGCATCAGGCGCCGAGTTGGTGTGCCGCGCGCCCGTGGTGCGGATTGAGCGGATGCAGGGACGCTGGCTGCTGACTATCGCCGATGGCCGCGTGTTTTCGGCCACTACGCTGGTGAATGCGTCGGGCGCATGGGCCGACGGGATCGCGCAACTGGCCGGTTTGAGACCGCTTGGGATCACTCCTTTGCGCCGCACAGTGGTTCAACTGCGGACCGACCCGCCGCCGCCAGCCGCTCTACCCTTGTGCCTCGACATTTCGGGGACCTTCTACTTCAAGCCCGAAAATGGACGGCTGTGGCTCAGTCCGCATGATGAAACGCCCTCTGCGCCACTGGACGCGGCTCCTGATGAAATGGATGTGGCACTCGCGATCGCGCGGTTCGAGGAGGCCACGGATTGGCGAGTGCTGGCAGTCGAACGCAAATGGGCCGGCCTGCGCAGCTTTGCGCCGGATCGCCTGCCGGTCTATGGCCGGGACTCGGCTTGTGCGGACTTCTTCTGGTTTGCCGGGCAGGGTGGCTACGGGATCCAGACAGCGCCAGCCGCTGCCCGCCTTGGCGCGCAACTCCTGCTCGACCTTTCTGCCGACGAAATGACCTGTGGCATCGATCGAATGGCCTATTCGCCTTCCCGGTTCGGCTAGTCAAAGCCGTTGAAATCGCTAGAGTGGTGCGCCTTCAAAGAGGGAGTCGGATCGACATGGCGCATCATTTCAAGATCAAGCAGAACAAGGCGGGCGAGTACGTCGCCTATTTCATGTACAACAGCGAAGCGATCTTCTGGACCGAGGGCTATGCCTCCAAGGCTGGTGCCAAGAACGCGATCGAATCGATCCAAAAGAACGGCCCCGGCGCCGAAACCGTCGAGGAATAGGCCGGAACCCCGATGGCTGCGGTGGCTATTTCGCCGCCCCCATCCGCTCCGCTTCGGCGCTGGCCAATTGGTCAACCCGCTCGTTCTCCAGGTGACCATTGTGCGCCTTGACCCAATGCCAGCGGATCCTGTGCCGTCCGGCGGCTGCGACTAAGGCACGCCAGAGATCCTCGTTCATGACCGGCTTCTTGGCTGCGGTCTTCCAGCCGCGTTGCTGCCAGCCTTTGACCCAGTGAGTGATCCCCTCGACCACGTAGGTGCTGTCCGAATAAAGTTCCACCTCGCAGGGCTCGGTCAGCGTGCCAAGCGCCTTGATAACCGCAGTCAGCTCCATCCGGTTGTTGGTGGTGTGAGCTTCTCCGCCAAAAATTTCCTTTTCGTGCCGACCCATCCGCAGCAGGGCAGCCCAGCCGCCGGGGCCGGGATTGCCCTTGCAGGCACCATCGGTAAATATTTCGACTTTCTTCATAGCGGCAGGCTGGGAGTTCAATTGGGCAAGGCAAAAGCCAACGCGCCAGCCCCAGCATAAAATTGGAATCGCCGGGCGAAGTCCATCGGGTCCTTGCGTGTCACCAGCGCGTCTTGTGGTGTATTGAGCCAGTCCTCTGCGCGGCTTGCGATGAACCGCAGGCAGGCACCCTGGGCCAGCAGGGGCAGCATCTCGCGCTCGCGCGAGGATAGCGATCGCACCGCTTCATAGCCGTCCAGCAAGGCATGTCCGATTTCCGGTTTGAACTGCAACCCGCCTCGCGAAAAACTCCAGGACGCATGGGTCACCGCCAGATCATAGGCCATGGCGTCCTCGCAGGCGAAGTAGAAGTCGATCAGGGCGCTGACCTTGTCACCCAGCATCAAGACATTGTCGGGGAACAGATCGGTGTGGCAAATTGCGCGCGGCAGATCGCGCGGCCACGCAGCGCACAGCGATGCCGCCTTGGCGACGAAATCGGGCAGGGCAGGATCAATAGTTCCCAAAGCAGTCACACCGCATTGCTCGAGCACTTCGTGCGATTTGGCGATGTCGAGCGGATTTGGCCGACTGCGAGCGAAGTCTTGCGATGCCAGGTGGACCTGGGCCAGAGCCTGCCCCACTGCCCGTGCCTGCGCAGTTGCGGGATAATCGACCGAAACACCGGGCAGGAATTCGATCAGGGCCACGGCCTTGCCTTGCAGCAGGCGATAGCTCGCCCCATCACGGTCATGGATCGTGCGGGGTACCGGACAGTCACGCTCGGCCAGATGATCGAGCAGGTCCAGGAAGAACGGAAGGTCGCCGATCTCGATCCGCCGCTCATACATGGTCAGAATGAAGCGCGCGCCGCGACCGTCGCGACCGCTGGTCTCAACCAGCCAGTTGCTGTTCGATACGCCCTCGGCAATACCTTTGGCCGACAGAAGCGAACCGACGTCATAGGCTGCGATCAGTTCTGCCAGATGTTCGGCTGCGAGATGGGTATAGACCGCCATCGGCGAAAAACCGCTAGTCGAGCAACTGGCGCGGCAGCTTGAACACCATCTTCTCTTCGACCGCAGTAATCGTCTGTTCTTCGACCAGGCGCCATTCGGAAAGCCTGGCGATCACCTCGCGTACCAGGGTCTCGGGAGCAGAGGCGCCGGCGGTGAGGCCGATCGTATCGATCCCTTCGAGCCAGGCCTTATCGATCTCGTCGGCGCGCTGGATCAGATAGGACCTTGTCCCCAGCCGTTCAGCCACTTCCACCAGCCGCAGTGAATTGGAGCTGTTGGGTGCACCGATAACGAGCACCAGATCGCTGGCCGGCGCGATCTGCTTGACCGCAGCTTGGCGGTTGGAAGTCGCGTAGCAGATGTCCTCTGCCTTGGGGGCTGCAATATCGGGGAAGCGCCGCTGAAGCGCCTGAATGATATCGTCGGTGTCATCGACCGATAGCGTCGTCTGCGTCAGGAAAGACAGCTCCGTCCCCGGCGCAAATTCCAGCCGCTCAACGTCTTCCACGGTTTCGACCAGTGTCATCTGTCCGGGTTCGACCTGGCCCATCGTGCCAACCACTTCAGGGTGTCCGGCATGTCCGACGAAGATGATGTGCCGCCCCTTCTCGATCTGACGTTCGGCCTGGCGGTGGACCTTGCTCACCAACGGACAGGTCGCATCGAAATACAGCAGGTTGCGTCGTTCCGCTTCGGCCGGCACCGACTTGGGCACTCCGTGGGCACTGAACACCACCGGTGCATCGTCGGGAACCTCATCGAGCTCCTCGACGAAAATCGCGCCCTTAGTCTTGAGCTCTTCCACGACATATTTGTTGTGGACGATCTCGTGCCGCACGTAGACTGGCGCTCCATAGCGATCGAGCGCCTTTTCGACGATTTCGATGGCGCGGTCCACGCCGGCGCAAAATCCGCGCGGTGCTGCGATCAACAGTTTGAGCGGGGCGCGATTGTCCCCCGCTTCGGAAGCTTGAAATGGAGCGTTCATGTCTCGCCCTCTAGCGCTTTGCGGCGCGCGCGGCTAGGGCGTGACAGCGTATTTGCCGCGAGGGTCGCGAGGCCCATAGGAACGACCATGGCCGCCGGTTCGGCCAAAGCAAGGATTGCCAATTGATGACCCGTTGCCGCCGCATCGTATCCGTAGCCGCCCTTGCTGCGGCACTTGCCGCATGCAGTAACGAGGGCGAGTTGGTGGTCGAACAAGGCGTTGGCATCACAGCGGTACTCTCGTCATGCCCGGCAGTGGGAATTCCAGACTACACTGGCGACGTTACCCTGTTTCGCCAGGCGGGCAGTCGAACGGCAGACAACGTCGACGTCGTCGCGGCGATAACGAACCTTCGCAGCACCTGCGATGAAACCGGAGAGAAGGTCTACTCCACAGCCACCTTCGATGTGCTGGCGCGCCGTACCGATGTGCGCGGCGCACGCCAGGTCCAGTTGCCTTACTATGTCACGGTTCTGCGCGGCGGAACCGCGGTGGTGACAAAGCGTGTCGGCACCGTGACGCTGGATTTCGCCGACGGCGCTGAGCGCGCAACCGCCACGGGGCAGGCTGCATCCTATGTCGACCGGGCGGAAGCGACTTTGCCTGCGGAGATTCGCGAACAGATCACGCGTCGACGCCGTCCCGGAGATCCAGACGCCGCGCTTGACCCGCTCGCCGATCCGCAGGTGCGGGCGGCGGTTCAGCGCGCCAGTTTCGAGATGCTGGTCGGCTTTCAACTGACGCAGGAGCAGCTGACCTATAACGCCACCCGTTGATTGGAACGCCGCCCCGCGCGCATCCCGCAAAGCTTGCGATTCCGGCCAGTTCAGCTAGGCGCTCGGCGCATGTCTGACAGTCTGACCATCTACAAGCTCTTTGCTGAAAAGATCGATGCCGCGCTCGACGCGCTCGCCGTCGAGGGCGTTTTGCCCGCTGGATTGCCGCGCCAGAGTATCGCGGTGGAGCCACCACGCGATCCAGCCCATGGCGATCTTGCCACCAATGCGGCGATGGTGCTGGCCAAGCCTGCGCAAACAAATCCGCGCATGCTGGCTGAAGTTCTGGCCAGCAAGCTGGGCCAGGACGCGGCCGTTGCCAGCGCCGAGATCGCGGGGCCGGGTTTCATTAATCTCCGCCTTAACGCTTCCATCTGGCTGAGCGAGCTTGCGGCGATTTCCGCGCTCGGTGCGGATTACGGCCGCTCGCGCATGGGCGCCGGCCGCAAGGTCAATGTCGAGTATGTCTCGGCCAACCCCACCGGCCCGATGCACATGGGGCATTGCCGTGGTGCCGTGGTGGGAGACGCATTGGCGGGTCTGCTTGAATTTGCCGGGCACGATGTCACTCGCGAATACTACATCAACGATGCCGGCGGTCAGGTAGATGTTCTCGCACGCTCGGTGCACCTGCGCTATCGCCAAGCACTGGGTGAAGACATTGGCGAGATCCCCGAGGGGCTTTATCCGGGCGGCTACCTGATCGCGGTCGGCGAGCAACTGGCGCACGAACTTGGAGACGGGTTCAGGGCTGCGCCAGAAGCGGAATGGTTGCCGCTGTTCCGGGCCAAGGCGGTTGAGCAGATGATGCAGCTGATCAAAGACGATCTTGCGCAGCTGGGCATTCACCACGATCTGTTCTCCTCCGAAGCGGCGTTGCAAGCGGCGGGCAAGCCCGATGCTGCCGAGGCATGGCTGCGGCAGCATGGCCTGGTCTATGATGGCATATTGGAAGCGCCCAAAGGCAAAACGCCCGAAGACTGGGAGCCGGTGCAACTGCCCTTGTTCCGGGCCACACGGTTTGGCGATGACCAGGATCGCCCGATCAGGAAGTCGGATGGCAGTTGGACCTATTTCGGCGCAGATCTTGCCTATCACATGGAAAAGGCGAAGGCGGCTGACGAACTGATCGATATCTGGGGCGCCGATCATGCGGGCACGGTGAAGCGGATCAAGGCCGCCGTCGCCGCGCTCAGCGAAGGTGAGGGCAAGCCCATCCCGTTTGACGTAAAGCTGGTCCAAATGGTGCAGCTCATGAAGGGCGGACAGCCCTTCAAGATGTCGAAGCGCGCCGGCAATTTCGTCACCCTGGCCGATGTCGTGGACATGGTTGGTAAGGACGTGGTGCGTTTCACCATGCTGACCCGCAAACCGGAAGCGCAAATGGATTTCGATTTCGACAAGGTTGTCGAAGCATCGAAGGAAAACCCAGTTTTTTATGTGCAGTATGCCCATGCGCGGATTCGTTCGACGCTGCGCAAGGCGGCTGCGGAGAATCTTGCACCAGCTGCGGAAGCGCTTGACCAGCTAGGGCAAGAGGAACTCGGCCTCATCAAGCTGGCGGCCCAGTTCCCGCGCGAGGTGGAGGCTGCGGCCAAAGCGCGCGAGCCCCATCGCATCGCGTTCTATCTTTATGAGCTGGCAGGTGCGTTTCATTCCTATTGGAACCTCGGCAACGACCGCCCTGAAAAGCGCTTTATCGTGCCGCAAGATGTGCAGATGACGGGTGCGAGGCTTTTCCTTGCCGAACAGTTGGGGCAAGTAATCCGCAACGGCCTGCATATCCTTGGGGTCGAGGCCGTCGAGGAGATGTGACCATGGGCACGCCGGGGGACGGATTTCGTAGCAGCAATCAGGAAGCCGAACTCGCGCTCAGCAATGACGACAGCCTGCCCTGGCTGGAATCCGACGAATATGATCCCGATGAAGGAGCGGTTGATACGGCGCGGATCGTGGGGTTTGCGCTGATCCTGCTTACCCTATTGGTGGTCGCCGTGGGCGGCACGTGGTATTTCTCAAATTATCTATCCGGCGAGCGGATCGTCGCTGATGGCAGCACCATTGAGGCTCCGCCAGGGCCTTACAAGGTGCAGCCTGATGACGCCGGCGGCAAGGAGTTCGCCGGAACCGGCAATGTGGCTCCGCAAGTCGGGGAAGGTATCTCACGCGAGGGGCAACTGGCGGATCGACCCGCACCTCCCGCAGTTCCGGTCCAGACCACCGCCGAGGCGGCTCCGCGCCCGCAAATCGCAACGCGCAGTAGCGACGAAGACCCAGCCGAAGTTTCCGGTGTGGGGGTGCAAGTCGGCGCCTATGGCTCGCGCGCCGCAGCCGAAGCCGGCTGGGCCACTCTGCTGCGGCAGACCGAGGCGCTGAGCGGCGTGAGTCACCGCGTGGTCAAGGGACAGGCCGATATCGGTACGGTCTACCGCTTGCAGGCTGTGGCGGGCGATCTGGCCGCTGCCCGCGCATTATGCCAGGCGCTCAAGGCCGATGGAGTGGCCTGCCAGGTCAAGCGCTGATCCTTCTTTGCCGCGTCCGCGGATATGACGGAGGCAGCGCCGGTTTTCCCCCGCACACCGATCGGGCGTGCTTGCCTTTTGAGGCTTTGAGGCGAATCTTTCATCCATGACACCCGCCATTTTCGGAATTGCCGGACTTGCGCTGACCGCTGCTGAACGGGCCTTTTTCCGTGAGGCCGATCCGGCGGGCTACATCCTGTTTGCCCGGAACGTGGGTGACCGCGCGCAATTGCGGGCGTTGACCGAAGAACTCAAATCGATCCATGGCCGCGAAGATCTGCTGATTACCATCGACCAGGAGGGTGGTCGCGTGCGGCGTATGCGCGATCCGGCTTGGCCGTTCTATCCGGCGGGCGAGGCTTTTGACCGGCTTTTCGACCTCGCGCCAGCCAGTGCGATCGAAGCAGCACGGGTCAATGCGCAAGCGCTGGGGCAGGACCTAGCCGAAGTCGGCATCACCATGACCCACGCACCAGTGCTCGATGTCCGGCAGCCAGGCGCGCATGATGTGATCGGTGATCGCGCATTGGGCAGCGAGCCGATCCGCGTGGCGGCATTAGGGCGGGCTGTGCTCGACGGCTTGGCGCGCGCAGGCGTGGCCGGCACAATAAAACATATGCCGGGGCACGGGCGCACGTCGGTCGATACCCACAAGGCATTACCGACAGTGACCGCCAGCGACGAAGAGCTCGAACTTGACCTCGCCCCGTTCAAGGCTCTGGCCGACGCCCCTGCAGGCATGACGGGGCACCTCGTCTTTACAGCCTGGGATGCGGACAATCCGGCCACCTTATCATCTTTCGTGATCGGGGAAATCATCCGCAAGAGGATCGGCTTCGGAGGTCTTCTCTTCACCGACGATCTCGACATGGAGGCGCTTAGCGGTTCGGTGCCCGAGCGGGCCGAGCGCGCCATTGCCGCCGGTTGCGATCTTGCTCTCAATTGCTGGGCCAAGATGTCTGACATGACAGCGATTGCCGAACGTCTTCCCGAAATGGGACCGGCGACTGCGCGGCGCCTCGAGCGCGCGTTGGCAGGCACACGCAGCGCCAGCGTGAACACCGATCAGGCCGAGCTCCTGGCCAAGCGCGATGCGCTGCTCGCCCTTGTAGGTGAAGCGGCATGACCGAGAGCGAGGCGGGGCTCCTGTTCGACGAACGGAACGGGCCGGAAGCAACCGACCCATGGATCGACGATGCGGCTGAAAAGGCCGATAATTCGGCGCTTTACCTGGAACTTGATGGGTGGGAGGGTCCGCTCGACCTCCTGCTCGACTTGGCCCGGCGCCAAAAGGTCGATCTACGCCAGATCTCGATCCTTGCACTGGTTGACCAGTATCTCGATTACATCGAGAAGGCCGAAGCCCTGCGGCTGGAACTGGCGGCGGATTATCTCGTGATGGCGGCTTGGCTCGCCTATCTAAAGTCGTCGCTGCTGCTGCCACGCGAAGAGCAGGAAGACCCAAGCCCTGAGGACCTCGCGCTGCGGCTCCAGCTGCGGCTGCAGCGCCTTGGCGCCATGCGCGAGGCTGCCGCGCGGCTGATGGCGCGTGACCGGATCGGCCGCGACACCTTCTTGCGTGGCGCACCCGAGGGACTGCGAATTGACCGCAAGTCATTGTGGCGATCCGATATTTTCTCGCTGATACAGGCCTATGGCCAGGTCAAGGCGCGTACCGCGCCGCGCATCTACCATGTGATGGACCGCCCGGTAATGACGCTCGACAGCGCGCTCGACCGCGTGTCCGCCATGCTCGGCGTGGCACTCGACTGGATCGACCTGCGCGACTTCCTCCCGCCCTTTGCCGAGCCGCGGCTGCGCAAGTCTGCGCTCGCATCGAGTTTCGTGGCCGCCCTCGAACTGGCGCGGCTGGGCAAGGCAGAGATCGCACAGGACGAGATATTCGGCGCCATGCGCATCCGCAGGATTGTGCAATGATCCTCCATCGACACTCGCGTGAATGCGCATGAACGCTCCTGACGAGACCGCAAGAGCAATTGAAGCGACGCTGTTCGCGGCGGAAGAGCCGCTCAGCATTGAGGCATTGTGTGCCCATCTGGGTGGGCTTGAGGCTGCCGTGGTTCGCCAGGCGCTCGGCGAATTGCAGGCCGATTACGTTCCCCGCGGCATTCGACTGGTTGAGCGAGGCAATCGTTGGCGTTTTGAAACCGCGCCGGACCTGGCGCATTTGCTGCGCCGCGAGCGCGAACAAGTGCGACGGTTGAGCCGGGCGGCGACCGAGGTCCTGGCGATCATTGCCTATCACGAGCCTGTCAGCCGCGCCGAAATCGAGGCCATTCGCGGAGTCCAGACCGCCAAGGGCACGCTTGATGTGTTGATGGAAGCAGGCTGGATCCGGCTGGCCGGGCGCCGCGAAGTGCCCGGACGACCGGTAATCTACGCCACAACACCCGATTTTCTCGACCATTTCGGCCTGTCGAGCCGGCGCGATCTGCCGGGAATCGAAGAATTGCGCGCGGCAGGTCTGCTCGATCCGGTGGACGAAGCCTTTGAGGCGCTTACTGGCGCCGAAGATGACTCTGATGGCGGAGAAGCCGATCTGGTGGAAGGCGAGGAATAAAGATTTGCCATCGATAGGCTGGCAACCGGTGCCGACACGTCCTAGATAGAGAAGCACGGTCTAGGCATTCGCATCTCTGGAGTAGAAAATGGGCGGTTTCTCGCTGGTACACTGGCTCATTGTCCTGCTGGTCATCCTGATCCTGTTCGGGCGCGGCCGCATTTCCGAAATCATGGGTGACTTCGGCAAGGGCATCAAAAGCTTCAAGCAGGGCATCAATGACGAGGACAAGCCCGCTGCAGCGCCGCCCCGGATCGAAAGCAATCCGGTCACGATCGATTCTGAGAAGGACAACAAGCCGGCCGAGAAATCGACCGACTGAGTTCCCGACCCGAAAAGGGCGCCTGATCTGCCATGTTCGATATCGGCGCTTCCGAGCTTCTCCTGATCGTGGTGGTGGCGATCCTCGTGATCGGTCCCAAGGACCTGCCGCGCGCGATGCGGACGGCAGGCCGCTGGATCGCCAAGATGCGCAAGGTCTCGGGCCATTTCCGCGCCGGAATTGACGCGATGATCCGCGAGGCCGAACTCGAGGACATGGAAAAGGAATGGAAGGCCCGCAACGCCAGGATCATGCGCGAGCATCCAGCGGGTGAAACGACATCCGGCGGTGATTCCGGAGAGACGATTTCCGCGCCCGCGACAGCGCCAGCCGAGTCGGCGGGCGATCCGCCGGAAACTTCCGCTGCGCCGGCTTCAGCCGAAACGCGGGCTACAGCTCCGCGCAAACGGGCACGCGTCACCAAGCAAAGGGCAGCGTCTGGCGAGCCCGGCCTGCCCTTTGCCGACCGGCCGGACGGGAATTGAACGGCCATGGCGTTCGAGATCAAGGATATCGACGAGACCGAGGCGCCGCTGCTCGATCACCTGATCGAGCTGCGAGGGCGACTGGTGCGCTGTGTGGCCATGCTGGGGCTGGCGTTCGCCGTCTGCCTCTACTTTGCCAACGATATCTTCGGAATCCTGGTCCAGCCGCTCACCGATGCTTTCCCGGCGGGTGAAGGCAAGTTGATTTACACCAAGCTTTACGAGGCCTTCTTCGTCGAAGTGAAAGTGGCGCTGTTTGCGGCCTTTTTCGTGAGCTTCCCGGTAATCGCCAACCAGCTGTGGGCCTTCGTTGCGCCGGGCCTCTATGCGAAGGAGAAGAAGGCCTTTCTGCCCTTCCTGTTCGCCACCCCGGTGCTGTTCTCGGCAGGCGCCTCGCTGGCCTATTTCGTCGTCATGCCGACGGCCTTTACATGGTTCCTGGGGTTCGAAGGCGAAGTTGGGGGGCTGCAACAGGAAGCCTTGCCGGCGATGGGAGACTACCTCAGTCTGGTCATGCAGTTCGTGCTGGCGTTCGGGATCAGCTTTCTGCTGCCGGTGCTGCTGCTGCTGCTCAATCGGGCCGGGATCGTATCACGCAAGCAACTTGCCGATTCGCGCCGCTACGTGATTGTCGCCATCTTTATCGTCGCCGCGATTGCCACGCCTCCGGACGCCATATCGCAGTTGCTGTTGGCGACGCCACTGATCCTGCTGTTCGAGGGATCACTGCTGCTGATGCGGTTTCAGGAGCGGCGCGATGATCGCATGGCAGCGGAAGCGGAAGAGCCATCGGCTCAGCCCGACGTTGTCGAGCAGCCTGCCGATCCTGTGCGAGACTGACACCAAGGCGGGTCGGGAAGCAATTCACTCGACGCGATCGCCAAAAAAAACGGGGCCCGATCGGGCCCCGCTTCGTGTTCGGTTATGATCCCTGTTACGGGCTGACCGGCTCGTCGTCGCTGCCGGCTGCAACCACGATGCCACCGATCACGGCGGCGGCCGCCAAGATCGCGATCAGCAGGCCCGAGCCGCCGCCCATTTCGCTCTCGCCTTCGACCGGAGCCGAGGTGCGAGCGAGCGAAGCTTCAGCAATGGCCGGCGCAGCTGCCAGCGAGAGTACCGCAGCTGCCGCTGCAAGCGTGCGAATTTTCATCAAGGGTCTCCTAATCGGCTTTTTTCTCGGTCTAAACTACGAAAGCTTTCTGCATTGCACAAGACCTAATTCGCTCCGTCTTTTCGTCAGAATGGTCGAAAAAGCAGGCGAAATGATATTGTTGCCAACAATTTCTGTAACAAAGCCGCGTTTTGGAGCCAAGCTGAACGGCCCGACCGTAAACGCATGAACGGTGTCGCAGGCGATCCCTTTATTTCCGGTTAACAGGCGCCTCTGCACCAGCCACCATCGTGCTGAGTTTTCCCGTCAATCCGCGTGGTGCACCTTCTCGCCATTGACCCAGGTTTCAAGGATTCGAGTCGCCCGCAGGTCTTGCGGAGTGGCGAGCAAGGGATCGCGGTCGACCAGGATGAAGTCGGCCCGCTCACCCGGGATCAAGCGGCCGAATCGGTTTTCCGCAAAGCCGGCATAGGCAGCGCCCGCAGTAAATGCGGCCAGTGCGGCCTCGCGCGTCACGCTTTCTTGCGGCAGCCAGCCCCCGAAAGGTTCGCCGTTCGCATCGGTGCGGCTGATCGCTGCAGCAAAACCGGCGAAGCTGTCAGCCGGCTCGACCGGAGCATCCGATCCGAACGCGAGCGGGCTGCCTGCCGCGGCAATGCTGCGCCAGGCATAAGCGCCGGCCAACCGCGAATTGCCCAGTCGCGCTTCGGCCATCAAACGGTCGCTGGTCTGGTGCAAGGGCTGCATCGAGGCAATGATCCCATGCCGGCCGAATCGCGCAATATCCGCCGGGTCGACGATCTGGGCATGTTCGACCCGCCACCGGCGGTCCCCGCCATAGGACGCACTGAGGTCTTCGATTGCACCAAGGACTTCGGCATTGGCGGCGTCGCCAATCGCGTGGGTGGCCACCTGGTACCCGTCCATCGCGGCGCGACTCATCAGGTTGCGCAATTGCGCGGGGCTGAGCAGCGGCAGCCCGCGATGGCTCGGCTCGTCGTGATAGGGTTCCTTGAGCGTCGCGCCGCGCGAGCCGAGCGCCCCGTCGAGATAGAGCTTGATTCCGTTCAGCCGTAGCCGGTCGTCATAAAGCCATGGCGTAGGGCCGGGGCCGCCGATCAATTCCATCGCTTCGGCGCTGGCGGCATAGGCCATGATGCGCAGCTTGAGCGCGCCGATATCGCCGGCGCGGCGAAAGGTCTGCCAGTCCTCGACCGTTGTTCCCATGTCGGCCACTGCGGTGATTCCATTCGCGAGCAGCAGTTCCTGTGCCTTGCGCAGAGCCACGTCGCGATCTGCCGCTCGCGGTGCGGGGACGACTGCATTGACCAGCGTTTCGGCTGCATCGACGAACACGCCTTCCGGTTCGCGCGATCCGGGCTTGCGAATGATCCGCCCGCCGGTCGGCTCCTGCGTAGTCGCGGTTACGCCGGCGCGCTTGATCGCCTCGCTGTTGGCCCAGCTGGCATGGCCGTCGACCCGGCTCAGCCACACTGGCCGGTCAGGCACGATCGCGTCGAGTTCGGCGGCAGTGGGAAAGCGCCCGAGCCCCCACTTCTCCTGGTTCCAGCCACGCCCGAGAATCCACGGACGGGTCGGGTTCTCTGCGGCAAACTTGGCGATCGCAGCGAGCGCCTCGTCGAGCGAGTTGGTGTGCGACAGGTCGAGCGTCAGCTGGCCGAAGCCGATCCCCATCACATGGACATGCGCATCGATCATTCCGGGCAGCATCACGCTGCCTTTGCCGTCGATGCGGTAATCGATCCCGTCCGGGCGCTTGCCTCCTGCCTTGACGACGGCAGTGATTTTGCCGTCCTCGCCGATCACCAGCCCTTCGAAGCGCAGCACCTTGCCTTGCGCATCGAGCGTGATGCCGTCCACATTGTCGATCAGCGTGTCAGCCAGCGCGGGCGCGGCCAATAGCGATGCGGCGGCTGCCAGCGCGAGTCTGATAGGGCGAAGGTTCATTGGCTTGCTCCCTTGGGCAATCGGGTAATGAGGGCGCTGGTGTCAAGCCGGCCGCCGCCCTTGGCCTGGATCTCGGCATAGAACTGGTCGACCAGGGCCGTGACCGGCGAGGACAGCCCCAGCCGCCGGGCTTCATCGAGCGCATAGCCCAGGTCCTTGCGCATCCAGTCGATGGCGAAGCCGAAGGAGAACTCGTCCTTCACCATGGTGTGCCAGCGGTTTTCCATCTGCCAGCTGCGTGCCGCACCGCCGGAGATGGCTTCGAACGTGCGGTCAAGGTCAAGCCCTGCCGCATCCGCGAGCCGGATCGCTTCGGCCAGGCCACCCAGCACGCCGGCGATGCACATCTGGTTCGCCATCTTGGCGGTCTGGCCGGCGCCGGTTGGGCCGACATGTACGATGCGCGCGGCATAGCAATCCATCACTGGCGTGGCCCGCAGAATTGCTTCTGAGCTGCCGCCGCACATGATCGCCAGTGCGCCGTTCTCGGCCCCGGCCTGCCCACCCGAAACCGGCGCATCGATCGCTGCCAGCCCCCGCAACCGGGCTTCTTCGTCGATCCGCCGCGCCATTTCGGCCGATACGGTGGTGTGATCGACGAGGAGAGCGCCCGGTGCCATTGCAGCCAGGGCGCCGTCAGAGCCCAGCAGCACTTCGGCCAGGTCCTCGTCATTACCTACGCATGTGAATACGATCTCGGCCTCGCGCGCTGCTTCGGCAGGGGCGGCAGCCAGCGCGACCTCGAAGCCCTGTCCGGCGCAGGCTTCCTGCCAGGCGGCGGCCCGTACTGCGGTGCGGTTGTAGCCGGTCACGGCATGGCCGGCAGCAGCCAGATGGCGTGCCATCGGCGCACCCATTACGCCCAGCCCGATGAAGGCAAGTTTCCTCTGCGTCGTCATGCTTTTGGCGGGGTAATGCGAATTGGCCCGACTGCAACCGCTTTTGTCGGTCATTTGCACAGCCGGTGCGGATTCATTGCCGTTGCGGTTGCGGGCGCAACTGCCTATGCCCCGCGCCATGACGATCCAGCAGGCCTTTGCCAGTAATGATGCGGCGCGAGATGCGCTGACGATCGCGGATGTCCGCGCCGCTGCCGCGCGGATTGAGGGTGCGGTGGTGCGCACTCCGATGATGCATTCGATCACGCTGTCGCAGATCGCTGGCTGCGAGATCTGGCTCAAGTTCGAGAACCTGCAGTTCACCGCTGCCTACAAGGAGCGCGGTGCGCTCAATGCGTTGCTGCACCTCAGCGAAGAACAGAAGCGGCGCGGGGTGATCGCGGCGTCGGCGGGCAACCACAGCCAGGGGCTGAGCTATCACGGCACTCGGCTGGGCGTACCGGTGACGATCGTGATGCCGCGCACTACGCCAACCGTGAAGGTGATGCAGACCGAAAGCGTGGGCGGAAAGGTGGTGCTGGAAGGTGAGACTTTCGACGATGCCTACGCCCATGCACGCCAGCTGGAGCAGGAGCGCGGGCTGACGTTCGTCCACCCCTTCGATGATCCGCTGGTGGCGGCGGGCCAGGGCACGGTCGGCCTAGAAATGCTCGAACAGGTGCCTGATCTAGATTGCCTGGTGGTGCCGATCGGGGGCGGGGGGCTGATCTCCGGCATCGCCACAGTGGCCGAGGCGCTCGACCCGGCAATCGAGGTGGTTGGAGTCCAGGCCGAATTGTTCCCCTCCATGTACGCGCGGATCAAGGGCAAGGACATGGCCTGCGGCGGTGACACCCTGGCCGAAGGGATCGCAGTGAAAGCGCCGGGCGAATTCACCTCGCGAATCATTGCGGGCCTCGTCGATGACATCCTGCTGGTTGGCGAGAAGGCGCTGGAGAGCGCGGTTTCGTTGCTGCTCCAGATTGAAAAGACCGTGGTCGAAGGAGCTGGCGCCGCTGGCCTTGCCGCCGTGCTCGACCATCCCGCCCGCTTTGCCGGCAAGCGGGTCGGCCTGGTGCTGTGCGGCGGCAACATCGACACCCGTCTGCTCGCCAATGTGCTGTTGCGTGACCTCGCCCGCCAAGGTCGGCTGGCGCGCCTGCGGATCACGCTGCAGGACCGGCCCGGCGCGCTGTTCAAGGTGATGCGCGAATTCAACGAGCAGAACGTCAACATCATCGAGATCTACCACCAGCGGATTTTCACGACCTTGCCGGCCAAGGGGCTGATCACCGACATCGAATGCGAGGCGCGCGACCGCAAGCAGGTCGATGCGCTGGTGCGCGCGCTGCGCACCAAGGGCTATTCGGTCGAGCTGGTCGAGCTCAATTGACGTAATCTTTTTGGGTATGATCGGCTCTTTTGCGCTGATTTGACGATATTAACCATCTGCGGATGGTTAAAGCCCTTTTACCGGAGGCGCCGAAAAGGCATAACAACCCCTTAACGCGCAGGCAGCGCGATTCCGCAGGCTGGACAAGGACCGTGGTAGAACCGTGACGGCGCCAATTCGCTTTCCCCGATTCTTCGTCACCAGCCCGGCGCCGTGCCCCTATCTTCCGGGCCGGACGGAGCGGAAGGTATTTACCGAATTGAAGGGCCCGCATGCCGAACAGCTCAACGAAGCGCTCGGCCGGATCGGTTTCCGCCGCAGCCAGACAGTGGCCTATCGCCCCAGCTGCCTCGATTGCCAGGCGTGCGTTTCGGTGCGAGTGGCTGCATTGGACTTCGTCGCTTCGGCCACTCAGCGCCGCAATTTGCGCCAGAACGGCGATCTGATCGCAACCGAATGTCGCCCCTGGGCCACCGATGAACAGTTTGCCCTGCTTCAGGCATACCTCGGCGAACGCCATCCCGAAGGCGGGATGACTGCGATGGACGAGATGGATTTTGCCGACATGGTCGAACACACGCCCGTGTCGAGTACGATGATCGAATATCGTGAACCAACCGCCAATGGCGAGCCCGGGCGGTTGGTCGGCGCCTGTCTGACCGACCGGCAGAGCGACGGCCTCTCGATGATCTACAGCTTCTATGACGCCCATCACGCCACGCGGGCCGGGCTCGGCAATTACATCATTCTCGATCATATTCGCCGCGCCGCGGCGGAAGGTTTGCCCTTCGTCTACCTTGGATATTGGGTCGAAGGATCGCCGCGCATGCAATACAAAGTGCGCTACCGCCCGATCGAGAAGCTGACCCGCGACGGCTGGGTGCGCATGTCGAGCGAGGAGCAGGATGCGCTGATCGTGTCGGCCACGAAGCGCCGCAATCCAGTGCCGTTTTCGAGCGGGAAGGATGGCCGTCAACCTCGCATCAGCACGAGCTGAAACCATCGCGCAGCGGGTTTGGGTTTGCTTGCTGGCGGCCGGTCTCGCCGGCCAGACGATTGCTGCTGCCGCACAGGATACGGCCACGCCTCCCGATCTCGAGGAGCTGATCCCGGACAGCGCCGTCGAACGGCCTGATGAATGGGCGACCTCTGCCGACAATCCGACTGATGGCGAGGACGATACTGCAACCGAACCACCGTCAGATTTCGGCGAACTCGCGATCGACGATCCAGTTCTGCTGGATGAAATGGCAGACGATCCCGCGGCCTCGGAAGCACTTGATCGTGAACCGGACTCTGCCTTTGCCGATCTGGGCACTATCGGCCTGCCTCCGCTGCCCGCGCTTGAACAGGTCCGGGTCGATCGCGAACTCGTGCTGGAATTGCCGGCCGATCGCGCTGTTCTGCCCGAGCGTGAGGAGTTCATCGAGCGTTTTCGGCAACTGCGCCAAGCCGAGGACAATGTGGCCTTCGAGAATGGCGATGCGGAGGACAATGTCGCGTTGCAGGCGGCGCGGCTACGCTCCACCCGCGACCTGCTCGAGCGCCAGTTGCGCGCCTATGGCTTCTATAGTGCCCGGGTCACGCAGCAGACCGACCGCTTGGATGGAACGGCGGCGGATGCTCCAGCCGGGCAATCGCTGCGGCTTCTGGTCCTGCCGGGTGAACGCTATCGGTTCGGCTCTATCGATTTGGGAGCCATTGGTGCTGCGCCCGATTCGGGTGAGCTTCGGCGGACCTTCGACATAGTACCGGGAGACCCTCTGCTGGCGGACCGGATCGTGTCGGAGCGCACCGAACTTGCCACAAGCCTGGCCGAATCCGGTTTCCCGTTCGCGAGCATCGCCGAGCCCGAGTTGCTGATCGATCATGACAGGACCGAGGGAGACTTGGCGATGCCGGTTGATCCTGGCGGGAAGTATGTCTTCGCCGCGGTGACCAGCAGCCGGCCAGAATTCCTCTCTGGCCGACATCTGGCGCGAATTGCCCGGTTCGAGCCGGGCGATCTCTACCGGCAAAGTCTGGTCCAGGACCTGCGCCAGGCGATTCAGGCGACCGGGCTCGTCTCGGCGGTAACGGTATCGACGCGCCAGATTGAGCCGCCTCAGGGCGATCAGCCCGGCGAACTCGCGCTCGATGTGGCGCTTGAACCGGGCCGTCTGCGCACTGTCGCAGGGGCGATCGGCTACGGTTCGGAGGATGGGTTCAAGCTGGAAGCCAGCTGGGAGCACCGCAATCTGTTCCCGCCCGAAGGGGCGTTGAAAATCCGCGGCATTGTGGGGACGCGCGAGCAGCTGTTCGGGATCGGCTATCGCCGCAACAACTTCCGTGGCCGGGACCGGCTGCTCAGCCTAGATGCCTATGCCAGCGACATCGAAAGCGAGGCGGTCGACGCACGATCGATCGGCTTGCGGGGATCGTTCGAGCGATACTCCAACCTGCTGTTCCAGAAGCCGTTCAGCTGGCAGATCGGCGCAGAGGTTGTCTTTTCCGACGAGCGGAATCGCCGGCTGAGAAGCATTCCCCTGCCTCGCCGCGAGTTCCTTGTCGGCTCGCTGTTCGGGCGGGCAACGATTGATCGCAGCGATTCCCTGCTCGATCCGACCAAAGGGTTCCGGCTTACAGTGTTTGCGGCACCTGAATATTCGCGCACCGCGCTGAGCGACACAGTCTATTTGCGCGGCCAGGTGGATGCGAGCGTATACCGGCCGGTCAGCGACCGTGTAGTGCTGGCCGGGCGCACGCGCCTTGCAACCATCCAGGGTGCGCAAACTTTCGAGATTGCACCCTCGCGCCGGATCTACGCTGGCGGAGGTTCCTCGGTGCGTGGCTATGGCTACCAGGCAGTCGGCCCGCGCAACGATTTCGGTGAGCCGACGGGCGGGCGCTCGCTGGTGGAACTCAGCGCCGAAGCGCGGATTGGAACCGGGCTGTTCGGCGGAGCGGTGCAAATCGTTCCGTTCTTCGATCTGGGCACGGTCTCGCTCGCCACCACGCCTGATTTCCGGTTTGTCAGATACGGCGCCGGGGTCGGGGTCCGCTATGAGACCGGCTTCGGGCCGATCCGGGTGGACCTGGGCGTGCCGTTGAACCGCGAGAAGATGTTCGACAGCCCCTTCGCCGTTTATGTCTCGCTGGGGCAGGCGTTCTGATGGACGATGCCGCCGTTCCCATCCCGTCCGATCCGGTTTCGGCATCTGCGCCGCGGCGCTGGGCGAAGCGACTGGGCTGGGCGCTGGCGGCTATCCTCGCCCCGCTAGCCCTGGCCTTTGTCGTGCTCAATTCGCCGATCGGCAAGCGCTTCATCGCTGACCAGATTGCGGGCTACGCACCCGTCACGGGCCTGCGGATCGCGGTCGGCCGGATCGAGGGCGACATTTATGGCGAAGCGGTGCTGCACGATGTGACGTTGTCAGATCCCAAGGGGCGCTTTCTGGTAGTGCCCCGGGTCGAACTCGATTGGCGCCCGCTTGCCTGGATCACCCGCGGGCTCGACATCCGTAAACTGGTGGCACGGCGGGGGCGGCTTGAACGCTGGCCTGAATTGTTGCCGGGCGATCCCGATGCCCCCATTTTGCCCGATTTCGACATTCGAATCGACCGTTTCGAGATCGACAATCTGACTGTCGCACCCGGCGTGGCGACGCCCAGGGCCGAACGGGTCGACCTGATGGCCAAGGCGGATGTTCGCGCGGGGCTGGTGTCGGTTACGCTCGATGGCGATTTCGGCCGCAGCGACCGCTTCGATCTCACTCTGCATGCCGAGCCCGATGGCAACCGCTTCGACCTTGATGTCGACTACCGCGCTCTTGCCGAAGGTCCAGTGGCGGGCATGTTTGGCGCCAGGGAAAGCTATGTCGGTCGCGTCCTGGGCAAGGGTACCTGGCGCGATTGGCGCGGCCATGCTTTGGTGAGGCGCGGCGAAGACCGGTTTGCCGCCTTCCGACTTTCCAACCAGGCCGGCCGCTATCGCCTAGCCGGGGAGATCTATGCCGGCGACGCTCTTTCGGGCCTGGCTGGCCGGTTGCTGGGGGCGCGAACCGGCGTCGTTGCCCACGGGAGGCTGGACTCCAGCGTACTCGAAGGCCGGGCGTGGCTTGGCAGTGATGCCGTTTCGCTCGATGCGGGGGGAACGATCGACCTGGCGGACAACCGTTTCGAGGATCTGCGCGTGGAGGCGGCGCTGCGCGATCCGAAGCTGTTTGGCGAAGCGGTCGAGTTGGAAAGCGCCACCATGCGCGCGACACTCGATGGCGACTTCCGCGAATTCGAGATGGTGCATGACGTCACGGTCGCAACGCTGCGCCTGGGCGAGGTGCGAGTGGTAGGCTTGCGCCAGGACGGCACCGCGCAGTTCGCCGACGATGCCTTGCGCATTCCGCTTGCACTCTCGCTTGGGCGGGTGGAGACCGGATCCGCGCGGCTCGATGCCGAACTGGAGACGGGTCGCCTTACGGGCGACCTGGTCTATCGCGGCGGCAAGCTCAAGGCCGATCCGCTGGGCATCGCCTTCCCGCGGCTTGGCGCGCAGCCCCGGCTCGACGCGGACCTCGCCGAAGGCACCCTGGAGCTGGTGGGCCCCGCACGGCTTGGTGCCACCAGGATCGACGGCGTGGGCACTGCGCGGGCCAATGCGCGCGTCGACTTCGGCCTGTACCGCGAGCGGCCTTGGTCGCTGCGCGCAGAGCTGGACGGGACCCTGTCGGACCTCGCCAATGCCACTTTGCGCAACCTCGCAGGCGAGCGGCTTGCTTTGCGGACCAGCCTTGCAGCTTCGGGCGGCCAGCCGATCCGGTTCCACCGCCTGTCGGTGGCATCGCGGCAATTGCGGCTGACCGGCCAGGGTCGCTGGAACGATGGCCGGTTGGCCTTCGGGGCGCAAGGCACGCACACGTCCTACGGTCCGTTTGACATTGAAGCCGCGGTCGAGGACGGCGCACCCAGCGCGGTGTTGCTGCTGGCCAATCCGCTGCCGGCGGCAGGGCTGCGCGATGTGCGGTTGGCGATTGCACCGATGGGCGATTCCTTCCGGATCGAGACGACCGGCAGCTCAGCCCTCGGCGAGTTCGTCGGTGTGCTGGGGCTGACCGTGCCCGATCGCGGGGCCAGCGTGATCGATATCGAGCAGTTGCGGATCTGGCGGACGCTGGTGGAAGGGCGTCTTGCACTTGAGCCGGGCGGTGTTCGCGGGCGCCTGGGCTTTGCCGGCGGGGGGCTGACCGGAGCGGTCGAGTTGTCGCCCTCAAAGCGAGGGCAGGGCGTGTCGGCGCAGTTCGAAGCGCGCGATGCGAGTTTTGGCGGTGCGACACCGATCGAGCTGCGCCGGGCGCGGGCCAGCATCGAAGGCGTGATCGCCGAAGGTGGCACCAGCCTTGCCGGTGAACTGACCGGGCGCGGGCTGCGCTATGGACGGCTGAGCATTGGCCGCCTGGCAGCACGCGGCGAGCTGGCCAATGGCGAGGGCCGCGTAACTGCTTCGCTCACTGGGCGGCAGGGCGAACTGTTCGCGCTGGACCTCGACAGCCGCGTGTCGCGCGATCGCATCACCACCATCGTGCGGGGCAACTATGCTGGCCTGACCCTGTCGATGCCGGGCCGGGCGGTGATCACGCAAGGCGAGGATGGCACCTGGCGGTTGGAGCCGGCGTTGTTGCGACTGGGCGAGGTCGGCCGTGCGGCCGTCTCCGGAACGATTGGCAGCGGGCGCACCGAGTTCGAGGTAAAGCTGGTGCGCATTCCGCTGGCGCTGGGCAATCTGGTGGTGCCGGACCTGGGGCTGGGCGGAAGCGCTTCGGGCGTGGTCAGCTATCGCGGCGGCACCGGCCTTCTGCCGGTTGGCGAAGCGCGGATCAAGGTAGCGGGCCTGACGCGATCGGGCACCTTGCTCGCATCGCGTCCGCTCGACCTTGCGCTCGTCTCGACCTTGGAGGCCGACCGGTTCGATGCCCGGGCGAGCTTTGCGGCAGGTGAAACCCGGTTGGGCTGGATGCAGGCGCGCATCCTGGATCTGCCGCAATCGGGCGAGCTCTACGATCGGCTCCAGCGCGGGTCGCTGCGCGCCGACCTGCGCTATGACGGCACGGCCGAGGCCTTGTGGCGCCTCGCGGGGATCGACACGATCGACTTTGCGGGCCCGCTCTTGGCGACGGCGCGGGCCAGCGGCTCGCTGGCCGCCCCGCAAGTCAGCGGCACGGTGCGCAGCGAGACGCTGCGAGTGCGTAGCCCGCTGTCGGGCACCGACATTCGCAATGCGCGGGTGTCCGGCACCTTCCGCGGCTCGCGCCTCGAGCTGCGCCGCTTTGCCGGCGCGACGCCGGGCGAGGGCACAATCACCGGATCGGGTACGATCGACCTCGCCGAAATCGGCCCCGAGCGCGGGCCCCGGATCGATCTGCGCGCATCAGCGAAGAACGCCAGGCTGCTCGATGCGCGAGGACTGCGTGCCACCGTGACCGGCCCCTTGCGGATCGTCTCGTCGGGCCGGGGGGGGACCATCGCCGGCCGGCTCGAAGTGGACCGCGCCAGCTGGCGCCTGGGCAATGCCGATGAGGTGGCAGCGCTGCCCGAGATCACCACCCGCGAGATCAACCAGCCCGGTGGCCTCGACCCGGTCCGGCGTGCTTCGGCGCCATGGCGCTATCTGATCGATGCCCGGGCCCGCAACCGGATCGATGTCGACGGCATGGGGCTCGACAGCGAATGGCGCGCCGATATCCGCCTGCGCGGGACGACCGCCGATCCGCGCATGGGCGGCGAGGCGCAGGTGGTGCGCGGCAGCTATACCTTCGCCGGGACCCGCTTCGAGTTGACCCGCGGCCGGATCGCCTTCGACGAGAACGTCCCGATCGACCCGCGCCTCGACATCGTTGCGGAAACCTCGCGCGACGGGCTGGACGTATCGGTCAATGTCCGCGGCAATGCCCTGAGCCCGGAGATCACCTTTGCGTCCGATCCCGCCTTGCCCGAGGAGGAGATCCTGGCACGGCTGCTGTTCGGCGGCTCGATCTCCTCGCTCACCCCCACCGACGCGCTGCAACTGGGCGCCGCGCTTGCCAGCCTGCGCGGCGGCGGCGGGCTCGATCCGATCAACAGCCTGCGCGATGCCATCGGGCTTGACCGGCTGCGGATCGTCAGTGCCGATCCCGCATTGGGCAGCGAGACCGGCGTCGCGCTGGGCAAGAACATCGGGCGGCGCTTCTATGTCGAACTGGTCACCGACGGGCGCGGCTACAGCGCCACCCAGGCCGAATTCCGCATCACCTCTTGGCTCTCGCTGCTTGGCGCAGTTTCGACTCTGGGGCGCAACAGCGTGCTGGTCGAGATCAGCCGCGACTATTGAGCGCTGGCCTCACGCCTGCACGCCCTCGGCATAGAGCTGCGCTTCGGCCAGGCGGCGGCGCACGAGGCCTTTGAGCACGCGCCCGCCGGCCCGGTTCCAGCGGGCGAATTCCCCGATCGCTCCGGCATGGTCGCCGCTGCGGTGGAGCTTGGTGAGCGTCGCCCGCGCGATCGCCCCGGTGTTGAAATGGAAGCTGACCAGCGCATCGAACTGCGCCTGGCTCACCGGCGCGCCGCCCAGCGCCGCGCTGACTTCGGCCGCGTGGCGCGCGAGATCCTCGGTCAGCCGCGCATCGCATTGCGCCTGTGTCCACACCGTGCCGGGGCCGATGTCCGGCCCGGTCGCGCCCCAGCCGATGGTCCAGGGCGCAGCCCCCGTGCCCGGATCGGGATAGGCCTCGACCAGCCCGTCGGCCCGCAGCGAGGCACAGCCCTCGAACCGCTTGATCAGCGCGATGCCCGCCGCTGACACGTGCCGCGGCGCACCGCATGCACCACTGTCCTGAAGCGGAAAATCCGCACCGACTTCACCGGCTCCGGGCGCCGTATCCAGGGCCGCATCAAGCGCGGCGTCGAGCGCGACGACCTCGGATCTGCGAAAACCCCGCCCCAGCAGGCGGCGGACGAGATCGAACACTGGCTTGCGTTGCATGGGGCACCTCGCGTGATGGAGAGGCGTGAGAATTAGGCAGGAATCCTGCGAGTAGGAAAATGGTTTTTCGCAGAGCGAGGCGTGCCGGCGCAGTCTGTAAAGAGTTCTTGACTGACAAGAGTTCTTTACAGTAAAGAGTTCTTGTCAGGCAGCAGGAGCGATTCGGTGCTCAACCGGGTGAAGGAACATCGCGAGGCGCGCGGCTGGAGCCAGGGTGAACTGGCCCGGCGGCTGGGCGTCTCGCGGCAGACCGTCAACGCGGTCGAGACCGACAAATACGATCCGTCGCTGCCGCTGGCATTGCGCATGGCCAAGCTGTTCGGCGTGGCCGTGCCCGAACTGTTCATTGACGAATGGGAACCCGTAGCATGATGAGTGACAACCCGCCCAAATCGGATGCCGCCCGCAAGCGCAGCAAGACCGTAGTGTCGCTGGTCAGCGGCGGAACGGTCGGCTTTGTCGGCGCCTCGGCGCTGATGGTCGTCATCGAGAACGGCTGGCTGGGCGAGGTCGGGCCCTCGGCGGTGTTCGCGCTGCTGGTGGCGCTGGTCTATGCGATCATCGGGCTGATCGTGGCGGTCGGGACAGGCAGCCCCACGCTTGGCGCGCGCGTGCTCAATGTCGAGGATGCCGACGAATTGCGCGAGGAGCGGCCGAGCCTGCTGACCAGCGCGGGCGGCATGCTGGCGCTGGCAGCGGTGCTGGCCGTGCTGGCGCTGAGCGGTGAGGCGGGTCTCTTTCCGCTTGGCTGGGCGACGGCACTGGCCGGGGTGATGCTGGCCATCGGCCTCTATCTTTCGGGCCAGTCGCTGCGCCTCGCGGACGAGCTGATGCGCGCGCTGACCAAGGAGGCGGCCGAACTGTCCTATTACCTTGGCTTCGTGCTGATCGGCGGCTGGGCCATGCTGGCGCATCTCGGATATCTTCCCGCCCCGGCGATGCTCGACCTGCTCAGCCTGCTGTGGGCGATCGGCCTGCTGGCAGCCTTCTGGGCGGCCGGCCGGCGCGGGATGCTGAAAACGCGCTGAGAGGCGGCAAGGCCTGTGAAAAAGGGCGCCCGGATCGCTCCGGACGCCCTTCTTGCGCGTGACCGCTGGAGGCGGGATCAGGCGCTGTAGTACATGTCGTATTCGACCGGGCTGGGGGTGGTTTCCCAACGGGTGACTTCCTCCCACTTCAGCTCGATATAGGCCTCGATCTGGTCCTTGGTGAACACGTCGCCCTTCAACAGGAAGTCGTGGTCCGCGGAAAGCGATTCGAGAGCTTCGCGCAGGCTGCCGCAGACGGTCGGAACTTCGGCCAGCTCTGCCGGGGGCAGGTCGTAGAGGTTCTTGTCCATGGCTTCGCCCGGGTGGATCTTGTTCTGGATCCCGTCGAGGCCTGCCATCAGCAGCGCGGCATAGGCGAGATAGGGGTTGGCCATCGCGTCGGGGAAACGGAACTCGACGCGCTTGGCCTTGTCGCCAGCACCATAGGGAATGCGGCACGAAGCCGAACGGTTGCGTGCCGAATAGGCCAGCAGCACCGGTGCCTCGAAGCCCGGCACCAGCCGCTTGTAGCTGTTGGTGGTGGGGTTGGTGAAGGCGTTCAGCGCCTTGGCATGCTTGATCACGCCGCCGATGTAATAGAGGCAGTTCTCCGACAGGCCCGCATAGCCATTGCCGGCGAAAGTCGGCTTGCCATCGCGCCACAGCGACATGTGCGTGTGCATGCCCGAACCGTTATCTTCCTTGATCGGCTTGGGCATGAAGGTTGCGGTCTTGCCATAGGCATGCGCCACCTGGTGCACGACATACTTGTAGATCTGCATGTTGTCGGCGGTCTTGACCAGCGTGTCGAAGGTGAGGCCCAGCTCGTGCTGCGCCGCCGCCACTTCGTGGTGGTGCTTGTCGCAGTTGAGGCCCATCTCGATCATGGTCGAAACCATCTCGCCACGGATGTCGACCGCGCTATCGACCGGCGCGACCGGGAAATAGCCGCCCTTGGCGCGCGGACGGTGCGCCAGATTGCCGCTTTCGTATTCCTTGCCGGTGTTGGTCGGCAGTTCGATGTCGTCGATCGCAAAGCCCGAACCGGCATAGCCGTCCTCGAAGCGCACGTCGTCGAACATGAAGAACTCGGCTTCGGGGCCGACATACACGGTGTCGCCCGCGCCGGTGGTCTTGAGATAGGCCTCGGCGCGCTTCGCGGTCGAGCGCGGGTCGCGGCTGTAGAAGTCGCCGGTCGAAGGCTCCACCACGTCGCAGAACAGGATCATCATCGGCGTGGCGCTGAACGGATCCATATAGGTCCGGTCGAGATCAGGCTTCAGGATCATGTCGCTTTCGTTGATGACCTTCCAGCCGGCGATCGACGATCCGTCGAACATCAGCCCGTCTTCGAGTTCATCCTCGCCCATTACCGATGCCACCATGGTCAGGTGCTGCCACTTGCCCTTGGGGTCGGTGAAACGCAGGTCGACCCATTCGACCTCGTTTTCCTTGATCGCCTTGAGGACGTCTTTCGCCTTGCTCATTTCCTGTAAGCCTCCAGCTCTTGTTTGGTGCCCGATGTTCGATTGCTAGCGGGCGGGTTGTTCCGTGCGGCGCCGGGGCGCCGCGTCAGATGGCATCGTCGTCGCGTTCGCCCGTGCGGATCCGCAGCGCGCTCTCGATCGAGGAAACAAAAATCTTGCCGTCGCCGATGCGGCCGGTCTGCGCCGCCGCCGCGATCGCCTCGACCACGCGTTCGGCCACAGCATCGCTCACCACCACTTCGAGCTTCACCTTGGGCAGGAAGTCGACGACATATTCGGCGCCGCGGTAAAGCTCGGTGTGGCCCTTCTGGCGGCCGAAACCCTTGGCTTCGGTAACCGTGATTCCCGACACGCCGATTTCGTGCAGCGCCTCCTTCACCTCGTCGAGCTTGAAGGGCTTGATGATCGCTTCGATCTTCTTCACTTGGCCACCGCCTCTTTGCCGGGGCCGGTGCGGCGCCCGATGTGTCGAAAGCCGGGCCAAGGCCCGGCGTCACAAGTTACCCGAAACCTGATCCAAGAATCGTGCCAAAGCACTTTGCGCACTGCGCCGCTGCGGCAACCGGCGCCGCCTGCTCAAAAGCCGGACGAGAACTGCCTAAAATTTAGGCAAAGATGAATGGCTAGAGCAGCAGCCCCGCGGCTTCAGGCAGGCCGCACATCAGGTTGAGGTTCTGGATCGCCGCACCGCTGGCGCCCTTGCCGAGGTTGTCGAGCACTGCGATCAGCCGGGCGTGATCGCCCTGTGCATTGCCCCGCACATGCAGTTCCATCGCGTCGCTGGGCGGCTGGTCGGCGCGCAGCAGCAGCTCGGGCAGCGGCCCGCCGTCCAGCACCCTCACGACCTGCGAGCCCGCATAGAATGCCGCCAGCGCGGCGCGCAGCTGGTCTGCCGTGACCGCGCGGTCCATCGCGCCCAGGTGCAGCGGGACCTCGACCACCATGCCGCGATAGGCCGGCACTACGGCGGGCGAGAAGATTACGTCATGAGCCAGCCCCGCATGGAGCTTCATTTCCGGCTGGTGCTTGTGCGCCAAATCGAGCGCATAGGCGCGAAAGGCCAGGTCGCGCTCGGCCTCGAACCGCTCGATCAACGCCTTGCCCCCGCCCGAATAGCCGCTGACGGCGTTGACGGTGAACGGCCAGTCGGCCGGGATCAGCCTCGCCTGCACCAACGGCGCGACCAGCGCGATGAATCCCGAAGGATAGCAGCCGGGATTGGAGACAAAGCGGGCATTGGCCACCTGCTCGCGCCCGACGATCTCGGGAAAGCCATAGGTCCAGCCGTCGGCCACCCGGTGCGCCGACGAGGCGTCGATCACCCGCGTGCGGCTGGCCGGGTCGATCAGCGCGACCGCGTCCTTCGCCGCCTCGTCGGGCAGGCACAGGATCGCGACGTCGGCAGCGTTGAGCGCGTCGCGCCGCGCCGCCACGCTCTTGCGCTCGGCCTCGTCCAGCACGAGTAGTTCGAACTCGCCGCGCCCGGCCAGCCGTTCGCGGAGTTCGATCCCGGTGGTGCCGGCGGCACCGTCGATGAAAATCCTGGTCGCCACCGGGGCGCGCCTCAGCCCTCGGCGGGCGCGAGGCCGGCCAGCGGCAGATAGCCGCTCGGTCCCTCGGGGCCGAGGCAGCCCCAGGCCCATTCGCCGGCAACATCGAGCACTTCGATCAAGGTGCCGCTGGCAAGCCGCATCACGACATCGCTGTCCGCGCGTGCGGACAGATGCATCGCCAGCCCGTCGCTGGTCACTATGCGGTTTTGCGGGATCACGTAGTGGGCTGCGAGGTATTTTCCCGCCAGCGCGATATGCGCCAGGTCGCCGCGCAGCGGCAGCGTGCCCGGCGCGGGGCGCGCCACTGCGCCTGCCAGCCGCAGCGGGCCCTCGGGCACTTCGTATGTCACCGCGCCAGTCACCTCGGCCGATTTCCCCGTTGTTCGCAGCCCGCATCGTGCCGGCTGGAGGCGCGCTTATACATCGAAGCCCTTTCCGGCAAGTTAGCCGCGCGCCACTTATTTGCCAGCGTAGCGCGCGCGCAACATGTGGAAGGTCGCGCGCAGCCCCAGCGCCGCGCCGCCGGCCGGGCGGCCGGGCTTGGCCGAAGGGCGCCAGGCGAAGGTGTCGAAATGCGCCCAGTCGATGCCTTCGCCTACGAACTTGTCGAGGAACAGCCCCGCCACGCTGGCCCCGGCAAAGCCATTGAAGTGGGTGTTGTTGGTGTCGGCCACATCGGACTTGAGCCATTCGGCATAGGCCGCTGGAAGCGGAAGCCGCCAGGGCTCGTCGTCGCAGGCCTTGCCCGCCTCGATCAGCGCCTGGGCCGTCTCGTCGCGCCGGGCCATCAGGGCCGGGAACTCCGGGCCCAGCGCCACGCGCGCGGCGCCGGTCAGCGTGGCGAAATCGATGATCAGGTCAGGCTTTTCCTCGCTGGCGCGAGTCAGCGCATCGCCCAGGATCAACCGCCCCTCGGCGTCGGTATTGCCGATTTCGACCGTGATCCCCTTGCGCGTGCGCAGGATGTCACCGGGCCGGAAAGCATCGCCCGAAATCGCATTCTCGACCGCGGGAACCAGCAGATGCAGGCGCACCGGCAGCTGCGCGTTCATCACCAGCTGGGCCAGCGCGATCGCATGCGCGGCGCCGCCCATGTCCTTCTTCATCAGCTTCATGCCGCTGGCAGGCTTGATGTCGAGACCGCCGGAATCGAAACACACCCCCTTGCCGACGATCGCCAGCACCGGGTGCTTGTCCTTGCCCCAGCTCAGGTGCAGCAGGCGCGGCGCATGGTGGCGTGCGGCAGCCCGGCCCACGGCATGGACCATCGGATACTCGCGTTCCAGCGCCTCGCCCTTGACCACCTTGAGCTTGGCATCATGCGCTTTGGCCAGCTTTTCGCATTCCGCCTCGAGCGCGGCAGGCCCCATGTCCTCGGCCGGCGTATTGACGAGGTCGCGCACCAAATTCTCGGCCGCGGCCAGCGCGATCGCATCGGCGATCGCCTTGACCTCCTTGGTCAGCAGCACGCGCGGGCCGGCCGGCTTGTCGTCCTTGCGATAGCGCGCAAAGCGGTATTGCGCGGTTTGCCAGCCCAGCAGGGCCGCGCCAGCCTCGCCCGCGGCCAGCCGGTAATGGCCTTCGGGCAGGTCCTCGGCCAGCTTGGCCAGGCACCAGCTCGACAGCTTGGCTCGGTCGGCCACCCCGCCCACTGCAAACCAGTGGTCGCCATCGGGCACGATCCCGACCTGTGCCGGTGCGCCTTCGAACTTCTGCGCCTTCAAGGCCGCGCGCTGCCCCGCCGAAAGCGGCTTGAGCCAGCCTTCCAGGCTGTCCTTGGTAACGAGGTGGATGGCGATGGCGGCTTGCCCGCGATCGGGCTGGATCAGCGCGTCTTTGGTGCTCATGGCTGGTTATCTAGTGCCGCCACCGCGCTTGTCACTCGCAATTTCGATCAAGCATCGCTACATGCGCGCCATGCATCAGTATCAGGTCATCGATGGGAACGAGACCGTCTATCGCGACGGCACGATCAAGCTGCACGGGCCCGCCGGGTTCGAGGGCATGCGCAAGGCCGGCCGCCTTGCGGCTGAAATCCTCGATGAACTGGCCACTTTCGTGAAGCCTGGCGTCACCACGGGCGAGATCGACGACAAGGTGCGCGGCATGATGCTCGATGCCGGCGCGGTGCCCGCCACGCTGGGCTATCGCGGCTATGCGCATAGCTGCTGCACCTCGATCAATCACGTGATCTGCCACGGCATCCCGGGCGACAAGGCGCTGAAGGATGGCGACATCGTCAATATCGATGTCACCCCGCTGCTCGACGGCTGGCACGGCGATACCAGCCGCATGTTCTATGCCGGCGAACCGCCGCTCAAGGCGACGCGGCTGGTCGATGTGACCTACGAATGCCTGATGCTGGGGATCGAGGCAGCGGCGAAGCCCGGCGCACGCCTGGGCGACATCGGCGCCGCGATCGAGGCGCATGCCCACCAGTTCCGTTACGGCGTGGTGCGTGAGTTCTGCGGGCACGGCCTCGGGCGGCTGTTCCATGATGCGCCCGAAGTGGTCCACGCCGCGCGCGCGGGCACCGGGCCCGAGCTCAAGCCCGGCATGTTCTTCACGATCGAGCCGATGATCAATGCGGGCAAGCCCTGGGCGAAGGTGCTCAATGACGGCTGGACCGCGGTGACCCGCGACAAGAGCCTTTCCGCCCAGTTCGAACATTCGATCGGGATCACTGAAACGGGCGTGGAGATTTTCACCAAGAGCCCGAAGGGCCTGGACAAGCCGCCTTACGCCTGACGGCAGCTCAGCGGGTGGCCGATTGGGCCCGCTATCCTTCCCGCCCCGCCCTTATGGCCGCCCCCGCCGCAAAGGGCGTGATCGCGACCAAGAGCAGGCTGATCGCGGCAGAGAAGCCCAGAGTGGCCGCATCGCTGCGTTCGAGCGCGCCCGCGCCGAAAATCAGGATCGGCAGCGCCAGCGGGATCAGCAACAGGCCCGACAGCGCCGGCCCGGCGCGCAGCCCGGCAGTCAGCGCGGCGATCATCAACCCCACCGCCGCCAGCCCTGGCGTGCCCGCCAGCAGGCCCAGCAGCAGCAGGTGCAGCGTTTCCCCGTCCAGCTTGAGCAGCGCGGCAGCCGGGATCGACGCCAGCATCAGCAGCGGCCCGAAGCTCAGCCAGTGCGCGACCAGCCGCACCGCCATCACCGCTTCCTCGGTGATGCCGCGCAGCTTGAGCTGGTCGAACAGGCCGAGCGCGATGTCTTCCTGCACCAGCCGGTCGAGCGGCAGGATCGCGGCGAGCAGCGCGGCGATCCACAACACTCCGCCGCCGGTCTTGGCCAGCAGCGGCGCATCGGGCCCGACCGCGAAGGGGTAAAGCATCGCCACCGCCAGGAAGAACAGCAGCGGCAGCACCGCTCCGCCGCCGCTGCCGCCCAGCAGCAGCCGGCGCAGGTCGCGCCGCATCAGGGCAATCAGCACGCGGGTCACGGAACGTAGTCCGCGAGATCGAGCACCTGCATCCCGCCAAGCGGGAAGGGCTGATGCGAGGCCAGCACGCAGATCCCGCCCGCCTTGCAATGCCCCCCGACCATCGCGCCCACTTCGCTCACACCGCGCACGTCAAGCCCATTGAGAGGCTCGTCCAGCAGCCAGATCGGTGCGCGCTGGGCATCGAGCCGGGCCAGCGCGGCGCGCTTCTTCTGGCCGGTCGAAAGAAAACGCACGGGGATATCGAGCAACTGCTCGACCGATCCGGGCCGGCGCGTGTCGGGCGGGTCGTCGATCGCGCGCCAGAACCCCAGCGCCTTGCCCAGCGGCTGGTCCGGATCGAGCGCGGGGCGCTCGTCAAGCAGGCCCACCGCGCCGTCGCGCTCGACGCTGCCGGCATAGGGCGTCAGCAAGCCGGCGAGGATCCGCATCAGGCTCGACTTGCCGATCCCGTTCGCACCGGTGATGTGCAGCGCTTCGCCGGGTTCGAGCGCCAGCGACAGCCCGCGAAACAGCACACGGTCGCCCCTGCGGCAGGCAAGTTCGGTGGCAGAGAGGCGCACGGTCATTGCCAGCAGCGATAAGCGTTCAGCCGCCAAGCGCCAAGTATCCGATTTCGCTTGTCAACCGGGGTGCCATCGCGCCACATCGCAGCCGGGCGCAGACAATCGGGGGAAGCTTTGGAAAACAAGGGGCAATTGCTGCGCGTGCTGGGCCTGGCCTTCGGGCTGGCGGCGGTGGTGGGATCGGTGATCGGGCAGGGCATCCTGCGCTCGCCGGGGGTAGTGGCCGAAGCCACCGGATCGGGCACGGTAATCATCGCGCTGTGGGTGGCGGGTGCGCTGGTCGCGCTGCTGAGCGCCTTGCCCTATGCCGAACTGGGCGCGGCGATTCCGCGTGCGGGTGGGCACTTTGCCTTCATCCACCGCGCCTTCGGCGACCGGGTGGCGGTGGCGGCCGGCTTTGCCGTGATGTTCCTCTCCACCTCGGTGATTGCGATGCTCAGCTTCGTCACCGGCGAGTTCCTGGTGCGGCTGGGCGTGGGGGGTGGCAAGCTCGGCCCGGTCGAGATGGGCATGGCGGTCACAGTCATGTTCACGCTGGTCAATGCCGCCGGCACGCGGATCAGCGGCGGCAGCCAGATTGCCTTGTCGACGCTCAAGGGGCTGGTGCTGATCGGGCTGGTGGTGGCGCTGTTCGGCGGCGAGCCGGCCGCCCCGGCCGAGCAGCCGGTGCTGTTGCGCGAAGGCTGGCTCGCGCTCGGCACGGCCATGCTGATGATCATGAACACCTACAGCGGGTGGTGGGATGTGGCGTTCTATGGCGAGGAACTGCGCGACCCCGGGCGGCAGGTTCCGCGCGCACTGTTTGGCGGGATCCTGTCGGTGGCCGCGCTCTACATCCTGGTCAATCTCGCCATGCTGCATGTGCTGACGCCCGACCAGATGGCCGGATCGAACCTGGTGGCGGCGGATGCGGCCGGGATCGTGTTCGGCGACCAGGGCGATACCTTCCTGACGCTGTTCGGTGTGCTGTCGGTGGGGGCGATCACCAATATCCAGATCATGACCGGATCACGCGCGCTTTACGCGCTCGCGCGGGCGCGGGTGCTGCCCGGGTGGCTGGAGAAGGTCGACCGGCGCGGCACGCCAATCCGGGCGATGCTGTTCGGCTCGACCATCGGGGCGGCGATGATCCTGACCGGAACCTACGGGGCGCTGGCGAGCATGTCGGTGTCGATCGGGCAGGGACTGATCGTGATGGCAATGGCGAGCGTGGTGGTGTTGCGCCGGCGCGAACCCGATCTGCCGCGGCCCTTCCGGATGCCGCTCTATCCCTGGACGATCATCGCCGCGCTGGCGGTGGCACTGGTGCTGCTGGTGGTGTTCATCGCGCAGGATCCGTTCTACAGCCTGTCCGGTTTCGTGGTGGTGCTGGTGCTGTGGACGCTGTTCGACCTGGTGCTGAAACGGCGCGCCAATCTGGCAGCGATGGACGAACGGGAGAATTGACATGGCTGTGCCGCAGCTGACCGATGCCGAATGCGATACGCTGCTGGCCGCGCATCCACAGTGGGCGGTCGCGCGCGAGGGGAAAGCGATCGAGCGGACTTTCAAGTTCGCCGATTTCAGCGAGGCCTGGGGCTTCATGAACCGGGTGGCACTGCTGGCCGAGGCGCATGACCACCACCCCGAATGGTTCAACGTCTACAACCGGGTCGAGATCACGCTGACCACGCATGACGCGGGCGGTTTGTCCGAACGCGACGCGGTGATGGCGGCCGCGATCGACGCGCTGTTCAACGGGGCCTGAAGTCAGGCGTCCCCAAGGTCAGGCCTCGTCGCCGGTAATGCCCATCTTGCGCATTTCCTGGCGGACGCGGCCCGGCAGGAAACGCGATAACAGCAGCAGCCGGCTCGCGGTCTTGCCCACCGTGTAGTCGAGCTTGTCGCCATGCACGGCTTCCCACACCGCCTTGGAAACCTCGCTGACAGGTGAAACCTCCACCCCCGCCTCGACCAGCGAATCCTTGACCGATTGGTTGGATTCGGGCCGGGTCTGTTCGATCAGCGGCGTGTCGATGAAGCCGGGGCAGAGCGCGGCCACCTTGATCCCGTCGGCGGCCCATTCGGCGTCGAGGCTGCGGGTGAGGCCGCGCACCGCCCATTTGGTGGCCGAATAGACGGCGAGCCGCGGCGAACCGACGATCCCTGCCAGGCTGGCGGTGTTCAGCAGCAGCGAACCCGGCGCGGTCTTCCTGAGGTGCGGATAGGCCGCCTGCGCGCCGAAGATCACGCCCTTGAGGTTGATATCGAGCAGGCGCTCGATCTCGTCGACGCTCTGTTCGTGGGTCGGGCCGCCCGAGCCGATCCCGGCGTTGTTGAAGACCACGTCGATCCGCCCGCCCGCGGCGGTCGAGAAAGCCGCCAGCGCCACGTCCCACGCGGCGCGGTCGCGCACGTCGAGCTTGTGCGAATAGGTGAAGCCGCCGGAAATCAGGCCAAGCGTTTCGCGCATCCCGGCTTCATTGATGTCGGCCACGCCGACGAACCAGCCGCGCGCGGCGAAATACAGCGCCACTTCGCGCCCGATGCCCGAACCGCCGCCGGTAATGAAGATCGACCTGCGTTCACCCACTTTTCCAACTCCCGAAAGCAAACCGCGCGGGAATCGCTGCTCCCGCGCGGCCTGCTTGCCAGCTATTTACATCAATGTCAGCTACCAAGCGCGTCCTTCAGCCCTTTCACGTGTTCGGCCCCTTCCAGGATCTGCGCGGTCGAGGGTTTGAGCACTTCGCCCAGCGGTTCGGCGCGCCCGCCCAGGCATTCGGCCAGGAAGTTCTCGGCAATCGCGAAGAACGAGATGTTGTTGGTCGGCTTGGCGAAACCATGGCCTTCATCGGGATAGAGCACATAGGTCACCGGGATGCCGGCCTTCTTCATCGCGCCGACGATCTGGTCGCTTTCGGACTGTTTGACGCGCGGATCATTGGCGCCCTGCGCGATCAGCAGCGGCTTGGTGATCTGGTCTGCCTTGTAAAGCGGGCTTGCCGCCTTCAGCAGCGCCAGCCCCTCGGGCGTGCCGGGATCGCCCATCCGCTCGTGGAAGATCTTCACCAGCGGTGCCCAATAGGGCGGGATCGTCGCCAGCAGCGTTTCAAGGTTCGACGGGCCGACGATGTCGACGCCGCAGGCAAAGGCTTCGGGCGTGAAGGTCAGCCCGGCCAGCGTGGCATAGCCGCCATAGGATCCGCCCATGATCGCCACCTGGTCCTTCGCGGTGATGCCCTGCGCGATGGCCCAGTCGGTCGCATCGATCAGGTCGTCGTGCATCTTGAGGCCCCATTGCTTGTTGGCCGCATTGAGGAAGTCCTTGCCGAAGCCGGTCGAGCCGCGGAAGTTGACCGACAGCACGGCATAGCCGCGGTTGGCCAGCAGCTGGTGGATGGTGTTGAAGCCGAAGCTGTCGCGTGCCCAGGGCCCGCCGTGGACCAGCAGCACCATCGGCACCGCCTTTTCCGGCTTGCCGTCGCCGTCCGCATCGCTGCCGGGCGGCAGGGTGAGGTAGGACGGCAGGGTCAGGCCGTCGCGGCTGGCGATCTCGACCGGATGCATCGGCTGCAGCGGCGCGCCTTCAAGCTCGGGCCTGGTGGTATAGAAATGCGTCAGCGTCCCGGCCTTGCGATCGTAGATATAGGTCGCGGTGGGCGCGGTCAGCGGGTCGTTCCACACGATCCACTTGCTGTCGTCCTGCGTGCGTGACTGGACCCCGAATTCGCCGTCGAGCTTGCTGTCGAGAAAGGCCAGCGCGGCCTTCATCTCGGGGTCGGTCGCGGTCCATTCGGTGGTTAGATACTCCACCGCATAGGCTTCGACCTCGCCGGTCTTGGGGTCGCGCAGGGTTTCGCCGATGTCGGCCCTGGCGCTTTCGGCGATCAGCTTGCGCGCGCCGGTGGCGACGTCTTCGGCGAACAGCGCCGCCGTGTTGCGGCCGCGGCTGTCGATCCAGTACAGCGTCTTGCCGTCGGTGGTGTAGCCGGCCGGATTGGTGGTCAGCGAATCCTCCATCGCCGAGGTCGAGAACGGCTCGGCCTCGACCTTGCCGCCCTCCACGCGGAAGTAGTCCGTGCCGCCGGCCTCGTTCTGGCGCATCGCCATGCGCACCGTCAGCGTATCGTCGGCCATGAAGCCGGCATAGCTGTCGTTCTGCAGCACCAGCGTGAGCTGCCCGGTGTTGAGATCGAGCAGGTGGACATCGTGGAATTGCGGATTGCGGTTGTTGAGGCCCACCAGCAGCTTGTCGCGGATCGATTCCGATCCTCCCACCAGCTGCACGCGGGTGTTCTCGAACGGGGTCAGCGTGGTTTCCTGCCCGGTCGCAATGTTGACGCCATAGAGCAGGAAGTTCTCGTCGCCGCCCTTGTCCTGGATGTAGAGCAGGCTGCGCGAATCCGGCGACCAGAAATACTGCCGGATTGGGCGATCCTTCGCGTCGGTCATCGGCTTGCCGGCATCGGGCTGGTCAACCGGGGCCAGCCACAGGTTGAGCACGCCGTCCCTGGGCGCCAGCCAGCTGAGCCATTTGCCGTCGGGGCTGATCTGGCCGCCCGCGCGGGTCGGATTGCCGAACAGCGCATCGCGCGGGATCATCGGGGCGGCCTGGTGCTGGTGGTTCATCGTGGTTCCGTTGTGCGAGTGGTGGTCGGCGCTGGCGGCGGCGGGCAGGGCGACTGCGGCGGCAGCCAGCGCGGTGGTGAGCAAGCGGGTGGCAAGCGAATGTCTGGTCATCGAATCCCTCTCTCGAAAGGCAATGGTGTATTATTTAGCTAATACGCGTGATGCTGCAAGGGGGCAGCGGCTACAGCGCCGGTTTGGCGCGGTCATGCAGGAAGGAAATTGCAGCATCGATTTGCGGCGCGAACAGTGCGTTCAAGTGATTGGGGGAACGCGATGGTCTGGTCATTCCTGAGATCATCCGGTGCCGCGATGAATGGCGGGCTCTGGACCGGCCGAAACGCGGCTGGATAGCGGGAAGTAGGGTGGAAAGCGGACGTTGCGTAAAGACGTCTCACAAGGCGTGAGCTCACTGGCAGGAGCGATCACGAGGATTGAGGATCTGTCAGTGCGTTCGGGCGTATGATGATACATCTTGAAAT
>CAZCNF010000024.1:0-41773 GCA_964500135.1 uncultured Porphyrobacter sp.
GCTGCCATCACCATGCTGCTGACCGACCGCAACTTCGGCACGACTTTCTTCGACCCGGCCGGCGGTGGTGATCCGATTCTTTACCAGCACCTGTTCTGGTTCTTCGGCCACCCCGAAGTCTACATCATGATCCTGCCGGGCTTTGGAATGGTCAGCCAGATCGTGGCGACCTTCAGCCGCAAGCCGGTGTTCGGCTATCTCGGTATGGCCTATGCCATGGTCGCGATCGGCGTGGTCGGCTTCATCGTGTGGGCACACCACATGTACACCGTCGGCCTCGACGTGAACACGAAGATGTATTTCACCGCCGCCACCATGGTTATCGCGGTGCCGACCGGCGTGAAGATCTTCAGCTGGGTGGCGACGATGTGGGGCGGCAGCCTCGAATTCAAGTCGCCCCTGGTGTGGGCGCTGGGCTTCATCTTCCTGTTCACTGTGGGCGGCGTGACCGGCGTGGTACTGGCCAATGGCGGTATCGACGACAATCTGCACGATACCTATTATGTGGTCGCGCATTTCCACTACGTGCTGTCGATGGGTGCAGTGTTCTCGCTGTTCGCCGGCTTCTACTACTGGTTTCCCAAGATGAGCGGACGGATGCACAGCGAACTGTTGGCACACCTCCACTTCTGGGGCTTCTTCGTCGGCGTGAACGTGATTTTCTTCCCGCAGCACTTCCTGGGCATGGACGGCATGCCGCGCCGCATCCCCGATTACCCTGCGGCCTATGCCTACTGGAACGAGATCGCGTCCTATGGCTACTGGATCATGGCAGGTTCGATGGTGCTGTTCTTCCTGAACCTCGCCTATGCCTTCCTGGCCGGCAAGAAAGCTGCCGACAACCCGTGGGGCGAAGGGGCAACGACGCTGGAATGGACGCTGTCCAGCCCGCCGCCGTTCCACCAGTTCGAAACGCTGCCGGTGATCGAGGATCATCACGACTATCACGATCACCGTCCGGCCAAGGCCTGACGCCTTTTGCGGATCGCTTCCCCCGGGTTTCGCCCCGGGGCAGTGACGAGACGGAACCGAGCTTGAGATGAGTGCCACCGTTGCAACCCGCATGCCGGCCGAATGGCGCGATTTCCTCGCGCTGACCAAGCCGGGCGTCATGCGGCTGGTGATCTTCACCGGCCTGTGCGGGCTGCTGGCTGCGCCGGGCACCATTCATCCGGTGATCGGCTTCACTGCGATTCTGTGCATTGCGCTCGGCGCGGGTGGTTCGGCCGTGCTCAATCAATGGTGGGAAGCCGAAATCGATGCCGGGATGAAGCGTACTGCGCGGCGCCCGCTCCCGGCAGGCCGGATGGACCCCACCGACGCCCGCGATTTCGGCATCGCGTTGTCGGTCGCCTCGGTGGGCCTGATGGGTATCGCGGTGGGTTGGTTGGCAGCGGCGATCCTGGCCGTGGCGATCGTTTATTATGCGGTGGTCTACACCATGTGGCTCAAGCCGCGCACGCCGCAGAACATCGTGATCGGCGGCGGGGCTGGGGCGTTTCCGCCGATGATCGGCTGGGTTGCCGTTACCGGTGACATCACTGCCATGCCGCTGTTGCTGTTCGCGATCATCTTTTTCTGGACCCCGCCGCATTTCTGGGCGCTCGCGCTGTTCGTGAAGTCCGACTACGCCAAGGTCGGCATCCCGATGATGCCAGTTGTGGCTGGCGAACGCGCCACGCGCCACCAGATCCTCGCCTATTCGGTGCTGCTGGTGCCGATCGCTGCAGCGCCCTGGCTGATCGGCGGGACCGGCGCCCTCTACGGGTTTGCCGCGCTGGCACTGTCGCTGGCCTTCCTCGCGCTGTCGGTGCCGGTGGCGCTACGCACCGCTGGCGTGGGTGATACGATGAAGCCCGAGAAGCGGCTGTTCGCCTACAGCATCGTTTATCTTTTTGCGCTGTTCGCCGCACTGGTGGTCGATGCCCTAGCGCGGCAGCAGGGGTGGCTGGCATGACGCCCGACGAACAGGTCGAGTTCCGCCGCCGCCAGCGCGCGCGCAACGCCGTGATGGGTGGCCTGCTGCTGTTCTTTGTGGTGCTGCTTTATGCCATCACCCTTGTCCGGATGGGAGACTGACCGCGTGACTGTCGCGCTTGGCCCTACGCTCGAGCAGAGGAACCTCAAGACGGGGATCTACGCCTTCATGGGCGCGGTCGCGATGCTGGGCCTCGGCTATGCTGCAGTGCCGCTTTACGACCTGTTCTGCCGAGTGACCGGCTTCGGCGGCACGACGCAGGTGGCGAGCGAAGCCGAAGCCAACCGTGCCGAGGCACAGGCCCTTGCAGCTGGCGCCAAGCCGATTTCGATCCGTTTCGACGCCTCGGTGGCGCGCGATGTGCCCTGGACGTTCCGTCCGGCGCAAAGCACCGATACAGTGCAGATCGGCGTGCGCGACATGGCGACCTACGTCGCCCGCAACAACAGCAATGTGCCGATCACCGGCACCGCCACTTTTAACGTCGAGCCGGAGCAGGCCGGACGCTATTTCAACAAGATCCAATGCTTCTGCTTCACCGAGCAGACGCTGCAGCCGGGGGAGGAAGTGCACATGCCTGTATTGTTCTTCATCGATCCGGCCGCGCTCAAGGACCCGAACATGAAGGGGGTTGAGCAGATCACCCTCAGCTACACCTTCCACAAGGCATTGGACACCACTGCCCAGCCGAAATCGTAACACTCTGGACCCGTTGCAGGAGCCATCCTAAAGACGGGCGAAATACATGACGGGATTGAACCATGGCCGGTAGCAAGACGCACGATTATCACATTCTCGAACCCGATATCTGGCCGCTGATCGGGGCCTTTGCCGCGCTGACCTTTACCACCGGCATGGTGCTGTTCATGCACCCCGAAACCTTCGGCAGCGCGGGTAAGATCGTTCTCGGCCTCGGCGTCGCCGGGCTCATTGCCACCTTTTTCAGTTGGTTCGGCAATGTCATCAAGGAAGCGCAGCAGGGCGACCATACGCCGGTGGTGCAGCTGCACCTGCGCTATGGCATGATCCTGTTCATAGCGTCCGAAGTGATGTTCTTCGTCGGCTGGTTCTGGGCCTTCTTCGATTTCGCGCTGTTTCCCAAGCCGATCGAAGTGGTCGAAGGTGTCACCACCAGCCTGTTCGGCCAGGAAGGCGCCGCACTGATTGCGCAGTTCCCGCCCAAAGGTCTCGAAGTGCTCGATCCCTTCTCGCTGCCGCTGCTCAACACGCTGATCCTGTTGTGCTCGGGCACCACGGTAACCTGGGCGCACCACGCGCTGATCCACGGCGACCGGGACGGCCTGAAGAAGGGCCTGTGGGCGACCATCGGGTTGGGCCTGCTGTTCACTGGCATCCAGGCCTATGAATACGGCATCGCGCCCTTTGCCTTTGGCGAGAACAACTACAGCTCGGCCTTCTACATGGCGACGGGGTTCCACGGCTTTCACGTCTTGATCGGCACGATCTTCCTGATCGTGTGCCTCGGCCGCGCCTACAAGGGGCACTTCACACCGCGTCAGCACTTCGGCTTTGAAGCCGCAGCGTGGTACTGGCACTTCGTTGACGTGGTGTGGCTGTTCCTGTTCGTGGTGGTCTACATTTGGGGTGGCTGGGGCGCCCCGGTCCATTGATGCCGGCGGACTTCGGTCCCGCTGAAACGAAGGGGCAGCCCGGCATCGGCCAGGCTGCCCTTTTCGGTTTGTGCCCCCAATGCGGTCAGCGCACGCTGTTTCGCGGCGTGGTGCAGTTCGCTGACGGTTGCCGCACCTGCGGTCTTGAATTTTCGCGCTTCAACGTAGGGGATGGTCCGGCCGCATTCCTCACTCTCGCGATTGGCGGGCTGGTGGTGGCGCTGGCGCTATGGCTCGAGGTCGCGGCGCATCCGCCCTTCTGGGTCCATGCGCTGATCTGGCTGCCGTTCACGATTGCGGCGGTGCTGGGCGGCTTGCGAGTAGCCAAGGCGGCGCTGCTGGCAGCGGAATACCGCAATCGTGCGGGCGAGGCGATTTCGGCGCCAAGCAATGGAGCGCCAGACCCCGATGGGGAGGGCACGGATCGATGAACTGGGATAGGTTGCCCATTGTGTCGACGATCGTGTTGCTGGCCGCTGTGGCCACCATGATAGCGCTCGGCATCTGGCAGCTCGGCCGGGCGGACGAAAAGGCGACGTTGATTGCGCGTTACGAGGCAGCCGAAGCCTTGTCGTCTGAAATACCTTGGCAAACCGCCATCGACGACAGCGAGGCGGCGCTGTTTCGCCGAACCACGATCGAATGCGATCGGGTGTTAGGTATGGCTGCTGTGGCTGGGACCGCAGCCAGCGGCCGGAAGGGCTGGGCCATCCGGGCCGATTGTGTCGAAGGCGCATTTGGCGAGCCAGTGACGGTCGATCTCGGCTTTTCGGTTATGCCCGAAGCACCGCGATGGTCGGGCGGCACCGTGGGCGGCGTAATCGCACCGGGGCCCCGCCTGGTGGCCATGCCGCCGCAGGCCGGGCTAGAGCCGCTGGCAGCACCTGACCCGCGTGATCTGCCGAACAATCATCTGGCTTATGCCGGGCAGTGGTTCTTTTTCGCGCTCACCGCTTTGGTGATCTATTGGCTGGCGGTGCGCAAGCGGCTCACAGGGCAGGATTGAGCGAGGCGAGGCCGCTCGTTCTTGCCCTGCGCGCCGCGCACGTCTAACCGCGCGCATGATGGAGTATATCTCGACCAGGGGAAGCGCGCCGGCGCTCGATTTCGAAGCGGTCACGCTGGCCGGGCTCGCCGGCGATGGCGGGCTCTACCTGCCGCGCGAATGGCCACAGTTCAGCAAGGCCGAGATCGCCGCAATGGCGGGATTGCCCTATGCCGAACTTGCGACCCGTGTGATGCGCCCCTTTGGCGAGGGCAGCCTGAGCGAAGACGAACTGCGCGCGCTATGTCAGGCGGCTTATGGCCGGTTCGCGCACGAGGCTGTGACGCCGCTGGTACAGCTAGACGAGCGGCAATGGCTGCTCGAACTGTTTCATGGCCCCACTCTGGCGTTCAAGGACGTGGCACTGCAGTTGCTCGGCCTGCTGTTCGAAACCTTCCTAGCGCGTCGCCAGTCCAATCTGACGATCGTGGGCGCAACCAGTGGCGACACCGGCTCTGCGGCGATCGATGCCGTCGCGGGTCGCGAAGGGGTCGACATCTTCATGCTCCATCCCCGAGGCAGGGTGAGTGAGGTCCAGCGCCGACAGATGACTACGGTACTCGCGCCCAATGTCCACAATATCGCTATCGAGGGCAGCTTCGACGATGCCCAGGCGATGGTGAAGCGCATGTTCGGCGACATTACGATGACGAGCCGTTTCAACATCGGCGCGGTCAATTCGATCAACTGGGCGCGGCTGATGGCACAGGTAGTTTATTATTTCGCCGCCGGGCTTCAGCTTGGGGCGCCACACCGGCCCATGGCGTTCAGCGTGCCGACCGGCAACTTCGGCGATGTCTTCGCTGGTTATGTTGCCGCACGAATGGGCCTGCCGGTGGCGCAGCTGATAGTGGCCACCAATGTCAACGATATCCTCTACCGTGCCCTTTCGCACGGGGACTATTCGGCCGGGATGGTCACGCCGACCGCGACTCCCTCAATGGACATCCAAGTTTCGTCCAACTTCGAGCGGCTGCTGTTCGACGTGGGTGGGCGCGATGGCGCCGCGATGGCGGCGCAGATGCACGGGTTCGAGGCCAGCAGGGCGATGCAGTTGACCAATGCCCAGCGCGAAGGCGCTGCGGCGCTGTTTACGAGTGCGCGGGTCGACCAGAATGATACCGCACAGGCCATGCGCTGGGCCTATGAGCAATGCGGCGAGATCATCGATCCGCATACTGCTGTGGGGCTGCATGCGGCGCGCGCATGCGGGCTCGATCCGGCGGTACCGGTGGTGACACTGGCGACCGCGCATCCGGCCAAGTTCCCCGAAGCGGTCGAGCGGGCCACCGGAATCCGCCCGGCACTGCCTGCGCGGGTAGGCGACCTGTTCGCGCGCGAGGAAGCCTTTACCGAATTGCCTGGCGATTATGAGGCGGTGCGCGATTTCGTGAGCCAGCACGCGAGCCAAGCCACCTAATGGCGCAGCTGATCCGCGATCCGATCCTGATGGTGGGCGAGGGATGGGACGGGGGTTACCGCCTCGTCGACAGCGGCCATGGCCGAAAGTTCGAGAGCTTCGGGCCGCATTGCTTCGTCCGGCCGGAGCCGCAGGCAATGTGGAGCCCGCGCCTGCAGCAATGGCCGGCGATGGGGGAATTTGTTCCAGGTTCGGACGAAGATGGCGGCGGGCGCTGGCAGCTTGCCCCTGCTTTGCCAAGTGATGGCTGGCCGGTGCGGTGGAACGAGGTGACGTTTACGGCGCAGCCGACGCCATTCAGGCATCTACAGTATTTTCCGGACATGGCGCCGGTGTGGGACTGGATGCGCGAGTTGCTGGCCGGTCGCGAGGATGCCGAGACGCTCAATCTGTTCGGCTATACTGGGGTCGGGTCGCTCGCACTCAGCCGCCATGGAAGGGTGACCCATGTCGATGCCTCGAAGAAATCGGTGGCGCAGGCACGCGAGAATGCAGCCCTGTCAGGCCTGGAGGACCGGCCGATCCGCTGGCTGGTCGACGATGCGGCGAAATTCGCTGCGCGCGAAGTGCGGCGCGGTAGGCGCTATGACGGGATCATCCTCGATCCGCCTAAGTTCGGGCGCGGCCCGGAAGGTGAGACCTGGCGGCTTGAAGAGGGGTTGCCCGGCCTCTTGACCGACTGCCGCAGGCTGCTTGATAGCGGGAGCCGCTTCCTGTTCCTCACAGTCTATGCCGTGCGGATGAGCAGCCTGGCATTGGCCGGCCTGATGGACGAGTTGTTGCGCGACCTGCCCGGCACGATCGAGCATGGCGACCTGGCAGTCAGCGAAACGGGCGCCGATCCGCGCTTGCTGCCCACCGCAATCTTCGCGCGCTGGAGCAATTGACGCTAAGGCGCTGTCGATATGAGCGATTCGCTGATCCTCGAAGTGGCAGATTTCGAACACGATGTCCTGACTGGCATCTATTCGGAGGAGACCGGCAAGCCGCAGCCGCTCAGGATCACGATCCGGGCGCGGCTCAAGGTGGCCGATCACTACGCTCCCGATACGCCGCTGGATGCCAGCAAGAACTACATGGATCTGAAGTTCGCCGCGTCGGATGCGCTGCCGCCGGGTGTTCATTTCAAGCTGATCGAGGCTGTTGCCGACCATATCAGTGCCACGCTGTTCGCACAGGATGCGCGGGTCGAGGCGGTCACGGTGAAGATCGTGAAGCTCGCCATTGCCGAAGCTAACGAGCAGATTGGCATAACCCTGCACCGCGAACGGCGCTGATATGGGCCAGGTCGAGTTGCGGATCGATTGCCTGCCCGAAGTACCGCTGGATGCGGCCGCGGAATTCCATCGCGATTGGCTCGGCCGGGCGCGTGAAGCGATCGCAACTCCGGGCGCCGACGCGCTGGTCATTGTCTTGCCGGTGGCCGCGAAAGACCATGATGACTGGCGCCGTGCGATTGCCCGCGATCTGGCCCGGGCCTGTGCGCCCCGGCGCGTGAATATGCTCGGCGGCGGCGATGCGGCAGCGATTGCAGCGATGCTGGCATATTTGGGGGATGCGCCTGGCATCACCGGACAGTATCTTCCGTTGCATGACTAGGATCCGCGATGTCCTGATGCCCGCGGCGGCCTCCAAGCCGCTGGTCGATGGCTTCCAGCGCCGGATCAGCTATCTCAGGCTGTCGGTGACCGACCGGTGCGACTTGCGCTGCGCCTATTGCATGCCCGAACGCATGACCTTCTTGCCGCGCAAGGAGGTGCTTTCGCTCGAGGAACTCTACCAGCTGGCGCGGGGCTTCATTGCGCGCGGAGTGACCAAGATCCGGGTCACGGGCGGTGAACCGTTGGTGCGGCGCGACATTGTCGATCTGTTTCGCGCCCTGGGCCGCGAATTGGGGCCGAAGGGGCACGGTGGTCTGGAAGAACTGACGCTAACCACCAATGCGACTCAGCTTTCGGCTTATGCCGAGGATCTGGCAGCGGCCGGGGTGCGGCGAGTCAACATTTCGCTCGACACGCGTGACCGCGCGCGGTTTGCGCAGCTGTCGCGTCGCGACGTGCTGCCGCAGGTGCTGGAAGGCATTGCTGCCGCCAAGGCGGCAGGGCTGAGCGTCAAGCTCAACACCGTGGCGCTCAAAGGCGTGAACGAGCAGGAACTGCCTGACCTTATTGCCTGGGCGCATGGTCAAGGCTTCGACCTCACACTAATCGAGGTGATGCCGCTAGGCGAGGTGGAGGAGGACCGGGTCGATCACTTCCTGCCGCTTTCCGCCGTGCGCGCGCAACTGGAGCAGCGCTGGACGCTGACCCCGCTCGGAGATTCGACCGGCGGCCCAGCGCGCTATGACCGGGTCGAGGAAACCGGCGGACGGCTGGGCATGATCACGCCGCTTACCAACAATTTCTGCGCGGGCTGCAACAGGCTGCGGGTGACTGCCACCGGGCAGCTCTATCCCTGCCTGGGCGGAGGGGAGCGGGTCGATCTGCGCGCGGCGTTGCGCTCAGGCGATCCCGAAAGCAATCTCCAGCGCGCGTTGGATGAGGCGATGCGGATCAAGCCCGAACGCCACCATTTCGACATTTCGCAGCGTGGGGCCGAGCCGGCGCAACCGCGCCACATGTCGATGACGGGCGGCTGAAATGGCAGTGACGATCATGTTCCTTGGGCCGCTGCGGGATCTGGCGGGCGTCGAAACGCGCAAGGTGCCAGCCCCGCTCGACTGGCAGGGCCTGCTCGCCGCTGTCGGTGCCGAAGTCGCCGCGCAATTGCAGCTGGCTCGCGTCAATGTTGCTTGTGCGGGCCAGGTGCTGGCTGACAAGACTTCCTTGCTGGCGCAGGATGGCGACGAGGTGGCGCTGTTACCGCCTGTCAGCGGGGGCTGAGACTGCCATGCCGATGCGCGATGTCCGCCTGCTCGAGCAGATGTTTATCCCGGGCACGCTGATCGGCCCGTTCACTCAGGCCAATCCCGGGCTGGGCGGGGTGTGCACCTTTGTCGGCGAAGTGCGCGGTGGCGAGGGCGTCGAAGCGCTTGAGTTGACCCATTACGAGCCGTTGACGCTGCCGGGCATGCACGAACTGGCGGACCGCGCCTTTGCCCGGTTCGAGCTGATGGGGCTGCTGATGGTCCACCGGATCGGGTTGCTGCGTCCGGGTGAGCCAATTGTCTGTGTTTCCGCGGCCGCGCGGCACCGGCGCGCAGCGATCGATGCAGTCGATTTTTGCATGGATCACCTGAAGAGCGCAGCGTGGTTCTGGAAGCGCGAGAAGCGCGCTGGCGGCTGGCACTGGATCGAGCCGCGGCCAGAGGATTATGCTGATCGCGCGCGGTGGAGCGATTAGCGCGAAGCGTTTGATCCAGGTCAAGGAAAGCGATTCGGTGCCGCACTAGATGATGCCTCAACGGAAGGAGACATCGTCATGTCCAAGCTGATTGCCCCCGAACTTATTGCCGACAAGGCCCGGATCGTAGCCGAACCGCGGGTTCGCACCACGGTTGACCGCACTTTCGAACTGCCCCGTGCGCTCTATGGTGTGACGGTGGGCTGCTATCTCGGATTCCTGGCGATCACCGCGCTGGCATTCGGCAATCCCGGGCTGATCCTTCCCATGGCGATCTTCGCCTTCATCATTGTGGCCGGGTTCGGCGTGCCGACGGTGTGGGCGCGGATGCAGGGTACCGGCGCCAAACGGGCCATGGGTTTCGGTGAATTCGCCAATCGAGGAATTATGACACATACTGGGCGGCTCAAGCCGCGCGATGCGGCGATACAGGTCTTGATTCTGCCGGTTCTCGTTCTCCTGTGGGGACTCGCGGTGGTGACGATAGCCGCAATGTCCTAGTCCCCCGACCTTCCCGTACGGGAACCGGTAGCGCGCGGAGCCGACCTGGGGGCGGCTCCGCGCTTACTTTTTTTGCAAGAGATTATCCCAGCAGCGCCAGCAGTTCGTCCAGCACCTCGTCCTGCTTGCTCAGCATGGCGCCCACCTCGGCCTGCGCCTGTTCGATCTGGCTGCGTTCGGCAAAAGACAGGCTGGCATCGGCGTAAAGCCGGTCGAGATCGGCCAGCAACGCCGAGGTGCCCGATCGCCGCGAATCGAGCTCGGCAATCTCGACCTGCGCCAATGCCCAGCGTCGGTCTTCCGGTCCGGTGCCTGCCGCCGTCGCCACACTGGCGCGCGCCGGACCTGCCAAGTCCATGAACCGCTGGTGCCGCGTACGAGCCTCCGCCAAGGCGCGGGCGATCTCGCCGATCTGCGACACGCCAAGCGGGGCCGGGCGCAGTGTGCCGGCAGGCGAATCGGGCCCACCGAAACTTCCCTGCACCCGCTCGAAATCGCGCAACGCCAGCGATGGAAAGCGGTCCGAACCGCCGGCACAGCCGCCCAGCCCGGCCAGGACGGCAACCAGTAGCCCGGTGAGGTATCGAGGATTGCGTGGCATCACGGTTGGCGCATAGCATGGGGCGCCGCCGATGCCACCTGTTCAAGCTGCGCCCATGGTTTGCAAAAAGGCCGCTATCCGTCGTTGACTTGGCAGCACCTTTCCCCTAACGGCACCCATCTTTCCGGCTCCACCGCTCAGGTGGCGCGTCGGGTGCGCCCTTTCCTCGCGTAAGGGCACAGCTTTTGAACGAGAGTATTACCACCATGTTCGCAGTAGTGCGCACAGGCGGCAAGCAGTACCGGGTTGCCGCCGGAGACAAGATTGCAGTCGAAAAGCTCGCAGGTGAAGCCGGCGAGACCATCACGCTGGGCGATGTGCTGCTCGCAGGTGAAGGCGACCAGCTGGCCGACGCTTCGAAGATCTCGGTTTCGGCCGAAATCATCGCGCAGGCGAAGAGCGAGAAGGTGATCGTCTTCAAGAAGCGCCGCCGGCACAATTATCGTCGCAAGAACGGCCATCGCCAGCAGATGACCCTGCTGCGCATCTTGGCCGTGGGCGAGGGCGCCGCTGCGAAGAAGGCGGCTCCGAAGAAGGAAGCGGCCGAGCCTGCCAAGGGCGCGGAAGTGACCAAGTCCGCCAAGGCGAAGGCCGAAGCCCCGGTGAAGGCCGGCGCGACTGCCAAGTCGGCGGACAAGGCCGCGACCGAGAAGAAGGCTCCGGCCAAGAAGGCCGCTGCCAAGAAGACCGAAGCCAAGAAGTAAGGATCACGGACGATGGCACATAAGAAAGCAGGCGGTTCATCGCGTAACGGTCGCGATTCAGCTGGCCGTCGCCTTGGTGTGAAGAAGTTCGGTGGCCAGGAAGTGGTCGGCGGCAACATTATCGTGCGTCAGCGCGGCACCCGCGTTTACCCGGGCAGCAATGTGGGCATGGGCAAGGACCATACCCTGTTCGCGCTCGAAAACGGCGTGGTGCGATTCCACAAGGGCAAGCTTGGTCGCAAATACGTGTCGGTCGACATGATTGCCCAAGCGGCCGAATAACCGGACGGTTCGTTAAAGGGATCGTCCAAGCAGGACGGTCCCAGCCGGGCAAACCCGGCAGCCAAAGAGGGAGATGGGGCCGACCTGTCTCCCTCTTGTCGTTTCTCCCTCACAGCCTGGCGAAATATGGTTTCGCCGCCATGCAGGTGTCACGCAGCGTGCCTAGGGGGCGTTGCGGGGCGATGAGGAGAAGACCGATGTTCCATTGCACCGAACGGTTGCTATTGCGGCCGGCCTGGCCGGAAGACTGGCAGGCGGTCCATGCCGGGATCGCCGATGAAGGCGTGGTGCGAAATCTGGCCCGCGCACCCTGGCCTTACCGGCCGGACGACGCGCGCCAGTTCGTCGAATTGCCGGAGAATCCCCTGTTCCCGCGCTTTCTCGTCACGCGTGCGCGCGATGCCGCGCTCGTCGGCTGTATCGGGATCGACCGCCGCGACGACGAGGTCGAGCTTGGCTACTGGATCGCACGACAGCACTGGGGGCAGGGCTATGCCACCGAGGCCGGTCGCGCCGTGATCGACATCGCGCGGATGCTGGGGCACCAGCGGTTGGCGGCCAGCCACTTCCTCGACAATCCGGCTTCGGGCCGGGTTCTCGCCAAGCTCGGGTTTGAACCGACCGGGGCCGTGCGGCCGCGACATAGCTGCGCGCGCGGAATGGATGCGCTTGCAGCGGAGTATGCGCTTGAACTGGCGGACGCCAATATGCGGGTCATGCACGCCGCCTGAGCAGCGTTGGTTTGGGCCCTTAAGAAAAACCCCGGTGCCTTGCGGCGCTGGGGTTTTGCGTTTCACGGAATGCTGCAGGCTATTCGGCCGGCTGCAGCAGGGCGTCGGCGAACTCACCCTCGTGCAGGTTGATCAGCTCGCGATCATCATGGTCCCACGGGTGGAAACCGGGCTTGAAATAGGCCAGCCAAGCCGGGAAGATCCGTCGCACCACGCCAGGGGACCAAGCGAGGTAGGAAAACAGGCCCCAGCGCGCCTTCCAGCCGGTGATGCCGTCCTGCGCCAGCAGGTTCATCGTGTCTTCCCAGCGGTTCTTGAAGAAGCGCCCGGTTACGATCAGCATCATCAGGCTGCGCACTTTCCAGCGCTTCCACGCGGTCCAACCACGGGTGGCATGGTTCCAGGTGTCGAAGGCGACCCCCTTGTGCTCGATTTCCTCGATCGCGTGCCAGCGCCACATCGCGTGTACTTCAGGGTCGGCTTTGGCGAAGTGCTTCGGGTTCTTGAGGAATTCGTGCGCCATCATGGCAGTGTAATGCTCAAGCGCCATGGTCGCGGCGAGGTTGAGGATCTCGGGGCGACCCTTGGTCAGCGCCAGCATCTCCTCGACCCGCTTGTCGATCTTCTTGATGTCATAGCCATGATCTTCGGCGAGCCGGTTGAAGGCGATGTGTTCGCGGGTGTGATTGATTTCCTGCCGCACGAAGGCGCGAATCTCGGCATCAAGTTTGGGCGGGGCGCCGTCGCGATGCGCCTTTACCGCTTCGATGAAGAAGGCTTCACCGCGCGGGAAAGTGGCGGACAAGGCATTGTGCCAGGCGGTACCGAAGGGCTCCCCGGCCCACCAGCGGCGCGGGGTGGTGCCGCGATTGAAGCGCTCGTCGCGCACGTTGATGGAAAGATCGGTGGGGGTCGGATCCCGGCGAGAAGTGGCGTCAAGATCAATCTTGGTGGGGGCGTTCACAATGCGACTCCGGACGATAGGCTTACTGACAGAGTTGTCAGTAGCTACTATTGACACTCGTGTCAATAACTAGACCGGAGTCACCTATTCTGCGGGCATCACCGCGTCGGCATAGGGGCTTTCGAGCTTGCCGATCAGCGCCCGATCGTCATGCTTCCAAGGATGAAAACCCGGGGTGAGGATCGCTGCCCATTCGAAAAACATGCGGCGCATCATTCCCGGCTTCCACCACAGGAAGGCATAAAGCTTGCGCTTGGCCTGGCTGCGGGTGAATCCATCTTGCTCGAGCAGGCCGATCGCATCGCGGATGCGGTTGCCGAAATATTTCTTCGTGATCAGCGCTGCGATCAGCGCGCGCGTCTTGTAGCGCTTCCACGCGCTCCACTCGCGCGTGGCGTGGAGCCAGATGTCATAGACTAGCCCCTTGTGCTCGATCTCCTCGGTCGCATGCCAGCGCCAGATGTCTGCGGCGACGGGATCAGCGCCTTCGAGATAGCGCGGATCGGAGAGCAATTGGCGGCTGATGATTGCCGCGAAATGTTCCAGCGCGATGGTGACCGCGAGGTTGAATTCCTTGGGCCGACCAGCGGTGAGTTCCAGCATCACCTGGATGCCCTGGTCGATGCTTTCGACGTTGTAGCCGTGATCTGATACCAGCCGGTTGAAGGCTACGTGCTCACGCGTGTGGTTGATTTCCTGCGCGGTGAAGGCTTTGATCTCGCGCGCCAGGCGCGGCGGCAGCCCTTCGCGGAAATCGCGCAGCGTGTCGATGAAGAAAGCTTCGCCCCGCGGCAGGCTGGCGGAGACCGAATTGTACCATGCGGTCGCCACCGGATCGTTCGAATGCCACCAGCGCGGGACGAGCGCCTTGCGGTCAAACCTGCGATCGCGCACGATCAACTCATGCTCTGCCGGGGTCGAACTGGCACGGGCGGTGATACCGCCTTCGCTGCTCTTGCCGCTGGCTTTCGAGCGCTCTAGGTCGAATGATGTCTGGTCGTTCATCGATTAAGAATCTATTAGGCTTAACAAGTAATGACAAGTCGCAAGCGTCTAACCCCCGAAGAATCGAGAAGTTCCGCGCTGGCTGCGGCGCGCGCGCTACTAATTGAAGCAGGTCCGCAATCGGTCACCCTGAAGGCTGTGGCGGCGCGGATCGGGCGAACCCATGCCAATCTGCTGCACCATTTCGGGTCGGCTGCGGGGCTGCAGAAGGAACTTGCTCGCCACCTCGCGGAAACCGTTTGCGAAACCATCAAGGATGCGGTGCGCGCCAGCCGGGCCGGCCTTGGTAGCCCGCGCGAAGTGGTCGATCTGGCGTTTGACGCCTTCGACAAGGAGGGCGCGGGCGCGCTAGCAAGCTGGATGATCCTGACCGGCAACGAAGATGCGCTGAGCCCGATCGTCGAGACGATCCACCAGCTGGTCGACGATATCGCACCGGAAGAGGCGGCCGATCACGGTGAAGTTATGCGGCTGCATGAGGAAACGCTGGCGCTGGTGCTGATGGCGATGGGCGATGCGTTGATCGGCTCGGCGCTGGCCCGTTCGCTCGGCCTGCCAGAGACGGCAGCGCGCGATCGCGCGCAGTTGATGCTCGAACGCTCGATCGCGGCGATCAACCCTCCGGGCTAATTGCCTGCTTTAGCCAATCAGGTACCAACGCAGAGTCGATGTTTTCTACCCGCATGTGATCTACCGCCAACCCCAGGTCGGGATAGGCAGCTTTGCGGCGTGCATTGTCAGATTGCGCCAGTGGTACAACCAACAGCCGACGGTTGACCTTCTGCCGCCAGTTCATCCGTGCGGTATTCTCCTGCCCGACATAGCAGCCCTTGGTAAAGCTGACACCGTTCAGCTCAGCGGCATTGGTTTCGAGCCACAGCAGGTCGCCCAGCTCGGCGCGGGTCTCGGGCACCCCGAGTGCCAGCCGGTGTGCCAGCCAGGCATCATCGGCCGGCGCATCGGCATCGGTCGCAGGCGCAAGCCAGCGCCAGCCCAGCCGATCGAGCCGCGGATCAGGCACCGCCCCTGGAAGTGGCTCGAGGTTCCAATGCACCGCCATCATGTCGTCGCGAGCGATCGCGATCTTCCGGCGCAGTCGGTAAAGCGAGAGGCGCTTGACCAGTTCGTCGGCCGCTCCGGCTTCGCAGTCGAGCAGTAGATCGTCGCCGTCACGCCAGATCAGGATATCGAACAGCACCTTGCCCTGCGCACTTAGCAGCGCGGCATAGACTGGAAGCGGCCCGCTAACATCATTGGTGACCAATCCTTGTAGGAAACTTCCGCAGTCCTCGCTGTCATCAAGCGGTGACAGCCGCACGATGGCGCGGGTGGCAAGGTGGGTTGCGGTCATCGGCTGGCGATCCTCCTGGCGATGGCTTGCGCCATCCTTGGCCCCAGTTCGGGGCCCTGCAGGGGGTAGAGATAGGGTTCGATCAACTCCGCTTCCATAACCAGCAGCGCCCCGTCTGCCCCACGTACCATGTCGATCCGCGCGTAAAGCGGGGTTGCAAAGGGAATGGCATCGACCACAGCTTGTGCTGCCGCCAGATCTCCCGCCGCAGGCTCAAGCGCTTCCTCGGTTCCGCCATAAAGCGACTGGACGCGATAATCGCCCGCAGCGGGGCGCTTGACCAGCGCATGCGAAAACTCGCCGTCGATGAACAGGAAGGAAATTTCACCTTCGCTGGTTATCTGCGGAAGATAGGGCTGGATCATCGCCGGATGCGCCATGGTCCAGCCAGCTGCAACCTCGCCCGCGCGGTGGATCGACTGGCCATCCGCTCCGGCGCCGACCTGGCGCTTGGCAACCACCCGGTCACAGCCGAAGTCATCGAACGCAGCGTCAAGGTCAGCCGCCGCAGGCTGCTCGATCCATCGGGTCGGGATGGTCCGCGCGCCGCGATCGGCCAGATCGCGCAGGTAAGTCTTGCGTGAGTTCCAGCGCACGAGGTCCGGCGGATTGCAAACCATGATCCCCGCGCCTTCGAGCGCATCCAACTTGCCCAGGAACTCCTGCTCGAAATCCCAATAGTCCCACGGCGTGCCCACCAGCACGAGATCGCACCCGGCGAAGGCATTGATCGGCGCGCGCCAGTCGATCTCGACGAGCGAACCGCCTTTGGCTTCAAGCGCCGGGCGGATCGCATCCACTTGGTAATCGTGCTCGAAGGCATCGTCGCGCCGCGTTGGTGAACCGGGCATGGTGCCGGGGCAGGTCAGGAATCCGATCTTCATGCGGCGGCATCTAGGCGCTGTGATCGGCGCTGGAAAGATGCCGCATGCCGGACTAGAGCCGCAGGCGATGACCGACACGCTCACGATCCGCCGCCCCGATGACTGGCACTTGCATTTCCGTGACGGCGCCATGATGCGCGACGTGGTGCCGTTTACGGCGCGGCAGTTCGCCCGCGCGATCGTGATGCCCAATCTGACCCCGCCAGTCACGAATGCCGCAAATGCCGCTGCCTATCGCGAGCGGATCCTGGCTGCGGTGCCCGAAGGCGTCCGGTTCATGCCGCTGATGACCTGTTACCTCACCGACAACACCGACCCGGACGACCTCGCCCGCGGGGCGGCGGCGGGCGTGTTCACTGCAGCCAAGCTTTACCCGGCAGGGGCAACGACGAATTCTGACAGCGGCGTCACCGATTTGCGCAAGATCGATCCAGTTCTGGCGCGGATGGAGGCCGAAGGTATCGTGCTCTGCGTGCATGGTGAAGTGACTGACCATGACATCGACGTATTCGATCGCGAGGCGGAGTTCATCGAGCGCCACCTCAAGCGAATCACGCGCGACTTTCCCAGGCTCAGGGTCGTGTTCGAGCACATCACTACCAGCGATGCGGTCGAATTCGTGCTCGGCGCCGGGCCAAACGTCGCGGCCACGATCACGCCCCAGCATCTGCACATCAACCGCAATGCTATGCTGGTCGGCGGAATCCAGCCACACAACTATTGCCTGCCGGTGGCCAAGCGCGAAACCCACCGGCTCGCGCTGCGGCGGGCTGCAACAAGCGGCAGTCCGAAATTCTTCCTCGGCACCGACAGCGCCCCGCACGAGCGGCACACAAAGGAATCGGCCTGCGGCTGCGCGGGCATCTTCAACGCTCCCAATGCGCTCGAAAGCTATCTTGACGTATTCGACAAGGAAGGAACGCTCGACCGGTTCGAAGGCTTTGCATCGCTGCACGGCCCTGCGTTCTACGGGCTGCCGGTTAATGACGAGGCGATCACGTTGGAGCGGGCCGAAGTGAAGGTGCCCGACGCGATTCCTGCAGGTGGCAGCGAAGTGGTGCCCTTCCATGCCGGCCAGTTGCTTGGCTGGCGGATCGCGAATTAGGCGGCAGCCGCGGCTCGCCGCCGGATCAACAGATCAGACACGAAGATCGCGATCGCAATCCAGATCAGCACGAAGCTGCCCAATTGTACCGGTCGCAGTTCTTCGCGGAACACCGTCAGGCCCAGCAGGAACACGAGCGTAGGGGTGATGTATTGAAGGAAGCCGATGGTCGAATAATCCATCCGGCGGGCAGCAATGGCGAACAACAGCAGCGGCACAGCCGTGACCACGCCGCCGAGCATGATCGAAAGACTGAGCCACAAGTCATGCCCGAATGATGAGCCGGCCGGGCTTTGCGCGTACCAGGCGGCGATCGCCGTAGCCAGTGGGAGAAGGATCGCACTCTCGATCGTGAGGCCCGGGACCGATCCAACCGCCACGTGCTTGCGCACCAGCCCATAGAGCGCGAAGGAGATGGCCAGCGTGATGCTGATCCACAGCGTGGTCAGCGCGCCGCCCAGCAACAATGCCACCGCAACAGAGGCGATCGCGACAGCCAGCCACTGGAGCCGCGAAAGCCGCTCTTTCAGAAAGATTGTGGCGAGCAGCACGTTGACCAGCGGATTGAGGTAGTAGCCGAGGCTTGCCGCAAAGACATGGCCACGTTGGATCGCCCAGACATAGACAAACCAGTTGATGGCAATCAGCAGTGCACTCAGCGCCAGCAAAGCCATGCGCTGTGGGCTGGCGAGCGCCTCGCGCAGTGCCGGGAACTGGCGCCGGATCGCGATGAAGATCAGGCATACCGGCAGCGTCCAGATGATCCGCCATCCGACGAATTCGAACGGGGGGACGCTCTTCACCAGTAACAGGTAAAGCGGCAGCATGCTCCAGATCAAATAGGCCCCGATCGCCTCGGGGAGGCCCGAAGGCTGGCTGCTGGGATCTTCGCTCTGCATGCCCGCCGCGCCCTAGGCTTACGGCTGCAGCAGAGCAAGTCGCCATTCGTCGCGCCTACGCACTCACCCCGCCGCATGAACGCGAAGCTGACAGGCGTGTTGCATTACGTTCAGAATTCCAGCCTTAAACCTGAACATCGATCGAATCGTGCAACCGGGCCAATGCCGGCCCTGAATGGGAAAGGACGAGAGCATGACACTCGCAATCGTGAAGCAAGCCGCGCTGGCCGCCGCAACCTGGTTGACCCTGGCGATGGCTGCTCCGGCGGCAGCTGCCCAGCACCTGCCACCGCACGCGCAAGGCTGGAGCGACTATCGCGCCGACAGCATTTTCGACAACCTCTCGGCCGAGCACAAGCGCAAGAAGCGCTACGGCGACTGGGACGATGACGATCGCTACTATGGGCGGGGCGACCGCTATTACGGCGAGCCGGTCTATCGCGACACGCGCATCTGGCGCGGACGCGACGGGCGCTATTACTGCCGCAAGGAGAACGGCACCACCGGCCTGCTTATCGGCGCGGGCGTGGGCGGTTTGGTCGGCAATGAAGTGGCCGGCCGTGGTGACAAGGCGCTGGGTACGCTGCTTGGTGCGGTGGGCGGCGCGCTGCTTGGCCGCGAAATCGACCGCGGCAACAGCCGTTGCCGATGAACGGCTAGCTTTTCAAGGTCTTGAGCCGCTCCCACCGGCGGCTCGGGCGCGGCACCCACCGAGCCGCGGGAAGCGCTCCTGTGCCTATTGGCGCAGGGGCGCTTTCGATTGGTGGTTGCCGGCTTAACCGTCCGCCAGCCCGACCCCGATCGACGCGCGCGGCTGCGTCATCTCGGTGCTGGCTACTGGATAGGCGCAATAATCTGCCGCGTAATAGGCTGAAGGGCGATGGTTGCCCGACAGGCCGACCCCGCCGAATGGTGCAGCGGACGAGGCCCCGTTGGTGGGACGGTTCCAGTTGATCACTCCGGCGCGCACGTTCGCCCAGAAACGGTCATAGTCTTGCGGGGTGCCCCCGATCAGTGAGGCCGAAAGGCCGAACCTGGTGTTGTTGGCCTCAGCGATGGCCGCGTCGAAATCGTGCACCCTGACAACTTGCAGGATCGGGCCGAACAGTTCGACATCGGGCCGGTCGGCCATGTCGGTCGTGTCGATGATCCCCGGCGTAAGGAAAGGCAGATCATCGTTTGGCCGGCGCATGTGGAGCACGGGCTTGCCGCCATGGCTGATCAAATGGACAAAGCTGCCCAACAGCGCTTCTGCAGTGGGATTGTCGATCACCGGTCCCATGAACGGGGCAGGATCGGCAAAGGGCTCGCCCACGATCAGCCGCTTGGTGAGCTTGAGCAGTTCCTGCATCAGCGGCTCATAGAGGTGATCCAGCACGATCAGCCGCCGTGCCGCAGTGCAGCGCTGGCCAGCCGAGGTAAAGGCCGACTGCGCGATCAGCACCGCCGCGTCGGCCAATAGCGGTGTGTCGATCACCACAATCGGATTGTTGCCGCCCATTTCGAGTGCGACAATCTTGGCCGGGTTGGTAGCAAGCGCGCGATTGATCGCGATACCGCCCTGGACCGACCCAGTGAACAGCACTCCGTCGATGCCCTTGTGCCCGACCAGCGCCTTGCCTTCCTCGATCCCGCCGATGGCCAGTTGTACTGCGCCTTCAGGGATCCCCGCGCGGTGGAAGCATTTCACCAGCAGTTCGCCCACCGCAGGGGTTTTCTCGCTCGGCTTGAAGATCACGGTGTTTCCGGCGATCAGTGCAGGCACGATGTGGCCATTTGGCAGATGGGCCGGGAAATTGTAGGGGCCGAGCACGACGAGCACGCCATGGGGCTTGTGGCGCACGGCAGCTGTTCCCTGTAGCGCGCTGTCGAGCATCTTCTTGCCAGTCCGCTCGGCATAGGCGTTGACCGAGATGTCGACCTTGTTGACCACCGAATCTACTTCCGTGCGAGCTTCCCACAGCGGCTTGCCGGTTTCGCGCGCGATGAGTTGCGCGAGGTCATCAGCAGCGGCGCGCACTTCGTTGGCAAAGCGCCGGACCAGTTCGATGCGCGTCGCAAGCGGCCGTGCAGCCCAATCGGGCCAGGCTTGCCTTGCAGCCGAAACACAGGCGTCAACATCGCTTGCCTGTCCGCGCCACAGTTCTGCCCCTGTGGCAGGTTCGAAGGAAATGTAGGTCTGCTCGGTCACGATAGTTCTATCGCCTCCTCCCGCGCACGGCGGTTAGTCCGGTAAAGCGAAAATGGGAAGTGATTTGGCGTGCTTGGCCACACGCTGGGAGACGGGGCGGCTGATCGGTCAATCGGTGCGAGCCCCGGCATGCCCGGCAGGGATCGGCGCTGGGCCATGCGCATCACCCATCCGGCGGAGCGCAGCCACCTTGGCATGGAGCGGCCCCCAGTCGTCGTCCCGTTCAATCGCAGACCAGATCGCCTCGACCTCGTCGATCAGCATGGATTGGGGTTCGGCGTCCGACCAATAGTCGTGCGCGCTCTCCACCGGAGAATAGGCCGCCAGCAACTCACCGAGCTCGCCGCTTGCTCCGCGCCCGCCGCGATGGGCGTGGAAAAATGCGTCAGGTTGCGCCTCGGCCACGCGCAGCGCCTTCTCGCAAGCAGAGACCAGTGTTGCATCTTCCGCTTCCCCGCGCGGTTCAACCCCGAGGCGCCAGCACCAGCGCCGCGCCACGGCAGTCATATAAAGTGGCCCGAACCGGTTGAGCGCCGCGATCAAGGGCTCACTCTCGGCCAGAGGGCGGAGCGCCACAGCCAATTGCGCACAGTTCCAGTGCAGCGCTTCGGGCTGGCGGCCAAAGGCATAGAGCCCGCTCTGGTCGAAATAGGCAGCGGTGAAGGACGCATCCCATGTTGGCAACCAGCGCCACGGGCCGTAATCGAAGCTTTCGCCGGAAATGTTCATGTTGTCGGTGTTGAGTACGCCGTGGACGAAGCCGGCAACCATCCAGCCGGCCGCAAGATCGGCCAGCCGCTCCACGACCTGGTGCAGCAAGATCACGGCGGGTTCGTCGCGGCCGGGCGCGTCGGTCGGCGGCATCGGTCCGGGAAAATGCGCCAGGCAATAGTCGACCAGTGCAGCAATCTGCTCACGCTCTTCAAGTGCCGCCAACCGCTGGAAGGTGCCGATGCGGATGTGCCCATGGCTCAGCCGCACCAGTACGGCCGAGCGCGTGGGGGAAGGTTCGTCATTCCGCCACAGTTCCTCGCCGGTCTCGATCACCGAGAAGGTCTTCGAGGTGTCGACCCCCAGCGCTTCAAGCATTTCGGTGGCGAGAATTTCGCGCACGGCTCCTTTCAGGGTCAGCCGCCCATCGCCGCTGCGGCTATAGGGCGTCTGCCCCGAGCCCTTGGTACCCAGGTCGAGCAGTCGGCCGCCCTCGTCGCGCAATTGCGCGAACAGGAAGCCGCGCCCGTCGCCGATCTCTGGATTATAAACGCGGAACTGGTGGCCATGGTATTTGAGTGCGAGTGGTTGCGGCAGGTTGCCCGGTAGCGGAGCGAATGCGCCGAAGTGACGGCACCACTCTGCATTCGACAGGCTTTCCAGCCCGACCGCGGCTGCCCAGCGATCATTGCGAAAACGCAGCTCGGCGCGGGGGAACGCAGCGCCTCTGACCGGCGATCCGAGCCATTCGGCAAGTTCAGTAATGGCAGGGTCGGCGCGATAGGGTGCGGCGGGCGGAGCAGAAGGCATGGTTCTCTAGTGGGGGCTGAAAGAAGATAGGGCAAGGGCGCGGCCTCCCGCATCCCGACTTGATTTTCGCCGCTGTTTGGCCAAGGCCGTTCCGATCATGAGCGCGACTTATTCAGATCGGTATTGGACCAGTCCCGACGGGCTGAAGCTGCATTTTCGCGACTATGACGGAGCAGATGACTGCCCACCAGTGATCTGCCTCCACGGCCTGACCCGCAATGCACGAGACTTTGCCGCCTTGGCGGAGCGCCTGGCACCGCGCTGGCGGGTAATCGTGCCCGAAATGCGCGGCCGCGGGATGAGCGAATATGCGAAAGATCCAGCCACCTATTCGCCGCTGACCTATGTCGCCGATGTCGAGGCCCTGCTCACCGAACTCGAGATCTCGCGGTTTGTTGCGATTGGTACGTCGATGGGCGGGCTGATGACGATGCTTTTGGCGCAGCGTGATGCGCGGCGGCTGGCCGCGGCGGTAATCAACGACATCGGCCCCGAACTCGATCCGGCCGGGATCGCGCGGATCGCGGGCTATGTCGGGCAAGGCCGCAGTTTTCCGACGTGGATGCATGCCGCGCGCGCTCTCCAGGAAGAACATGGCCAGTGGTTCCCCGATTTCACCATCGAAACCTGGCTCGAAATGGCCAAACGGACCATGGTGCTGGGCCAGAACGGGCGGATCGTGTTCGATTATGACATGGCGATTGCCGAACCGTTCAAGGTTCCTGGCGGCGCGGCGCCAGCTGATCTGTGGCCCGCATTCGAGGCACTGACAGACGTGCCCGTGCTGGTGGTGCGGGGGGCCTTGTCGGACCTTTTGTCGGACAAAACGCTTGCCGCTATGAAGTCGCGCCATCCGCAGATGCAAGCGGTGACGGTACCGCGCATGGGCCATGCGCCAATGCTGGTCGAACCCGAAGCGATCGCCGCGATCGAAGCCTTGCTGGCGCAGGCAGGATGACCGATTCCCCGGTGGCCGGCCGGCGATTGCTGCATTGCGTTCCGCTTGAGTCCGGCTCGCAAGCGCTGACGATGGTTGAAGCTCTAACGGCGGCGCTTGGTTTGGGCTGGCGTCATGAACTGGTTTGGGCAGAGGGGGGGCAAGCGGCCCCGCCTGCGGCGGCCGTGCCACCGGGAGTTCGCCTGCGAGCCGACTTTCCCTCGCTGCAAGGCACATTCGGCCCGCGTCGGCTGGCGCGCCTGGCGCAGGCGATGCAGCCTTACAGCCTGGTGATTGGCTACGGCTGGTCGGCGATCGATCTTGCAATGGCGCATACCTTGTATCGCGACGCGTTGGCGCTTGCACCTTTGCTCCACGTCGAGACGGGTGAAGGCTGGGACGTACAGCGCGAAGCCGGCTTTCGCCGCCGGTGGTATCGACGGCTCGCCTTCGGGCGGATCGCCGGCCTTGTCGCGGGCAATGCCGAAGTGGGTGCGGTGGCGGTCCGCGACTGGCAATTGGCGCCTGGCCGAATTCACCGCATCACGTTGGGGATCGATACGTCCGCCTTCCAGCGCAATCCGCAGCCCGATGCCTTGCGGGTGCGCAAGCGGCCCGACGAATGCTGGGCCGGCACCATCGCCACGCTCGACCGCGATAGCGATTGGGACGGTCTGCTGTCGGATTTTGCCGGGATGCCTGAGTATTGGCATCTGGTGATCCTGGGCGAAGGTGCCGCTCGCGATGGCATTCTCGCCGCCGCGCTGGCCCGCGGTATCAGCCACAGGGTACATGTGCCCGGGCCGGTACGGGATCACGCGCAGGCCCTCGCCTTGCTTGACATCTTCCTGCTGCCACATGGTCGCCTTAGCTCGCCTGCAATGGTGGTGCAGGCGATGGCGGCTGGATTGCCGCTGGCGGGGCAACTGGCGCCAGCCATTGCCGATATGCCCGATGCCGCCAATCGCGCGCTCATTGCAGATCACTCCTTGGCGAGCCAATTGGAAGAACTCGCCAGTGACAACGAATTGCGGCGCGAACTCGGTGCTGCCAATCGGCTGCGCGCGCAGCAGCAGTTTGATCGCACCCGCACCATCGCGCGCTTGCGTGAGCTATGCCAGCGTGTCGCCGGCTGAAGTCATGCATGAATGGTCGCCGCAGCAGCTTCACCTCGCATTCAACTGGCGGGGGACACATTGGCTGCAGCATTGCGGTTGGCGCCGGTCGCCCCTAAAAGCCCGCCGAAATGGACAATCAGTCGAGGAAAGAGCCAGCCTGTGGCGCTAATACCGGGAAGCGGAAAGAACTCCGAGGAAAAAAAGGCGGCGCAGGACGAAGTCCTGCTGCGCGAGATCGACGACGCCGTGCGCGAAGACCAGTTTCGCGAGTTTGCGCAGAAGTATGGCCGCGTGCTGCTGGGTGTCACTGTGGTCGGCCTGCTGGCCTTCGGCGGATATCTGTTGTGGGATTCGCGCCAGGAAGCCGCCATGGAAGCGAGCTCTGAACAACTCACTGCGGTTCTCGACCAGGCGGAAGCCGGCAATCTCGACAGCGCCAGCAATGCTGCCGCGAAGCTTGCCGCCGGGAGCGAAGGCGGGGCCAAGGCAGCGGCCCTGTTGACTCAGGCTGGGATCGCGATGGACCGCGGGCGCACGGCCGATGCCGTGAAGATCTATGCCCAGGTCGCCGCCGACAGCGCCACGCCCCCGGCCTTGCGCGATCTCGCATCGATCCGGGAAATGGCGGCCAGTTTCGATACGCGCAACCCGGCCGATGTCATTGCGCGGCTTGAGCCGCTCGCTGTGCCAACCAATCCCTGGTTCGGCAGCGCGGGCGAACTGGTGGCGATGGCCTTTCTTGAACAGGGCAACCGCAAACGTGCCGGTGCGCTGTTCGGCGAGATCGCGCGATCTGATGAGGTGCCCGATACCCTGCGTTCACGCGCGCGGCAGATGGCCGGCCTGCTGGGCGTTGACGCGATCGAGGATGCCGATGCCTTTATGGAAGAACAACGCTCGCCCGCGGCGGCCGGCGCACAATAGAACCTGAATTTCTACCGGGATCGATCAGAATGATGACACGTAAGTTCACCCGCTCACTGGCTGTTGCAGCAATGCTTGGCACTGTGCTGTCAGGTTGCTCCGGCGGGCTGTTCGGCGGAGGCGACGGCAAAAGGACCACGCCGACGCTGGGCGAACGCATCCCTGTGCTTTCGAAGATCGAAAGCGGGGCACGGGTTGACCCGGCCCTTGCCGGTGTCAACGTCGTTCTTCCCCCGGTGCAGGCCAATGCCGATTGGGCGCAGGCAGGCGGATCGGCTAGCAAATCCTATGGCCATCTGGCGCTGGCGGAAAATCCGGGACGGGTTTGGAGCGTTTCGATCGCCGGATCTACTGACCGGCGCCGACTTGCTGCTGCCCCTGTGGTGGGTGGCGGCAGGCTCGTCGCGGTGGGAACCGACGGCATGATCCATGCCTTTGACGCCAAGACCGGCGCGGTGCTTTGGCGTTACCGGATGGAAGTCGAAGGCAATCTCACCAGCGCGGCGTTCGGCGGCGGGGCGAGCATCGATGGCGAACGGGTTTATGCCACCAACGGCGTGGGCGAAGTGGTTGCATTGGATGCCGCCACGGGATCGCAGCTGTGGAAGGTGCAGCCGGCCGGGCCATTGCGCGGTTCACCCACGATCGCGTTTGGCCAGGTCTATGTTATGACTCAGGACAACCAGATCTTTGCGCTCGACATCAACGATGGCAGCCTGGTGTGGCAGGAAGGCGGATCGGCCACGCAAGCGGGCGTATTTGGCGTTGCGGCTCCGGCTGCCGGCCAGGGAACGGTGATCGCGGGCTATTCCTCCGGTGAGCTCAGCGCCTACCGTTATGAGAATGGGCGGACGCTGTGGGCGGACGCGCTCGCACGCACTTCGATCTCGACCGAGGTGGGCTCGCTCAGCGATATCGACGCCGATCCGATCATCGATTCCGGCCGGGTCTATGCGCTGGGCCAGGGCGGGCGCATGGCTGCCTACGAACTCCTCACAGGCCAGCGCATCTGGGAACTCAGCCTGGCCGGCATTTCGACGCCGGCGATTGCCGGCGAGTGGATCTTCACCCTGACCGACGACGCGCGGTTGCTTGCCATCGCGCGCTCGACCGGTCGCGTGCGCTGGATGACGCAGCTGCAACGCTACCGGGACGAGGAGGATCGCGAGGGCGCGATATTCTGGACTGGTCCGGCACTGGCCGGAAACCAGCTGTGGGTCGCAAGTTCGGAAGGCCTGCTCTACAAGGTCAGCACCGGCGAAGGTTCGGCTCAGCTCCATGCCGATCTCGACCAGCCCGTCAGCCTGCCGCCGGTGGTGGCGGACAGCATGCTCTATATCCTGGACGACAGCGGGCGGATCACCGCCTATCGCTAAGTTCGGGCGCTGGGTCAGCCGAGTGGTTGACCCTCATCGGTTTCGAACTTGCGGGCCTCAATCAGTTGGAAATCGAGCCCGGCCAGGGCCTGCTGGAACGCGGCCATATGCGGCGTGCCGAAATGCGCCGCCAGTGCAGCCTCGTCCTGCCATTTCTCGACGATGTGGATCACACCCGGATCACCCAGGTCCTGGGTAAAGGCATAGGCGATACAGCCAGGTTCGGCATTGGACGCTGCAACCATGGCGGCGATTGCTTCTCGCCCGCGTTCCAGCGCGCCATCCCCCAGCCTTGCGGTTGCCAGAACGATCAGCATGTGGTCCTCCCCTATTTCAGAAACTGTGCTCGTAAACCCGCTTGATGTCTCCACCCCATTCGCCGTGATAAAGGTCGAGCAGCCGCTGTGCGGGCACCTTGCCGCTTTCGACGATTTCGTCGAGCGGCTCGAGAAATCCGGTTTCGTTGTCGCCCGAGGAATTGAGCCGCGCGCGCGAGGCGAGGCCGGCGCGCGAGATCGCCATCACCTCGCTTGCGACATTGCGCAGCGTGCCACCGCCGGGAAGCGGCGCGTCGAGCGCGAGGCGAGGGACGCTGGCGCGCAATGCCTCACGGGTTTCCATGCCCCAGTCCTTGACCAGGTCCCAGGCTGCATCGAGTGCGCTCTGGTCATATAGCAAACCGACCCAGAAGGCGGGGAGCGCACAGATGCGGTTCCATGGGCCACCGTCGGCGCCGCGCATTTCAAGGAAGCTTTTGAGCCTGACTTCGGGGAAGGCGGTCGAAAGATGGTCCCACCAGTCGCTCTGCCGCGGCTTCTCGCCCGGCAACACGGACAGTTTCCCATCGAGGAAATCGCGGAAGCTGAGGCCCGCAGCGTCGATGTACTTCCCGTCCCGGTAGACGAAGTACATCGGCACATCGAGCATGTAGTCGACCCAGCGCTCATATCCGAAGCCGTCTTCGAACACGAAGGGCAGCATCCCGGTGCGGTGCGGATCGGTGTCGGACCAGATGTGGCTGCGATAGGAGAGAAACCCGTTAGGCTTGCCTTCGGTGAAAGGCGAATTGGCAAACAAGGCAGTTGCAAGAGGCTGCAGGGCCAGGCCGACGCGGAACTTCTTCACCATGTCGGCTTCGCCCGAGTAGTCGAGATTGACCTGGATGGTGCAGGTCCGCAGCATCATGTCGAGCCCAAGGCTGCCCACGCGCGGCATGTGCCGCAGCATGATCGCATAGCGCCCTTTGGGCATGATTGGCAGCTCTTCCCGGGTCTTGTCGGGCCACATGCCGAGTCCCAGGAAGCCAACACCGCAGGCTTCGCCGATTTCCTTCACCTGGCGCAGGTGCCGCCCGGTTTCGGCACAAGTCTGGTGCAGGTTTTCCAATGGCGCGCCCGACAGTTCGAGCTGACCTGCCGGTTCGAGGCTGACGGCACCGTCTTCGCCCTTGAGCGCGATGACATTGCCGCCTTCAATTACGGGCTCCCAGCCGAAGCGCTGCAAATTCATCAGCATGTCGCGGATGCCGCAGGGCTCGTCATAGGCCGGCGCATGGAAATCGCCATGCTTGTAGACAAGCTTCTCGTGTTCGGTTCCGATGCGCCAGTCAGATGCCGGCTTTTCGCCCTGTTGCATCGGCGCGACCAGTTGGTCGCGCGACTCGATGACCGGGTCGACTGCCCCGGATGCCTCCCGCGTGCTCATATCGGTTGCCTTACGAAACTGAATGGATCGTGGAAAGTGCTAATTACTCCAGTCACCTTGCACCCCCATCCACAGTGCTGTTGCCGCGATTGCTGCAGTTTCCCCGCGCAGTATTCGCGGGCCAAGCGCAATCGGTTTCACTTGCTGGTGGGCGCGGAGCATTTCGCGTTCGGCGAGGTCAAAGCCGCCTTCGGGGCCGATCAGCAGCGCGACAGGGCCTTGGCTCGCGGCATAAGCGACCGCGGCAGGTACTCCTCCGGTCTCGTCAGCAAAGAACAGCGTTCGGTCTGTCGGCCAGTTGCGCAGCATGGTGTCGAGTCGGGCGGGCTCTGCCAACTGTGGCAGGGCCGTGCGCACGCATTGCTCGGCCGCTTCGCTTGTGATGGTGCGGGCACGGGCGAGGTTGAGCTTGTCGGCGATGCAGCGCCGCGTGATCACCGGCTGGATCCGGGCGACGCCCAGCTCGGTCGCCTTTTCCAGCACCTGGTCGAACCGGTCCTTTTTGAGCAGCGCCGGACACAGCCAGAAATCGGGTACTTGCTCGCGCGGGCGCAAGCGTTCGACCAGTTCCAGCACGACCGCTCGCTTGCCTGCCTCGATGACCCGTGCGGCCCATTCGCCGGTGCGATCGTCGCACAGGATCACAGCATCTCCCGGGGTGACGCGCATCACACGCGCCAGGTAATTGGCTTGGCTGCCTTCAAGCGAAATCCGAACACCGGACCCAAGTTCGTGTTCCACGAACAGGCGCGGCGCGCTGCGCGGGGGCCAGGCGGGAGTAGCTGCCATCGCGCAGCCGTTAGACGAACACGCCAGAGGCCGCTAGAGAGATCGGCATGAGCGCTCTTCTTGCCCAGCGGCTGATCGCATCAATCTTCCTTGTCCTAGGAGGATGGGCGCTGTTCGCACCACAAAGCGTGATCGATCTGGCTATTTCGCCGGACTATCGCGATCACACCTTTCTCACCCGCTTTACCATGGCCTGTTTCGGCGCGCAGGCTTGCCTGTTCGGCGTCATGTCCCTGTTCGTCCGCTACACCAGCCGGGCCTTTCTTGCCTTTGCGATCGCGCTGGTGCCGTTTTTCGTGTTCGACTGGTATTTTCATGTTCGGGTGCCTGTGCTCAACTCGGTCGGCATGCTGGATCTGGTTGGAAATCTGGCGATGTTTGTACTGGCGCTGGTCGGCTGGCGCCTGGCCCGGATCGAAGAACGCCAGGCATGAACGAGCACATCGTCCCTGACAGCGAGCGCAGGAGTGTTTCGGGCGGCCTGGTGGCGCGCCTCCCGGCAAGCGCGCGCGACCTCGCGTTGCTGGCGCGGTTTGACCGGCCAATCGGCTGGTGGCTACTGTTCTGGCCGTGCCTATGGGGCTTGTGGCTGGCCGGCGCGGGGCCGCAATGGGTGCTGGTCGGCTGGATGCTGCTGGGCAGCGTAGCCATGCGCGGTGCGGGCTGTGTCTACAACGATATTGTCGATGCCGAGCTAGACCGGCAGGTGGCGCGCACTGCGTTACGCCCAGTGGCAAGCGGACGGGTCGCCCTCAAGGCGGCATGGGCCTGGCTGATCGCGCTGTGCCTGGTGGGCCTGGTGGTACTGCTGCAACTGCGCTGGGAAGCGCAAGCGGTGGCAATTGCCAGCCTGGCACTGGTCGCGGCATACCCCTTCATGAAGCGGATCACCTGGTGGCCGCAGGCATGGCTGGGCCTGGTGTTCAGTTGGGGGCTGCTGGTCGGCTGGATCGCGCTGAGGCAGGATAACTGGAGCGCACTCCTCGCAGTCTATGCCGGTACCGCACTGTGGGTGATTGGCTACGACACGATCTATGCACTGCAGGACCGCGAGGATGACGCGCTGGTTGGCATTCGCTCTTCGGCCCTGCGGCTGGGCGGCGCGGTCAGGGGCGGCGTGGCATCGTTCTATCTCGCTGCAGTCGCTTTATGGGCGCTTGGGCTCTGGCTCTACCGGCCTGACTGGATCGCGGTGTTGACCCTGCTTCCGGTGTCGCTGCACTTGCTGTGGCAAGTTGCGACGCTTGACCCCGACGATCCGGAGAATCCGTTGGCCCGGTTCCGGTCGAACCGGTTGGCTGGCGCGCTGATGGCGGCGGCCTGCTTTGTGGTGGGGAATGCCTGAGCCGCCGCTCATGCCGAGCTTGTCGAAGTATGAGCGGAAGTGCCATGTTCGTCCATCGACAGGCTTAGGACGAGTGATCTAGTCATGTGCAACCTCTACCGGATGACCAAGGTGCCAAGCGAAGTGGCGCATTGGTTTGAAGCGGTGGATGCGGTGGGGGGGGGCAATTTCGCCGAGGAAGTCTATCCCGGTTATCCGGGATTGGTGGTGGCTGACGGGGCGCTGAGGCGGATGAACTGGGGGTTCCCGCTGCAGATGACTGGAAAGAATGGGCAGAAGCTCAAGCCCAAGCCGGTCAACAATGCCCGGACTGACAAACTCGACAGCTTCTTCTGGCGCGATAGTTTCGAAGCGCGCCGCTGCCTGATCCCGCTGTCGGCTTGGGCCGAGGCCGAAGGGCCTAAAGGACGCATGACGCGCAGCTGGTTGTCGCTGCCGGGTAACGAACTGTTCGCCTGTGCCGGGATCTGGCGCAGGTCTGATGAATGGGGCGATTGCTTTGCAATGGTTATGACGGATGCGGCGGGTACCGCTGCAGAGCTCCACACCCGCATGCCGGTGATCCTGTCGCCAAGCAGCTATGCCGTGTGGACTGAGGGCGAGGTTGAGGCTGTGCGCGCGCTGTGTCGGCCATGCGACGGTGAACTTGTGCTTGATCGAACCGATGTACCCTGGGCTGCCGGGACAGCGTCGCAGCCGCGGCTGGTGTAACAGAGGAAGATGGGCTCGCGCAGGATCGGCTCGTTCATGCCGCGCCTCCTGCATAGCTGACCACTTCGAATTCGATTCCGTCCCAGTCGAAGAAGTAGAACCGCTTGCCTGGTTCGTAATCGGCATGGTTGAATGGCTTCAACCCGGCCTCAACCACCACCTGTTCTGCCGCGTCGAGATTGTCGACCATCAGTCCGATGTGGTTGAGCGGTACGCCCTTCGGGTATCCGCCCTTAGCGTTGTCATTGGTATAGATCGCCAGGTATGTGGTGGCGTCACCGACATGGATGGTCCAGCCGCCCAATTGCGAGGGGCCGCGCCACCGTTCGTGCCAGCCGCACAGCTTTGCGAACAACTGTGCGCTGCGCTCAGGATCGGTAACGGTGAGATTTGCGTGTTCCAATTGGCCCGTGGGCATGTTTGTTCTCCTTGATCGACTTCACCTGCTCAGCCGCGATGCCGGCCGAATCACCGTGCTTGCCGATCGTGCAATCTCAAGCTAACTTGAGGTCAAGGAAAAAGGCGGACACCCAGTTCGCCCTTCAAAGTGGACCAGAGCATGCACAGCCGTTTGCGATCATCCGACCTGCTGCCGATTGGCGAACTAGCACGGCGTACGGGCCTGTCGGTCTCGGCGATCCGCTTCTACGAGGACAAGGGGCTGGTCGAACCGATCCGGACCAGCGGAAACCAGCGCCGCTTCCTGCGTAGCGACATCCGCCGGCTCAGCTTTATCCTGATTGCGCAGCAGCTTGGGCTTGGCTTGTCGCAGATTGAGCAGGAACTTGCGAAACTACCGTACGGCCGCACTCCAACTGCTGAAGACTGGCAGGCCATCAGCCGCTCGATCAGAGATCAACTCGATGCGCGCATCGACCAGCTTGAACGGACCCGCGACCGGCTTGATGGCTGTATCGGCTGCGGTTGCCTGAGCCTCAGATACTGCGAACTGTACAACCGGGACGATCATCTTGCCGTGCAGGGGCCTGGCCCGCGCAAGGTCATCGGTTAGGGTATGGAATTGTCCTCGCGCCTAATCTTCCGGTCCCAGTTCCGGATCTAGATCGCGCGGCCGCATGAAATGTATAAGCTTGCCGCAGCCCTTCCCAAGGCCCGACCAATCCTCGATGTCGAGTTCCAGAACCGCGTAAGCGGCAGTCGGAAACTTGCGCGCTGCCTCGAAGAACAGGGCGTTTTCCTGTGCCGGAGCGACAACATCAAGCAACACTTCCTGCAAACCGGGGTTGTGTCCTGCCACCAAGATCGAGTCGCTGCTTCCGCCATGCTCGGCCACGGTTTCGAGGATCGTATCCGAACTCGCCAGGTAGATCCGCTGGTCAAACACCGGTTCCCATTGAGGCAGCGCCGCCTCAAGCGTGCGCTTGACCCGTTCGGCCGGGCTAGCGACGATCTTGCCCCACGCAATACCGTGCGCTCGAATGTGTTTGCCCATCAGCACCGCACCCTTGCGCCCGCGCTCGTTCAGGCCACGATCGAAGTCGCGCTTGGCTAGGTCGTCCCAATCAGACTTGGCATGGCGGAACAGGCCGAGGATCTTCATCGCTGCTGTCTCACGTCAAGCCTGTTCCTGTCCGTAGGATTCGCTGGTTGCGCTGCTCGGAAATCCCGTCCCGAAAACACCACTGGCGATGCGTTGTAAAGCCTCATCCAATGCCAGCCTGAGCACAGGTGTGCCTGGTGGAAAGGCGCTGAGCAGCCGAGTGGGAAAGGCTGGCGAAAGCACGACGAAGTGACCGCTGTCTTCCCTACTGCGGATGAGGCGACCGAAAGCCTGGGCCAGCCGCGCCCGGATGATCCGGTCGTCATAGTCATTGCCGCCGCCCGCCAGCCTCCGCGCCTTATGCAGGATGTCCGGCCTGGGCCAGGGCACCTGCTCCATTACCACGCAGCGCAAGCTATGGCCCGGTACATCCACCCCATCGCGCAACGCATCCGTGCCCAGCAGCGAGGCGCGCGGATCATCGCGAAAGATATCGACCAGCGTGCCAGTGTCGATCGGATCGACGTGCTGTGCATAGAGCGGCAGGCCGGCCCGGGCCAAGCGGTCGGCAATGCGGCCATGGACCGCCCGCAGACGGCGGATCGCCGTGAAAAGGCCCAAAACCCCTCCACCCGAGGCTTCGATCAGCCGCGCATAGGCGCCGGCCAGCGCCGGTAGGTCGCCCTTGCGGATGTCGGTCACGATCAGCACTTCGGCCCGCCGCGCATAGTCGAATGGGCTGTCGGCGGCAGTGAGCAGGGGACGGGCGTCGAGCCAAGCAGCGCCTGATCGAGCAATGGCGCTGTCCCAGTCGGGCCCTTCTTCGCGCCGATCGGTCAGGGTGGCACTGGTCAGCATCACGCCGTGCGCGGGCTCAAGCACCACCTTGGCAAAGGGCTTCATCGGGTCGAGCCAATGCCGGTGGATACCGATATCGAACTCGCGCGCTTCGCTTCGGTCGACCGCCAGCCAGTCCACAAACTCGGGATCGGCCGGGCCACCCAGCCGCTCAAGCAGCGCTTCCCAGGCCACCAGAGTATCGACCCGCCAGCCGAGCGATTGCCTGGCACCTTCGATGCGAGCTCGCCCCGGGCCGTCGAGCCAGTCCGGCGGATCGGCCAGCACCGCTTCGAGCCGGGCGCCAAGCTTCATCAGCGGTGCACGGATTGCAGCCAGCGCTTCCGCGGCATTACCGGCTGCTTCGATCAGTTCGCCAGGCAGCCCGGCCGCTTCGGTTTCGATGCCATAGCCTGCCTCCTGCCCGCCGGATTCGTCGCGCGCGTAGGAGAATGCACGGACCTGACCGAGCAAGGCTTCAAGCGGACCCAAAGGGGCACCATCATGCAAACGCTGCAGCCAGCCGTCGGAGGGCAGGGCATGCGCCGCATCTACCGCCGCCTGCACGGCATGTCCCCCCTCTTGGTCGTAGCTTGCCACATCGGCAAGCCGCGCCGAAAGGCCTCGCCGTCGCCCGCGGCTGTTCTTCTCCGGACCCACGATCCAGCGCCTCAGTTCGATCGCTTCCTGGCCAGTCAAGGCGGCGGCAAAAGTGGAATCAGCCGCTTCGAAGACATGGTGGCCTTCGTCGAAGATGATCCGCGTCGGACGTTGTGCATGGTCGCGGCCACGTGCGGCGTTGACCATCACTAGCGCATGGTTGGCTATGACCAAATCCGCTTGGGCCGAGGATCGCGCGGCCCGTTCGATGAAGCACTTCCGGTAATGCGGGCAGCCGGCATAGACGCATTCGCCGCGCTGATCGGTCAGTGCTGCAACGCCACGCTTGCGGAACAATGTGCCGAGCCAGCCGGGCAGATCCCCGCCGATCATGTCGCCATCCTGCGAGAAAGCGGCCCAGCGTGCCACCAGTTGAGCGAAGATCGCGGCACGCCCGGCAAATCCGCCTTGCAGAGCATCTTCCAGATTAAGCAGGCAGAGGTAGTTTTCGCGACCCTTGCGCACCACCACGGGCGGCGAGCCATCGGGCCGCTGTGCTGGCCAGGCGCGGCGGCTTTCCTGGCGCAATTGGCGCTGCAGGTTCTTGGTGTAGGTTGAAACCCACACGATGCCGCCTGATTGCTCGGCCCAGAGCGAGGCCGGCGTGAGATAACCGAGCGTTTTGCCGATTCCAGTACCGGCCTGGGCCAGCAGCAGGTGCGGCACATCGCGCCGATCGCGCGGAGCGAACACCTGTGCCGCAGCACGCGAATAGGCCCGCTGGCCTTCCCGCCGTTCAGCAGCGGCGCCGGTCAACTGGTCGAGCCGAGCAAGTATCGCCTCATCAGGCAACTCGACCTGCCGCGGTACAGGCCGTTCAGACGCCTCCTCCCATTCGGGCAGCTTGGAGAAAAGCCACCGCTCTGCTTTGGCCGGTCGCGCGATATGCGGTGCCAGCACCTGCGCCCACGGCCAGCGCAGGCGAACGAGGTTCTGCAACGTGCTCCAAGCGCCCTCGCGCTCGGGCCAGTCGTCGCTGGCACAGGTGGCTACCAGAGCCCCAGCGGCCAATTGCAGGAAGGCTGCGACCTCCTCATCGGCCGCAGGCGCATCGATCGCCAGCGCCTGTGCCAGGCCCCGAGCGGTCGGCACGCAGAACCTTGCGGGATGGACGAAAGCGAACAGTTCAAGCAGGTCTAGCCCCGACAGGTCTGGATATCCGAGGCGGGTCGACACCAGCGGGGCATTGAGCAGCAGCACCGGCGTGTCGGCGGCGGCCATGATCGCATCACCCTTGGAAACCGCGCCGGTCTCGTTGCCCACACGCCTCAACCAGGTGCCCGAATGGCTGGCGTGCAGGGCCGGGAAGGGGAGAGGAGAGCTCACCCTTAATGCGATAGAACGGACACAGAACGCAACGCAAGCGCCACTCGCCGATTTTCTCCCCGCCGCACCCGGTAGATCCTGTTCGCGCTTGCAACATGCCTCGCCTTGGGCATAGGGCGGCGCTCATGAGCATGAACGACCTGATCGCCGCTGCCCGCGTCAACAAGGCCTGGCCTTTCCAGGAGGCGCAGCGCCTGCTCAAACGGTATCCTGACGGCGTGAAGCCCGATGGTTCGCCCGTGCTGTTCGAAACCGGCTATGGCCCTTCGGGCCTGCCGCATATCGGGACCTTCCAGGAAGTACTGCGCACCACGCTGGTGAGGCGCGCGTTCGAAGCACTTATCGGTGCGCGCCCCGAAGACGGCAAGACCCGCCTCGTCGCCTTCAGCGACGACATGGACGGGTTGCGCAAAGTGCCTGACAACGTGCCTAATCAGGCGTTGCTGGCAAGGCACCTCGGCAAGCCGCTCAGCCGCATTCCCGATCCGTTCGAGCAGGGGCACGAAAGCTTCGCGGCGCACAACAATGCCATGTTGCGTGCCTTCCTCGACCGTTTCGGCTTCGACTACGAGTTCGTCGCTTCGAACGACATGTACAATTCGGGCCGGTTCGATGCAGCGCTCAAGCAAGTGCTGCGCTGCAACCAGGCGATCCTCGACATCATGCTGCCGACCCTGCGCGAAGAGCGCCGCCGCACCTATTCGCCGGTGCTGCCGATCTCGCCCAGCACCGGGCGGGTGCTGCAGGTGCCGGTCAAAGTGCTCGATGCCGAGTCCGGGATGATCCGTTTCGCCGATGAAGATGGATCGGTGGTCGAGCAGACCGTTCTGGGCGGCACCGCCAAGCTGCAGTGGAAGGTCGACTGGGCGATGCGCTGGTTTGCGCTGGGCGTCGATTACGAGATGTATGGCAAGGACCTGACCGACAGCGGGGTGCAGTCCGGCAAGATTGTCGAGGTGCTGGGTGGACGCAAGCCCGAAGGCTTGATCTACGAGCTGTTCCTCGATGCCAATGGCGAGAAGATTTCGAAGTCGAAGGGCAATGGGCTGACGATCGAGGAATGGCTAACCTACGGCTCGGAAGAGAGCTTGGGCTTCTACATCTTCCCCAATCCCAAGAGCGCCAAGCAGTTGCATGTGGGCGTGATCCCGCGGGCGGTTGACGATTACTGGCAGTTCCGCGCCACGCTTCCCTCACAGGAGCTCGACAAGCAGCTCGGCAATCCGGTTTGGCACCTGCTGCGCGCTAATGGCAGGTGGGAGGCAGAGGAAGCACCGGGCGCGGGTGATACGCTGCCAGTCACCTATGGCCTGCTGCTCAACCTCGTGGGCGTGCTGGGCGCCGAGGCCGATCGCGAAGCGGTGTGGTCCTATCTGCGCAACTATGTCGCCGATGCCGATCCGGCGAAGCATCCCGAACTCGATGTACTGGTGACCGCGGCGCTTGCCTACAACCGCGATTTCATCGCGCCCACGCTGAAGAAGCGCAAACCGGAAGAGAGCGAGCGCGAGGCGCTCAAGGCCCTCGACTGCGCGCTGCAGGTGATCGCGCCCGACATGCCGGCCGAAGAGATCCAGACAATCGTCTACGAAATCGGCAAGCGCGAGGAATTCGGCTTCGCCAGCCTGCGCGACTGGTTCAAATGTCTCTACGAAACCCTGCTGGGCAGCGAGCAAGGGCCGCGCATGGGCAGTTTCATCGCGCTCTACGGGGTCGAGAACAGCCGCACGCTTATCGCCAAGGCGTTGAAGCGATAGGCCGCACCTGACTGGCGCACCGCTTCGCTCACCGCCACTGGCGGGTGCGAAACCATTTGGTGATCACGTATTTGCTGCCTTTCACCACCGGGCAGCCGGCATGCATGGTGTCGACATTGGGTGTGCCGTCGGGCGACGCATTGTTCCAGACCAGCAGCACGCCCGGTTTGGGTTCGATCTCAATACCGACATGGGTGAAGTGGGTCGCACCCCCTTCTTCAACCTGGTTGAGATAGGCCATGGCGGTCCAGCACCGCTGCCCACCGCGCTGGCGTTCAAGCTCCCAATACTTCTCGGTGGTGTAGAACCAGTCGTTGTGTGGCTTGAACTGCTGGCCGGGCAGGTAACGTTGGCCCTGGATCGCTTCACCCCAACCGGGCTCGATCCCGAGCAGGTCGTCGATCCGGCGCGAGATCGCCATCACGAAGGGATCGTAGGGATCGAGATCGCCCGAATAGGAGGTGCGGAAACCGCTGGAATAATCCTGTTCGTGCAGCGACGAAGGCTTGGCCGTCTCGTCGATCAACTGGCACAGGCGCTGGCACTCGGCGGCTGTCAGGAAGTCGCCGAAGGCGTAGATTTCAGCAAGGTCGGTCTCGATCCGATAGGCTGCCGGGTCCTGCGCCAGCCGCGCCCGCACGGCATCGCCAACCTGTTTCAGCGCAGCCTGGTCGGGAACGGTTTCAACTTTGGACGCCATGGCATCGGGATTAGCAAAGCCGGGCGTGCACGCAAGCCCGCACACTCCGGGGGCGTGCCGCTTGCCCGGACCGAACCAGCCGCTAGTATGGAGCAAACGTCCGGAGGGGAGATAAGGGTCATGACGGAAGCTACTTCGAAACGATACAGCGGCGTTGCCATGGCGCTGCACTGGCTGGTTGCGATCGCGGTGATCGCCAACTGGCGGATTGCCGAGGCGGGTGAGCATGCGCCGACGCGCGAGGCCGCAAGCGAGATCATGGGTAACCACTTCGCGATCGGCGTGATCATCCTGCTGCTGATCGTGCTGCGCTTCGCCTGGCGCTTTGTCAGCAAGCCGCCGCCGCTGGCCAGCAGCCTCGCCGGCTGGGAACGGATGCTGGCGAAAGCCACCCACACCATATTCTACGTACTGCTGACGGTGATGCCGTTCGCCGGCTGGTTCGCGATGTCGAAGTATGGCCAGCCGATCAGCGTGTTCGGCGTATTCGAACTGCCGCCACTGCCCGTCGCGCCCGATCCTGAAGGCGCCAAGGCGATCTTCGAATCGCATGCTGCGGCCGGCACCGTGCTGCTGGTGCTGATCGCGCTGCATATCCTTGGCACACTCAAGCACACGCTGGTCGACAAGGACGGCAACCTGTTCCGCATGCTGCCGTTTGGCGAGCCCAAGGCCTGAGCACCGCTAACGAAGAACCCTCGCCGGCCAGGGCTGGCGAGGGTTCGCTATGGCCGGAATGCGCAGACCGGCCACTCGCTGGAGCTTACCAGAAGAAGTCGTGGATCACATCCACCACTTCACCGCTGTAGATGTTCACCAACAGCACATCGTCATAATAGCGAACCCAGCGATACGGGCCGTAGACGTCAGGCAAGCGATACTGCCACGGATCGTTGATCCAGTAGCGCGAACCGAAGAACAGCCCGTCGAGGAAGAAGCCGATGCTGATCCGGCTGTAATAGTGATTCCGGTACGGCGCGTAATAATGGCCGAGGTGGTAGACGTGCCGGTGGGAGCGGCGATAGTCGTACCAGTTATAGCGCTTGTGCTTGCGCCAGTCGTGGCGGTTCCAGCGCCGGTAGTCGCCGCGATAGTCGCCCCGGTCGTAATAGCGCCGGTCACGGTAATAGGCGTGGCGGGTGTCGCGGCTGCCGCTGCGGTAGCCGTCGCGATAGGCGTCACGGCGGATGCCCCGGTCTTCCCAGCGGTCACGCGACCGTTCGTCGCGGCGTCCGTCGCGATAGGCCTCGCGGCGGTCTTCCCGTCGCTCCTGGCGCCATTCGTCGCGCCGCTCGTCCTGGCGGTTTTCGACACGATAGCTGCGATTGCGGCCCTGGTCGGTGTAGCTGCGGTTGCGCGCGGCTTCGTCGGCGCGCTCGTCACGCCGCTCGCTGCGGTTCCACTCGCGGCCGCTGCGCTCCTGCGCCACCTCGGCCCGCCGTTCGCTGCGGTTCCATTCCTGGGTGCGGCGTTCGGCGCCATTGCCGCCCGCGGCATTGCCGACGGCTGCCGGGCGCGGAAAGGAGGGCTGCGGCTGAGCGGCACGCCGCTCGGCATATTCGCGCCGGGCCTCCTGCCGCTCGCTGCGGCGTTCCTGGCGCGGCTCGCTGCGCTGCTGCTGTTGCTGCTGGCCCCAATTCCGGCGATCCTGGCGCGCTTCGCGGCGTTGCTCGCGCGCCTCGGACCCGTCGTCCTGGGCGATGGCGGTGGCGGGCAGGGCGGTCAGCGCAAGCGCGGCCGCAAGGGCGGAAAATCCACTGCCCTTCATGTAACTGGCTATCGACATAATGCACTCCTGCAGATGCCGCATCCACCACTCGCGGTCCCTGTTGATGTGCCAAATTACGACTCGCTCGCTGTCTTCAAACTGAACCGGACAGGTGCCCTCTTGTTCAGGTTCGTGCCGATGTGACTGAACGGAATTGCGCGGATTGACAGGCGGGCAAGCACAGGGGAAGGCGCGGCCATGTTCGAAACGCTTCACGATGTCCGCACTGACATGGCGCAGCGGCTGGCGCAGGCCGCACGCAACCGCAAATGCCCGATGCACACGCCGGTGGTCGCCACAAGGGATGCCGATGCGCGGGTGATGGTGCTGCGTGCCTTCGACGCCGCCGCCTGGACGCTGCGGTTCCATACCGATGTCAGATCGCCCAAATGTGCCGCGATCGGCGCCGGCGCTCCGGTGGGGGTGGTGCTCTATGATCCGCCGGGCAAGATCCAGATCCGCGCGCGTGGGATCGGCCGGATCGAGACCGATACCCCGCTGGTGGCGCAGGCGTGGGAGGAAAGCACCAATTTCGCCCGCCGCTGCTATCTGGGCGAGGGGCCGGGCGCCATGTCCGATGCGCCAACCTCGGGCTTGCCCGCCGAAGTGGAAGGGATCGAGCCCGACGAACTGCAGCTGGTTCCCGCGCGTGCCAACTTCGCCGTGCTGCTGGTCGAACTGCACAGCCTCGACTGGTTCCACCTGGCGCATACCGGGCATGTGCGGGCGCAGTTTTCGCGTAGCGAGGGCGGCGAATGGGACGGGCGCTGGGTGGCGCCCTGATTCGCCGGAGACGCCGGAGTCGCGTTCAGCTTTGGCCGGGTGGAGCTGAACCACGCACCGCTTGCACCACAGTCCTGATGCCCAAAAATCGCCGCTTGATGAACGGGACGCGAAGGGGCGGGAAGGGGCCTCGCCAGATGTCAGGAAAGGGCGGCTCGCATGGCGCACATTGCGGACTTAGCAATGCGGGCGCGTGTAGGAAAATGCTCTCGACCCGTTCGGGCTGAGCTTGTCGAAGCCCTGTCCTTCCTCACGCGCGAGCTGGGAGAAAAGCGCAGCCCTGCGACAGGCTCAAGGCGAACGGGTTAGAGGAACGACGAAGCAGTCAGATCACCGCGTCAGCTTCTTGTACGCCAGCCGCGTCGGCCGGTCCGCGGCATCGCCCAGGCGCCGGCGCTTGTCTTCCTCGTAAGCCTCGAAATTGCCTTCGAACCATTCGACATGGCTGTTGCCTTCGAACGCCAGGATATGGGTTGCCAGGCGATCGAGGAAGAAGCGGTCGTGGCTGATCACCACAGCACAGCCGGCGAAATTCTCGATCGCGTCTTCCAGCGCGGCGAGCGTTTCGACGTCGAGGTCGTTGGTCGGCTCGTCGAGCAACAGCACGTTGCCGCCCTGTTTCAGCATCTTGGCCATGTGCACGCGGTTGCGCTCGCCGCCCGACAGCTTGCCGACGTTCTTCTGCTGGTCCGGCCCCTTGAAGTTGAACGCGCCGACATAGGCGCGCGTGCTCATGTCCTGGCCATTGACCTTCATGTAGTCGAGCCCGTCCGAAATCTCCTCCCACACGTTCTTCTTGGGATCGAGATGGTCGCGGCTCTGGTCGACATAGCCCAGCCGCACGGTCGAGCCGATCTCGATCGTGCCGCTGTCAGGCTGTTCCTTGCCGGTGAGGATCTTGAACAGGGTGGATTTACCCGCACCGTTCGGCCCGATCACGCCCACGATGCCGCCGGGGGGCAGGGTGAAGCTGAGGTTCTCGAACAGCAGCTTGTCGCCATAGGCCTTGGAGATGTTCTTGGCCTCGATCACCTTGCCGCCGAGCCGCTCGGGCACCTGGATCACGATCTGCGCCTTGCCGACCTGGCGGCTGTCCTGCGCGTTCTGCAGTTCCTCGAACTTGCGGATACGCGCCTTGCTCTTGGTCTGGCGCGCGGCCGGGGTCTGCCGGATCCATTCCAGCTCGCGCTGCAGCGCCTTCTGCTTGCCCGATTCCTCGCGGCTTTCCTGCTCGAGCCGCTTGGCCTTCTTCTCAAGGTAGGTCGAGTAATTGCCTTCGTAGGGGTAATAGGAACCGCGGTCGAGCTCGAGGATCCAGCCCACCACATTGTCGAGGAAGTAGCGGTCGTGGGTGATCATCAGCACCGCGCCGGCATATTCCT
>CAZCNF010000025.1:0-12355 GCA_964500135.1 uncultured Porphyrobacter sp.
TGGTAACGGCCGTAACGCGGGTGTAGCTCAATGGTAGAGCAGCAGCTTCCCAAGCATAGTCATTTATGCATTTTCAAATACTTAGCTGTGCGATTTACCCAGAGTTGGAAGGATTTCAGCCAATCTCGTTGGAAGGATTGTCTTCGATCAGACGTCTTTGTAAGTGCGGCCCGCTCTAATGTGGCGGATCGTCTGCTCGGCCACCCCCATCCGCTTCGCCAAGTAACCTGTCTTACGCTTGCTGTTGCGGATCAAGTGAACCGCTTCGGGGGAAAGTAGCCTGCGAGATTTTCCCTTGCTCCAATGATTGGCTTCCTGCTCGGCGCGCACCCTCGCAATGATCTGTGGAGCGAGGCGCCCTTTGCGGCGGCAATCCTCGGTGTTTTCCTGAAATGTGCCCCATTGTAGATGCGTTGGGTTGACGCATCGCGGGTTATCGCAACGGTGCATAGCAACGTGCTCCTTGCTTGGTTTGAACCGTCCATCAATTGCAAGGGCTACATGAGTAGCGAGGCATCGCACAGATCTGCGCCGTTTCGTAGCGCCGCTAGCCAGTTGGCCATATCCGCTAAGTGTGGCGGCGCCTGTCCATAGCCAGCAATCATCGGCGCCGCGGCGTTCGACCTTCTCCCAAAAACTTTTCAGGGTATCGATTACCATTGCGGGCCTCCATCATCATTGGCTGCGTGCTGGCGAACCGTGTGCAATCGGCTTGCTTCGCCAAGCAGCGCGGCCTTGGTAACGATCCGTTCTAGCGTAGCGGGGTCAACATCTTGCGCGGTTGCGAGCAGGCGCGCGCCTAATAGGATTGTGTCAACAGTCGGATAAAATGACATTGCAGTAAGCCCTTGCTGGGCCAGCCCGCTTCCAATCGGGTGGCCGGACGTGGCGGGTTGGAAGACCGCTACTGCTAACGGCAGGCTTTCGCCTCCCACACACGCCCGACCATAGAAAACGCGCCTTGGCTTTAAGCCGTGGCGCGTCGGACGCGCAGTAATCGGGCTTCCAATCCCGGCTCCGCACTATGCGAAGCAGTCGGGATTATGCCCTTACATGCACGCCAATGCAAGATCACGCCAGCTGCTCCTTCGCGGTATCCCTGGCTTCGCGCACGCTGGCCAAGGCGATCGCGCGCGCGGCGCGGCCGGTGGTGCGCGGCATATAGACTTTCAGGATCCGCTGCGTTTCATCGATATCGTGGCCGGTGATCGCCGCGATCAGGTGCGCGTCCAGCCCGAGCTCGCCCAGGTAAACCACGCAAGTGCGGCGCAGATCGCGGAATTGCAGCGTGCGGATCTCGGCCGCGAGCGCATGATCCTGGCGCTGCTCGGCCGCGGTTGCAGCCTGTTCGCGGATCTCGGCAAAGTCGCGCTGGAATCGGGTTTGCCCGGCCGCGCCGGCATAGGCGCCGCCGCGCGTATCATCGGACAGGATGGTGAGGCGGTCTGCGTCGCGGGCGCGATCGATCGCGGCCTCGAGCTCGCGCCGCACCGCGCCGGTAACCGGCACTTCGATCCATGCGCCGGTCTTGCGCTGGCGCACGCGCAGCCCGCGGGGAATGCCATCAGGTGCCGCCGCCGAAAGCGTCGCATAATCCTCTGCCTGCATCTTGTGTTCGGGCAGGGCGACATATTGCGGGATGGTGAGCGCCAGCAGATCCTGCTCGCGCTGGCCGATCGCATAGCCCAGCACGATCGCCAGCGCGATCGAGGCGAAGCCCTGGCTGCGCGCGGTATCGGCGATCAGCTCGCGCGCCGGCGGCGACCAGATTACATCGCGGGCATTGGGCTGCGCCATGCCGAAGCTCTCAAATGGATTCTTGCCCTGCTCCCATTCATCGCGATCGATCAGGAAGGCGAACAGCTGGCGGCCGAGCTTCAAGGTGGTGTGCGCCGCGTGTTCCCCGACGCCGCTGGCCAGCATGCCATCGCGCAGACGCGCCACGCGCTGGCGCGAGATATAGGCAAGCGGATGCTTGCCGGCCCAGGCCTCGAGCCGCTTGAGCGCGCTTTCGTAGGTTTTGGCGGTGCTGGGCGCGATCCGCGCGCGGCCGCGGTGATCGCGTCCGTTGACGATCTCGCGCCGGTAAAGCTCGATCGCGGCGCCGAGCGTGCCCTGGGCGCGCAAGGTGCGCACCTGCGGCAGTGTGGCGCCCTGGCGCCAGGCTTCGACCTGGTCATTGATCTGCTGGGCGGCGCGGATCGCCGCGGCCTGATCGCGGCCGAGCTGCTGCGAAGTGAAGCCGGCACCCTTGAGCGTTTTGCTGGGCTGCCAATACCAGTTGGTGGATCCGTCTTTGTTGGGCTTGCCGACCAGGAACGGAACGCTGACCTTTGCCATGCTCAATCCTCCCCTTCGTCGCGGCTGTCGAACCGGCGTGCATCCGGCCGACCCTGGCGTGCGGCCTGGGCTTCGGTGAGATTGCCGACAAAGGCGGGCGAGATCTGGCGCTCGAGCTCGCGGCAGGCTTCGGCGTGCGCGATCAGCGCGGCCGCGGTGTCGCGCAGATAGCCATCGTGTAAGGCGCGCTCGCCAGCGACCAGGGCACGCATGGTGCGCTCGCCGATATCGAGGGCACGCGCGGTGGCGCGCTGGCCGCCCAGCAGTTCGGTGGCGCGGCGGAAGCGTTCAAGCTGGATCTGTGGATCGATGGGGGTGGTTCGTTTCATTGGTCCTCCTGACCTCTTGCGCGGCCTTGCCGGGGATCCGGCACCTGCGCGGTAACTTGCTTAGCAGGGAGAGCGGCGGGGGGAAAGCCCGCCGACCCCTGGACAGATTACGATCGAGCTATCTCATAGGCGCCTCCCGTCATAGCTGCATTTCTCCTTGTCGCTGCGCGGGATGGCGCAGTTCGTTGACCTGGCGCCAGTGCGCGTCCCAATCCTGGCGCGCCTGCAAGGTGGCTTCATCGGGCTCGAGCTGCGCGAAGGCGGGGCGCGCGCCGTTGCCGGCGATCCAGTCAAAGCCATCGTCATAGATCGCGGCCAGCGCCTCGAGGCAGCGGATCCGCTGGCTCGATTCGGCCGGTGTCATGCGCGCGGTGGCGACGCGATCGGGATAGATCCGCGCGCGGAATTCCAGCTCGCGCGCCAGGCCGCGGCGCCGATCGGCCCAGCTGACCGCATGCGTGGGCGGCGCCAGCGGGTGCGGCGTGAACCAGCTGGCGATCATGCGCGCCACATCGGCCGCCCAGGCGGCGCACAGGGCGTGCTGCCATTCGGCTTCGGCCGGTGTCATGCGGGCGGTGGCGACGCGATCGGGATAGACCCTGCGGCGCAGCTGCGCCTCGCGCTCGAGCTCGGCCGCGATCATGGCCAGCGTGATATCGGGATAGAGCGGGTGGGCGGGGGTCATGCCATCCCCAGCGCGGCTTTGTAGGTGTCGAGCACCATTTCCATTTCGGCGCGATCATCGGGCTGCATCTTCCGCAAGCGGATGATCTGGCGGATTATCCTGGTGTCGTAACCCACGGCCTTGGCCTCGCCAAAGACGTCGCGGATATCGTTGGCCAGCTCCTTCTTTTCTTCCTCGAGCCGTTCGATCCGCTCGATCAGCAGCCGCAGCCGATCATCCTTGCTGTTGTGGCCGGCGTCGCTCATTCGTGGAAATCCTCATAGTCATGGGCCCAATGGCTGGGTTCGAAGTGGACGGGGCCGACCGCGCCCGCTTCGGCGTGCCAGGTGAACATGCCGGCCGCGCCATCGGTGCCTTCGTGCCAGAAGGCGGGCGCGCATTCGCCGTGGCCATCACTGACGAAGATCCGCAAGCCATCGCGCGGGGCGCTGTCGATCGGCTGCGCGGTCATGTGAGGGCCGTTGTCCTGGTGCTCACAATCATGCGCAGCGCATCGGCGCACATGCGCAGTTGTTCGGCGTGCCCGGGTGTTTCGGCGCTGCTGGCACTGGCATCCCAGGCATCGGCCAGTTCGATGAAGATCGGGTAAGGCCCAGGGGTGGGTATCCTGGCCATGGTCCGCGGCCGTTGAGCGCGTTCGCGCACCCAAATCGCAAAGGCGCGATCGTCTGCCAGGTGCCGGACCATTTCGCCCAAGTCCATTTGCCCGTTCTGATAGCGGGACCATAGCTGTTCGTAGCTGGCGGGTGGATGGGTCACCGCGCGATCACCCAGGCGCCAAGCGGCACCGCGACGATCGCAGCGGCCCACATTGCGATCACCGCCAGGCGTAGCAGGGCGATGCGGCGGCGCGCTGCGGCGCGATCCTCAATCTCGCGCTGGATCCATTCGGGCGGCTTTTCATAGTGCATCGGGTTCGGTTCCTTCGGGTTGGCCGGCCTGCTGGCCGGTGAGAAAATCGATCCGGTCGATCGCGGCCAGAAGCAGCGCGGCCGCACGGACATAGGAGCGGCGCGCGCGCAGCAGCCCGGCTTGCGGCGCATCATTGCCGCGCGGTGCGCGATCAAGCGCGGCGGTGTGGAGATATGATCTGGCCTGGTTTTCCAGGAAGCAATCCGGCGCCTGGGCATCATGCGAGGCGGTATAGCCGCGCGCGAGCTGGTCGATCCTGGTCTGCAGCACGCTTTCCAGCGAGCCGCCGGCGCCGGTGCCAGGCAGAAAGGGCGCACCGTCCGTGAGTTTCGACACCCCGTATTCGGTTGGTGTGGTGGACGGTGCGCCCAGCCCCCCCGCCGGCGCAGCGATGCAATCCGAAGGGTCAGGAACCGGCAGGGGGAGTTCGGGAGATTGCGCGGCGGCAATCGTCTTGTGGGTGGCGGGGCTCATCGCAGCACCGCCAGGATCACGTGGTTGGCGAGATAGGCGGCGTAGAACAGCGAGATCCAAAGCGAGATCCGCGTGCAGATCGCCTCGGTCCTGGCGCAGGCGGCGCGGGTGCGCCTATCCATTGCTGACCACCAGCTGCAGATTGCCGGCTGCGCGGTCCATATCATCGGCCGCGGCGGCGCGGGCGCGATCGTCCAGCGCAGCGCCGGCCGCCGGCGGGAGATACCCGGAGAACCATTGCAGCACCGCGGCGCGGATCCAATGGCTGCGGCGATAGGACACTTCGTGCGAGATCCCGCCCCCATGCTTGCGATGCGGCATCGGAGGCGGGAAGCCCTCGGTCGCGATCAGGTTGGAGACATATTGCTCGAGCGCCTGGGTGCTGCCATCGTGGCCGAGCATGCGGCCGATCCAGTGCAGGGTGCAGGTGGGTTCGTCGCCGTAGCGATCAAACAGAAAATCAAGGGCTGACATATGCAGGCCTCTGTCCAAATTGACGGCTGCCATGTGTAAGGTTTGGTTTTACATAGTCAAGCGCTAATGTAAGGGATAACCTTACAGGCTAGATCGTGCCGGTGCGGCGATCCGGCGGTGCGGGCAAAATTACCTCTGCCACCTTGTGCAGTTGCTCACGCGCGCTTGTGTCAGCCTGGCGCAAGCGTTCGACCAGTTCCCGCTCATCATCCTCGAGTCGCAGCGGATTGTCGCGATCGGACAGCAGTTCGCTGACGTCCACACCAAGGGCGCGGGCCAGCAGGCGCATGTGATTGATGTTGAGCGTGACGGATCCGCGCTCAATTTCCGACAGGTTCATCTTCGACATACTGCAGGCGTCAGCCAGGCGCTGCTGTGACCAGCCCTTGCGCATCCGCAGCTCGCGGATCCTGTTTGGTGCATCTTCCACCCTGACAAAGTGTAAGATTAAAGCTGACATAGCTAGCGGCCTAATCCCTTACAGGGGGTTGTCAAGTTGTAAGTTTTGACCTTACAGATTGCGCATGGTTCAAGAAGCACCCGATCACGCGCTGCGCAAATGGCGGCTGAACGCCAAGAAATCGCAGGAGTGGTGCGCGCGCGAAGTGCGCGTGACCCGTCAGACCTGGATCACCTGGGAGCTGGGCAAGGCGGTGCCCAGCCCGGCCTCGATGCGCCGGATCCTGGGGCTGACTGGTGGCCAGGTGAGCGCTGCAGACTTCTATCCACAGATTTCCAATGCGGCCTGAGCGATGCTGAGCGGGGCACGTTTTTCTCCAACGTCGATGCGCAAACCCTTCGGCCTGGTCAGGCCTTACCCCGATCGCGGCGAATTAGTGCGCAAAGCTAAACGAATGTTTAACAGCGAGGGCGGCGCATGATCGACTATGGCGAGATCTGCGCACGGCTGAACGAGCTGGCGCCAAGCCTGGCGCCCGACCTGCTGCCCAATGGGCGGCGATCAGGCAACAAATGGATGTTCAGCGGGCTGGACGATCACGGCCGCAGCGAAAGCGCCTATGTGCACCTGGCTGGTTCCAAGATCGGCAAGTGGTTCGATCATGGCAACGCCGCGCCCGGCGAAGACAAGGGCGACATGCTGGACCTGCTGATGCACAGGCGGTGCGGCGGCGATAAGGCGGCCGCGCTGGCCGAAGCCAAGGCGCTGCTGGGGATCGAGGACCGCTGGAAGCCCGGCGCCCAGGTGAGCCCCGAGGAGCGCGCGCGGCGGGCCGAGGCAGCGCGCCAGCGCGCGGCCGAACGCGACCGGCGCGAAGCACATGATCGCGACAAGAAAGCGCACAATGCCAAGCGGCTGTTCATGCGTGGGGAACCGATCAAGGGCACGCCGGCCGAGCATTACTTGCGCGGCCGCGGCCTGGCGCCGGTGCCGGGCCGCGACTGGACTGGTGCGCTGCGCTTCTTTGCGGAAACGCACCATGGTCCGTTGGGGCTGAAACTGCCGGCCATGCTGGGCGGGATTTACCTGGCGAGCGGGCAGCAGATCGGCACGCACCGGATCTTCCTGCAGGAGCACCGGACCAGGGGATGGGTGAAACTGCAGGGCGCGCCCGAGGCGACCGCCAAGATGGTGCTGGGCAATATGTGGGGCGGATTCGTGCCGATCCACAAGGGCCGCAGCGGGGTGATCATGCGGCAAATGGCCGAAGGCGAGCGGATCTATATCACCGAAGGGATCGAGGATGCGCTGGCGGTGGCGATGGTAAAGCCGGAAGCCCGCGTGATCGCCGCGATCAGCCTGCCCAATATCGGAGCCATCGTGCTGCCGCCGGTGGCGCGGCGCGTGGTGATCGTGGCCGATCGCGACGAAAACGTGAAGGCCAGGGACCAGCTGGAACGATCGATCGCGCAGCAGCAGGCGCGAGGGCTCGAGGTGGCGCTGGTTATGCCGCCAAAGGGGATCAAGGACATTAACGAATGGCTGCTGGCCGGCAGCACCAGCCAGGGGCATGTGGCATGACGCAAATTTACCTCGACGAAGCCGAGCTGTTCGACCGGCCAGGTTTCAAGCGCAGACACTTCTGGCTGCGACACCCTTTCGGGGCCAAACCATGCGGCGCGGCCGGCGACCTGAACCGGTTGCGGATCTGGCTTCGGTGTTCGACGGCGCTGTATGGTGTGGTGGTGCCGCCATGGCCAGCATGACGCGCGGGCGCCGATCCGAGCAGCTGCGCGATCGCCACCTGCTGCGCGCCACCAGGATCATGGTGGCGATGCGGCTGATCCGGCGCGCGATCGAGGCGCCGGCCAATCCGATTCCCGCCGCGGAAGTTCCACCAGCGGCAAGGGCGCGGCCTTCGACCCGATCGAGGGACCGCTGCGAAGGCGAGGCACCGGCAGGACCAAGCGGGGCCGCGGCGGGAGCGTGTATGAACCCTGCGAATGCCTCGCCAGCGCGCCCGTTCAACCTGATCGACCTGGGCCTGGCACCAAGCGGGATGGAGCAAGCCGCCGAGAAATGGCGCGGCTCCGGGCCGGCGCCGGTGGCGCCGCTCGAGGAGCGCCGGCGCGCGGCCGGCGAGGCCTGGTGCCAGTACGGCACCCGCCATGGTTCGCGTGGTGGCGGGCCGGTGCCCGCCTGGTTCGGGCAGAAATGCATTGAAGGCAATTGTCCATTGAGAGGGAAAGACGCCGCGTGACTGACAGCACCGCCGAGATCCGCGAAGCGCTGGACAATCCGCAGCTGGCGCCGCAGCTGGCGGCGGCCGGCGATGCGACCGATCGCAAGGTGCGCGAGCGGCCGAAGTTTCCACCCGGGTGCCCGGTCAAGCCGCTGGGGATCAAGAGTTCGATCGACGGGCGCCAGACCTGCTATTACCTGGACGCGAGCGGCCAGCTGGTGGGGCTGGAAGCGGGCACGAAGCACGGCAAGAACGCGCTGATCGCGCTGTTCGGCGACAAGTCCGATTGGCTTGAGGAACATTTCCCGCAATGGTCCGCGCCGAAATACGAGGGCCGCGGCGCCAATCGCGTGCTGGTGCAGCCGAGCGAGATCGTGGGGTTCGACCAGGCCGAGGCAAGCCGGGCACTGATCGAGGAATGCGCCAGGCGCGGGATCTTCACCGCGGCCGGCAAGGTGCGCGGCCTGGGTGCGCATGCGCACAATGTGACGGGGCTGGTGCTGCATTGCGGCGACAAGCTGCTGACCAGCGAGCATAACGCCGAAGGGGCGATCAAGCGGTGGAGCTGGATCGACCCGGGCGTGCATGCCGGATCGGTTTACCCGGGCGCCGAACGGATCCCGCGGCCGTTCGAAGATCCGGTGGGGCAGGACGCAGCGCGCGAGCTGATGCGGCTGCTCATCAGCTGGAACTGGCGCCGGCCGCACCTGGATCCGCGGCTGCTGTTGGGCGCGATCGGCGGCGGTATGGTGGGTGGCGGCCTGAAATGGCGGCCGAACGTATGGATCACCGGCGGCCGCGGCACCGGCAAATCGACCCTGAACGGCCAGGATGGGGTGGTGCACCAGTTGCTGGGCGATGGGGTGTTCCGCACCGGCAATGCCAGCAGCGCCGCGATCCGCCAGAGCCTGCAGAATGCCACCGTGCCGGTGATGATCGATGAAATCGAGGCGGGCGAAGATAACCGCAAGGTCAAGGAAGTGATCGAGCTGGCGCGCATTGCCAGCAGCGGCGACAAGATGCACCGCGGCGGCCAGGATCATCAGGCGCACGAATTCACGCTGCGCAGCCTGTTCTGGTTCAGCTCGATCAACATTCCACCGCTGCAGCCCCAGGACAAAAGCCGCCTGGCCATTCTCGAGCTCAAACCGCTGCCGGAAGGCGCGATCGCGCCCGACCTGGCCAGCTTCAAGCTGCCGCTGCTGGGCCGCAAGCTGCTGCGCCGGATGGTGGATGGCTGGCACCGGCTCGAGGCGACCAAGCGCAAGTATCACGAAGCGCTGGCCGCGACCGGCCATGAAAACCGCGCTTGCGACCAGTTCGGCACGCTGTTGGCGTGTGCCGATGTGCTGCTGTTAGATTGGGACACGGCCGATGGATTGCCCGACGATGAGGAAGTGCGCGATTGGGCCGACAAGTGCCGGCCCGAGCGGCTGCGCGAAGTGAGCCAGGCGGATCCCGATCATGTCGAATGCGTCAACCACCTGACGTCAAGCCAGGTCCAGGCGCGCGGCGGGGATGAACGCGAGGAGCTGGCCAGCTGGATCGGCGATGCGGTGGCGCATGCCATGTTGCCGATGTTTGAGCGCGAGGCACTGGAAAACGGCAATCGGCCGCGCGGCGAGCGCGCCGGCGAGCGGCTGCAGAACATCGGGCTAAAGCTGGTGAACGCGCGCTATCACGCCGAGGAGCGCAACCTCAAAGGCGAGCTGGTGCGATCGGCCCGCTGGGGATCTACGCAGTTCGAAAGCGATGTGCCCGGCTTCCTGGCGGTGGCGAATTCGCACCAGGGGCTGGCGAAGATCTACGAAGGCCAGGTGTGGAACGGCATTTGGGCCAGCTCGCTGGCGCGTGTGCCGGGCGCGATCGAGGGGGTCAAGGTGAAGTTCGGCCGGCGATCGCTGACTGCCGTGTTGGTGCCGCTGCACGCGGTGCTGGACGAAAGCGAGCTGCCCGACGCAAGCCGGCCGGCCGCGGCGGCGAAGTGGCTGGCCGAACAGCTGGAAGGGGTGGGGTGAGCACGCTATCTCGCGCCACCGGCACGGTGAAGCCGCGGCGCAAGAACGACTTTTACCGCACGATTGACCGGCGCGCGGTGGATGCGCTGCTGCCGCATGTGCCGGCGGCCACGGTGTTTGCCGAGCCGTGCGCCGGCGCCGGCGATCTGATCCAGTTGCTCGAGTCGGCCGGCCTTGTGTGCGATTGGGCGCTTGAGCTCGAGCCGCAGGATCATTGCCTGCGCAACCGCTGGCCGATCGGCATTGGCAATGCCCTGCAATTAACCCGCGCGGATCTCGGCCGCGCCGCGATGTTCATCACGAACCCGCCGTGGGATCGCGGCATGCTGCATCCGATCATCCGGCACCTGGCCACGATCGCGCCGATCTGGTGCCTGTTCGATACGGGATGGAAGGCGAGTGCGCGCGCGGCGCCATTCGGCCGGCTGTGCAGCGATATCGTGCCGGTGGGGCGGCTCAAATGGTTTGCTGGCAGCGAACACGATTCGACGGACGATTGCGCCTGGTATCGCTTTGCGGCCGATCATCGCGGCGGCACGCTGTGGCATTGGCGCCAGGCGAAGCGAAGCGAGGGGCAAGGCCAGCTGCTGTGACGAAAAGAGCCGAGGGATCGCCCCGGCTCTGATTGACTGCTCCATCATGGGAGGCTAGCTTTCATTTCGACCTTTGCATGGTCATGGGCTCGCCGCTCCAACGGCGAGCCCTTTAAGTTGCTAGCGCGGGCGCCAGCTGCTCAAGCATCAAGCGTGCTTCGTTGACCCCGCGGGGTGTTAGCTGGCGCTGCCACGCGCCTTCGCGCGGCGACCAGCGAAAGCCGCTGCGCTTTAGCCTGGTGCGGATCTCGTCGCTCGGCTTACCAGGGAACAGCAGCTGCACCCGATCAATCGCGGCATTTTCGACCAGGCGGATCCCGCCGGCCTCGAGCTCGGCCGGCTGATCGGGCGCGGCCTCGATCCGCGCGGCCTTGGCTTCGACCTGGGTGATCCGATCCTTGAGCCGCCGGATCTCGGCGGTGTTGTTGCTCAACTGATAACTGGCGAAGCCCGGTTTGCCATAGCTGGGCTGCAGGATCATGCCGCACAAGTTCGGGTTCATGTCCTGGCCGGCAGCCTTGGCCAGCTCGCTAAGGCGGGCACCGTCGCCGGCGGCCAGCTTGTGCTTGCGGATCAGCGCATTGATCGTGCGCATGCGTTCCTGGTTGGCTTCACGCTTTGCCAGGCGCTGCTGCAGATCTGCAAGCTCGCCCAGCGCCAGGCCGGCTGGCCCGACCGCTTCGGCCCTGGCTCGCTTGGCCTTGCGGATCTCGGCCGCCGGTGCGCCGCGATAGAATTCGACCAGCTCGCCCAGGCGGCGCTGTTCGGTGTCCATCCGTTTCCGGTTGGTGTTGGTGGGGAACTTGGCCGGCCCGGTCACCATCCAGTTGAGCGTGCGCGCGCCGGCGTGCTGATAGGCGGACCATTTGCGCACGAACCGATCGACAAACTCGGCCGCATCGAACGCGGCAAGATCGGCCAGGCCTTCGCGCTCGAGCGCGCGCTGGATCTGTTCGATCGTGGCGGCGCAGGTGCTGGCGCCATCGTCAAGCTCGCGCGCGGCGCGCTTCCTGGTGTCGAACATCGTGCGAGCGTTGAAGCTCTCGGCGAAGCGCTGTTCGCCACCGACTGCGCGGGCTAGCTTCTCGCGGATCTGTTCCTGGTTCATTGGTTCTGTTCCTTTCGACATGGTCATGCGTAGCAGCTGGTGCGCATCGGGTGCCCGTCCCAGGGATAGGCGAAGCTGTAGGACGCGATCCGCGCGCTGGCGCCCGAAGCGAACCGAAGCAGTTTGCGTCGGAACGCCTTGCCGGTGGCCTTGATCGGTTCGGCGGGGATCGCCTGGCCGGTCATGCTTCCGCTGGGATCCCAGCTCTGTTGCGCCGCGATCGGCTCGAGCGTGATCCAGTCACCTTTGAGCTGCACCACGCGGTAAAAGTCCACGTTGGTCTGATCGTAGCCCCAAGAGCTGCAAAAGATCTGCCCGGGCTCGATCTGATTGGCTGCGTCGTTCATTGGTTGAGTTCCTTTTCGATGAGTTGAGCGGGGAAATTGCTCAGGGCGCGGCGCGCCGCCTCCTGCGGATCGTCCGTGCGCCAAAAGCCGCCGGTGCCTTTCTCGATCGTGTAATTGCGCTCGATCCACCCGTAGATCTCGGGGATGCGATCGCCTTGCAGCATCCATCTGAACGTCCGGCCCTGGCCGAGTTCGATTTCACCGCTGGATTTCTGTGCCATGTGTGGATCCTTTCAAAAAAGCGGGGGTTCGTTGGCGGCCTGGAACAGCGCCAGGCCGCTGGCATCGTGCTGCCGGACGCAGGCGCCTTTGCGATTGCCACGCAGCGGCGCAGCCAGGCGCAGGCCCAGCTCCTGCTGCAGCCGTTCGGCTTCGGCGCCAGTCCAGCGCGCGGCCCTGGTCAAGGCCTCGAGCTCGAGCTGGTTGGTTGCGC
>CAZCNF010000025.1:12455-41046 GCA_964500135.1 uncultured Porphyrobacter sp.
TCATTTGCCGGTCCTTTCTGACCATTGGCGCGGCCTAATGCCGCCGCCTGTTTGTGCCTATTAATAGGCTCTAACCGCCTTGTCAACCCCGGCCCGCTCTAGGGCTCTGACATGGCGGAAATCCGCCATGTCAAGACAGAAAACGCGCGCTCGCAGCGGGCGCGAAGCGGCCGCGAATTGCGAGCGCTCAAACTGGCCTGATCGCAGCGCGATCGGCCCACCTGGCGCCAGCCAGTCCAGCCCCGGCCCGTTGGCCAGCCAAGAGTAATGGCGGCCAATTCTTGGGGTTCGATGCGGGCTCGGGGCGGGTTCTGCGTAGAACCGCTCGGAACCGCGCACGGAACGCCTATCGCATTGATATCGCGCTGTTTTATTGTTGGTTCCGGCGGTTCCGGCGATCAGCGGCAATTCTCATGCGCACGCAGACACATGCACGCGCGCGCATAGATGGATGCAGAAATTCACAGAACCGCAGAACCACTGATATATATCGTTTGTTCTCATATAGTTGTGAGTTCTCTAGCTGGTTCCATGCGGTTCTACATAGAACCGCATAGCAGCGGCGCGGCGGATCTGCATATTTTAGCCACCTGAAAGTGACGGGATCGCAGCGATCCGCGCCTGGTCGCCCGTTCCTGGGCCTCGATCTGGCGCGGCGCGGCGAAAGTTTCCCGGTTTTCGGCCGGCGAGCTCGACCAGGGCGCGCCGATCGGGCGGACCAGGCGAGCGGCCGCAGCTGCTCGAGCTGATCGACCAGGTGAGATCCCGCGCAGGACAGAAATGGCGGAAATCCGCCGTTTTCGGGCCGCTCGAGCGGCGCTGTTGGAAGGGTGACGTTGGAAGGATCGAGCCAAAGCGCTGATTTCACGCTGGTTTCCGGCCAGCAGCGCAAGCCTAGCAGGCTTGCGGATCGATCCCGCGCGGCCGGCGCCCTGGCGCTGCGCCCTGGGTGCCGCCAGGCACCCCCGGTGCCCCCATTTGCGGCCGTTCGCTCGCTACCATGCTGGCGCGCGACCGTGTCGGCATTTGGATCGCGTTTCAGCCGGCAGGATGCCAGCTGCCGCCGGCCCACGATATTCGCGGGGATCGGCCGCACCGGTGCCGAAGGCGCCAAAAGGGAAGGCGGACAATCGGGCCGGGGCCGGGGGATTGCCGGATCCAGCGCTGCAGCGGCAGCAACGGGCCAGGGTGAGCTGCCGTGCCCGATCGGGTGCAGGGCGGCGGCGTGGCGAAGGGCTGGGGATCCAGCGCTGCGTCGGACCTGCGAGGCTAGCGGGAGCATGCCCGGTGTCAACTGACCGCTTCGGAAACGGTGGAAAAGCCGAGTTTGGCGAGGCGGCCGGCGCGCTGCAGGCCGAGCTGGCGCAAGCCGCGGCCGAGGAAGTGGCGGCGCAGGAAGATCTGTTCGAGCCCCTGACCAGCGAGGAGCTGGCCGAAGCGAAAGAGGATCTTGGCCATGGCGCCGGGCCGCTGACGGTGCTGCGCCATGCCCGCGAGAAGCGCAAGATCGGCCGGCCGCGCGGGGCCAAGAATCGCAATTCGGCGGACCTGGTCAATTACCTGCTGCAGTTCGGGCCCGACCCGCTGGTGGCGGCGCAACGGATCGTGGCCGAGGATGAACTGGCCATGGTGGCGTTAAGCGGCCAGGTGGATCCGGCGAAAAAGCAACTGTCCTTTGCCGAAGCGCGATCGCTGCGGATCCGCTGCATCGAGCTGTTAGCGCCCTATTTCCACGGCAAGCAGCCGGTGCAGGTGGATCACACGGTGCGCGGCGTGCTGGTGCGCGAAGAAATCGGCGAGCTGCGGCCGGCGCGTGGCCGCACGATCGACGAAATCAAGGGCGTGCTGCCGATCCTGGATAGCGACGAATGAGCGCGATCACCGGCGAGCTTGAAATCCGCACCCTCAATTCGCCGGGGCCGATCTCGGACGCCTTCCTGCTGTCGAGGGCGTTCATCAAGATCATCATCGGGCCGGTGGGATCCGGCAAGACGATCACCGCGCTGCGCGCTCTGCGGCGGGTGGCGATGCGGCAGGGCGGCCGGCGCGATGCGCGCGGCGTGCTGTGGCGCAAGGCGCGGGTGGGTGTGATCCGCGAAAGCTATCCGAACATCGAAAAGAACACGCTGCCCAGCTGGTTCCGGATCCACCCGGAAACCGATGGCAAGTTCACCTGGAAGGCGCCCTACACGCACCGGCTGAACCTGGTGCTGGATACCGATGAGGCCGGCCGGCCGGTCGATGTGTGCGATTTCGAAATCGAGTTCCGCGCGATCGGCGACAAGTCGGTGGAAGAAGCGTGCCGCGGGTGGGAAGTGGTGGCTGTGCTGATCGATGAGGCTGACCTGCAGCCGGCCGAGCTGCTGGCGTTCCTGACTGGCCGCATCGGGCGATCGTCGGACCTGGACCCGGACCTGGTGGTGGATCAGCAAATCATCATGTCGCTGAACGCGCCCTACATGGACAATTGGGTTTACGGGCTGGCGATCGAGCGAAATTTGGGCGAGATCGTGGATCCCGAGCTGCAGGCGATCCTGGGCGATCGCGAGCTGATCGAAGTGTTCATCCAGCCCGGCGGTCTCGATCCCGAGGCCGAGAACCTGCACAATCTGCCCAAGGGCTACTACAAGCTGCAGGCGGCGGCCAACAAGCACCGGCCCGACTATGTCGCGCGGATGCTGGAAAACAAGTTCGTGCCGATGCAGTTCGGGCAACCGGTCAATCCGCAGTTCGATTTCCGCGCGCATGTGCGACCGGTCGAGTGGGACCGTTCCCGGATCCTGACAATCGGGCTGGACCAGGGGTTGAATGCGGCCGCGGCCTTCACCCAGCGCACCGCCAATTTGGGCCTGCGCACGCTGCGCGAGCTGGTGAACTTTCGCGAGGATGGCAAACTGGCGAAGATTGGCGCCAAGGCCTTCGGCCAGGCGCTCAAAGCCACGCTCAACGAGCATTTTTTCGATCTACGGCCTGAAATGGTGCGGATCGTGTGCGACCCGGCCGCCTGGCGCGCGACCGACAACGAGGACCAGCAGATGGATTGGGTGCGGATCGTGCGCGCCGAGCTGGACCTGCCGATCCACAAGGCCAAGAGCAACAAGCCGGCGCTGCGCAACGAAGCAATCTGGTCGGCCATGAGTGAGCGCGATGGTTATGCCGTGGATCCCAGCTGTCGCCACCTCATCAAGGGGCATTTGGGCGGTTACCGCTACCAGAAAGCGGACCTAGCCGATGGCGAGAAGCGCGGTCACCTGGTGATCGCGGACACCGTGCACACGCATATCTGCGATGCCGAGCAGTATGCCGCGATCGACGGGGAAACCGTGATTGCCGAGCTGCGCGGCCAGAAATTCGATCCCAGCCCGTTCGTGCTCGATAGTGAGTTCGACGTATTTGCAGGAGGATAATGAAATGGGTTTCGTGAAGAAGATTGCCAGGTTCGCCGGCGGATTGCTGGGCCTTGGCATTGGCGGCCTGTTCAGCCGTGGCAAGAAGCGAGTGGTGCAGCCTGGGCCGGTGACGCGCGATGAAGCGATGCTCGAGGCCGATCGCGAGGAAGAACTCGCGCGGCGCCGCGGCGCGCGGGCCGATCGCTCGATGGGCGGCGGGAGCGAGCCCGCGGGCGGCCTGGGCCGGTTGATCGTGGGCAGCTGACACTGTGGAAAGGAACGACACTATGGCCGATAAAGCGGCACAACCGGGCGCGGATGAAGCGCCGGCGGGATCCGCCCGCAGCGGGATCGAAAAGCTGGTCTATGTGCTGGTCAAGCTGGACCTGGCGAGCGAGGAAGAAGCGGCCGCCAAGGGGTTTGATCCGCTCGATTGCGCGGCGCGGGCGCTGGTCGAGCTCAAGCGCAGCAATGCGGCCGAGAAGGCGCAGAAAACCCGCGCGCGCAACCAGGTCAACGTGCTGCTGGCGCGGACCGAGCCGCGGCGGCTGTCAAAGGTCAGGGACCAGCTCAAGATAGCCGAACTGGCCGAACTGATCGCGGCGACCGAAACGGTCGAAATCGCCTTTTCTGATGGCAAGCGTGAGCTGGCCGGCGTGCCGCCGGTGGAAGTGCCGGGCGAGGCCTTCGGTTTCCGGCGCGGGCGCCTGTCGCTCGAGGTGCCCGAACTGCTGGTGGTGGGCCCGGCCGATGAGCGCGGGCCGCGCGTGCTGGTGGGCTATGCCCTGCTGATCGAAGGTGAGCAGGTGGCGTGGATCCCGCGCCTGGGCGGCCAGCTGACGCTTGGCCCCGGTGTTTCGCACCAGCTGAAGGACGACGTTACCCTGGTCTGACGTTGTTCCGCCTGCGGCCGCCGAACCCTCTCCCTTCCAGCGGCGGCCGCAGGAAACCCTTTTCCCGGAGTGTGTGGCATGATTGACAAGATCCAGGATCCCGAGCTGGCCAAGCAGGATCTGCGCGACCAGGAACGGCTCGAGCAGCTGCGTGCGCCGTGGGAAGAAAGCTGGCGCGAGATCGATGAGCGGTTCCCGCATGGCGCCGGCGGCTTCAACAAGCTGACACCGGGCACGTTGCGTGGGGCCAAGAATTTCGACAGCCAGCATGTGCTGTCGCTGCGCAAGTTCGCCGCGGCCGGGGTGGCAATCACCACACCCGAGCAGGATGAATATATCCGGCCGTTTTTCCTGGACGAAGATCTGAACCAGGAACGCAGCGTGCAGCTGTGGCGCGCGGCGACCGGGCGGCGGATGAAGCGGATTCGCCACGCATCGCACACCGGCTTTGCGATCGCGGTGAATGAGGATTGGGACCAGCTGGGCCGATATGGCACCAGTGCGCTGTGGAGTGAGGCGCGCCCCGAGGGCATGATGTATCGCTGCCTGCACCTGTCGGAATGCTATATCGACGTTAACTTTGCCGGCCTGGTCGATCGCTTCCACCGCAAGCTGATGGGCCTGGCCGCGCGGCAATGCGAAGATCTGTTCGGGATCGAGGCGCTGACGCCCAAGATGCTCGAGGCGCTGCAGCCCGAACGCAACCAGGCCGATGCCAAAAAGTTCGATATCCTGCATGTCGTGGCGCCCAATCGCAGCTGGGACCGCGACGCCTGGGATCACAACCGCTATCCGGTGAGCAGCCGCTACCTGGCGATCGATGAAAAGATCTATGTGCGGCGCAAGGGTTACCGGAGCATGCCGGTGTCGGTGAGCCGCCACACCACCAGCCCGGGCGAGATCTATGGCCGCAGCCCGGCCTTCGACGTCATGCCGCATATCCAGGGCGTGAACACGATGAAGCACACCACGCTGCGCGCGGCGCATAAAGCCGTGGATCCGGCGCTGATCTTCCACCATGACGGGGGCGCGGCGCGGCGCCTCTCGAGCAAGCCCGGCGGGCTGAATGCCGGCTTCATGGACGATCAGGGCCGGCCGCTGGTGGGCCGCATGCCGGGCGGTGAAAACGGCTTGCCGATCGCGCTGGAAATGATCGAGGCCGAGAAGGAACCGATCCGCATTTCCTTCCTGGAAGAATTCTACAAGATCCTGACCGATCCGAATTCGCGCATGACCACCACCGAAGTGCTGGAAGTGATGGCCAAGCAAGGCGTGCTGGTGCGCCCTTATACCGGCCGCTACGAAACCGAGAAGCAGCACCCCATGACGCAGCGCGATCTCGAGCTGATGATGGAAGCCGGCCAGGTCGAGGACTTCCCCGAGGAAGTGCGCGAGGCCGGCGCCTGGCCCCTGATGGCCTATGAGAACCCGCTGGCGATGATGGCGCGGGCCGAGGATACCGCCAAGACGCTGCGTTACCTGCAGGCGCTGCCGATCCTGGCCGAGATCGATCCCAACGTGCGGCTGCGCGTGAATGCCGATGCGATGGCGGTGGGCATGGCCGAAGAAATCGGGGTGAAGCCGAGCTATCTGCGCAGCGATGAGGAAGTGGCCAAGCTGATGGCGGACGAACAGGCGGCCCAGGCGGCCGCGGTGGATGCCGAGCTGCTGGAAAAATCGGCCGGCGCGGTGAAGGATCTGGCGCAGGCCACCAGCTATGGTGAGGCCGTGTGATGGCGGTTTCCCCTGAAAACCTGGTGCGGTTTCGTGCGATCATGGTGAGCCGCTGGGTCAAGGCGCTGTTCAAGGGCGTGCCCGAGCGCTTCGCGCTGGCGATCGCGCGGCGCACGCTGTTTGGCATGGTGCTGCGCTGGCTGTTCCTCTCGCCCGAAGGCAAGGTGCATCGCGCCGGCGAAATCGTGCTGGCCGAGCTGCGCGACGGATATCTGCTCAAATCCCCGTTCTCATCCGATCCGCTGGAAATGGCGCGCCGCGCCGGCCAGCGCGAGGTGATCGAGGATCTATTCCACTGGCTCAACCTGGACGAACAAGCTGTCCAACAACTGATGAGGCTCGATGATGGACTCGAATAGCAATAGCGATTTTGGTGGTGCGGCGGATCTGCTGGGTGGCGGCGGCGATGCCGGCACGGCGACGGCCGGTGCGGCAGATCCGGCAGCCAATGCCGCAGCGGCGGCAAATGCCGGTGCCGATCCGGCAGCTGGCGGCAATGCCGGTGCCGCGGAACCTGACTGGTATGGCACGATCTCGGCCGATGTGCCCGAAGGCGAAAGCGCCAGCCTGCGCGATTGGGTGAAGGCCAAGGGTTTCAAGACCCAGGATGATCTGGTGAAGTCGTTGCGCAATGCCGAGCGGCGGATCTCGGAAGGTGGTGGCGTGAAACCGCCGGCCGAGAATGCTACGCCCGAGGAAATCGCCGCCTGGCGCAGCGCGATCGGCGTGCCCGACAAGCCCGAGGGCTATGCCGTTCCCCAGCCCAAGGATGCCGATGGCAATCCGATCGAGATCAACACCGCGCTGACCGAACGGATCGTGGCCAATGCCCACAAGTTCGGCGTGCCCAAAGCTGCGCTGGAAGGGATCCTGGATGCCGAGATCCAGGCGCAGATCGCCGAGTATGACGCGGCGGTGAAGGAACTGGCGGAAAAGGCGGCCGCGCATGTCAAGGCGTGGGGTGAGGAACGCGACGCCAAGTTGGCCAATGTCAATGCCGCAGCCAAGGATGCCGGGTTGACCCGCGCCGACATGGAATATCTGCGCGGCATGCCGAGCGGCCCCGGCAAGGCGCTGGACCTGCTGGCCAAGATGGGCAGCAATTTCAGCGAGGACAGCCTGGTGCGCGGTGCAAGTCGCAGTTTCGGCATGACCGCCGAACAGGCCAAGGCCGAGATCGCGGCGATTAAGGCGGATCCCGAAGTGCTGGCCAAAGCGATGGTCCCGGGCAGCGCCGAGAATGCCCGCTACAACCGCGCAAACGAGGCGATGGCGGCCGCGGCCGAGCGCGCCGAGAGCGTGGCAATGCGCGCCTGATCGTATGGTGATAACTTACAAAGGGACTTGACAAACCCCAGGGCTTCGCAGGATTTTAGGCCCACCAGCGGAAAATGCGTCTGCCCCGGCCTTACCCCCGGGGTGGACGCAGGACCGGCTAGGGAAGCCTCCGGCAAGCCGATCGGCCCGGAGCCCAGCTGCGGAGCAGCCGCCGAACGCGGGCGTTAAACGATAGAAAGGCCCGGCGCGCCGGCAAGCCCTTCGCAATTTGGCACAACCATTTTGACGGAGGGCGCGATGAGCCAGAACGTCCCAGCAAGTTTCCAAGTCAAGTTTCAGAACAACCTCGAGATGGTGCTGCAGCAGCAGCGCAGCGCGCTTGAATCGTCGGGCGCGGTCATGTTCCAGGACGATGCCAGCGCCGAAAAGATCAAGATCAAGGATCTGGTCGGCAACACCGCGCCGAAGGAGGCCGAGGGCCGCCACGGCAAGACCGAATGGGGCAACCGCACCTATGACGGTGTGTGGCTGTCAAAGCCTAACGAGCTCTATGACGCTGACGTGGTGGATCGGGCGGACCAGCTGGCCACCATGATCGACCTGGGCGGCAGCGCCACGATGGCCGCGGCCGGCACGATCAACCGCGCCAAGGATCAGCGGATCCTGGAAGGCTTCTACGGCAACATCATCAGCGGCAAGGATGGCACCACGGTGACTGCGTTCCCGGGTGGCCAGATCATCCCGGTGACCACCGGCGGTGCGGCCGGTGCGCAGAAGATGAACACCCGCAAGCTGCGCGAAGCCAATGTGCTGCTGGGCGAAGCCTATGTGGATCCGAACCTCAAAAAGTTCTGCGTGCTGACTGCCGAGGACAACAACGCGCTGCTGGACGAAGTGCCGGCCACCAGCGCCGATTTCCAGCAGGCGTTCGGCGCGGCGGTGGATGCCAACGGCAATCTGATCCGCATGCTGGGGTTCCATTTCATCCGGCTCGAGCTCGACAACCCGTTGCTGGTGTCGATCCCCGGCCTGGCGACCGATGGCAGCGGCTATCGCATGACCCCGTTCTGGGTGGCTGGCGGGCTGATGGCCAATTACTGGGAACGGCTGCGCACCGAGGTGGGCAAGATCCCCGAAATGCGGTTCAGCCAGGGCTATTTCGCCGGGACCACGCTGGCGGCCACGCGCACGCAGGCCGGCATGTGCGGGATCATCCTGAACCAGAAGGGCTGACCATAGCGGGCGGGGCTTAGTGGCCCCGCCCTTTAGGCCATGATCCGGTGCATCCGCGCCGGGGAGCCAGACAAGGGGAAAGACAATGCCTGATTTTTATGCAATCCAGCAAAAGGGCGTGGCTGATGGCACCAAGATCCCGCCCGATCGCAGCGATGGCCGCCAGGTTGGTGCGTCGCGTTTCGTCACCCTGGCTTCGAAGCCGACCGACCAGGCTATTGCTGCGGGCGATCGCCTGTATCTTGGCAAGCGGCCGCGCGGCACCAAGCTGACTGCGATCCGGCTGACCACCGGCACCAGCCTTGCTACCACGCAGATCGCGGTGGGCGACGCTACCACGGCCGGCAAGTATGCCACCGGCCGCACGCTGACCGTGACCGACACGCCAACGCCGATCGGACCGCTGGCTAGCACGCTGGACGATGTGCCGAGCGATGATGATGAAGCGCTGTGGGCTACCTTCACCGTGGCCGGGATCGGCGCGGCGGTGGCGCTGACCTTCGAGCTCGAATTCACCGGAATCGGCTGACCGCTGCAAGTCAGTCCGATGCGGCCGGCCCCCGCGAGCCGGGCCGGCCCAGGGGAAGGGCAGCGCTGCGTCGGAGCAAAGCGGCCCTTCCCCACACCGCGCAAGGAGTGAGCAATGCCACAAGTCAAATATACCGGGAAATACGGTGCCACCGATCGCAAGGACATTGTGGTGGCGGCCGGCAGCGCCGAGGCGCAGAGCGACACGATCAGCGTGAACATCGACTATACGAAGATGGGCCGCGCGGAAGTGATCCACCTGCTCGAGAAAATCACCGCGAAGATCCTGGCCGAAAACTTCCCGCCAGTCTGATAGCGAGGCGGGGCGCGCGTGGCCAGTTATGTAGAAATCGCCAACCGGGCGGCGGTGGCTGTGGGCACCAGCGCCCGGCTGAATTCGCCGGGCGACGATACCGTGCTGGGCCGCAATGTGGCCGCGGTGTGGGATATCGAGCGCAAGGCCGCGCTGCGCGACGGTGGCTGGAACTTCGCCATGAAGCGCGCCGAGCTGCCCAAGCTGAACGAAGTGCCGGTGCACGGCTATGATGCACAATTCCAGCTGCCCAGCGACTGCCTGAAACTGATCGAGCTGTATGGCAGCGAGCGGTTGCGCTACCAGCTCGAGGGGCGCCGGATCCTGGCCGACACCGCCGGCCCGCTGCAGATCCGCTATCTGCGCGATGTAACCGAGCCGGCCGAGTTCGACAGCGGGTTTACGCTGGCCTTTGCGCTGCGGATCGCCTGCGCAATCGGCAACCGGATTGCCGGCAGTTCCTTTGATAGGGGTGGCACCTGGAACGAATATCTGGCGGCGCTGGGCGATGCCAAGGGCGCCGATGCGATCGAAAACCCGCCGATCGAGCATGAAGAAAGCAGCTGGGTAACCGATCGGTTTACCGGCGAAAGCGCCAGCACGCTGGGCAATTGGGTGGATGGCGGCTGATGGCGGCGGTGCGTCACCTTCTGACCGGCTTCATGGCGGCCGAGCTGGACCCGCACCTGGAAGGGCGGGTGGAAACCGAGCAATATGCCTATGGCCTGCAGCGCTGCGAAAACTTCGTGGCGCTGAACGAAGGGCCGCTGGTGAAGCGCCAGGGCTTTGCCATGGTGCGCCCCGCCGCTGCGAGTGCCAGCTGGCTGACTGCGTTTCGCCGCTCGATCGAACAGGAATACGTGCTCGAGTGGAGCGAGTTCAAGGTCAGGTTCTTCACCAACGGCGGTCGGATCGAAACCGCGCCGAACGTGGCCTATGAAGTGACCACGCCTTATTCGGCCGCCGAAGCCCCCTATCTGTCGCACCAGCAAAGCTTCGATCGGCTGTATCTCAATCACGGCTCGCACCCGCCCGGCGCGCTGCGGCGCACCGGCGCCACCACCTTCGGCTATGAAGTGCTGACGCTGGAAAACGGGCCGTTCCTGGACACCAACAGCAATGAGGCGGTGACCATCACGGCCAGTGGTGTGAGCGGTGTCGGAATCACCCTGACGGCCAGCGCTGCGACCTTCGTGGCCGGGCATGTCGGATCGCTGGTGCGGCTCGAGGCGGTGGATTTCGCCGATATCGTCCAGTGGGAACCGGGCATGAAAAGCGTGACGGTGGGCAAGAAGGTGCGCAACGAAGGCCGGGTTTACCAGGCTGCCACCGCCGGCACCACCGGATCGGTCGAACCGCTGCATAGCGAAGGCAGCTTCTATGATGGGCAGCTGGCCAATGACCTGCTCAACGACAAGGGGCCATACGGGGTCAAGTGGACCTATCTGCACGATCGCTTCGGGATTGCGCGGATCGACAGTTTCGTGAGCGCTACGCAGGTGACCGCCACGGTGCTGCGCCGCCTGCCCGACAGCCTGACCGGCGGCACCTATAAATGGGCGCTGCAGGCCTTTTCCGCGGCCGAAGGCTGGCCTTCGCTGGTGTCGATCTTCAAGGGGCGCCGGCTCGATTTCAAGGGGCTGGATATCGTCGGATCGGTGGTGGACGATTACGGCGGGGGCCGCGTCAATTACCAGGCCACCAGCACCAGCGGAATCCTTGCCGCGGATCTTGGCTTCCGGCGCACGATCGCGGCCGAGGATCCGCCGCTGTGGGTAAGCGGCGATCGCAAGCTGCTGGTCGGCACGGCCACGCGCGAGCTGGCGATTGGCCAGATCAATGCCGGGGCGGCCTTTTCCGGCGAGAACATCGAGGCCGAACCGCAAAGTTTCTATGGCAGCGAGCTGGTGTTCCCGGTGCAGATCGGCACCGAAACCGTGTTCATCGAGCGCGGCGGCCGGCGGATCCGCAGCGCGGATTACGACTTTGGCCGCGATCGCTATGACGCGCCGGATCTGACCGCGGCGGCGCGCCATGTGACCGCCGGCGGTGTGGTGCAGCTGGGTTATCAGCGGGTGCCGCATGCGCTGGTTTACGCGGTGCGGGCTGATGGCCAACTGGTGGTGCATGCCAAGACGCGCAGCGAGATCCGCGGCTTTTCCCGCTTCGTGCTGGGCGGCGGCGCGCGCGCGCTGTCGGGCGTGTCGGTGGTGGGTGTTGATGGCAAGACCGATGAAATGTGGCTGCTGGTCGAGCGCAACAATGCCGCCGGCGATCCGGTGCGCGAGATCTGGCAACAGACGTCCTGGCGCGAGCTGGGCACGGATCTGGCCGAAGCCTTTTATGTCGATGGCGGGGTGCGGATCGAAGCTACCGGCGGCGATGGCAGCTTTACCGGGTTGACGCACCTGGCCGGCCAGGCGGTGGTGGCGCTGGTCAACGGGGTGGTGGTGCGCAATCTGACCGTGGCCAATGATGGCACGCTGGATCTTCCGGCCGAAGTGGTGCCGGGGCAGGATTACATCGCGATCGTGGGCCTGCCCTATACCGCGCTGGCCACCACGCTGCGCCCGCATGTGCGGCGCGAGGGCGGCGGATCCACCGGCCTGCGCCAGCGCGTGGTCAAGGTGGTTTCGCGGTTGCTGGAAACGCTGGGCCTGAAAGTGGCGGTGCCGGGGCAACCGGTGCCCGAGCAAGTTATCCTGCGCCGCGGCGAACAGTTGATGGATCAGCAGATCCCGCTGTTCTCGGGCGACAGCGAAGGGCTGGTGGATGCGGAATTCGACCGCGAAGGGCGGGCCAGCTGGATCCACGACGATCCGTTGCCCTGCACGGTTACGCTGGCGGTTCTCAATATGGATGTGAGCTGGAACGATGCGTGAGATCGCTTTCCACCGGCTCGAGCCCAATGATCTGTTCGAGATCGAGCGCCAGCCAAGCCAGCTGACCGTGCTGGGCATGCCGGCCGATCTGACCGAAGCCGAAGCGCAGATCCTGGCGGACCAGGACGTAGCCTGGACCGCGTGGGTGGCGGGCCGGCCGATCGCGTGCTTCGGGATCAGCGAGTTCTTCGCCGGGCGGCATGGCCTGGCCTGGTCGCTGCTGGCGGAGGGAATCGGCGCCGATCATCTGGCCTTGACGCGCTTCATGCGGGCCGAGATTGCCGGCGCGGGGTTGGCGCGGATCGAGCTGATCGCGCGGGCCGCCGATATCGAGGACATGGCCGCGCGCTATCCCTGGATGGATCCCTGGGCGCTGGTCCAGGTGGCAATGGCCGAGCCGACACCGGAATGCCGCTGGGCCAGGCTGCTGGGCTTTCGGCCGGCGCATGTGCTGCGACTGTATGGCGGCGCCAGCGAAACCTTCATGTTGTTCGAACGCCTGGATGGAGTGGACTGATGCAGGCACTTCCTTTCCTGGCCCTGGGATCCGGTATCGCCAAAGGGGTGGGCGGCCTGATGGCCGGCAATTCGCGCGCCAAGTCGCTGCGCGGCCAGGCCCGCGAGGAGCGCGTTGCCGCCTCCGGCCAGATCCGCCGTGTGCGCGAGGATGCGCGCCGCAAGATCGGCGAGCAATATGCGCTGCTGGCCGGCAGCGGGCTGGAAGGCGCTGCATCGGGCGGCACGGCCATGGACGCGCTGCGCGAAAGCCAGGTGGAAGTGGCGCTTGATGTGCTCGAGCTGCGCCGCCAGGGCGTGACGCGCAGCCAAGCGCTGGATCGCGAAGCAAAATTGGCCAAGCGCGAAGGCCGCTTTGCCCTGGTCGAAGGGATCTTGGGCGGTGCCACTGAAGCCTTTGGCATGCAGAGCGATTGGGCGCAGGCGCGCCGGGCGGGTGGGTAATGGCTTCGCTGCCCGAGGGATATCGCAGCCGGATCGCGCCGCAGCCGGGCGCGCCGATGCCGGCCGCGCGGCCCGAAGCCTTTGGCGCTGGCGTGGCCGACGCGGTGGGGAACCTGGCGCGCACGATCGGCCGTGAAAAGACCGAGGATGAGCGGATCGATCGGCGCCTCGAGGCCAACCAGCAATGGACCGATTTCCAGCTGGGCTTTGCCACGCTGCGCGAGGAATTGGCCACCGAATCGCGCACCGGCCGCGAGCAATATGATCCCGGGCATGCCGATCGCCTGGCCAAGCGCTTTGAGGAGCGCGAAAAGGCATTGCTGGACGGGATCGCGGATCCCGAAGTGCGCCAGCGTGCGCGGGTGGCAACCGCCACCTGGGGCAGCGCTTTCCGCGATGGCGAGCGCGACTGGCAGACCTTGCGCGGCGCCGAAGTTGCGCAGGAGAAGTTTCGCGACGCGCGCGATGCCAGCGCCAACCGGACCCGCCGCCTGGAAAAGCCGGAGGATTACACCGCCGAGCTGCTGATCCAGCTGGACGCGATCGACGGGCTGCAAGCCAGCGATAAGGTGAAGGACGCGCTGCGCACCGAAACCGAGCAGGTGCTGGCGGTGTCGTTCCTGCAGGGCCGGATCGACCAGGATCCGAAGCTGGCCAAGGCGATGCTGGACAGTGGCGCCTTTGACGAGATCCTGGATCCCAAGCAGGTGGACGCGCTGCTGGGCGGCGCGGCGGTGGAGATCCGCCGGGCCGAAGCGGCCGAGGAATATGCCGCCAACCAGGCCAAGGCGATGCTGCGCGAGGATCTGCGGCTGTTCCGTGAGGAAGTGGGCCAAGGGCTCGATCGCACCGACCAGATCGCGGGGCTGCGCCAGCGCGCCGAAGCGCTGGGCATGCCCGATGTGGTGGCCGAGCTGGATGGCACCGCGGCCGACAGCGTGTTTGCGCGGGCCTATCAGGGCGCGCCGCCGGTGCAGCTGGAACAACGCATGGCGGTGCTGCGCGGCAAGGACCGGCGCAGCGATGCGGAAAGCCGCGAGCTGCGCTGGATCGAACAGAAACTGCCGGCGATCGCCACCCGGTTTACCGAAGATCCGGTGGGCTTCTATGCGCGCGAGGGCGGGCAAGCGGCGCCGCCGCCGATCGATTTCAACGATCCGGCGAGCGTGGCGGCGCGATCGCGCTGGGCCGCGGCCGCGACGCAGGCGAGTGGCAGCCCGGTGCCGGTGTTGTCCAAGACTGAAGCCGCGGCGCTGGCCAGCACCTATGACAGCGGCCGCCAGGGCGAGGAAAGCGTGTTGGCGCTGCTGAACCGCCTGCCGCCGGCGCAGGCAATGGCCGCGGCCAGGCTGGTCGACCCGCGCGATCAGACACTGCCGATCCTGGCGACGCTGCCGCCCGACACGCGCAGTGTGGCGCGCCAGGGGCGCGAGCTGCTGCGAGCCAATCGCCAGCTGCTGTCAGACCAGCTGCGCGACGATCTCGACCTGGCCGAAGGCTGGGCCGACACCAAGCAGCGGTTTGACCGGGCGATGGTGGCGGTGCCGGCGGACCAGCGCGACGCGATCTATGAAACCGCCAAGCAGATCGTGGCCGGGGATCTCGACAGGACCGGCGGCGTGCTGACCGTGCCGGTGTGGCAACGCGCGCTGAACCTGGCGATGGGTGCGACGGGCACCGGGGTGGAGCAGCGCGGCGGCTTCAGAACCTGGGGCGATCGCTGGTTCCTGCTGCCGGCCGGCCGGACGCAGCGCGAGTTCGCGGACGAAGTGGTGGGAGCCGCGCGGCGCGACCCCAAGCCGCCGGTCAATCCCGATGGTTCCCCGGCCACGCTGTCGCGCGCCTATCCGGTGGCGGTTGGCCCGGGGATCTATGAATTCCGCACGGCCGGCGAGCGCCAGCTGCGCCGGGCCGATGGCACGGTGTGGCGCGTGAAGGTGGGATCGCGATGAGCGGGCCGGTGCTCGATTTCGATCCCGCGGCCGCCCGCCTTCCTGGCGCCGGTGACACGCGCGAAGCGCCGGGCTTTGGCGAAACGGTGGCGGCGGGCTTCGGCGTGGCGCGGGCGGACACCGCCGGTTTCGTCGAAGCGCGGCAAGTCGATGCCTATCGGCCGGTGATCGATGCGCTGCTGGAAGCGCACCCGGGGCGCAGCTTCACCGCCTATGTCAATCCCGCCACGGGCACGGTCGATCCGCAAGCGGTGTGGCGCGACGTCCAGCGGATGAAGCGCGAACGCGGCCTGTTTGCCGAGCTGCCCGATACGATCGAGGAATATGAGCGCCGCTGGCGCAAGGATGAAGCCGGGCGGATCGCCGGCCTGCAGGACACGATGGCGCGCGGCAATGCGGCCGCGGGCTTTATCGGTGCCATGGGCGGTGCCATGACCGATCCGGTCAATCTCTATTCGCTGCCGCTGGGCGGCTTCGGCAAGACATTGGGCCAGCGGCTGCTGACCGAAGGCCTGGTCAATGCCGGGATCGAGGCGGCCATGCTGCCCACGGCGCAGCGCAACCGGCGCGAGCTGGGCCTGCCGGATCTGACTGCGGGCGAAGCGGCGCTCAATATCGCGGCGGCCGGCGTGGGCGCGGCGGCGCTGCGCGGCGGGATCGAGCTGGCGCCCGGTGCGGTGCGCGCGATCGACGCCAAGGCCTATGAGCTGGCCAAGCCGGTGCGCGATGCGATCGAGGGGCGCCTGGGCGATCGCGAGCTGGCCCAGGCCTTTGCCGACATGGTGCCGGAGAACCTGCGCACGCCCGAACAGGAAGCCGCGTTGCGGATCCTGCAGCGCGAAGCCGAGCTGGACGACAGCAGCCCGTTCGTGCGCACCTATGAGGCGCTGGACGCGCACCGGGCCAAGCTGGAACAGGCGGCCGATGCCCTGGCGCAGGGCCGGATCGCGAGCGAAGGCGAGATTGCCGCGGCCGGGCGGACCATGCCGGCGGTGGAGATCGAGCGGATCCCTGGCGATCGCGCCGCGGATCCGGGGCCACGCGATGATTTCGACGCGGTGAAGGCGGCGATCCGCGGGCCGGAAAGCGGCGGCAATGATGCCGCGGTGAACGGCATGGGATCGAGCGCCAGCGGCCGTTACCAGTTCATCCAAAGCACCTTCGTGGATCTCTATGCCCGCGAATTCGGGGTAAGCCGCGCGGTGGCGGCCAATGCCTGGCAGGGGCGGCGGTTCGATCCGGCGGTGCAGGAACGGCTGATGGACCGGCTGCTGCGCGAGAATGCCGCGATCCTTGAACGCGCGGGGATCCGCGCCAGCACCGGCAATCTTTACCTGGCGCATTTTGCCGGCGCTGACAAAGCGGTGCAGCTGGCGCGCGCGCCGCGCGATGCGCCGGTGAGCGACTATTTCGGCCCTGCAGCGATTGCGCAGAACCCCGGCTATCTCGGCGGCGGCAAGACCGTGGGCGAGGCGCTGGATACGATCATGGCGCAAGTGGGCGGGGCGCCCGGCGAGGCGCGTGGGGGCGCGTCCCTCGCCGGGCTCGATCTTTCGGATGGGCCGGTGTTGCGCCCGGCTGCGCTTGATGCCGAACGGCCGCGCGTGGCGGTCGATGGTCGGGCGGTGGTGGTGAGCGATTTTGCGGCTGACGATATCGGCGTGGATGCCGAGCTGATGCAGTTCAAATCGGGCGGCGACCAGTTCGGCGTGACCGAGCGGCTGCAGGGTGTCGAACAGTGGGATCCGATCGCGGCCGGCATGGTGACGGTGTGGGAAGCGGTCGATGGCCGAAGGCTGATCGCGGACGGGCACCAGCGCCTGGGGCTGGCCAAGCGGATCCAGGCGGCGACCGGCGAGCCGATCCGGCTGAACGCCTTTGTGCTGCGCGAGGCCGATGGGTTCAGCGCGGTGGATGCCCGGATCCTGACCGCGCTCAAGAACATCGGTGAAGGCACCGGCACCGCCACGGACGCGGCCAAGATCTTCCGCGACCTGGGGCTGGATGGCGACGATGTGCTGCGCCGCCTGCCGCCGCGATCGGCGCTGGTGCGCGATGGCAAGGCGCTGGCGCGGCTCGATCCCGAAGCCTTCGGCGCGATCATCAATGAAGTGATCCCGGAGCATTACGGCGCGGCGATCGGCGCGCTGGTGGAAGATCCTAGGCTCCACATGGCGATGGTGCGGATCCTGAACGAAACCGATCCACCCAATCGGCTGCAGGCCGAAGCGATTATCCGCCAGGCGCGCGAAGCCGGCTTCACAAGCGAAACGCAGGAAAGCCTGTTCGGGAGCGAACAGCTGGTGACCGGGCTGTTTGCGCAGCGGGCCAAGCTGCTGGACCGCGCGCTCAAAGAGCTGCGGAAGATGAAGGGCGCGTTCCAGGTGGCGGTGCGCAATGCCGACACGCTGGAAGAAGGCGGTAACCGGATCGATGTGGACGCCAGCGCCGCGGCCGCGGCCGGCAATGCGCAGGCGCTTGCCCTGGTCGATCGTTTGGCGCTAAGGAAAGGGAATGCGGTCAATGATCTCCTCGACCAGGCAGCAAGGCGGCTCGCCAGTGGCGAGCCCATCGCCCGAGTCCTCCGCGACTTCGTTGGCGCAGTCCGCAAGCTCGACCTCGATGATCTCGCCCGAGAGGCTGGACCAGCTGTCCGGTTTGGCGATGGCGCTGGCGGAAGCGGACGCCCTGGCGAGCCTCAAGGGCCGGATCTCCTCGAGAATGAACAACTAACTCCGCGCGAAGCCGATGCGGCGCAAGCCGCCGGCGATGCGGGGCCAAGCCTGTTCGATGATGACACGGCGGCGCTGTTCGACGCGCCCGATGGCGCTGGCGTGCGGATGGCGGCCGAAAGCGCCTGGCACGATATCAGGCTGCTGCAGCGGCCCCAAGCCGAACCGGACGATCCCGGAACCGCGCTCGAGCGCTGGATTGGCGAGGATTTCGCGCGGGCGCGAGCGGCCTATGAAGCGATCGATGACACCGAGCTGGGCCTGACCAGCGAAGGCGGCCGGGTTATCAACACCGACCTGGCGCGCGAGCTGTCGCCCGCATACCGCGCGGATCGCTCGCGATCGGCCGATGTGCATGAAGCGGCCAGCGCCTTCGTGAAGCGGCTCTATGCCGAGAAACTACGCGAGGATCCGGCGCCAGGCCAGCAGCGCGCGGTGCTGTTCACTGCCGGCGGCACCGGTGCCGGCAAGTCCACCGGGCTGCGGGTGCTGGGCGATGAAGGCGCGGCGATCATCTACGACACCAATATGAACACGCTTGCCAGTTCGGTGAAGAAGATCGAACAGGCGCTGGATGCTGGATGGCGCGTAAAGATCCTCTATACCTATCGCGATCCGATCGAGGCGCTGGAAAACGGCGCGTTGCCGCGGGCCGAGCGGGTGGGGCGCACCGTGCCGATTACGGCGCATGTCGATACCCATGTGGGCGCGCGCGAAGTGATGGACGCGATCGCCGAGCGCTATGCCGACGATCCCCGGGTGGTGTTGCAAGTAATCGACAACAGCCGGGGAAAAGGCCTGGCCGAGATCTCGACACTTGAAAAGCTGCCGAAAGTCACCAGAGAGGGGTTACATGAACGCGCAGAAACAGCAGTCCGCGCCGCATACAATCGAGGCGCTATTGGCCGGCAGACCCTTCGGGGCACTCTCGGCCAAGGAGAAAGCGACCTATCGCCAGCTGCACGAGCAGGAAGCGAAGGCCTCGAGCGAGCGGATCCTGGCAGTGCTGAACCGCGAGACAGCGGCCCGCTAGACCGCGGGGCCGAGCTCGATCCCAACCAGGCAGACCGACAGCGCCAGCTGATCCAGCTGGGCGCTGATGCGCCCATGCGTGGCGCCAACCGCACCGGGCAGGCCCAGGACGGAACCATAGGCCTTGGCCTGTTCGACACCGCCGACCAACCCAGGTTCGACCTTGACGATGGCAAGGGCGCGCGCAGCGCGGCCGAGATCGATGCCGAGATCCAGGCGATGCGCGCCGGGATCGAGGAAATCCGCAAATGTCTGCAATAGGAGATTGATATGCCGAGCAAACGCTATGCCGATGGCCCGTTGAATAGCGCCAGTTCCGCGCTGGCGGTAACGCCGCACGACAGCAACGAAGTGGTGTCCAACGGCTTCTATCCGCGCGCGCTGTATGTGGGTGGGGGGGGCACGCTGGTGCTGCGCCTGGCTGACGATACCGCCAATGTCACCCTTGTGGGTGTGCCGGCGGGTGCGGTGCTCGACGTTCAGGCCAAGCTGGTGCTGGCCACTGGCACCACCGCCACCGGGATCGTGGCCCTGTTCTGATGGCATTGGGCGCGTGCCTTCCCGGGCTCGAGGCCGAAGGCCGGATCCCGGCCGAACAGGCCGCGCAGGCGCGCGCCCTATATGACGAGCTGCTGGAAGAATATGCGCGCAGCGGATCGCGCGAAGCGGCCGAAGCGCTCGCCAGCACCGCGGTGCTGGAACAGCTCGAGCGCGAAGTCACGCGCAAGGAATTCCTGGCCGGCCTCACGATCAAGCGGCGCCAGGCGATTGCCGCGGATCTCGCCGCCTATGGCACCGATATTGGCGATGCGCGGATGCGCGTGCAAGAAGCCGGCGGCCGCGCCGGCGGCCCGCCGATCGATCCGCGCGCGGCCCGGGCGCTGATCGGCGGGCGAGATCCGCGGGCGCATTTCAGCAGCGTGGAAGGCCGCAGGCTGGCGATCGTGGGCGAGGCGCACCGCGAGCTCGACCGGCTGATGGCCGAACATGCCGCCGGGCTGCTGGGCAAGGTGCGCAAGCCCGCGCAGCTGCGCGATATCGTGCGCGAGCTGTTCGGCGAGGATAGCGGCAATGCCGGCGCCAAGGCGATGGCCGAAGCCTGGCGCCGCACGGCCGAGCGGCTGCGCCAGCGCTTCAACGCGGCCGGCGGCGATATCGGGTTCCGCGCTGATTGGGGGCTCCCCCAGGCGCATGACTGGCAGAAAGTGCGAGCGGCCGGTTATCAAAGCTGGCGCGATGAGATCTGGCCGCGGCTCGATCGCGGCAAGATGGTGGATCACCGCACCGGCCGGCCGTTTTCCGATGGCGCGCTGGAAGATGTGCTGCGCGATGTGTGGGACACGATTCGCAGCGATGGCACCTTCGACCTGACGCCCGGCGCAGCCGGTGGCAAGGCGCTGGCTAACCGCCGCGCCGACGCCCGCTTTATCGCCTTCAAGAGCGCGGATGATTGGATCGGTTACCAGGCGCGGTTTGGGTCGAACGACGCCTATAGCGCCATGATGGGCCATATCGACGGCATGGCGCGTGACATTGCCGCGCTGGAAGTGCTGGGCCCCAATCCCGAGGCGACGTTGCGCTGGGTCAAGGACACCGTGGTGCAGAGCGCCGGCCGCGACACCGCACCGGGCAGCAAGGCCATGACCGAGGCGCAGGCGGCCGGCCGCGCGATTGATCGGTTGTGGGATGAATACCGCGGCGCGCACCAAGCGGCGGACAATGAGTGGCTGGCGCTGACCTTTTCCGGGCTGCGCAGCTGGCAGGTGGCCACCAAGCTGGGCGGCGCTTATCTAACCGCGGTTAGCGATTTCGCGTTCTACCAGACCCGCAAGAGCTTCAACCGGCTGTCGCGCCATGCGGGTGTGCCAGGCTATCTCAAACTGTTCGCGCCGGGAGCGGCTGAAACGCAGAAAATGGCGGTGCGTCGCGGGCTGATCGCGGAGGAATGGGCCACGCGCACGGCCGGACAAAACCGGTTCCTGATGGAGGAGCTGGCCGGCACTGCGCCGCGCCTGGTGGCCAGCGGGGTGCTGCGCCTGTCGCTGCTGACCCGTCACACCGAAAGCCTGCGCTGGGCCTATGGCATGGAAACGCTGGCAACCTTCACCGAGGCGGCCGGGCGCAGCTTCGATGAGCTCGAGCCGGAACACCGGGCTGCGCTGCGCCGCTATGGCATGGGCGCGGATGATTGGGACCAGCTGCGCCAGGCACCGATGGACCAGGATGGCGGGGTGGAATGGATCAGCCCGCACAATCTGGCCGATCAGCAGCTGGCCGCGCGCTTCATGGAAATGGTGCACACCGAGAAGAACCTGGCGATTCCGGTGGCCGATCTTGAAACGCGCGCGACCTTCAACAGCATGTTCCCGCGGGGCACGATCCGGGGTGAGCTGGGCCGCAGCGCGGTGCAGTTCAAGAGCTTCGGCCTGTCCGTGATCCTGGCGCAGACCAAGCAGGTGATGGCGCTGCAGACCGGGCACGCCGCGCGCTATGCCGGCGGGTTGATTATCGGCACCACGCTGATGGGCGCGCTGGCCATGCAGCTTAAAGCGATCGCGGCCGGCAAGGATCCGCGGCCGATGGAAGATGATGATTTCTGGCTGGCGGCCGTGCTGCAGGGCGGCGGCTTCGGGATCTATGGCGATTTCCTGCAGTCGCAGCAAAACCGCTTTGGCGGCGGGTTCGCGCAAACGCTGGCGGGCCCGATCGCGGACGATGCGCAAGGCATTGCCAATGTCATCAAGGCGGACGATCCCCGCCGCTCGATCGTGCGCGAGGTCAAGGCGCAGATCCCGGGCAATAACCTCTGGTATGCGCGCACCGCTTTTGACCGGATGGTGGCGGACCAGATCGAGGAAGCGATCAATCCCGATATCCGCAACGCGCGCCGCCGGCTGCAGCGCTACGCGGCCGAGCAGGGCACCCGTTACTGGTGGGCGCCCGGCGACCAGGCGCCAGAGCGCGCCCCCGAATTTTCCAACGCGCTCGAGCAAGGGCCAAGCGATGAATAAGGAGAACGAAGAATGACGGTTCCGGTGCAGACGCCTTCGATCGAGTATGTCGAGAACGGCGCCACGGTGACATTTCCGGTGCCGTTCCGTTATCGGGATCCGCAGCACCTGAAAGCTGAGCGGATCGCGGCCGATGGCGCGGTGACCGAGCTGCCCTATGGCACCGGCTTTACCGCCACGGCGGGCGATACGGCCGCGGGCGGCACCTTGACCACCGCGGCGCCAGGCACGGCCGGGCTGGTGCTTCGCATCAAGCGCGAAACACCGCGCGCGCAGGATACCGATTATATTGAAAATGGCGCCTTCCCATCGGAATCGCACGAAAGCACGATGGACGAACAGGCCATGGTGAACCAGGAACAGGACGTTGAGATCGCCGAGATCCGCGCCCGGGCGCTGCTGGTGCCCGAAGGGCAGGACGGCCTGGTGATGGATCTGGCCGGGCTGCTGGATGGCGACCTGCTGCAGTTCCGCGATGGCATGTTGAAGCGGCTCGATCGCAGCCTGTTCGCGGGCAAGTATTATGCCGGCGATGCGACCGGCAAGCTGGTGCCGGCCACCGGCACCGGGATCGACGCGGGCCTGCGCGGTGACCTGGCGCTGCCCACCGGGGCAACGCTGATCGGCAGCGCTGGTGGCGGCACGGTTCAGGGCGATCTCAACGCAAGCGGGGTGATCTCGCGCCTGTCCAAGACCGCCACGGCGGCGGCCAATCGCACGACGCTGAATGCCGAGCTAGCCGCGCTGAACGCGGCGGGCGGCGGGATCCTGCTGATCCCGTTCGGCACCTATCCCATGACCGGCGAGATCGTGCTGCAATCCAATGTGATCGTGGCTGCGCGGGGGGTGACCTTCCAGGGATCGGGGATCTATCTCTACGCCGCGCCGGGCGTCAATGTGACCAACTGGTGGATCGACGGGCTGACGATCGACACCGATGTGGCGGCCAACTTCGGTTTCCGCCTGTTTGATGTGAGCTTCTTCCGCATGACCGGGATGCGCATTCTGCGCGCCGGATCGCCTGGCTATGTCGGGCTGCTTTATGGGGCGAGCTTCGGCATCATTTACGATTTCAAGTCAACCGGCTCGAACGGCATTTGGATCGAGGGACACGATCTGATCTTCGACGATGGCGAAATGACTGCCGGCACCGGAGGGGATGATTGCCTGGTGTTAAAGGCGCCCTATGTCAGTGTGAGCGAGCCGCGCAGCTCGACCTACAATATCACGATCGCCAACTGGATTTCGAACGGCCACACCGGCACGGTGTCGATCGGTTCGGAGATCGGATACTTTGGCGTGAACGATCCGACTTTCGCGCGCCGGATCAGCAATGTGACGATTTCGAACATCGTGGCGCGCAATGCGCAATATGCGGTGTTCATCAAGCCGGGCGCCAACGCAGGCAATGATTATCGCGATGGCACGGTGGAGGGCGTGACCATTACCAACGCGACGGTTGAGGATCCCGCCGGCGCCAAGTTCGCGGTGGGCCTGTTGATGTGGGCCGGCCGCGGCGGGGTGATCCGCAATGTCGAAGTGAAGAACCTGATCGTGCGCGCCCGCGCGCTGAACCAGGCCACAATCAACGCCGGAATCAAGATGCAGGTGTTCGATTACGCCGGTGGATCCCGACCATCGCGGATCGCTGATATCTCGATCGACGGATACCAAATCATTGACCCCTGGGAAGGCGTGGCCAATGGCGTAGGCGGCGCCCCGGGGCATCCAATCGACAATGGCGTGGCGATCGAAAAGGTAACCGGCAACGGCGGCACCGTGGGCGAGTTCGGTTCGATCACATTGATGAACGGACTGATCGACGGGACGCGGCGATCGGGGATCGAGATCGGCCCGAACCTTAACGACCAAGTCGAGATCGATGGGATCGAGATCAGGAACGCGCGGCGCGGCGCGGTGGCCGCGACGGATGGCGGAATCGTGTCGCAAAGCCGGGTGCGGCTGCGCAATGTGCGCGGGATCCAGGTATCGAGCGGCCTGAAAATCGGGCATTCGACGCAGACCGCCAAGAACTATGTCGGAGAGCGCATGTCGATCCTGCTGGGATCGGCGGGCGCCGGGAATATGCACAAGCTGGGCTTCTTCCGCGCGCTGGTGGAAAGCTATGTCACCAATATCGCGCTGGTCGATGCGGGCGGCATCGCGCAGAGCGATGTCGATTACACCAGCTTTGAATTCCGCAACATGGCCAGCGGCAATGTGTTTGCCAGCTGCAATTCGCGCGTGACGGGCGGCCGTAACTTCGTGGTTGACACCGCGGTGGACGTCACGGCCGACCTGATCCTGGGGGCAGACGCCTACCTGGCCAAGGATGCGGTGGTGCGGTTCGCGAAAAGCGATACCGGCGCCGGCCGGGCAATCACCAACCTGGTGGCGCATATCGACTATGTGCCGATCGGGCGCGCATGATGCGGCGGGAACCGCCTGGCGAGGTGACGCGCGAACAGATCATGGCCAGCCTCGAGAGAGGGCAGCAGCGCTTTAAGGCGATCGAGGATTTGTTGGGCAAGATCCATGCGGATCTTGAACCGATGAAGAAGGATATCGCCGAAACCCGCGAGCTGGTCGAAGCCTGGGATGCGGTGAAGCTGGCCGGCAGGTTCGTGAAGTGGATAGCTGGGGTTGTGGCGGCGGTGGTGGCGATCGGCGCGGCGATCAAGGTGGGGGTGGCGCATGTTATCAAGTGACGCCCTGGCCGAGATCGGCGCCCATGCCCGCGCGATCGTGGATCTGCTCGAGCGCGCCGAGGCGGCCCCGGCCGCCGAGCCGATCGGGAACGACGCGCCGCCGGCCGACCTGCTGACCGTGCGCGCGCTGCAGGAGCTGGTCGAACACGAAGCGATCGTGACCGAGGCCTATCTTGACAGCGTGGGTGTGCTGACCTGGGGCATCGGGGTGACCAACAAGAGCGGGCACCGGGTCGATCGCTATCGCGATAACCCGCAATCGATCGAGCGCTGCATCGAGATCTTCGTGTGGCTGCTGCGCACCGAATATGCGCCCGATGTGCTGGCCGAGTTCGCGGGGCACCAGCTGACCGAAGCGCAGTTTGCGGCGGCGCTGTCATTCCACTGGAACACCGGCGCGATCGGCAAGGCGAGCTGGTGCGATGCGTGGAAGGCCGGCAACCTGGCCGATGCGCGGCGCCGGTTCCTGGAATGGAACAAGCCGGCCGAGATCCTGCCGCGGCGCCAGAAAGAGGCGGCGCTGTTCTTTGACGGGGTGTGGTCGCAGGACGGGCTGGCGCCGGTGATCCCGGTCAAGAAGCCCAGCTACAAACCCGATTTCCGCAACGGGCGCCAGGTGGATATCCGCGCCGATCTTGAAAGGGCACTGGCATGACGATTGCGTGGCAACGCACGGTGGCGATTTTCCTCCTGGGCCTGCTGGGCGCCGGGATCCTGGTGATCCTCTACTTCATGGTGCAGGCCGATGGCCAGCTGACCGTTGGCGATGGCGGCGGGATCGCGGCGGCATACCTCTCGCTGCGCGAAGTGTTCTCGAAGATCGAGAAGATCGCGCTGGGCGACGATGCGCCTGCGGGAGAGGCGGCATGATGCTGGCGTGGGGAGCAAAGCTGCTGATGGCCTTTGGCCTGGGCGATCGCGCAGCTCGCCGGTTCAGCCTGGTGCCGTGGATCCTGCTGCTGCTGTTGCTGCTGGCAGCGGGGCGCTGGGCGATCGGCACCTGGATGGATCGCACGATCGACACGGCCGCCGAGGCCGGCGCCACCAGCGCGGTGGTGAAGGGCCAGGCACAGACCTTTGAACAATTGGGAGATGCGAACAATGCGGAACAGGATCTACGCAGCGGTGGTGAGCGCAGCGCTGCTCGTTATGGTGAGTGCCTGCGCAACAGCACCAGGAAAGCTGCCTGCGAGCGATATAACCCCGACGCGCAATAGCAGCAGCTGGTGCCAGGGCGATAGCGAGCTGGCCTATTCGCCGGCTGATTTCGCGGGGCAGGAAGATCCCGGCAATCAGTTCGACAGCGAACCGACCGTGGCGGGGATCCAGGCGCACAATGTGCGATACCATTCGGCTTGCCCGAATTCTGGCCGCCAGGGGGCTAAAGAGCGCGAAGGCGAGCCCCAGCCATGACACAGGGCGTGGCGATCGTGGCGCTGCTGTGCGCGGCGCTGGCGGCCCTGGCGCTGCTGATCCGCTGGCTCGAGCGGCGCGAGCGCCAGCGCGAGCGCGCGGCCCGGCGCCACCAGGCGCAGCTTGATGATGAATTCCGCCTGCAGGTGACGGACAACCCGGCCAAGCGCGCGCGGATCGAGGCGCGCATGCGCGCCCGCGAACGGGAGAAATAGCCATGCCGGCCGGTGCATTGCAGATCTATACCCGCAACCTGGCGGCGCTGAACATCGATGACCTGCTGCCTGCCGATGTTCGCCTGGCGCTGGTGACTTCGGCCTATGTGCCCAATGTGGATGAAACCAGCGGGCACCAGGTGTGGGCTGATGTATCGGCCAACCAGATCGCGGCCGGCAATGGTTATAGTGCCGGCGGGCAATCGCTGGCCGGCAAGGTCAAGCTCGCAGGGGTGAACGCCTGGGGCTTCGACAGCAACGATCCGAGCTGGACCGCCTCGGGCGGCAATATCCCGGCCTGGCGCTATGGCGTGCTTTACGTGAACGGCGCGCTGTGGGGGCTGACCAATCCGCTGATCGGTTATTTCCTGGGCGATACCACGCCGGCCGATGTGCCCGCCACCATGGCCGGCAACCCGCTTAACGTCCAGGCGCCCGCGCCTGGCTGGTTCGACATGAGCTGATCCGATGCTGCATCCCGATCGTCTTTCCGGCTATGCCTTCACTTTTGATAATTGGGGCGCAAACCCATCATCTACGCCTGGGACGTCTGTAACCCCCGGCGCGTCCAATGCGGAAGGTGCGTGGACGCAGATTGCCAGCGCGGCCAACATCGCGCAGGATTGCTACTGGCTCTATATCCTTGTGCTAGGCGGCGCGACATCGACCGCCGCTAAAAATCACCTTCTCGACATTGGCGTCGACCCTGCTGGCGGCACTAACTACACCCCAATCATATCGAACATTGTCTGCGGTGCCTCAATGGCGCTGGCCAGTGGTGGTGGCGCCGGGCCTAAATTCCTTTTTCCGTATCTTATCAGGGCTGGTTCCAGTGTTGCCGTTCGCGTCCAAGGATCGAACGCCACCGCTGGAACAGTGCGCGTAGTCGCAAAGTTTTGGGGGCAGCCTACTCGCCCCGAGAACGCCCCTATTGGCATGTATTCGCAGACCTTCGGCACGATCACAAACAGCAACGGGGCCAGCTTCACGCCGGGCAATGTGGCTAATGGTGCGTGGGTATCGCTTGGCATCGCAATTAACCCGCTCTGGTGGTTCCAGCTTGGCGTGCAGATCGACAACGGCACTATGTCCGCGCACTCGACCTATGTTGACATTGCGGTGGGGGATGCGACCAACAAGCTAATTCTTGCGCGAACGCTGATGAATGCCAGCACGACCGAAACCTTGGGCTTTTGGACGGATGGAAATCTCATGGGCCTGACTAACTATTTCCCGGTGCCGGCCGGCGCCGAGCTGTGGATCCGCGGTCGCAACAGCGCCGCGCCGGTGGCTGGATACAATGCAACCGTCATAGGAATTGGAGGCTGACATGCCGGCATTCACCCTGATCGAGGGCACCGAAGCGGTGGGCGCCACCGAATGGAGCCTGGCCACCGACACCAGCTTTGACAGCGGCGACGCGCAGACCACGGACGGTTACCTGCATGTGTTGCTGGATCTGGCTGACATGGTGGCGGGCGACCAACTGCGGATCCGCATCTACGAGAAGGCGCGCGCGGCCGATGCGCAGCGCATCGTGCATGAGGCCTTCCTGACTGGTGCGCAGTCGCAGCTGTGGCTCGCCCCGCCGGTGCCGGTGGTGTATGGGTGGGACGTTAGTTGCCTGACGCTGGCGGGCGGCACGATTACGGTGAACTGGTCGCTGCGCCTTGCGCCGATGAGCTGACCCGTTGAGCTGGGCCTATCAGATCGCGGGCGGCGCGACCAATGGCCCGGCCGGTCCAGCCACGCTGGTGCAGCCTGGCGCTGGTCATGTCACCGTCACCGGCTATGCTCCGGGAATCGTCCAGGGCGCGCCGATCGTGGTGGCGCCGGCCACTGGCAGCGTGCTAGTGATTGGCTATGCGCCGATGGTGTTGCAGGACACCGCCAGCGGCCGGCGGCCGCGCCGCCCGGCGCGGATGCTGGGGCGCCGCTTGGGCTTGTGAGCGGGCTTGCAAAAGGGCCGGCCGCGCGGCATCAGCGGTGGACCTTGTTGGAATTCCAACAGGGCTAATGTTGGAAGGTTTCACGTGAAACCTTATAAGTGATTGAAAAATAAGAGCGCGCCCGTAGCTCATCTGGATAGAGCGCGAGACTTCTAATCTTGAGGCAGCAGGTTCGAGTCCTGCCGGGCGCGCCAGCCATAAGGCATCCCGCAGGGGTGGCTTTTGGTTGATGGGTTTGCGGGGCTCGAACAGAGTTCGGAATCGGAGCACGCCGAAGGCGTGCGTAGATGAACGAGGAGCGCAGCGACGAGGACAGTCCTGCCGGGCGCGCCAGAACTTGTTGGACCTCAGCCGCGCGCCACGCTTTCG
>CAZCNF010000026.1:0-40088 GCA_964500135.1 uncultured Porphyrobacter sp.
ACGTATAGGCCGTGTCGCACCAGGTGCAGGCGAGGTTGCAGCGCGACAGGCGCACGAAGGCGACCGGCATTCCGGCAGAGGGCCCTTCGCCCTGAAGCGAGGCGAAAATCTCCGGCCCCCCGGTGTCGTCGGTGGCGAGGGTGAGGTTCATGGCGCGCCTATGCCACGAATGCCTCCCCTCGCAAATGCATCCCGGCTAGGCCAGCTTCCAGCCCCATGTCAGCAGGCAGGGCGGGACATTGAGGAGCGCAAGCCCGGTCTCCACCGTCCCGAACCGCTGTGCGGTCAGGCGCCGGGCGGTCGCGCGGAACTGGTAGGTGAGGAAGGCCCCGCCTTCGCGCAGCATCCGGTAGGAGGCATCGACGATCTGTCGGCCCTGTTCGTCCGGCAAGGCGGAAAAGGGCAGACCCGACAGGATGTAGTCGGCCTTCTCGTGCCCGGCCGCACGGATGAAGACATCGACATCGGCGGCCGAGCCGAGCACCGCCTGGAACCGCTTGTCGTCGATCGATTGCTCGAGGAAGTCGATGAAGCGGGGATTGGTGTCGATCGCGAGGTACGTCCCCTCGGGGTGCAGCCGCTCGAGAATGGCAGCCGAGAAGGTGCCGACGCCCGGGCCATATTCGACGAAAAGGCGGCAGCTGTCCCAGTCGAGCCGTTCGAGCAGGGCATTGATCGTGCTGCGCGAGGACGGGACGATCGAGGCCACCATGCGCGGGTGATCGAGGAACCCCCGGAAGAAGACGGCAGCGGCACGGGCGAAGCCGGTGGCCGCCTTGCGTGATCTGCGGGAGGCGGTTGCGGCATTGGCGGGGTGGTTCATCGATCAGACCTTAGGGACTTCGCTTCTTTCGGCAATGTTCCGGAAGGGCAGGTCGGCAACCGCTCGCGGCCCCGGAGCCACGCTTCGCCGCTTCGCCCCTCCGTGCAGAGCCTAGCCGAGCCGCGCCAGCGCCGCCGTCAGCCGCTCGACCTCACCCGCGTGGTGGGCGAGATCGGCGCGGGCCTTCTCGACCGCTTCGGGCTTGGCCTTCTCGGCAAAGGCGGGGTTGGCGAGGCGGCCTTCGAGGCTCTTGGCTTCCTTGGTGCTGGTCGCCAGCGCCTTTTCGAGCCGGGCTTTCTCCGCCGCGATGTCGACGATCCCTTCGAGCGGGATGATGAATACGTCCTCGCCCGCGGTCCCCTGCATCGCGGGGCCTGCCGGTGCCTCGCCGATGGTGACGGGCGTCAGGCGGGCAAGGCGCTCGATCGCGGCGCTGCTGCGCTCGATCGTGCGCGCCGCCACGTCGGAGGGCGAGGCTAGCCACGCTGCCAGCTTGGCCCCCGGCGCAATGCCGAGCTCGTTCTTGGCGCTGCGGGTGCTGGTGGTGAGGTCGATCACCCAGTCGATGGCGTCAGTCGCCTCCTTGCTGACCTCAGCCTCAGGCGCGGGCCATTGCGCGAGGATCAGCTCGTAAGGCCGCTCGCCCAGCTTGTGCCACAGCTCTTCGGTGATGAAGGGCATGAAGGGGTGGAGCATGACGAGGATCTGGTCGAGCGCCCAGCCGGCAACGGCGCGGGTCTCGACCGCGGGCGGGCTGTCGGCGTCACCGGCGAAGACCGGCTTGATCAGCTCCAGATACCAGTCGCAGAACTTCGACCAGGTGAACTGGTAGATCGCGTTCGCGGCCGCGTCGAAGCGCAGGTCCGCCATCGCCTTGTCGATCTCGGCAACGCATTGCTGCACCTCGCCGATGATCCACTGGTTGGCCGCAAGCCGCGCAATCGGGGCCTTGATCGTGTCCGACGCGCCAATCCCGTTCGACTGGCAGAAGCGCGCGGCGTTCCACAACTTCGTTGCGAAGTTGCGGTAACCCTCGACCCGCTTCTCGTCCATCTTGATGTCGCGGCCCTGGCTTTCCATCGCCGCCATGAAGAAGCGCAGCGCATCCGCACCGTACTGGTCGATCAGGCCGAGCGGATCGACGACGTTGCCCTTGGACTTCGACATCTTCGCCCCGTCCGCGGCGCGCACGAGGCCGTGGAGGTAGAGCCTGTCCCAGGGCTTCTGGCCCATGTTGTAGAAGCCCATCATCATCATCCGCGCATCCCAGAAGAACAGGATGTCGAAGCCGGAGATGAGGAGGCTGTTGGGGAAGTGCTTTTGCAAAAGACCCGTTCGGGCTGAGCTTGTCGAAGCCCCGTCCTTCACTTCCGAAGAGAAGTGCGGCCCTTCGACAGGCTCAGGGCGAACGGAGGTGGTTTCATCCGGCCAGCCGAGCGTGGCGAAGGGCCACAGGGCCGAGGAGAACCACGTGTCGAGCACGTCCTCGTCCTGCGTCAGGGCAACGCCCTCTCCCGCCATCGCCTGCGCGGCCTCGGCGGTTTCCGCCACGAAGCAGCGGCCATCGTCCGCAAACCACGCCGGAATGCGGTGCCCCCACCACAGCTGGCGCGAGACGCACCACGGCTGGATGTTCTCCATCCAGTTGAAGAAGGTCTTTTCCCAGGTCTTGGGCACGATCTCGATTTCGCCGCTCTTCACCGCCGCGATCGGCCGTTTCGCCAGTTCGGCCGCGTTGACATACCATTGGTCGGTCAGCCAGGGCTCGATCACCACGCCGCCGCGATCGCCGAAGGGGGTGGCGATCTGGCGCGGTTCGGCATCGTGCTCGATCCGCTCGCCGTCCTTCTCCACCACATGCGGGATCAGCAGGCCGTGTTGCTTGAGGCGCTGCACCACCAGTTCGCGCGCGCCGTCCTTGCCGTCCTTGCGGAAGCGGTGGAGCCCGAGGAATTCCTGCGGCACCAGCCCGTCGGCCGTCTGGCAGACATTGGCTTCGGCATCGAGCATGTTGAGCATGTCGGCCGGCGCGATCCCCGCGCGCTTGCCCACTTCGAAGTCGTTGAAATCATGGCCTGGCGTGATCTTGACCGCGCCGGATCCCAGTTCGGGATCGGCGTGCTCGTCCGCCACGATCGGGATGCGCCGGCCCGTCAGCGGCAGCACGACGTGCTTGCCCACCACGCTGGCATAGCGCGGATCGTCCGGGTGCACCGCCACCGCCATGTCGGCCAGCATGGTTTCGGGCCGGGTGGTGGCGACTTCGATGTAATCCTGCCCGCTGGCCAGCGTCACGCCGGGCTCGAGCGGATACTTCAGATGCCAGAAGCTGCCCGCAATCGTCTGCTGTTCGACCTCGAGGTCCGAGATCGCGGTCTTCAGCTTCGGATCCCAGTTCACCAGCCGCTTGTCGCGATAGATCAGGCCATCGTTGTAGAGATCGACAAACACCTTGAGCACGGCGCGAGTGAAGTGCTCGTCCATGGTGAACTGTTCGCGGCTCCAGTCCATCGAGCAGCCCAGGCGGCGCAGCTGGCGGGTGATGGTACCGCCGCTTTCCTCCTTCCACTCCCACACCTTGTCGACAAAGGCTTCGCGGGTGTAGTTTGTGCGCTTGTCCTGCCGCTCTTCGAGTTGCCGCTCGACCACCATCTGGGTCGCGATCCCGGCATGGTCGGTGCCCACCACCCACAGCGCATCCTTGCCGCGCAGCCGCTCGTAACGGATCACCACGTCCTGCAGCGTGTTGTCGAGCGCATGGCCGATGTGCAGGCTGCCGGTCACGTTCGGTGGCGGGTTGACGATGGTGAAGGGTTCGGCATCGGGGCGGGCGGGCCGGAAACAGCCGCGCGCCTCCCAATGGGCATACCATTTCGCCTCGATCGCGGCGGGGTCGAAAGTCTTGGGCAGTTCGGTGCTCATAAGCCACCGCCTTTGCCAATGTTGCGACAGCGAAGCAATGTCTGAAACAAGAACCGATTGGGTGCTTGTTATGGCTCGATTTTCCCCGCATACCTCGACGTCATGAGCGGCGGGGCCGAATTTTCCATCGAGCACGGCGAAGGCACCGGGCCCCGGCTGGTCCTTTCTGGCCCTTATCTGATCTCGACGATCGGCGCGATCGACCAGGACCTTGCCCGCATCGACGGGGAATTCGCCGAGATCGACATCGCCGGGGTGACCGATATCGACACGGTTGGCGCCTGGGTTGCGCTGCAGCTGGCCGGCCGTTTGTGCACCGAGATCGCCGGCGCCGACGAACGGACCCAGCGGCTGCTCGCGGCCGTCGGCACCGCCCGCAGCGATGCCGAGCTGGGGCCGCCACGGTTGCCTTTGTGGGAACGGGTGCCGCTGGCCACCGGCGAGATGATGGCCAAGGGCTGGCGCGGGGCGGTCAATGTGCTCAGCTTCCTCGGCGCGGTGCTGATCGCCTGCGCCAGCCTGATCGCGCATCCGCGCCGGTTCCGGCTCAAGGCGCTGGTGCACCAGATGGAAATGGTGGGGGTGACCGCGCTGCCCATCATTGGCCTGATGAGCTTTCTGATCGGCATCGTGATCGCGCAGCAGGGCGCAGTGCAGCTCGAACAGTTCGGCGCGGAAGCCTTGACGGTCAATCTGGTCGGGCGGATTACGCTGCGCGAACTGGGCGTACTGATGACCGCGATCATGGTGGCCGGGCGCTCGGGATCGGCCTTTGCTGCGCAGATCGGCACCATGAAGCTGACCGAAGAGGTCGACGCGATGCGCACGATCGGCATCTCCCCGGTCGAAGCGCTGGTGGTTCCGCGCATCCTGGCGGCAGTGATCATGATGCCGCTGCTGGGTTTCTACAGTTCGGTGGTGGCGATTGTCGGGGGTGCGGTGGTGGGCGATCTGCTGCTGGGAATACCGTTCTGGACCTTCCTGGCGCGGATTCAGGAGGTGGTGCCCGACCACGATCTGTGGGTGGGGCTGATCAAGGCCCTGCCGTTCGGGCTGATCGTGGCGCTGGCGGGCTGCTATCACGGCATGCAGGTGCGCGGCAATTCCGAGGAAGTCGGGCGCCGGACAACGATGGCGGTGGTCTCTGCGATCTTTGCCGTGATCGTGCTCGACGCGTTTTTTGCGGTGTTCTTCACCGAGGTGGGTTGGGGATGAGCCTGCTCGGCCAACGCCAGCCACGGACCTACGAGCCCTTTCGCGGCGATCATCCGATCGTGGTGGAAGGGCTGCGCACCCAGTTCGGCAGCAATGTCGTGCACGAAGACCTGTCGCTGACCGTCAACCGGGGCGAGATCATCGGCGTGGTCGGCGGCTCGGGCACCGGGAAATCGGTGCTGATGCGCGCCATCATCGGGCTGCAGCCGGCGGCGGCTGGCCGGATCGAGGTGCTCGGCCGCTCGCTGACCGATGCCGATCCCGATGCCTATCTCGATGTGCGCAGCCACTGGGGCGTGCTGTTCCAGGGCGGGGCGCTGTTCTCGACGCTGACGGTGGGCGAGAATGTCGAGATCCCGCTAAAGCAGTTCTATCCCGACATCGAACCCTCGCTGCGCTGCGACATCGCGCGCTACAAGGTGCTGCTCTCGGGCCTGCCCGAGGATGCGGTGAGCAAGTTCCCCGCGCAATTGTCGGGCGGGATGAAGAAGCGTGCGGGTCTCGCCCGGGCGCTGGCGCTCGATCCCGAACTGCTGTTCCTCGACGAACCGACAGCGGGGCTCGATCCGATCGGCGCGGCCAAGTTCGACCGGCTGACGCGCGAGTTGCAGCAGACACTGGGCCTGACCGTGTTCCTCATCACCCACGATCTCGATACGCTCTATGAGATCTGCGACCGCGTGGCGGTGATCGCCGACAAGCGCATTATCGCAGTGGGCACCATCCCGCAGTTGCTGGAGACCAGGCATCCCTGGATCGAAGAATATTTCAACGGCCCGCGCGGGCGCGCCGCGCGCGACAGCCGCGACCGCGTGCTGGCGGGGGCGAAGCCGGTGGACAATCGGGCACCCAGGGGGGCATAGAGGGGACGAATGGAAACTCGGGCCAATCACATCTGGGTCGGCGCTGTCACGCTGCTGCTGCTGGCCGCGCTGGCGGCCTTCATCGTCTGGATCGCGCGGCTCAGCGAAGGCCAGCAGAATGATTACGACATCTTCTTTAACCAGTCGGTTTCGGGCCTGGCCAAGGGCTCCGAGGTCACCTTTGCCGGCGTCCCGGTAGGTCAGGTCAGCCAGATCGAATTGTGGGACAAGGACCCGGAGTTCGTGCGGGTGCGGGTGCGCGTAGCCGAGGATGTGCCGATCCTGGTTGGCACCACCGCCACGATCCAGGGCTCGTTCACCGGGGTTTCGACCATCCAGCTTGATGGCGCCCGGCGGGGCGCCCCGCCGATCACCTGCGACAGCGACAATGGCGCAACGGCCTGCCCCGAAGGCGTGCCGGTCATTCCGACCAAGCCAGGCGGGCTGGGCGAATTGCTGTCCAACGCGCCGCTGTTGCTCGAACGGCTCGCGACGCTGACCGAGCGAATGACGCAGGTCCTGTCGGACGACAACCAGAACCAGATCGCCGCGATCCTGCGTAATACCAACGCGATGACCGCGAGCTTTGCCGAGACCGCGCCGGAAGTGAACGCGTCGCTCAAGGATCTGCAAGTGACGCTGCAGGAAGCGGCGCAGGCGCTCGATGCCTTCGAAAAGGTGATGGGCTCGACCGATCAGCTGGTGAACAAGGAGGGGCAGGCGTTGGCGGCGGAGCTGCGCGCCACGCTGGCATCGGTCAACGCGGCCTCGGCGTCGCTGGCGAAGACGCTCGACGCGGCCGAACCTGCCGCGCAGCAGCTGTCGCAGACCACCATCCCGGCAGCCGAGGCCACGCTGCGCGATCTCCAGGCCACCAGCCGCGCCTTGCGCAAGGTCACCGAACGGCTGGAAAGCCAGGGCGCCGGCGCGGTGCTGAAGGGCGAGACCCTGCCGGATTACGAGCCATGAGGATGATCAAGCAAAGGGAACGCGAGATGCGGTCAATTGGGACATCGACCCGGCGCGCGCTGGCGTTGGCGCTGCTCGCTCCGCTGGCCGGGCTCAGCGCCTGTGTCAGCCTGGGTGGGGCCGAGCCACCCGCCAGCCTGCTGACGTTGACGCCCGAAGCGGCCGCACCCGCAGGCAGCGCGCTGACCGCGGCGAGCGGGCAGGCCATCGCACTGCAGGACATTGCCGTGCCCGCCGAGATCGACGTGCTGCGCGTGCCGGTGCGGGTCGATGCCACCAGCGTCGCTTATCTCAAGGACGCCCTATGGGTCGATCGGCCGGGGCAGTTGATCCGTCGCCTGCTTGCCGAGACCATCCGTGTGCGGACCGAGCGGGTGGTGCTGGGCGGCAGCGATCCGCTGGCGCGCGGCGCGCTGCAGCTGCGCAGCCAGGTTAATGAATTCGGCTACGACGCGGCGCGCTCGGCAGTGGTGGTGCAGATTGACGCGATGCTGGTCGGCCCCGACGGAACGGTGCGGCAGCAACGGTTCGAAGCAGTCGAGCCTGGCGTGATCGCACAGCCCGCACCGGTCGGGGCGGCGCTCAACCGGGCGGCCAACGAAGTCGCACGCCAGATCGCGGACTGGGCCGCGCAATAGGCGTCAGGCCCGCAGCAGCCGGAACCATTCGCAGGCGGCAAGGAAATCAGCCCGGCGGCGTCCGCGGCGCTCTTCGGCCTGCGGGTCGCGGCCCCACAATTCGGCCTGCCATTCCTCCTCGAGGTTGGCCGCGCGCCACAGATCATCGGGCCGGGCCAGTCCATCCAGCGCCAGCAGTGCGACCGCGAGCGAGGCGGCCAGCGAGGTGGCAGCGTGGAGACCTGCCAGAGTAAAGGGATCGCAGGATGCGAGGCGCTGGCGTAGCTGGGCGAGAGTTGCCGCAGGCTGCGGGCGATGGATGATCCCGCTGACCCGGGTAAGTCTCACCCCTTCGCGCTGCTCCAGCGCGGCCACCAGCGGTTCCCATTCGGCCAGTTGGCGCGCATGGAGCGGCTCGTCCGGATCGGCGCGATAACACAGCGTGTCGGTCTCGGCGAAGCCCAGCAGCGTAGCGACTATGGCAGCCGGATCGGGAGCGACCACGTCGATCGCATAATCGGCCTGGTCGCGTAGCCGGAATGCCACCGGGTCGATCTCTTCGCCTTGTCCGGTCCACTCGGCGGCCAGCACCTCTGCCAGAGCGCGGCTCGGCACGACCTGCGGGGCGCCCTTGACGGTCCGGATCCCGCGTCCGTCAAGCGTGACCTGCCAGCCGCCAGGCACTTCGGCGACGGCCACTTCACGATAGAAGCGCTTCATCGATCGCTGGACTTCCAGCCGCGCGACAGGATGCGCGGCGCAAAGAAGAAATCGACCACGCCCACCAGCGCCAGAACCCAACCCACCGGGGCGGGCAGGTCGATCGCGCCCTCGGCGATGGCGATCCCGGCGACGACCAGCGCCAGGCCCATGATCCGCACCAGGTTCAGCACCATGAACCGCTGGCGGGCCAGCTGTTCCTGTTCCTCGGTCACAACAGCGTCTCCAGTTCGGCGGGATGCCGGGCCACGTCGGCGGCGCCTGCGCGGCGCAGCTCCTGCGGGTCGTGGTAACCCCAGGCCACGCCCAGCGCCCGCACTCCGGCATCGCGGGCCATCATCATGTCGAAGGTGGTATCACCGATCATCACCGCGCTTTGCGGCCCAACCCCGGCCTCGAACAGCGCCGCTTCGAGCATGGCCGTGTGCGGCTTCGAGGGATGCCGGTCCGAGGTCTGGAGCGAGACGAACAGGCCGGTCAGGCCATGGCGCTCGAGGCAGGCGTTGAGCCCGCGGTCGCTCTTGCCGGTGGCCACGGCCAACAGCCAGCCGTCCTCGGCAAGGCCGGTCAGGACCTGGCGGATCCCGTCATAGAGCGGCTCCTCGATCAGGCCTTCCTGCCGCCTGGCGTAAAAGCCCTGTTTGTAGGCAGCAACCAGGCGATCGATTAGGTCGGGGTCGAGTCCGGGTGCGAGCTGCCGGATCGCCACCGGCAGGCTGAGGCCCACCGAGCGGCGCACCTCGTTGCGATCGGGCAGTGGCAGCCCTGCGTCGCGGAACACCTGCTCCATGGTGTCGCAGACATGCGCCTGCCCGTCCACCAGGGTCCCGTCGCAGTCGAACACGGCAAGGCGCAAGCTCATTTGGCCAGGCTCCGCATCATCTGCGCCATCGCGCGCGAACCCTGCTGCTCAAGACCTTCGATCACCCGCGCGCGTTCCTCATCCTTCTTGTTCTGCGACAGCTTCAGCGTGTCACGCCACGCCAGCACCTCCATCTCGAACCCGACGATGCCGGCCAACAGGCGGTCGCGCATTGCCACCGACATCTTGTCCATGGTCCACGGCTTGCCCTGCGCGATCCGCGCCTCGTTGCGGGTGCTGAGCGTATCGAGCATGGCGAGGAGGCCTTCGGGCTCCATCTTGCGCACCGGACCTTCGAGTTCGAGCGCGACATAGTTCCAGGTCGGCACCTGGTCGGGATCCGAATACCAGCGCGGCGAGATATAGGCTTCCGGGCCGTTGATAACGATCACGGCCCGGTTTCCCGGCAAGTGGCGCGACAGCGCATTGCCGCGCGCCAGGTGGAACTGCACCGCGCCATCCCCGGTCGAAAGCAGCGGGGTGTGGGCGACGCGCGGGCCGTCGGGGGTTTCGGCGAACACCATGGCGAAGCCAATCTCTTCGATCAGGGCTTCGTGCAGCGTGCGATCGCCATGGCGGAAAGACGGGTTGGGATGCATCAGCGTTTGCGCCCCTTTTTCGCCGGCCCCTTGGGCTTGCCCTTGGCGGGGTTGGCTGCGCCGCGCGAACGGCGTTCGCCGCGCCGCGCCTTGCGGTATTGCTTGGCATGCGCCCGCGCCGACTGCTTCTTGTCGGCCCGCGTCTTCTCGGTCACGTCCTCGCGCAACGGGGCGGCATCGCTCAGAGCAGGATCGAATCCCAGTTGTTCCATGCTGGCCGCGAAATGTTCGGGCAGTTCGGCGGTGATGTCGAGCGTCCCGCCACCCGGCTCGCCGATGATCAGCCGCCGCGCATGCAGGTGCATCTTGCGGCTGATGCTGCCGGTCAGAAACGCCTCCTGCCCGCCGTACTTCCCGTCACCCACGATCGGATGGCCGATCGCAGCCAGATGCACGCGCAGCTGGTGGGTGCGCCCGGTCAGCGGCTCGAGTTCGATCCAGGCGGCGCGCTTGCCGGCGCTGTCGACCACGCGATAGCGCGTTTTGGCCGGCTGGCCGCCTTCCTCGTCGACATGCATCTTCTCGCCGCCGGTGCCCGGTTGCTTGGCCAATGGCGCATCGATCATGCCTTCCTTCACGTCGGGCACGCCCACCACCAAAGCCCAGTAGATCTTGCGCGCGCTGCGGCCGGCAAAGCGCTTCGAAAAGCTAGCCGCGCTGCCCGGCGTGCGTGCAATCAGCAGCACGCCCGAAGTGTCCTTGTCGAGCCGGTGGACCAGGCGGGGGCGCGGTCCGTCCCCGTCGACAAAGGCGTCGAGCAGTCCGTCGACATGCGAAAAGGTCTTGCTGCCGCCCTGGGTTGCCAGGCCCGGCGGCTTGTTGAGCACGATCGCTGCCTTCGTTTCCTCGATCACCATCGCCCTAGCCTCCGCCACCTGCTCGGGCGAAAGCGGGCGCCGTGCGGCGGGCTTGCGTGCCGCTTCCTCACCGCCAGGTGGAACGCGCAAGACCTGCCCCGCGCTGAGGCGATCCTCGGGCTTCACGCGCTTGCCGTCGACGCGCAACTGCCCGGTGCGCGCCCATTTCGACACCGTGCCGAAGCCGACCTGCGGCAGATTGCGCTTGAACCAGCGATCGAGCCGCACGCCGTCATCGTCATCGGCGATGGTGAATTGCCTGACCTCGTTGCTCATGCCGCCACCCGCATCACGATCAAGCCAAGGTAGAGCGCGGCCAGCCCGGCCAGAACCGATACCGCGGCATAAGTCAGCGCGGTGGCGGCCTGTCCGCGCTCGATCAGCAGCATCAGCTCGAGGCTGAAGGCGCTGAAGGTGGTGAAGCCGCCCAGCAGGCCCACGCCCAGCAGCAGCCGCCATTGCTCGCCGTGTGCGCTGCCATGGCGCGCCAGCCAGCCGGCCAGCAAACCCATCGCCAGGCTGCCCAGCACGTTTACCGCCAGCGTCGCCCAGGGGAATGCGGTGACCACTTGGGGGCCGAGCCAGTGGGTCATCCCCCGGCCCAGCTGGTAGCGCGCCAGCGCGCCCACGCCGCCGCCGATGGCGACGTTGAGACTGGCGGCGAGCGGAGAAAGGGCCGATGACATGCGCGCCTCCTTATCCGGCCTTGCGGCACATGCCTAGCGGCGCTTTCTCGTTGAGAGCCTTGCCAAATGCTGCCGATTTGGTTAGGGCGCGCCGCGAAGAGGCCGACCGCTTGCGGATTCGGCGCATTTTTCTTTTGTTTTCAGATGGGGCAACCCGCGCGCAATGCGGGCTCTGCGTCATGCAGTGAGGTGTTGGAATTTATGCAGATCATCGTTCGCGATAACAATGTCGACCAGGCCCTGCGCGCGCTCAAGAAGAAGCTGCAGCGGGAAGGCGTCTATCGCGAAATGAAGCTGCGCCGCCACTTCGAGAAGCCGAGCGAGAAGCGCGCCCGCGAAAAGGCTGCTGCCGTGCGCCGCGCGCGCAAGCTCGAGCGCAAGCGGATGGAGCGCGACGGCGCCAAGTAAGCCTGGTGGTTTTCAGCCCGCACCGGGCGAAAACACCAGAAACGCGCTTGAATGCATGTCGACGATAAGCCATCAGGGCGCGGTTCATCCCGCGCCCTTTTTGCATTTGCAGGCAGGCGCCCCTCTCGTTGCAGCAGGATTGCATTATCATGGCAGAAGTAACCCGCGTTCCGATCCAGCCGATCGAGAAAGGCTCGCTCACCAAATTGTGGCTGGGCGTGGCCGTCGCCGTGCTGATCGGCGCAGGGATTGCCTGGTCGGCGCTGCCCGATTCGATCGACCTCGACGAGATCCAGGCGGGGACCGGCGGAAGCCCGTCCGATGGCGACGTCGCTTTCGTGAAATACAAGGGCACGCTCGATGATGGCACCGTGTTCGACGAGGCCAGTTCCTCGCCGTTCCCGCCCGGACTGTTCCCCGAAGGCGTGCCGATGCTGATCCAGCCGGGCCAGGTGGTCGAAGGCTTCTACCAGGGGCTCAAGCAGATGGAGAAGGGCGGCAAGTATACGCTGCGGATCCCGGCCGAGCTCGCCTATGGCGAAGCTCCGCCGCCCGAATCGCGCATCCCGCCCGGCGCCGACCTGATCTTCGAGATCGAGCTGGTCGATTTCATGAGCCAGCAGGATGCCGAACGCCGCATCATGATGATGCAGCAGATGATGCAGGGGCAACAGGGTGGCCCGGCTGGCCCCGGCGCCGAGGGCGCACCGGCGGCGCCGCAAGCTGCCCCGGCTCCGCAGCCGTAACGCCACAGCGGGCTGGTCATCGGGGAGAGGACGCATGACCGATCATCCCGCACCTGATCGCGAAGCCGAGCTGCACGATTGGCCGGTGCGGCCATGGCTCTGCGCCAGCCTGTTGGGAATCGCCGGCCTGCTGGTCCATTTCGCGTCCGACGGGGGCGAACAGGTCGCGTGGCGTATGGCGCTGGCGGCCGGGCTTGTGTTCGGACCGCTGGCCGCCTGCTTCACGCTTGATCGGGCGCGCCTGGGTCCCGCTCTGATCTTTTCTGGTGCGGTTGCGCTGGTCATGGCGGGAATCGCCTGGCGTGCCACCAGCGCGGGCGATCGCTATGCCGACGAGCAGTTCTGGGTTGCCGCCGGCATCCTGGCGGTCACGCTTGCCGTGCCGCTGTTCCAGGCGGGTTTTCACCGGCTGCGCTGGCTAACACCCTACAAGACCACTCATTTTCATGTCTGGACCGATGCGATCAGCGGGGCGGGCGCAGTGGCTTTCACTGGCATTGCCTGGGCGCTGCTGGCGCTGCTGTCCGAACTGTTCGCGGTCATCAAGATCGATCTCCTCAAAGATCTGATCGACGAGGAATGGTTCGGCTGGACCTTCTCGGGCGCGGCTTTCGGCGCGGCGCTGGGGGTGCTACGCAACCAGTTGAAAATCATTGGAACTTTGCAGAATGTGGTTCTGCTGGTGTTGTCGATCCTGGCAGTTCCGCTGGCGCTGGCACTACTGATCTTCCTCGGTGCAGTGGCGCTCTCGGGCCTCGACGTGCTGTGGGAAGCGACCCGCAGCGCCACCCCGCTGCTGCTGGCGATCGCGGTCGGCTGTTTCGTGCTGACCAATGCCGTGGTGCGCGACGAGGATGAGCAGGCGAGCAAGTCGCGCGTGCTGCGACTGGCAGGCTTCGTGCTCGCTCTCGGCATCCTGCCGCTGGCGGTGATGGCGGCGGGTTCGATGGGCACGCGGATTGCACAGCATGGGCTCAGCCCCGAGCGTCTGTGGGCGCTCCTCGCGATTGCGGTGGCGGTGGCCTATGGCTTAGGGTACTTCGCAGCCGCGCTGCGCGGTCGGCGTGCGGGATGGCGCGGTTTTGTGCGGCAGGCAAACCTGCATCTGGCCGTGATGACCTGCGCCATTGCCTTCATCCTGGCGCTGCCGCTGTTCAATTTCGGCGCGATTTCGGCGAACAACCAGCTAGGGCGGCTCCAATCGGGGGCGGTGAGCGCGCAGGATTTCGATTACGCCGCGCTGCGTTGGGATTTCGGCGATGCTGGACGCAAGGCGCTGGCGAAGCTGGCGAAAAGCGCAAACCCCGAAGTGGCCAAGTTTGCCAGGGAAGCGCAGGCGCAAGAGCAGGATTTCTATCGCGGACCGGGCTCGGCCCCGCCGTCACAACGGCTCGCCAACCTGCGGCTGCAGATCAATGATCCGGCGTTGAAGGATCGCGTCATTGCGCGGATCCAGGCCGATCCCTGGCGCTGCGAGACGCCCTGCGTGGCGCTCGACCTCGGAGTGAATGCGAACGGCCAGAACCGCATTGCGCTTGCGCAGGGCCAGGTTGTGGAAGAACTGCTGCTTGATGCCGCTACACCTTCGGACAAGGATGGCGCCGCTCCACCCGCGCCGCCGCCCACGGTCACGCGTGAATCCCGGGTCGAGCTTCGCCCCTGGACCGGGCGCAAGGTCTATATCGACGGCAAGCCCGTCGGCCAGCCATTCGAATAGGCACGGCATCGCCGCAACTCCCGCTTGAAGGGTGCCGCCTGCGCCGCTAACGCGCAGCCCATGTCGGTAGATAAAGCAACCGTGGCCAAGATCGCCTCTCTGGCCCGCATCAGGATGGGTGACGACGAACTCGAGCGCATGGTGCCCGAGCTCAACGGCATCCTTAAGTGGGTCGAGCAGCTGGGCGAGGTCGATACCTCGGGCGTCGAGCCGATGACCGCAGTGATCCCCAATCACCTGCGCCTGCGCGACGATGTGGTTGATGCAGATCCGCTGACCGGCGGGGGCAGGCGCGACGACGTGCTGGCCAATGCACCCGCGCCCGAACACGGCTTTTTCGGCGTGCCCAAGGTGATCGAATGAGCAGCGCGCTGACAGATCTGGGCGTCAAGGCCATCCGCGACGGCGTGGCTGGCGGCGACTTCACTGCGCGCGAAGTGGCCGAAGCCTTCAACACCGCGGTGGCCGAGGCGGCAGCGCTCAACGCCTTCATCGTCACCACCCCCGATCATGCGCTGGCTGCCGCCGACAAGGTCGATGCCAGCCGCGCCGCCCGCCAGCCGCTGGGCAAGATGGCGGGCGTGCCGATCGGGATGAAGGACCTGTTCGCCACGCGCGGGGTCCAGACCACTGCGGCCAGCCACATCCTCGAAGGGTTCAGGCCCGAGTACGAAAGCACCGTCAGCCAGAACCTGTGGAATGCAGGCGCGGGCATGCTGGGCAAGCTCAACCTTGACCAGTTCGCGATGGGATCTTCGAACGAGACGAGCTATTTCGGCAATGTCTCGTCCCCCTGGCGCAAGGCGGGCAGCAATGCCGCGATGAGCCCCGGCGGGTCGTCCGGCGGTTCCTCGGCGGCTGTCTCCGCCCGGATCGCGCCGGCGGCGACCGGCACCGACACCGGCGGCTCGATCCGCCAGCCGGCCGCCTTCACCGGCATTTGCGGGATCAAGCCGACCTATGGCCGCTGCAGCCGCTGGGGCGTGGTCGCCTTCGCCAGCAGCCTCGATCAGGCCGGGCCGATGGCGCGCGACGTCACCGATTGCGCGATCATGCTGGAGGCGATGGCCGGGTTTGACCCCAAGGATGCGACCAGCCTCGACCTGCCGGTGCCCGCGTGGGAAACCAGCTTGTCAGCCGATCTCAGGGGCAAGAAGGTCGGCATTCCGCGCGAATACCGCATGGACGGGACTGATGCCGAAATCCTCGGGAGCTGGGAACACGGCAAGGGATGGTTGCGCGACGCTGGCGCCGAGATCGTCGATGTCAGCCTGCCGCACACCAAGTATGCGCTGCCGGCCTATTACATCGTGGCGCCTGCAGAAGCTTCGTCCAACCTCGCGCGCTATGATGGTGTGCGCTATGGCCTGCGCGATCTGCCCGATGGGGCTGGCCTGCAGGACATGTACGCTGCCACCCGCGCTGCCGGCTTCGGCGACGAGGTCAAGCGCCGCATCCTGATCGGCACCTATGTGCTGTCGGCCGGTTTCTACGACGCTTATTACAACCAGGCGCAGAAGGTGCGCGCGCTGGTTTCGCGCGATTTCAGCGAAGCCTTTGCCCAGTGCGATGTGATCCTCGCGCCGACCACGCCCACTGCCAGCTTCCCGCTGGGTGAAATGAGTGACGACCCGCTGGCGATGTATCTCAATGACGTGTTCGCCGTGCCGGCTTCGCTGGCAGGGCTTCCGGCGATGAGCGTGCCGGCGATGGTCAACCAGGATGGCCTGCCGCTGGGTTTGCAGATCGTGGGCAAGCCGTTCGATGAACAAGGCGTGCTCAACGCCGGCTTGGCCATCGAACAGCGTGCGGGGTTCAGCGTCAGGCCGGAGAAATGGTGGTAGTCGGGCGCTCAGCCGCTTCTGGCCAGCGGCCCTGCGCCATGCCGGGCGGCTGAACCACCCAGCGCCGGGCGCTCCACGAGGAACCACGAAAGTGCACCAGCGGCATAGGCTAGCGGCAGGGCGAGCAGCGCATTGGCGAGCCAGCCGAGCACAATCCCGCCCATCGCAAAGCCCAAGGTTGCCGGCACCAGCAACTGCTGGATCGGGAAAGCGAGCACATAGACGCCATAGGAAATGTCGCCCCGCGCGGTGACCTGGCGGAAGCGCTCGCCACACAATCCGGCGAAGGCAATCAGCGCATAGGCCCCGAGGGTTGCGGCCAGCTCGTTGAACAGCGGGGTGAGCGCGCCCACGCCGGCCACGCCGAGGCACAACCATGCCAGTGCGGGCCGCAACTGGATCTGTGCGCGGTAAAGATAGAGCAGCATGCCGGCCCCGAAGAAGCGGAACAGCTCCGCCAACTGGCCAAGGTGGTAGAGCGCGCCCCCGGCATCCGGGGGCACCAGTCGGGCGATCGCAAAGCTTGCCAGCCAGGCCGCGATCACCGCAGCCTTGCGCAGCGGCGCGAGCATCAGCGCCAGTGGCACCAGCACGTAGCAGGCAACCTCGTATTTCAGACTCCACAGGCTACCATTGACCGCGCTCAGCGGATGGTCCGCGAACACGCCGGGCAAGTCGTAGCCCACCGGCAGGAACAGCGCGTGCCCGAGAAAGCGCCAAGTGGCCGGATCGGCGAAATAGGCGCCGACTGGCAGCTGCGTTGCCAGCGGGCCCAGCACCATCGCGCACAGCAGCACCGCCACCACCAGCGCGGGGAGGATCCGCCTGGCGCGTTTCACCGCATAGCGCGCGATCCCGCCGCGATCGTAACTGGCGGGAATCAGGAATCCGCTGATCGCGAAGAAAGCGGACACTGCCAGGGTGCCGATCGTCGCCTGCCCGCCGGTCAAATGGTCGAGCGGCTCCGGCGCGCCGGTGAGCACGAAGCCATGCGACAGGATCACTGCCGAGGCCGCCAGCAGGCGGATCGTGTCGAAGCCGTTCGGCTGGTCGAACAGGCTCGACAAGCGGACCGGCTTGGCTGCAGGGGCGGGGGGCAAGAATCCTCCGGATCAGGTGCGACCTGCCGCGCGCGAGGCGGCTTCGCGAATTAAGCGGATAGCGCGGCGGTGGCAAATGGCCCTTTTCAGGCGGGGGAACAGCCACTATCGCCGCCAGCATGCTCTTTGCCGTGATTTTCCTGGTCGCAATGGTGCTGGTGGGCGGTTTCGCGCTCTACCTCTCGCGCACGATCGAACATGGCGAAGCGCGTTTCGATACGACCAACAAACGGCAGGATGATGATGAGTAGCTACCGCATCCAGGGCGCAACCGGCGAATGGGAGGTCGTGATCGGCCTCGAAGTCCATGCCCAGGTCGTTTCGCAGTCGAAGCTGTTTTCCGGCGCGGCAACCGCGTTCGGCGCTGAACCCAATGCCCAGGTCAGCCTGGTCGATGCCGCGATGCCCGGCATGTTGCCGGTGCCCAACCGTGAATGCATCCGCCAGGCCGTGCGCACCGGCATGGCGATCGAAGCGCAGATCAACCGCTGGAGCCGGTTCGACCGCAAGAATTACTTCTATGCCGACCTGCCGCAGGGCTACCAGATCAGCCAGCTCTATCACCCGCTGGTGGGCGAAGGCGCGCTGACGATCGAGGCCGACGAGAAGGCGGGCATTGCGGAAGACAAGGTGATCGGGATCGAGCGGATCCATGTCGAACAGGATGCTGGCAAGCTGATGCATGACCAGCACCCGACCATGTCCTACGTCGATCTCAACCGCTGCGGAGTGGCGCTGATGGAAATCGTCAGCCGGCCCGACATGCGCAGCCCGGCGGAAGCGGGCGCCTATCTGCGCAAGCTGCGCACGATCCTGCGCTATGTCGGCTCGTGTGATGGCAATATGGAAGAGGGTTCGATGCGGGCCGACGTCAACGTCAGCGTGCGCCGCCCGGGCGAACCCTTCGGCACCCGTACCGAAACCAAGAATGTCAACTCGGTGCGCTTCGTGATGCAGGCGATCGAGCATGAGGCGAACCGCCAGGTCGACCTGATCGAAAGCGGCGGCAGCGTGGTCCAGGAAACCCGGTTGTTCGATCCGGGGACCGGCACCACCCGCAGCATGCGCAGCAAGGAAGACGCGCACGACTATCGCTATTTCCCCGATCCCGACCTGCTGCCGCTCGAGCTCGACGAGGCCTTCCTACAGGAATGCCGCGCGTCGCTGCCCGAACTGCCCGATGCCAAGCGGCGGCGCTATGTGGAGGTGCTGGGGCTGACCGAATACAACGCGCGCGAACTGACCGCCGAGGTCGAGACCTTTGCCCGCTTCGAAACCCTGCTGTCCGCCACGGCCAGTGCAATCGGCAAGAGCGAACAGGAGGTTGCGACGCCGGTCGCGAACTGGTCGCTTTCGGTCGCTCCGGGAGTGATCAAGGCGATCGGCGACGAAGGCAATCCGGTGCATGCCACGGCCGAGGCGCAGGCGGCGATCCTGGCCATGCAGGACAAGGGCGAGATCAGCGGCGGGCAGGCGAAGGAAATCTTCGAGATCGTGCTCAGGACCGGGCGCGCGCCGGCCGAGATCGCCGAGACCGAGGGGCTGAAGCAGCTCAGCGATACCGGCGCGATCGAAACGGTGATCGACGAGGTGCTCGCGGCCAATGGCGACAAGGTCGAGGAATATCGCAGCGGCAAGGACAAGCTGTTCGGCTTCTTCGTCGGCCAGACGATGAAGGCGCTGCAGGGCAAGGGCAATCCGGCGGTGGTCAACCAGATCCTCAAGGACAAGCTGGGCTGACCTCGATCGTCCTCGTCCAACCGGAAATTCCCGGCAATACCGGTGCAGTCGGGCGCACCTGCGTGGCGCTCGACATGGAATTGGTGCTGATCCACCCGCTCGGCTTTGAGATCTCGGACAAGCGGGTGAAGCGTTCGGGGCTCGATTACTGGCCGCATATCCGGCTGGTTCAGTTCAGCAGTTGGGGCGTCTTTATCGCCGAGCGGCGCCCGCGCGCCGACCAGCTGTTCCTGTTCGAGGAATACGCGCCGCGCAGTTTCTACGAGCCCGATTATCCGCCCGACGCCTATCTCGTATTCGGGCGCGAGACCAAGGGCATCCCGGAAGAGATCGTGGCGGCGCACCGCGCGCAGATGGTCAGCTTGCCGATGCGTTCGGACAAGGTGCGTTCGCTCAACCTGGCGAACACCGTGGCCGCGGCTGCCTATCAGGCGGTCCGGGGGCAGTTGAAGATCTGAAATCTGGCGGTTCCTGCCCGCTGGAGCTATGCTCGTCCGCGGGATGTTGGGGGCTGGCGTGATGAAGTGGATCCTGCTTGTTTTCGTTGTGCTTTACGCACTGGCGCTGATCCTGCTGGCGGTTGGCACATTCGGCTGGTTCGGCCAGCCGCAAGATCCGCTTTCCGGCGTGTTCCTGATGCCGCTTGGCCTGCCGTGGAGCATTCTGGGCGACAAGCTGGGCCTGGCCGGGCCGCTGGCCGCGATCCTCGCACCCGCTATCAATGCAGCTATCCTGTTCTGGCTGTGGAAACGCTGACTGGCTAGCTGTCGCCGCCGGGGGCTTCGATCCGGCTGACGGGGGCGGCCTTGCCCAGGGCCTGCATGTGCTCATTGGCCTGTCGCAGCAGCCCGATGAAGGCCCGATAGGGTTCGTCCATGCAGCCGTCGTTCCAGGCAATTTCGATCGTGGTCGCGCCGCGTGTCAGGCGGATCGTACCATAGGGCGCATCAGTCATGAAGTTCTCGCACACCTGCGAATCGGGTGCCGGGTTGGGCAGTTGCCGCAGGATGCGCTCCAACGCGATGTAGTTCGCGGCAGCCGGTTCGATCTCGTGCCAGGCCAGTCTGTAGTCCGTATGGGCGGCGCCTTGCTCGCGCACTGTTTCGGTCCAGCTGCCACCGCCATTGGAGAGGATTCGCCACGAAGAGACCGGCGCACCCCAACTCTTCGCTTCGAACGCCACCATGTCCCAATCAGGAGGCGGTGGCGGTGCGGGTTCGCCGCCTGTCGCCGACGCCGATGCCAACAGCACAGCCGGTATCAACAACAGCGCAGGTTTGCGGATCATTGCGCCGACACCGTCCCGGTCAATTCCGGGCGAAAGCGAATGCCACCCGGCGGGCGCGGATCACCAGCCCCTTGCCGTCGGGGGTGAGCGTATAGGCCATGGCAGAGGGCAGATCCGCTGCCAGGTCTTCGCCGAACGATGGCTCCGGGCAGAGTGCCCTCGTCGAAGCGACCTGCGAGATTACCAGCGTGCCATTGTAGGTTTCGGGCATGGATGCCGACCAGTCGGCATTGCCGCGATTGCAGTCGAGTTGCATCTGCAGCTTGCCACCGCGCATGAATGTGAGCGTGTGGCGCGCCTGTAACTGCGGGTTGAGCCTGGTGGAGGTTCCCGAAGTCTCGACATCGATCAGGCGCCAGCTGGTGCCATCGAGCGGGTGGGGCGGCACGTCAAGCGTGGTTTCGCAAGCGGCGAGCATGAGCATGCCGCACCCCAGTAACGCCTTTCCCAATATGGCCTGCTTCATTCCCGCCTCCTCGCTGCGACCGGTCAGCCGCCGGTGATCAAGGCATCGACGATCACATAGGTCTCGGGCCCGTAGGTGATTGTGACCAGGTCTCCATTGCGGCTGGTCTTGAAGTCCCAGCCCGCTGATCCGTCGGCTTGTGCGCTGTCCGCGCCATAGGGTTCGGTGCCCTTGAAGAAGAGCGCGCGCATGCGCCCGTCAGGCTTGGAGACTTCGACCAGCGTCGTGCCGTCCTCGCCCCAGTTGCGCTTGACCCCTGCCTCGCAGTCCTGTGTCGGTGCGGCATTGCCGAAGCCGCATTTGACGGACGCGGTGGCGTTATAATCCGTTCCAGCGACCTTGGCATCGCCTTCGCCATAGGCCGGCTCGCTTGTAACTGCGGCGGCCTGTTCGGTCTCAACCGCAGGGGCTTCGGCCGGATTTCCGCCACAGGCAGCCAGCGCCAGGATGGCACAGCAGGCGCAAACAGTTCTGATCATTTTCCAACTCCTCGCTGCGCCCGGTCAGCCGCCGAACACCACCATCTCGGGAAACTCGTACCGCTCCGTGCCAACCGAGATGCGATACATGTCGCCGTTCTTGGTGGCCTTGAATGGCCCGGTGTAATCGGCCTGGCTCATGTCAGCGCCGATCGCGATCCCGTTCTGGAAATAGATGGCGCGCTGCTTGCCAGTCGGATGGGTCGCCACCACGGTCGCCCAGCCACCGGCAATGCGCGCCACACCCATGTCGCAGGTTCCCAAGGCCTCGTTGGCCCTCAGCGAACACTTGATGGGGCCATTGGCGTCGAACTGCCCCTGCCCGGCGCGCAGGGCCGTATCATCCGGGCCATAGGCGACCGCACCGTGCGGCGAGATGGGCGGGGCGAGAAAGCTTGCGGCAGCATAGCCGCGCGGGCCGCCGCCGAGCGGCTGGACGTCGCACCACACGCGCCCGTCCCGGCGCTCGCAACCCAGGTTGTTGAGCACGGTGCCCTTGTTGAGTTTCGTGACAATGGCGGCTGAAGTCGAAGGCTCCTCGCGCAGGTTGAGGCTGGCGCTCTTCACTTCGAACAGCAGCGGGCCACCATTCTCAGGGTGCGCGGGAACCTCGGATTGCGCCTGCAGCGCGCCGGGCATCGCCAGCAACGCAAGGGCTGTCTGGAGGACGAAGACGGATCCTGATTTCGCCATTGCTTTTCTCCCGAAGGGCCTTTCCTTGATCCATCCAGACAGCCGGGATTGGAGCCTGACAATCCTGCTTCAGCCAGGCTCCAAACCATCAATGCTACATCGCGCCTTCGCTGCCGGTGTACATCACTTCTCCAACGGTCCCGTCGCGATAGGCGAGGCAGCGCCATGGTGCCTCGGCCCCATCGACGTTGACATAGATCGCGATCGCCGCTTCCGATTCCTCGATGCGGTTGGTGCCGATCACCCGCGCACCAACCTCGCTTGCGACCTTTTTCGCGCAGCGGCCTTCAAGCCCGTTGGCGCCGCGGACCGCGACTTGCTGCCGGGCCGGCTTGGCGGACGGAGCCGCCGCCTCGGCCGTGGCCTGCGCCGGGGCGGTCTCCGCCATCCCGGCGTTGGCATCGCCCATCGGCACGCTGACAAGGCGCACGCCCTCGACATTGCCCACCACCTTGCCTCCGACCATCGCGGCAGTCTCGTCAGACGGGCAGCCGACCAGCACCGCGCTGTCATCGAGGTAGTTCGAGGTCGCGGCACTCTCGCCCAGTCGGCGGCACGGAGCGCCAGCGGTGGGATAGCCGTCGCCGAACGGGGCAAGGCTTTCAGGAATGGCTGCAACCTCGGCGGCTACAGCGGCTTCTGGCGCGGCTTCATCTGCCTCGCCGCCGCTGCAGGCGGCAAGGGCAAGCATCGCCACCCCTGCCATCATCAGTCCGATTTTCATCGTTCAGCTCCTTTCGCTCAGCGGCAGTTGGGATGCTGGCCGATATCGCTCACGTCGTAGAAGTGGCCGTCGGCGATGGTGACCTGGATGCACTGGCGCGATTCCGCCCGATACTGGATCGAATAGCGGGTGTTGCCCGAGGTGAAATTGTCGACCTGGCGGAAGCCGCGCTGCGACAGGGTATCCATTCCGCCTGCGGCGCGTGCACCCTGCAGGTCGTCGATCCGGGCTACCGAGGCATAGCCGCCCCGGCGATGATGATGGCTGAGGTTTGCCTCGCGCTCTTCGACGCCCTTTTCATAGCCGTGCGAATAGGCGTCGGATCGGTCGTAGTTGTGATAGGCGCCGTTGTAGAGGCCGTCCTTGTAGCCGCGGTCGAACTCGGCCGTCTTCGTTTCATCGTAATTCTTGCCTTCGCGGTGGTGCGACTTGCTGGCAAGCAGCGCGCCAAGCAGCGCCGCGCCGGCGACGGCGCCTGCCGCTGCACCCGCGTTGCCCTTGTGATGGCCGCAATCCTGGTCGGTCGCGTCGTTGACGGTCATGACCTGCCCGCCGCGGGATTCGACCACCACGCAGTTGTCGCCACGTCCGTTCCACCAATAGCTGTTGACGAAGCCGCCAGAGCCCCGGTGGCTCGAGACGTTCGTGAACCCGAGACTTCTCAGTTCGTTTTCTGCGTTCGCGACGGGCGCACCGTTGAGCCCGACCAGGGCGCTGGCCTTCTGGGCCAGAACAGGCGTCGCGACGAGCGACGTGCACAGGGTGGCGGCAATCAGGATACGGCTGGTACGGCTTTTCATGTGTTCCTCCTCACAACTAACGAGCTCAGGACGGCTGCTCGTGCTGTGAGGAATGCCGGCACCGGCAAAATCCCCCGCGACCCTTGACTTGACCCAACCGTCTAAGTGCCTGCACAGGCTATCGAAATCCCTTGCCCGAAAAAATAGGCAAGACCTGCCAGAAAATTGACATTTTCCGCCATTATGCAGATGTAGCTATCTGGTCACCAGGCGAGCGGGGCGTATGATGTCGTCAGGCGAGTGGAGCAGATTTTCGGCCCACATCGACATGCTGGAGCGGGATCACCCCGATCTGGCAGCGGCCATCGTACGGGCGGGCATTACCGGTCTGTGGGGCGCCAGTCTCGGCTGGCCTGCCTGGCTGGTCAGTGGGACCGACTTGCCCCCATTGGTGCCGTTGCCGGGCCAGATGCGGCTCAGCGATGATCTGCGATGTGTCGCCAACCTGCTCCAGCATGTGGGCAAGGCGAGGCTGATCGAGCTTGTCGCCGAGATGCCGCGTTTCCCTGGCGATGCGCAGGTTCTCGCGGCACCCGACCTCAGGACGGCAATCCTGTCGCGCTCGCAAACGATCGGCTTGCAGAATGCCCCGATCCGAACCTCGGTTTCGGAAGATCGCGGCTGGACGATCATCCATCTTGATCTTCATCCGTTGCTCGGGCCGTTCCTGCCTTTGTGGGAAGCGGTGGTGCTGGCGTTCTATTTCCGGATCGCCGGTGCCTTTGCGCGGCAGGCCCAGACTTCCGCAGGTGCGCTCTCAGAGATCAGGATCCGGCAGGTGCATTCCGGGCCAGTGCTTGCGCGAACCTTGCCGTGCGAAATCTTGCGCGGGTCCACCCGGGCAAGCATTTCGTTTCCCGATCGCCTGCTCGATTGCGCCAACCCCGCGTTCGATGCCGTCGTGTGGCAAGCCATCGTAAGCCAGGCTAGGGTGCGCGAAGGCAGTCGCAAGCGACGCCAGCCGGTGGGGAAGGGTGCACTCGAGGAATTGCTGAGACGATCGCTGGTTGAGCACGCGAAGGCTCCGCAGTTTCCCGAAGTCGCCCGAATGCTCGGAATCTCGGTCAGAACCTTGTCCCGGGAATTTGCCGAGGCCGGGATTTCATTCCGGGACGTGCGGGCCGAAGCGCGACTGGCACTGGGCAGCGAACTTCTGCTGCATTCAGACCTGCCCGTCTCCGGTATCGCCGCGCGCCTCGGCTACAGCGATGCCACCGCCTTCGTGCGCTCGTTCCATCGCAGGTTCGGCGTTTCGCCTGCCAGATGGAGAAAGAGCCGCCGGATCGCTCCGGCGGCTCTTGCCTGATCGAACCGGGCCCTGAACTCAGGCGCGCGTGCCGCTCAGCGGCATGGCGCCGAAGGCACCGGCATTAACGCTGCCGGTCAGCGTGTCGCCATCGATCATGGCAGTGCAATCGAGTGTCATCGGCATCGGCACGACCATCTGCATCTTCCAGCTGATCGAATTGCCGTCGACCTTGCCGTCCTGGATGTCCATGCTGCCCAGCGAGCCGGCCATCGAGCCGCTGAAAGTGCCATCGCCGTTGTCATTGACGGTGAGCGTCCCGCTCTGATCGCCCATTGGGCTCTTCACGGTGGTCGAATAGGTGCCGGCAACTGACATGTGTTTCTCCTCGGAAGTTAGCTGCCCGGCTCGGCCGCCGGGCGGGCATGGCCATTGTTTACACGCGTGTCAGTGGGACTCAACCACATATCGGCGCCTGGCATTGGCCAGCGCGTCTTCGCGCCAGAAATGCACCGGCTTGAGCTTGTGCTGCACGAACAATTGCATCTGGTCGGTGTGGTGCGGGCTGCGGGGGCGGGTGATCGCCGCGCCAAACGGCTGGATCGATTGCGAGCGGACCCGCTCGCCCGGCCGCCATTCGACCCACTGGATGAAGCTGTCTCCATGGACGAGGCTGAGCCTGCCATCCTCGTCCACCTGCCAGGTGGTCGAGGCCCGCAGCGTGTCGGATCCGCCATCGAGTGGCAGGTCGACCCGCTTGTCCCCGGTACCATGGCGCAGCCGCAGCAATTCGCCCATCGGCGGATCGATCCGGCCGAAATGCGCCATCAGATGATCCACCTGCTTGCGCAGCTGCACCGTCACATCGGGCAGCGGCTTGTTCTGGTATTCGGCCGACATGAAATCCTTGATCAGCAGCAGCGCCAGGCTGTCGGCGCGCCCCTTGCCGTCGGACCGGAAATCCCAGCCGAGCAGCAGATCGCGCGCTGCAGCCAGCTGCGGATCTTCGGCCAGGTCCAGCCGCGCAAGTGCCGACCACAGCTCACCGACATAGCCGGTGCGCTCGTAGGCGGTGTCATACTTGATCCGGCGCAGCGCTGCGCGGTCGAGCAGGCCGGCTTCGCTCATCAGCTTCCAGGCGCGCCGCGAACGGTTGGTCTGCTTGTCTTCCACGCCCAGTACGGGCGAGAAATCCGCTGGTTGCAGATCGTCGGCAATGCCGGCGGCGGTGTAGGGCTCGTTGTTGGCATTATAGAGCCAGCCTGACGAAGGATTGATCAGCTTGGGCAGCGCGGCATAGTCGACCGCGCCGCGCCAGATCAGGTCGCTGCGATTGCCCGGCAGCACGCCGCGCCAGTTGGCCTTGACCTTGTCCATGCTGGGCCGGTTCGGGATCGCCGCGTTGTAGACATAGGCGATGTTGCCCGCTTCGTCGGCATAGATGAAGTTGGTGCTGGGCACGGCCATGCGGGCCAGCTGGGCCTGCCACTGAGCGAGGTTTTTCGCCTTGTTGAGCCGATAGTAGGCATCGAGCTGGTCGATCCGGTCGATCCCGCCGTAACGGATCGCATAGACCCCGGTGTGGTTGAAGATCACCGGGCCGTGCACGCTGCGATGCACCGTCTGGCGGATCGGCAGCACCACCGGGCCGAACTTGACCGGCAGGATCACGGTCTTGCTTTCCAGCTCGCGCCATTGCCCGTCGAGCTTGTAGCGGGTGCCGCTGGCGTCCATTTCGAGCCGGTAGATATCGACCATGTCGGGCCGGTTGACAGTGTTGGTCCAGCCCAGGTGCCGGTTGTGGCCGAGGAAGGGATAGGGCGAGCCGGGGAAATTGGCCCCGGCATAGTGCCAGCCTTCCTCGCTCTCGACCACCAGCTCGTACCAGGCGACGCCACCGCGCAGCGGCTGGTGGCTGTTCGAGATCAGCGTGGTGGGGCCGCCCGATCTTGCAGGCGCGACGGCAAAGGCGTTGGAGCCGGACAGCGCCGCCGTTTCGCCCCAGGGCAGCGGATGGGCGCGGGCGTTCGCCTGCTTTTCCGCGGCGACCGGGGTGAGGTCCTCAGTGCGCGGAAAGCCGGGAATGTCGGGCCCGTATTCGCGCGGCAGCGGCTCACCCGACACCAGCGGGCCGATCACATTGTTGAGTCCGAAGAAAAACGGCTGGCGCAAGGCAAATCCGGCTGCGACATCGACCCCGCTGACCGGGAAGAGATTGGCCAGCTTGAGCTCTTGCGGGTGCCTTTTGGCATAGTGGTTCAAGCCCGCCGCATAGGCTTCGAACAGCGCCCGCGTATCGGCCGGCAGGCCGGGATAGTGGCGCTCGGCCGTGCCGCGCGCATCAAGCAGATGGTAGGCATAATCGATCTGCGCGCCTTCCTCGCCCGCGATCGCGCCATAGCGCCCGCGCGCCATCGCAATCACGTCCTGCAGCGTGAAGAAATCATCCTCGGCCTGGGCAATCGCCACCCCGAAGGCGACATCGGCATCGGTCTTGCCATAGATGTGCGGCACCCCGAACTCGCTGCGGATGATCTCGGCCCGGTACTGGCGATCACCTGGCGGTTCGCGGCCAGGCTCGGCAAGGAACGGCTCCCATGTCGCCAGGGCCACGAAGCCCGTCACGAGCACGAATACCAACCCCCAGCCTGCGCGGGCCATCCATTTCTTCATCGGGCACCTTCTCCTTGGCCCTTGCCTAGCCGGATCGCGAACCCTGGTGAAGCACCTTGCTGGCGGCGTGCAAAAATTCCGGTGCAGGCCCTTACGCGGGCCCGTTCCGGTCCTATATTCATGTAATACACCTGTGCTTTTTTGAGCGGGGGTCTTGTGTTGCCAATATGCAACACTAGATATCTCGGGTATTGGATGAGGGCCAAGGGAAACGCACCCATGAACCTGGAAAAGTTCACCGACCGCGCGAAGGGCTTCCTGCAAAGCGCGCAGACCGTTGCGATCCGCATGAACCACCAGCGGATCACGCCGTCCCACCTGCTCAAGGCCCTGCTCGAAGACAATGAGGGCATGGCAGCGGGGCTGATCCAGCGCGCTGGTGGCGATCCGCGCTTGGCCGTTGCCGAAGTGGACGCTGACCTCGCCAAGATCGCGGCTGTCTCAGGCTCGGGCGCTCAGCAGACCCCCGGCCTCGACAACGACGCGGTGCGGGTGCTGGACCAGGCCGAGCAGATCGCCGACAGATCGGGCGACAGCTATGTCACGGTCGAACGGCTGCTCGTCGCGCTGGCGCTGGCCAGCACCACCAAGGCCGGGCAAGCACTCAAGCAGGCAGGTGTCGATCCCAAGACCCTTGAAGCCGCGATCGCGGAACTGCGCAAGGGCAAGACTGCCGACAGCGCCAATGCCGAAAGCGCCTATGACGCGATGAGGAAGTTCGCCCGCGACCTGACCCAGGCGGCGCGCGATGGCAAGCTTGACCCGGTGATCGGCCGGGACGAGGAAATCCGCCGCACGATCCAGATCCTGGCGCGCCGCACCAAGAACAATCCCGCGCTGATCGGCGAACCCGGCACCGGCAAGACCGCGATCGCCGAAGGCCTCGCGCTGCGCATCGCCAATGGCGACGTGCCCGACAGCCTGAAGGGCCGCACGCTGATGAGCCTCGACATGGGCGCGCTGATCGCCGGGGCGAAGTATCGCGGCGAGTTCGAGGAACGGCTCAAGACCGTGCTTGACGAGGTCAAGGGCTCGGACGGGCAGATCATCCTGTTCATCGACGAGATGCACACGCTGATCGGGGCGGGGGCCAGCGAAGGCAGCATGGACGCCTCGAACCTCTTGAAGCCTGCGCTGAGCCGTGGCGAGCTCCATTGCATCGGCGCAACCACGCTCGACGAATACCAGAAATATGTCGAGAAGGATCCGGCGCTGCAGCGACGCTTCCAGCCGGTCTATATCGAGGAACCGACGGTCGAGGATACGATCAGCATCCTGCGCGGGCTGAAGGAAAAGTACGAGCTGCACCACGGGGTGAACATCACCGATGCGGCGCTGGTCGCGGCCGCGCAGCTGTCGAACCGCTACATCCAGAACCGCTTCCTGCCCGACAAGGCGATCGACCTGATGGACGAAGCGGCCAGCCGCATCCGCATGGAGGTGGAATCGAAGCCCGAAGAGATCGAGAAGCTCGACCGCCGCATCATCCAGCTCAAGATCGAAGAAACCGCGCTGGCCAAGGAAAGCGATGCGGCCTCGCAGGAACGGCTGAAGGCGCTGCGCGACGAACTGGCCGGGCTGGAGGAGCAGTCGGCCGCCCTCACCGCGCGCTGGCAGAACGAGCGCGACAAGATCCACGCCGAAAGCCGGATCAAGGAACAGCTCGATGCCGCGCGGCTCGAACTCGAACAGGCGCAGCGCGAGGGCGATCTCGCCCGGGCGGGCGAGCTGTCCTATGGCCGCATCCCAGAACTCGAGAAATCGCTCGCCGAAGCGCGCGGGGCGTCCGAGCATGCCTTGCTGCGCGAGGAAGTGACCGAGGAAGACATTGCCGCAGTTGTCAGCCGCTGGACCGGGATCCCGGTCGACAAGATGATGGAGGGCGAGCGCGACAAGCTGCTGCAGATGGAAAGCCTGCTGGGCAAGCGGGTGATCGGGCAGAGTGCGGCGATCGAAGCGGTCTCCAAGGCCGTGCGCCGCGCCCGGGCCGGGCTGCAGGATCCGAACCGCCCGCTCGGCAGCTTCTTGTTTCTTGGCCCCACCGGCGTCGGCAAGACCGAGCTGACCAAGGCGCTGGCCGAATTCCTGTTCGACGACGACACCGCGATGGTGCGGATCGACATGAGCGAATTCATGGAAAAGCATGCGGTTGCCCGCCTGATCGGCGCGCCTCCGGGCTATGTCGGATACGAGGAAGGCGGCGTACTGACCGAAGCGGTGCGGCGCCGGCCCTACCAGGTGGTGCTGTTCGACGAGGTCGAGAAGGCCCACAACGACGTGTTCAACGTGCTGCTGCAGGTGCTCGATGACGGGCGCCTGACCGACGGGCAAGGCCGCGTGGTCGATTTCTCGAACACGCTGATCATCCTCACCTCGAACCTTGGCAGCCAGTATCTCGCCAATCTGGGCGACGACCAGAAGGTCGAGGATGTCGAGCCGCAGGTGATGGACGTCGTACGTGGGCACTTCCGGCCCGAATTCCTCAACCGGCTGGACGAGATCATCCTGTTCCACCGGCTGGGGCAGGAGCACATGGCGCCGATCGTCGAGATCCAGGTCGGCCGGGTGCAGCGGTTGCTCAAGGACCGCAAGATCGTGCTCGACCTGTCCGAGGCGGCCAAGAAATGGCTCGGCCGGGTCGGTTATGATCCGGTCTATGGGGCCCGGCCGCTCAAGCGGGCGGTCCAGCGCTATCTGCAGGACCCCCTGGCAGAACTGCTACTGCAGGGACAAATCCCCGATGGCAGCCTCGTCAGGATCGACGAGGGCGACGGCGCCCTGAAAATTGCCGTGAACTAAGGCCAGGTGTAATTTTCTTGCGATTCAACGGCTCGAATTCGCTTAATCTTCCATTAAGGAAGGTCCTGTGGGATTCGCGCAACAGCAAGCAAAAAACCGTTGTCGCGCTTTGACAACTCACGGAGGCTATTGCACAAAACCGTCATCTTTGGGGGCCGAGCCTTCGGGATGATAGGGGCTGGATTCGCGATGGCCGGGCAGGGGTGCCCGGCCTGACAGTTGCTGTTATGCCAAAGTCGGCTCCAGTTGTCGCGACTGGAGAAATCATGAAGAAGTTTCAGAGCAATTCGATGAAGGCGCTTGCCTTCTCTGCTTCGGCTATTGCCTTTGCCATCGCTGGCCCGGCTTTCGCGCAGGATGCGCAGGAAGAGGAACAGCAGGCGGAAGAAGAAACCGCGCAGCAGGGTCAGTCAGACCAGCAAGACGAGCAGGTTGACATAACCACTGGCTCCGAAGGTGAGCGCGTAACACCGGGCAGCGGCATCACCGTAACGGGTTCGCGTATCGTTCGCGACACTTACAGCAGCATCTCTCCGATCCAGATAATCACCCGTCAGGAATCGAACGAAGTGGGTCTGTTCGACCCGTCGCAGATCCTGCAGCGTTCCGAAGCCGCTGCCGGCACCCAGATCGACGCCACCTTCCAGGGCTTCGTGCTCGACAACGGTCCGGGCTCGCAGACGCTCAACCTGCGCGGTCTTGGCGCTGACCGCACCCTGCTGATGATCAACGGTCGCCGCCTGGCTCCGGCTGGTGTGGAAGGCGCGCCGACCGCTCCGTCGATCAACCTGCTCCCGGGTTCGCTGATCGATCGTTATGACCTGCTGCTCGACGGTGCATCGTCGGTTTACGGGTCGGACGCGGTTGCCGGCGTCGGCAACGTCATTCTCCGCAAGGACTTTGACGGTCTTGAGCTTTCGGCGCGCGGTGAAATCAATCCGCAGGGCTCTGGTGAAGATTACACGCTCAGTGCGGCATGGGGCTTCAACACCGACCGGGCCTTCTTCGGTATCGGTGCGGAATACGACTATCGTGATGCGATCCGCTTCAGCGACCGCGATTTCTTCCGCGGTTGCGCCACCCATCTGGAAGTGACCCAGGACGGCGAACTCCGCCGTCTCGGGATCGATGATAATGCTGCCGTGCTTAATAACAGTGGCGGCTTGGTATCCACGTCGGAAAGCGAGTGTATCCAAACCGACTTCTCGGGCCGTATCTTCATCCCCGTCAACCGGCTAGGCTCGGTCTATTACCAGCAGGGTGTCTCGAACAGCGGCATTCCCAACTTCAACGAAACCGCATTCGGCGGTCGTCCGATCGACGCCAATGGCGACGGTATCCGCGATGTTGACCTGGTGAATGACTTCAACACCAACGCGGCCAACCCGGAACAGATCTTCCTGTCCGAACAGAAGCTCATTAACGTAATGGCCTATGGCGAATACACCTTCGATGGTGACGCCAACATCACGCCTTACTTCGAAGCCAACTATTCGCGAGCCGAGATCTTCGCTGACAACACCTTTGTTGCGCAGGTGTTCCCCTATGTGCCCGACAACAACGCGTTCAACCCCTGTAATCCGCTCGCAGTTGGCGGTGTGGACTGCCGTTCCGCTCTGACCATTCCTGGTTCGGCGCAAGGCGGCATCGGCGCTCAGCCGGTCAACCCGATTTTCGCGATCCGGGGCGACCGCAACAATACTGATGTTGTGCAGGAACAGTATCGCGGCGTGATCGGCGTGAAGGGTGACCTTCCGTTCGTGGGCTCGAGCTGGAAGTTCGACACTTCGCTCGTGTACTCGCGCGCAGAAGGGACGTCCAAGGTTCGCGGTATCCGCGAAGACCGGCTGGCGCTCGCGCTGGGGCTCGACCCGACCCGCGATTATGATGGCGACGGCGTGTTCGACAACAACGGCGATGGCCTTGCGGACGACTACAACCTGAACGTGCCGTTTGCTGCCAATCCGATCCTCCAGGGTGCCTTCGGTTGGGAGGCTCCGATTGCACCGTGCGATACCTCGGCTCTCGCCAATCCCGATGCGGCGATGCCCGATCTGGCCGACGGCTGTGTGCCGGTGAACCTGTTCGCGCAGAGCGTGCTCGGTTCGGCAATCGGTGACTTCGCCACGCAGGCGGAACGGGACTACCTGTTCGGCATCCGCAGCTTTGACACGACCTACGAGCAGATCACCTGGAATGCTTTCGTGACCGGTGACCTGTTCCAGCTTCCTGCGGGCCCCGTCGGGGTGGTGCTCGGTGCTGAATACCGCCGTGACGAGATCAACTCGATCCCGAACGAGATCGCCTCGAACGGTCTCTTCTTCGGCTTCTTTGCTGATAGTGGCGCCGTTGGCAGCAAGGAAATCAAGGAACTGTTCGGCGAACTCGACATCCCGCTGATGGCCGACAAGCCATGGGTGCGCGAACTCAATATCAACGTGTCTGGCCGTGTAACGGACGAAGAGTTCTACGGCACAAACTACACTTATGCGATCAAGGGCGGCTGGCGCCCGATCGATGCACTGCTCCTGAAGTTCAGCTACGGCACGTCGTTCCGCGCACCGAACCTGCGCGAGAACTTCCTTGCGGGGCAGACTGGGTTCGACACCGTGTTCGACCCCTGTGCGGTTCCGACGAACGCGTTCAACGCTGCCACCGGAACTTACGATCCCACGGAAGACCGTCGCGATCAGGTGATCCTCGACAATTGCATTCGCGAGGGCCGTGATCCAACTACGGTTGGCTTGAGAATTGACCCGACCACGGGGCAATCGCTTCCGCCGATCCAGAACGCGAGCGTCGAAATTATCTCGGGCGGAAGCCTCGATATTGATCCGGAAACCTCGCGTTCGATCACGGCCGGTTTCGCCTTCGAGGAAACCGTCGGCGATGGCTTCGACATCAGCTTGGGCGCGACCTATTTCGATATCAAGCTGAAGGATTCGATCATTGAGCCATCGGAGCAGTTCATCGTCAATGACTGCTACACTCGTGACGATGGCCAGCGCAGCAACTTCTGCGATCGCATCTCAGTCGATACCTCGGCACCCAATCTCATTTCCGATGTGTTTGCGGGCTTCATCAACCTTAACCAGGAAAGCGTCCGCGGTATCGACTTCAACGCCAACTTCTCGAAGGAAGTAATGATGTTCGGCAAGAACGTCGATCTCAGCATCGATGTCCGCGCCAACCATCTGATCGAGCGCAGTTCGCTCTTTATCGGCGACACTGGCGAGGCGACCTTCGACGATGATGCGGGCGAATTCAGCTTGCCGAAGTGGACCGGTCGCACCACCTTCCGTGCCGATGTGGACGACTTCCGCTTCACCTGGCAGATCAACTACACCGGTGCTGTGGCGCAGGATCCGGATGGCGTCGATCTCTTCTCGGATGCCTATGGTCGTGGTCCCGATGGCGCTCCCACCGGGTTCGTTGGAAACACCTGCCTTGGCAATGGCTCTGGAACCTACAGCGCTGCAACCGGTGTGTTCACGCCCAATGGCATCGTCGACGGTGATGGCGTGTTCTGTCGCGACGTTGGCTTTGCCAAGGAGCAGTTCCTGCACTCGGCCTCGATCCGTTATCGGACCGATCGCTTCACCTTCCTCGTCGGCGTGGACAACATCTTCAACACTGCCCCGCCGCAGGTCGATCCGAATGAAGTGCTGGCGATTGCCAACACTGCGATCGGCGCCGGTTACGATTATGACGGTCGCGAATTCTTTGCTTCGGTGAACATTGAATTCTGATCGCCAATTTCGGGCATTGAACTGAAAGAATCCGGCCTCGTCACTCTTGTGGCGGGGCCGTTTTCATTTTATCCTGATCCTGGTCTAATCCCCTGATTGAGCGAGTGAAAATGTCACGTTTCAAATCCCCTCTGCTGGCCTGCGCGGTCAATGCGTTTGTGCTTTTCTCTGCCCCCGTCGCCGTTCTGGCGCAGGACCAGGTGGCGTCCGCCGCTCAACCTGTCCCGGTCGAGGTCTGGTCGCTGCGCGATGTCGTCAATGCCGTGCAGATGGCACCCGACGGCAAGCACCTTCTGGTCCACAAGGTGGAAAGCCGCGAAGGCGATTACATCCTCGAGATCTACAAGACCGAGGACCTGATGGCCGGCAAGACCGCGCCGTTCCGCCGGCTTGCGGCAGATCCGATGGAAATCATCAGCGCCCGCTGGGTGTCGGACAACTACATCTTCGGCAACGCGTGGCAGGTCGTGCGCAATTCGGTGAAGGGACCCGAAGAGGACATCCGCGAATACAAGGCGTTCTCCTACAACCTGGCACAGAACAAGTTCTCGGCGCTGTCGGACAATTTCGAACTGGTCAATACGCTGCCGAAAGAACCCGACACGATCCTTGTCGCCAGCGGTCGCGTGGTTGCCGATGCGACCGGGGTCGATCCGTTCGAGGCCTTCCGTCCCAATTCCTATTACCGGTTGAATCTCAATACCGGCGCCCGTTCGCTGGTGCTGAAGGGCAGCGAGAAGTTCCCCAACGCGGTGTTCGACAATGACGGCAATCCGCGTTTCACCCAGTCGGTCGATCCGGCATCAAACGAGTTGATTTCCTACTATCGTCTGCCCGGCGATGGCTCGTGGAAGGAGATGTCCGAGCGTTACGACTATGACGACCACAAGAACCTCTACCGTGTGCTCGGCGGGTTCATGGGTGTGGCCGGGTTCAGCGCGACCGATCCCGCGATCGGCTACGTGATCGACAACCGCGGCGAAGACAAGGCCGCGCTGTGGGAGTTCGACTTCAAGACCCAGCAGTTCGGCAAGAAGCTGTTCCAAACGCAGACCGCCGACGTGATGGGGATCCAGCTCCACACCATTCCGGGCAAGGACACGCTGGCCGCTGCGATCTATCCGGACTGGCGGATGGAACGGCACTGGTTCGACAAGGATGAGGAAGCGCTCTACAAGGCGCTCGAACAGCAGATCCCCTATGCCCACCAGATTTCCGTCAGCAGCCGCTCGCGCGACGGCAAGCGGATGATCGTCAGCAACCGCGGGCCGCGCGATCCCGGCTCGTTCTGGCTGATCACCGAGGCGGGCATGGCCAAGCTCGGCAGCCGCAACCCGCTGGTGAAGCCTGAACAGCTCTCAGACGTGGAGTTCATCTGGTACACCGCCCGCGATGGCAAGCGCATCCCGGCCTATGTGACCAAGCCCAAGGGCGAAGGCCCGCATCCGCTGATCGTGCTCCCGCATGGCGGCCCGCACGTCAACGAAGTCATCAGCTATGATGAATGGGGCCAGCTGCTCGCCAACAACGGCTATATGGTGCTGCAACCGCAGTATCGCATGTCGGTGGGCTGGGGCCAGGACATGTTCGATTCGGCCTATGGTCAGCATGGCCTGGCCATGCAGGACGACAAGGACGATGGCGCCAAGGCGCTGGTCCAGGCCGGTTGGGCCGATCCAAACCGGATTGCGATGTTCGGCTGGTCCTATGGAGGCTATGCTGCGCTCGTCGCGCTCAGCCGCGAGAACAACATCTACCAGTGCGCGATTGCGGGCGCGGCCGTGGCGGACCCTGAAAAGGTCTATTTCATGCGCCGCCCGGCCAATACGCCGAAGGCGATCGATGACTGGGCCAAACGGCGCGGCATGATCGGCATCAATCCGATCAAGGAAGTGAGCAAGGTCAACATCCCGCTGCTGATGGTGCACCCGGATGATGACCGGCGCGTGCTGTATTTCAACTTCACCGACTACAAGAAGGAAATCGAGAAATACGGCAAGCCCGCGCAGTTCCTGACGTTGGAAGGTGCAGACCACTTCTACACCACCCTGATGTACAAGCATCAGGAGCAGTTCTACACCAAGATGCTGGACTTCCTGCGCAACGATTGCGGCCCCGGCGGGCTGTAAGGCAAAAGCGGTTCGCGCAATTGCAAAGGGCTCGCCGGTTCGGCGGGCCCTTTTCGCAGGGGGCGGGTTGAGTTAGTCACAAGCCATGCGTTTTGCACTTTCCCCGCGCGCCGATCTCGACGAACTGGCCAGCTGCTTCGCCAAAGACGGCTTCGTTTCGATCGAACCCTTCCTGTCAGACAGCACCGCACGCGCCCTGGCCATGGATCTTTCGCAGCGCAGTGACTGGGTTGAGGTGCTGCGCGGCGAACGCGAAACCTTTGATATGCCTGTGGCGGCCTTCGAAGCGCTTGAACCAGAACAGCGCCGCCACCTTGAAGACCTGGTCTGGCAACGCGCTGCGACCGAGTTCCAGTTCCGCTTTCGCAGTGTGCGTGTTCCGGACGTTCGCCGAGAGCGGAAGCCGCATGAGGATGTCGTGCACGGTTTTGCCGAATTCATGTGCAGCGATGCATCGCTCGAACTTATGCGCAGGCTCACCGGCATCCCGGAAATCAGCTTTGCCGATGCCCAGGCAACAGCCTACTCAGCCGGGCATTTCCTCACCTCTCACGACGACGATGTCGCAGGAAAAGGGCGGGTCGCCGCATATGTTCTCAGCCTGACCGATGACTGGTCGGCCGATTGGGGCGGGCACCTGGTATTCCCGGGGCAAGGTACGATCAGTGGTTTCATGCCAGGTTTCAATTGCCTGCGGATCTTTGCCGTACCGCGCCCGCACAGCGTAACTTTCGTCCCTCCGTTCGTGACGGCTACCCGCTATTCGGTCACGGGATGGCTGCGCACCGGCGAGCCGGACAACTAGGGGCCTGACCCTACCGCTCAGATGTCGTAGCCAAACGCCTCGATCCAAGGTTCGAGCGTTGGCAGGATCGGCTCGATATACTGCCGATAAGCTTCCCACCGCCCACTTGAACGGGTGTAAAGCTTCTCTGTGACCTGGGCATAGCTGGGCGTGCGGATGTAGCCGCGGTCCTTCGCCGTCTTCTGGTAATCGAGTAGCGAGGCGTCCCACTCGAGCCCGAGGAAGGCCAGCAATGGCCGCAGCTGGCCTTCAAGATCGAGCACCATGTCCTCATAACGCACGGTGTGCACGTCTAGCGGCAGCATCTCGCGTGCACGTATCCAGTGGCTCATCGCCGCGTCATAGAAGCGGGCCGCGTTTTCCAGGGTCAGAAAGCTTGCCATGGCGCTGGTGACCCGGAAATTCTGCATGAAGCAACTGAGCACCACATCGCATGGATGCCGGAGCGCAAAGATGAACTTCGCATCGGGGAAGGCGCGGTGGATGAACGCCGAACGCAACGTCATCAGCGGATATTTGTCGATCACCAGCTTGCCGGGAACCACCGGCCCATGCACCGCCAGCTCCTTGAAATAGGCATCGCGCATGGCCTGCAGCGTGGCGGCTGAAGGCGCGGGCATGTGTTCGATCGAGCGGCCCGCGTCCTCAAGCCTGGCGAGCATGGGCTGTTCCTCGCGCACATCGGTGCCGCCGTGGCCCATCAGGATCGTGTCGAGCAAGGTCGTGCCGGATCTGAGGAAGCCACCGAGAAACGCTGGCGAAGGGCGCTCGTCGGGTAATTCCATCTCGATCCAGCGCGACCGCCATTCGGGCGTCAGCGTTGCGGTTGCCTGCCGCACCAGCGCGCCGTGCTCGGTGCCGTCATACCGCAGGGCCTCGGGGTTGAGCCCCATCGCCGCGTTCATGTCCGCAAAAGCGTGATAGGCCTTGTCGAAATCGCCGAGGCGATCGGCAATCTGGCCGATCATCTGCGAGCGCACATGGCTGTCGAGTCCGTCCGGACTGTTGGCCTCTATCAAGGCAAGGGCACCCTCCAGATCGCCACTGCGCCGCAGCAGCAGCGCATCGCAATAGGCCAGTTCTTCCCCGTCAAGGCCCCGCTTGCGGGCTTCGGCAACCAGGGTCTCGATCTCCTCGAGGCGGTTCTCGCGCTCCAGCTGAAGCGCAAGATTGAGGATCGCGCCAACATGCGTCGGATCGACATGCAGCGCCGTGCGGTATGCCTGTTCCGCCTCTTCCCGGCGTTCGAGGCCGGCGAAGCAGAGCCCGATCATTACCAGCACTTGCGCCTCCTGCCGGCCACCGCGCGCCGCCTCCGACAGACGCAGAAGGGCCAGATCGTGGCGGCCATAGCGCAGCAGGGATTTGCCCAGTTCGACATTGACATCAGGGTCGACCGGGTTGAGCTGAACAGCCGTGAGCAGGGCCTCAAGCGCCTTGTCAAACACCTTAACGCTGCTGAGCGCCCGGCCGAGGTTCAGCCACAGCTGCGGCTCGGTCGGCGCGAGGGCGCAGGCCTTCTGGAGGCTGGCAATGGCCTGGTCCGATTGGCCCGCATCAAGCTGGGCATTGCCAAGGTTGTTCAGCAGCTGAGCGTTGGCGGGATCGGCCGCGACCAGCCGTTCAAGCGTGGCAATCGCGTTTTCGGCTTTGCCTTGGGCCTTTGCCGCTTGCGCGACAAGCTGCAGGATCTGCGGATCATTGCCCAAGGGGGCGCAGAGCCCGGCGACCAGTTCGGGCCGACCGGCGTCGAGCGCCGCACGCGCGGTGTTGAACCGTAGCTGCCGGTTGTCCGGTTGCTGGTCCAGGGCGCGTTTCAGCGTGGCGAAGCCTTCGTGCGGATTGCCGGCCTGAATTTGCGCGATCCCCAGGAACTGCAACACCTGGACATTGCGCGGGTGCGAATGGGCGACGGTATGGGCGAGATCGCGGGCGCGCCCGAACTCGCCCTTCTGAAAGGCAGCGGTCGCTTGCGACATCAAGGCCTGGATATCGGTCATGCGGTGAGGATCTTGATACTCGGGGACTGATTGGACGTTGCCGCCGATGCGGCCCGCACTCGGAGCGTGCTAGCGCTCGCGGCGCGTCTCGATTGTCGGCCGGTCGCGCGAGGCGGCGTAATCGCGCTTGTTCTGTTCGGCAAGCGCCTCCCACTGGGCGCGAGTCATGCAGGTCTTCTTCTTGAAGCGCGTCCCCGTACCGGTCTGGCTCTTGCACACCAGTTCTTCCGTTTCCGGTGATGCTTCACTTGCGGGCGGCAATTCGGATGTGGCCTGCAGCCACAATCCCAGACTTGCCAGCGCACTCACGATGATCATGGCCATGGTCCTTACAGCAGGGCGGCAGCATACATTTCGCCCCCCCAAAAGAAAAGGGAGCGAGGCCGAAGCCCCGCTCCCCATTTTCCGGTCGAACCGCTTGCGATCAGAGACGCAGGCCGAACGAGACGTAGAACCGGCGGCCGATCACGTCGTAGAGCGACGGGTCGGTGCCCGACTGCACGTTCGGTGCGTACTGCTCCGGTGCCCGGTCGAACAGATTGTTCACGCCCAGGCGCAGGGTGAACTTCTCGTCGATCCGTGCCTGCAGCGCCGCATCGACATAGACAGCCTTGCCCGGACCGGTGAAGGTTTCACCTTCGAACTGGGCCGCAGCGCGGTTCTTCATGCCGTCGATGTAACGGACGCGGGTATCAAGCGAGAGTTCGTCGTTGAAGTTGAACAGTGCGTTGAGGTTCGCCTTCCAGCGCGGGAAGCTGGTGCCGAGGCCAGCGCCGAAGTACGAAGCGGTGTCGACATAGTCGATGACCACGCCCGGCAGTTCCTCAACCTTGTACTCGATGATGTAGTTCATCGCGAGGTTGAGCTGCAGGTTCGATTCCGGACCAACGAACTCGGTCGGGACGTTATAGCCAACCTGGAAGTCGATACCCGAGGTCTTGATCTTGCCCTGGTTGATCGACTGGAAGTAGCCATTGGCGTCACCACCCAGCGAAGCCGGCAGCGAGATGTAGCTGATGTCCGGCACGCGGACGAGGCCAGCACAATAGTCGCTGTCGGGGTCGAGATCCGGGTTCAGACCATTGAAGCCGTAGCAGGCGCCAATGATGATGTTCGGATCGGGGCCGAAGATCGCGTCCTTCACCTGGATGCGGTAGTAATCGAGCGAGCCCGTCAGGCCGAACGCTTCGAACACTGCACCAAGGGTGAAGGTTTCGCCCTTTTCGGGGTTCAGGTCCGGGTTACCCGAGAAGCCGAGGAAGGCCTGGCTGCCGGGGGTCTGCTGGTAGGTAGCGGGTGTTAGATGACAGGACGTTCTGGAGTGCCGAAAAGCGGGATTAGGCGGGAACAGGCGGTATTGGCCGGGACCAAAGCGGCGGAAATCTGCGGTTCCTGCCCGGCACGTCCCAAAATTGGCGTTTTCGCTGACTGTCTAGGGTCAAGGTCAATTTAGACACCGGATTGCCAGGAGCAGCTGGATTCAGGCGTTTTCAGAGGCGGAGCCGCTGAAAGGCCCTGAACGGCAGAATTCCGCCAAAAATGGGCCGAT
>CAZCNF010000027.1:0-34134 GCA_964500135.1 uncultured Porphyrobacter sp.
AACCCGCGACCTAGCCGTTATGAGCGGCCAGCTCTAACCGCTGAGCTACAGGCCCGAGCTGCGGCATGCGATGCGCACTGGCCCCTACATTGCAAGTGGGCATGAAACAAGCGCGCATCGCGCGCGCCTACCCGGCCTCGCTGTCGCGTGCTGTTTCGCCCAGGCGCTCGCCGCCGGCCACCGCGGTCAGCGGCAGCGACAGGCACACCCGCTCTTCGACCTGTACCAGGTCGCCCCCCGCACCGCGCGCCTCGGCGCGGGCCAGCCGCAGGCTGAAACCGGCACCGAACAGGCCGCTGCTGAGGCCGCTGGTGCCCGGCTTGATCTCGGCGGTGAAGACATCGTCTTCGGCGATCAATTGCGCCGGGATCTGGCACCACAGCCGCGCGCGGTCCTCGTCGGCCACGATTTCGGCGGCCAGCACTTCGCCTGCGGTCACCGCGCCCGCCAGCGTGGCCAGCACGCGCCAGGCGAGTGCTTCGGCGTCGTCCGGATCGATTTCGACCCACAGCCCGCGTTCGGGTCCTTCGGCCAGTTCGATCCCGGCCATGCGCGGAGCCAGCACCTGGCTGAGCTGAGCCGTCATGCGGCGCACGAGCTCGAGCAGGTCCGCCTTGCCACCACCCAGCGACAGCGCTCCGCTTTCCAGCTTGGCCAGGCGTTCCAGCTCGTCAAAGCCCGCCAGGATGCTGGCGGCGTCGCCCGCAACCGCGGCGGCGAGTGCGCGATAGGCATTGGGCACCGGGCCATAGAGCTGCTGGTGGATCAACTCGGCAAAACCCTGGACGGCGTTCACCGGGGTCCGCAATTCGTGCAGCATCTGGCGGATCCGGTCGGCCTGGCTCGGTTCGCCCTGGCCCAGCATGGCCGGATCGAACGGCCTGCGGAAGCGTCCGACATATCCGTGGAAACGCCCGCCAGTGGCCGAAAAGCGCGGGTGTGCATCCACCACCCATTCGCCGCGGATCGCGGGCGCCCCTGCCAGCTGGCGGATCTGCCCCTCGATCGGTTGCTGCTGGGCGAAGGCATCGGCGATCGGGGCGGCCAGCCTGGCGGCATCGCCACTGGCGCGTTCGAACAGTCGCTGCCCCACCACCATCGGCGCGACTTCGGGATCGGCCCAGTCGATCCGGCCGCTCGCGTCGCAGGCAAAGCCGAACCCGGCGATGCCATGTTCTGGCGTGGCCGCCTGTTCCCCCAGCGGCAGCCGGGGCGACAGGTCGCCGCCGGGTGCTTCGGCAGCACGATCGCGCCGGAACTGTGCGATCCGTTCGACCAGGGCAGCAATCTCGCTGCGTTCGTCCGGCGTCCCGGGCGCGGGCGGCACAGTGCGGGTGCGGCGCGGCTGGCCCTCGCCGCGAACGGTTTCCGGTTCGGCTTCGGCTTCGCCAGGCGGGATCGCGGGGGCCTCGAAGTCATCGCCCGGCGTTTCGGTGGCCGCCCGCGCGAGTGGCTCGGCTTCGACCGCCATGCCGATCTCGACTTCGATTTCGACCCTGGTCGGATCGGGCAAGCCGCGATCGTGGATGCCCAGCCGTTCGAGCAATGCTTCGGCACCCGGCGGCAGGTCGCGCCGCAGCCGCAGGAAGCCGCGCGCACGGATCGGGAGGCGCGGGATCAGCGCGATCCAGTCCTCTTCCGGCAGGTCCGCGCGCGACAGCGCGGCCGATACCACCTCGGGCTCGTCTTCGGCCAGGTGTGCGGCGAGCAGGGGATTGCGGAACCGCCAGCCGGGTTCGCGGATCATCCGCGCCCGTTCGGCCGGCGGGATCTGTTCGCCCAGCGCGCCGAGCCGCAACCAGGCGGCGGCCAGCAGGCTGTCGTCCCGCCCGTATTTGCGGTTGCCCAGAAGGTCGAGCAATTGCCGGAACTGGGTGCGAGCCGCCCGCTCGCTGGTGGCGCGGTGGCGCAACACAGTGGCAAGGCGGTCATCGAAGAACATCGCATCTCCAGGCAGGCGCGAATCGCACGCATCAGACGGGCGCGAATTTCGCCCGAGCCTGTCCTACCAGCAAGCGCACCGGCTTGCGGAGAGGCTTTCCAGCTGCGTTGCAAAGCGGGACAATTGCTGGCAGGAACAATAATATTAGCTTTAACCCCGTAGTGAGGGGGCTAGTGTTACCTTCCGATCCGTTCCGGAGCGGCTTTCTGAGCAAAGGGCGCAATCCATGGCCAATCTAGACGAGATCGATCGCCGCCTGCTCGCCGAACTGCAGCGCGAGGGCCGTGTCACCAATGTCGAGCTGGCGCAGCGTGTGGGCCTGACCGCGCCACCGTGCCTGCGCCGGGTGCGCGGTCTGGAGGAAGACGGCGTCATCAAAGGCTATCACGCCGAGCTTGACGCTTCGAAGCTGGGCTTTGCGATCACCGTGTTCGCGATGGTGAGCCTCAAAAGCCAGGCGGAAGCCAGCCTGCGCGAATTCGAAGACCACATGAAGGCGCTGCCCGAAGTGCGCGAATGCCACATGCTCAACGGCGAGATCGACTTCATCCTCAAGGTGGTGAGCAAGGACCTGCAGAGTTTCCAGGAATTCCTCACCAGCAAGCTTACGCCCGCGCCCAATGTGGAAAGCGTGAAGACCAGCCTGACGATTCGCACCGCGAAGTACGAACCCGGCGTGCCGCTGGATTGAGCCATGGGCGAACCGCTTCAAAAGGTTGGTTCCATCGCCGGGCATTGCCTGTGCGGGAAGGTCGGAATCACACTCCACGGAGTGAAGCCCGAAGTGGAAGTCTGCCAGTGCAGCATGTGCCGGCGCTGGGGCGGGGCCTTCTATTCGGCGTTGAGCGGCGAAAGTTTCGAGATCAGCGGCGAACAGCACATTGCGATCTACCGTTCGAGCGAGTGGGCCGAACGGGCCTTCTGCAAGGATTGCGGCAGCAACCTGTGGTACCGCTTCCTGCCCACCGGCAACCGCAGTTTTCTCGCAGGCCTGTTCGAGGCAGCCGCCAACTACCCGGTCGAACGGGAGATCTTCGCCGACGAGGCTGCCAGTTGGTGCAAGCTTGCGGGCGATCATCCGCGGCTGACCGGGGCAGAAGTCGTGGCGGAAGCGAAAGCCGAGGGGTTTGATCTCGGCTAGGCGCTGACGGCCCGGGCGCCGGCTACATCCTGAGGGCTTGAGCGATCGGTGGCCCGGCAGCAGCACCATTTACAGACGCCACATGGTGTGCGACGTCTTTGTCTGCAAACGAGAAAGGGTCGCGTCCTACTCGACTGAGGAGATCGAGCATATGGCGCGTATGGTTCTGGGCTGCATTCTCGCAGCGGTTGCATTCGGCACATCTGCGAAGGCCGACGTGGTGAGCGATTGGGCCGAATTGCAATCGATGGCCGATGACGCCGAGTCCGATCAGGCCATGAGGTTCGATCCTTCCAGGATTTCCGCTTATGGCCGCATGACGCTGGCAATGTTCGAAGCGGCCAACGCGGCCGATCCGACTTACCAGTCCTATCTCCAGCTTGAAGCTGCGCCAGCGGGCACATCGGTCGATGCTGCCGTTGCGACAGCAGCGCATGCCGTGCTGACGAAACTCTATCCTGGCCAGAAGTCCGCGCTGGACGATGCGCTGACGCTGTCCCTTGCTGCCGTCAAGGACGGCAAGGCCAAGGACGATGGCATCGCGCTCGGCAAGCGCGCTGCCGAGGCGGCCATGGCGCGCGGGGGCTGGGACGAGAAGGCCGCGCTCAGCTATTACCGGCCCACCGGTGCGGCTGGCCGATGGGCGCCCAGCATAGTCCCCTTTCCGCCCCAGCTTTCAGCCGGCAAGCCGTGGTTTCTGGCCAGCCTCGACCAGTTTCGCATTGCCGAGCCGCCTGCCCTGACCAGCCCGCAGTGGGCCGCCTCGTTCAATGAAGTGAAGACAATGGGTGCGCGCGAGAGCAAGGCGAGAACAGCTGACCAGTCCCTCAAGGCGCGGTTCTGGGCGTTCTACGAACTCGATCCGGTGCTGCGCCAGATTGCCAGCCAGCCTGGCCGGACCACCGTCCAGAACGCCCGGATGTATGCACTGTGGTCGATGGCATCCGACGACATGGACCTGGTGATGGCCGAAGGGAAGCTGCACCACATGTTCTGGCGACCCATCAATGCCATTCGTACCGCCGACCTCGATGGCAATGACCAGACCGAGCTCGATGCCGGATGGGAGCCACTGCTGAACACGCCGAACCAGCCGGAATATCCGTGCGGGCACTGCATGTTCGCCAATCTGACTGCTACGATCCTGGCCGCAGAGGGGCCACCACCGGCCGGCGGATATGCCTTTACCAGCGAGCGCATGCCGGCCGTGAGGATTACAGTGCCCGATATGGCCACCTATGCCCGCGAGGTGTCCTACTCGCGCATCCTGGCGGGGGTGCATTTCCGCATGACCAACGAAGTCAGCGACGATCTTGGTCGGCGGATTGCGGAACATGCCATGGCGCGGTTCGCGCCGCCGCTAAAGCCGACGGACTGAGGCAGGCCAATTTCCGCGTCGTTCTCGCGCGCCGGCGCGAGAAGGCGTCTGCGGCGCTCAGCCGTCGCGTGCGGCCAGCCATTCCTCCAGCCACTTGATGCTGTAATCGCCGTTCAGGATATCACCCTGCCGCAGCAGTTCCTGGTGCAGCGGGATATTGGTCTTGACCCCTTCCACCACCATTTCCTCGAGCGCGCGGCGCAGCCGCATGATGCAGCCTTCGCGGGTGCGGCCATAGACGATCAGCTTGGCGATCATGCTGTCGTAATTGGGCGGGATCCGGTAGCCGGCGTAAAGCCCTGAATCGACGCGCACATGCATGCCGCCGGCAGCATGGTAATAGCTGACGAGCCCGGGCGAGGGGGCAAAGCTGAACGGATCCTCGGCGTTGATGCGGCATTCGATCGCATGGCCGTGGAACTCGAGATCCTGCTGCTGCACAGACAGTGGCTTGCCGTCGGCGATGCGGATCTGTTCGCGCACCAGATCGACCCCGGTGATCGCTTCGGTCACGGGGTGCTCGACCTGTAGGCGGGTGTTCATCTCGATGAAGTAGAACTCGCCATTCTCCCACAGGAACTCGATCGTGCCGGCTCCGCGATAACCCATGTCACGCATCGCCTGCGCGCAGATTTCGCCCATCCGGTGGCGTTCCTCAGCCGAGATGACGGGCGAGGGCGCCTCTTCCAGCACTTTCTGGTGACGCCGCTGGAGCGAGCAGTCGCGCTCACCCAGGTGGATCGCATTGCCGTTGCCGTCGCCGAACACCTGGAACTCGATATGGCGCGGATTGCCGAGGTATTTCTCGATATAGACGGTGGCATCACCAAACGCGGCCTTGGCCTCGCTGCCGGCTTGCTGCATTAGCGTTTCGAGCTGGTCCTCGCTCTGGCACACCTTCATGCCGCGCCCGCCGCCGCCCGAAGCGGCCTTGATGATCACCGGATAGCCGATGTCCTTGGCGATCCGGCGGGCTTCGTCAAAGTCCGACACCGCACCGTCCGAACCGGGTACCAGCGGCAGCCCCAACGCGCCGGCAGTGCGCTTCGCTTCCACCTTGTCGCCCATGGTGCGGATATGTTCGGGCTTGGGGCCGATCCACGCGATATCATGCGCTTCAACGATTTCGGCGAACTTGGCGTTCTCCGACAGGAAGCCATAGCCTGGGTGGATCGCGTCGGCATGGGTGACTTCGGCAGCCGAGATGATCGCGGCGACATTGAGATAGCTGTCGGCTGCAGCCGGCGGGCCGATGCACACCGCCTGGTCGGCCAGCCGCACATGCATGGCATCGGCATCGGCGGTGGAATGCACCGCCACCGTCTCGATCCCCATTTCGTGCGCCGCACGGTGGATGCGCAGCGCGATTTCGCCGCGATTGGCGATCAATATGCGTGAAATGCCCATTGCTCAGCCGATGACGACGAGCGGCTGGCCGAACTCGACCGGCTGGGCGTTCTCGATCAGCACGGCCTTGATCGTGCCGGCGCGGTCGGCGGTGATCGGGTTCATCACCTTCATCGCCTCGATGATCAGCAATGTGTCGCCATCCTTGACCGCCTGTCCCACGCTCACGAAATTCGCCGCGCCCGGCTCCGGCGCGAGATAGGCGGTGCCCACCATCGGGGACTTGAGCGCATTGGCATGATCGGCGGCGGGGGCCGCTTCTGCGGCCGGCGCGGCAGCGGCTGGCGCCGGCGCCGCAACCGGCGCGGCGAGCGGGGCAGACAATGCCACAGCGCCGCCGCGCGCAACGCGGATCTTGCGGTCGTCTTCCTCGACTTCGATCTCCGTCAACCCGGTCTCGTTGAGCAGTTCGGCCAGCTCGCGCACCAGAGCGGTGTCGATGTTCATACCGGAATTGCGCCCGCCGTCGGTTTTTCTTTCGGCCATTATCGCCCCTCGATTGTCAGCAGAGCGGGTGACTATTCGCGCGAATTGTGGCTGGCAAGAGGCGTGGTGTCACTTTTCGCACAAGTGCGAGAGGTCACACCTCGCCCGCGGCGACCGCTTCGAGCGCGATCAGATAGCTTTGCGCCCCGTGGCCCTGCACGCATTTGGCCGCCGCCATGCCGACATAGGACAGGTGGCGAAACGGCTCGCGCGTGGTGGGATCGGATAAATGCACCTCGATCACTGGCGTGCGGATGGCCTTGATCGCATCGAGCAGCGCGATCGAAGTGTGGGTATAGGCCCCGGCATTGAGCAGCACCGCGCGCGCGCCCTCGGCCTGTGCCTCGTGCAGCCAGTCGACCAGCATGCCCTCGTGGTTGGTCTGGCGCATGTCGATCTCAAGCCCCAGATCGCGCGCCCGATCTTCCAGCATGCCGGCGATATCGTCGAGCGTGGTGGTGCCGTAGATCTCGGGCTCGCGCAGGCCGAGCAGGTTGAGGTTCGGCCCGTTGAGGACGTAGACGAGGTTGGAAGCTTCGGTCATGCCCGCTGGTTAGCCGCTGGTGCGGCGCGTGGGAAGCCGAAGCTCGAACGGGCGCGGCGGGGGCGAACTCCGCAAGGTTGCGCGTAACCAGTGCCTCGGGCGTGGCCGGTTCCGTGCCTACCGGTCCACGCCCTTGACCTTGCCCCATTGGCGCGCGGCGGTGTAGCCTAGGTAGCCGGTGCCGAACAGCGCGTAGAGCGGTTCGGGCAAGCCGTTGAGATAGGCGTTCATGCCGCTGGCAATCTCGCGTGCGGCGGTTGGTTCGAACGCAGCGAGCACGCCCATCGGCAGCGCCCACAGGATCATGGCATACATCACGTAAAGGAAGCTGGGGCGCGCGCGGCTCGTCCAGGGGTCGGCCGAATTGGCTTCGGCCACGATTGCCTGCAGCCGTGCCTCGATCAACTGCATCTCCTGCGTGCCTTCGAGCCGCAGCAGTTCGAGCTTGGCGCGGGCGCGCGCCTCCTTGTCGGGGATGATCTTGTCGATGATCGAGGTGAGTGGGCCGATCAGCGTTTCGAGAAGCGACATGGGAAATCTCCTGGGCGAGCGAGTCGCACGGGAAATAACCAATAAGGTTCATGTAGGAAAACAAAGTGTCCTATTCGACCTATTCACCCGCTTCGGCCAGCAGCCGCTGAGCCAGTGCCAGGTGCGGCCGGTCGAGCATCTGGCCATCGAGGCCCACCGTGCCGGCTCCGGGATTGTCGGCAAAGGCCTGCACCACGGCGCGGGCATGCGCGATCTCTTCTGATCCGGGCGTAAAGGCAGAATTGATCACATCGACCTGCGCCGGATGGATCGCCAGCATGCCGCGATAGCCCTGGCTGCGCACCATCAGCGCGCGTTCTCGCAGAGCGTCGAGATCGCGAAACTCGGGCATCACGGTTTCGACCGGAGTGACACCGGCTGCAACTGCGCCGAGCAGGCACAGGCTGCGGGCGAGTTCGAAAGTGGGCATGTAGCTGCCATCCGTGCGGTGCTGGACGCGCGCGCCAAGCGCGGAGGACAGGTCTTCGGCGCCCCAGCTCATCGCGACCAGCCGCGTCGATCCGGGATAATCGCCCGCGTAGTCGCCGCAAAGGAACATCGCGCGCGGGGTTTCGGTGACGAGCGCGGCCACCAGCGTCGATCCCACAGGCAGGCCGTGCCGCGCCTCGCGCTCGGCCAGCAACGCGTCAAGTGAACTGACATCGCCGTGCCCTTCGGCCTTGGGCAAGAAGATCCCGCCCGGCGCTGCCGCCATGATCGCGTCGAGATCGCTTGCAGTCTCGCCGCCTGCAAGCGGATTGACCCGTACCCAGATCCGTTGCCGGTCGGTGCGGGAGACGAGAAATTCGGCCACCGCGCGCCGCGCCGATGGCTTGTTTTCGGGTGCAACCGAATCCTCGAGGTCGAGCAGCACGATGTCGACGGCGCTGTCGGCGGCCTTGGCCATCTTGCGATCACTGTCGCCCGGGGCGAACAGCCAGCTGCGCATGCGGGGAAGGGTGGTGGTGGCGGCCATGGCCTTGGTCTACCGTATCCGTCCCGGTGAGCACAGCCCTCGCTTGCGCTCGGGAGTGGTTTGGCCGGAAACGTCTCCCAGACGATTCCGTGTCGCAAACCACTGGTCGGGACGAGAGGATTCGAACCTCCGACCCCCACACCCCCAGTGTGATGCGCTACCAGGCTGCGCTACGTCCCGAGACCAGTGGAAGGCGGCCCTATAGGTCGGCGCCTTTCGGCTGGCAAGCCACCTTGGGCAAGGGCCCTGCAGCAGGTTCCGCGACGGCGCAATTGCGGCGCGCTTGCAATGCTGCTAACCGCGCCCACTTATCGAGGCAGGGAGGCAAGGGGTGCGGCACGCGCCGTTCCGATTGCAGCCCCGCACAAACAGCAATTCCAGTCTGACAGGCTCAACTCCATGCTCGAACTTCTTGCCGCCGCGGCCAGTGCCGAAGCGCCGCCCGCCTGGATCCAGTGGCTGCCGATCATCGGCATGATCGCGATCTTCTGGTTCCTGATCATCCGCCCGCAGATGAAACGGCAGAAGGAACACCAGCAGAAGATCGGCGCGCTCAAGAAGGGCGATCAGGTCATCACTGCCGGTGGCCTGGTAGGTAAGGTGACCAAGGTGGATGACACCTATGCCGAGATCGAACTGGCCCAGGGCGTGCGCGTCAAAGCGGTGAAAAGCACGATCGGGGATATCATTCCCCCGGGCGGCACTGCCGCCAACGACTGACCCAGACAAACGGACGGACTGACACCCGATGCTCGATTTTCCGCTCTGGAAAAAGGTCTGGCTATGGGGGCTGACCCTGGCCGCCGTGCTGGCCGCGCTGCCTTCGCTGCTCGCGCCCACGGGCGTCAAATGGCCCGATTTCCTGCCGCAACCGCAGATCAACCTGGGCCTCGACCTGGCCGGCGGCAGCCACATCCTGCTCGAAGCAAGCCCTGACCAGATCAAGGCACAGCGGCTCGAGAACATGGAGGAATCGGTGCGCGCGGCGATGCGCAATGCCGAGCCGCGCATCCGCATCGGCGATGTCTCGACCGCCGAAGGGCGGCTCAGCTTCATGCTGGCGGACCCGGCCGATCTTGATCGGGCGCGCGAGCTGATGATGCCGGTGATCAACGGCACCGGCACGGTGCGCGAGTGGGACCTGACCGTGGCCGATGGCCAGCGCGTGATCCTGACGCCCACTGAAGCCGGGATCGAGGCTGCGCTCGACCAGGCGATGGACAGCGCGACCGAAGTGGTGCGCAAGCGGATCGACGCACTGGGCACGCGCGAGCCTACCATCATCCGCCAGGGCGACACCCGCATCGTGGTGCAGGTGCCCGGCCTGCAGGATCCCGAACAGCTGAAGGCGCTGCTGGGCCAGACCGCCAAGCTCGAGTTCAAGCTGGTCGACCAGACCGCGCTGCCGAGCGACGTGGCGCAAGGGATTGCCCCGCTGGGCAGCGAGATCTTTCCCTTTGCCGAGACCTCCGATGCGCCCGGCCAGCTGGTCGCGGTCAAGCGGCTCGGCGGGATTCGCGGCGACAGCCTCGTGAATGCGCAGCAGGGCTTCGATCCGCAAACCAACGAAGCCGTGGTCAACATCCAGTTTGACCAGCAGGGCGGCGCGCGTTTTGCCACGCTCAGCACCGAGAATGTCGGCCGGCTGTTCGCGATCATCCTTGACGGCAAGGTGCTGTCGACCCCCAGCTTCCGCGAGCCGATCCTGGGCGGCAGCGCCCAGATTTCGGGTGGGTTCACGGTTGAATCGGCCAACAACCTCGCGATCGCGCTGCGCTCGGGCGCTCTCCCGGTCGACCTGGTGGTGGTCGAGGAAAGCACGATCAGCGCTGAACTTGGCGCCGATTCGATCGAGAAGGGCATGATCGCAATGGCGATCGGTGCTGGCGCGTTGATGGCGTTCATCGTGCTGACCTATGGCCGGTTCGGCATGTATGCCTGCGGCGCGCTGGTACTGAATTTCCTCATGATTCTGGGCGTGATGGCAATCATGAACACGACGCTGACCCTGCCCGGGATTGCCGGCTTCGTGCTGACCATCGGTGCGGCGGTTGACGCCAACGTGCTGATCAACGAGCGCATCCGCGAAGAGCTGAAGCGGGGGCGACGCATCGTGTCCGCGATCGAGAACGGCTACAGCGAGGCAAGCCGCGCGATCTTCGATGCCAATATCACCAACACCATCGCAGCCGTGCTGATGTTCCTGTTCGGATCGGGTCCGGTGCGCGGCTTCGCCGTGGTGCTGATGATCGGGATCGTGACCTCGGTGTTCACCGCTGTCACGCTCACCCGCATGTGGGTGGCGGGCTGGCTGCGCGACAAGCGCCCCGGCACGATCACGATTTGAGGAGGGACCTGCCATGAAACTGCTCAAGCTGATCCCTGACGACACCAACATCAAGTTCCTGCGCTTCCGCATACCTTTCTATGTGGTCAGCGTCCTGCTGATGGCGGCCAGCCTGGGGCTGGTGTTCACCAAGGGTCTCAACCTCGGGGTCGATTTCGTCGGCGGGCAGATGGTCCGCGTGACCTTCACCGAAAGCGCGGCCGCGCCGATCCCTGAGCTGCGCGAAGAAGTGACCGCGCTCGGCTATGGCGAACCGATCATCCAGCAGATGGGCGCTCCCAACCAGGTGTCGCTGCGGATGAAGCTGCCGGAAGAAGGCGGCGAACTGGGCACTGCCGACCAGATGACCCGCGAGATCGTCAGTACCGTGCGCGAAGCGCATGCCGATGCGCGGATCGACGGGGTGGAAGCGGTTTCGGGCAAGGTCTCCGAAGAACTCTTCAGCACCGGCATGCTGGCGCTCGGCCTCGCGATGATCGGCATCTCGATCTACATCTGGGTCCGGTTCGAATGGCAGTTCGGGGTGGGCGCGTTGTTCGCGCTGGTGCACGACGTGGTGCTGACACTGGGGCTGTTCGCGCTGACCGGCCTGGAGTTCGACCTCAACATCGTGGCCGCACTGCTCACGCTGATCGGCTATTCGCTCAACGACAACATCGTCGTCTATGACCGGATTCGCGAGAACCTGAAGAAGTTCCGCAAAATGCCGCTGCCCGAACTGCTCGACCTGTCGGTCAACGAAACCCTGTCGCGCACCATCGTGACTTCAGGTTCGCTGTTGATCACGCTGGTCGCGCTATTGGTGCTGGGCCCGGATGTGATTTTCGGCTTCACCGCTGCGATCACCTTCGGGATCTTCGTCGGCACCTACAGCTCGATCTTCATGTCGACCCCAATCCTGATCTGGCTGGGCGTGACATCGGACAGTTTCGTGCCGCAGGAAACCGACGCCGACCGGCAGGAAAAGATCGCGCGCGGCGAAGCCTGAGTTTGGAGCCGATAGCCGGGCCTAAAGCCGGCGGACCAGCATTTCGGCCACGGCAATCCAGGGCGGATTGTCGACCACCTGCTGCTTCTGCCCGCTGCCCGGCGGCAATATGCCGATCAGCGTGCCTTTGCGGTCGATCAACCGGCCGAAGGCGAAGCGCCCGCCTGTGCGCGGGACCAGCACATCGCGGTTGATCGCCTGCTGTGCCATGTCGGGCGCCAGCTGACGCAGCCAGATGAGGTCACCCGGGCGGAACTCGCCGACGCTTTCTTCCACCGCCAGCACGGTCAGCGCTCCTTCGCCGCCTAGCTCGCTTGGCAGGATCGCCTCGCGCGGGCGGATCAGCGCCTCGGGGCCGGCGGCACGCAGGCTGGCCACCACCATCGGCGCAGGTGCCTCGTCCGAGCGCACCAGCATTTCGGGATCGACCTCGAGCGCGGCAGCGATCCGCTCCATCCATTTCAGCGACAGGTTGCGCATGCCCGTTTCGAGCCGCCCGATGGTTTGCGGTGTCGTCGGCGGCATGCAGGCTTCAGCCAGTTCCGCCAGGGTGAAGCCCTTGCTCTTGCGGATGTCGCGGATGCGGTTGATCACCGGCATTCTCCCGAAGAAATAACCTTATTGGTGAAATTTCTTTCCTACACGAACCTTCGCGTTGCAAGACCCCGGTTGAAGTCATCAACAGGAGGCAGGCATGCGGCGGATGCTGGTGGAACGCGAGCTGACGGTGGAGGGGCCGGTGCGCGGGGCGGCAGCGCGCGGCAAGCGGCGCACCGTGACGGTGAACCTGGCCGAAAGCCCGCTCGGCTGGCTGCATGCGCGCGGCCACATCGACGACCGGCTGTTCGGCGCGGGCGAACTGCTGCGCCGCGATTACGAACGCGCGCAGCTGGGCCCGAACATCACCATGCGGTGGGATCCGGTGCGGGCGAGATCGACCGGCGATCGCGGCCTGACCGACAGCGAGCGCCAGATCGCGGCCAAGGCGCGCTTTGATGGCGCGCTGGGCGCGGCGGGCAAGGGGCTGCAGGACATATTGTGGCGCGTGATCTGCGCGGGCGAGGGTCTGCCCGTTGCCGAGCGGACGTTGGGCTGGCCCGCGCGCAGCGGCAAGCTGGTGCTGCGCCTCGCGCTCGACCGGGTGGCGGATTTCTACCGGGTGGGGTGAAGGGCGCGATCAGCCCTCGACCCGCTCCGCCAGTTCCAGCCAGCGTTCCTCAGCCGCGTCCTTCTCGGCGCGGGCGTTTGCGATTCCCTGGCTGATGGTCGCGAATTTCTGCGGATCGGCGGTGTAGAGCTGCGGGTCTGACAGGATCGCCTCCCCCTTCGCGATTGCGGCTTCGAGTTCCTCGATCCGCTTCGGCAGCAATTCGTAATCGCGCTGGTCCTTGTATGAGAGTTTGACGCTCCCCTTCTCGCTTGCGGGAGGGGGCTGGGGGGTGGACAGTTTCGGGCGGGTAGCTGGCCCACCCCCGGCCCCTCCCGCGGGCGGGAGGGGAGATTTGCGGCGCTTCTTCTCCCAGTCCTCATACCCGCCGGCCACCACATCGACCTTGCCCGAACCGTCGAGCCCCAGCGTGATGGTGACGGTGCGGTCGAGGAAGTCACGGTCGTGGCTGACGATCAGTACGGTTCCGTCAAAATCGGCGATCACTTCCTGCAGCAGGTCGAGCGTTTCGAGATCGAGGTCGTTAGTCGGCTCGTCCAGCACCAGCAGGTTCGCGGTGCGCGCGAATTCGCGTGCCAGCAGCAGCCGGCTGCGCTCGCCGCCCGACAGCGTGCCGACCTTGGTGTCGACGATCTTGGGATCGAACAGGAAATCCTTGAGATAGCCCTGCACATGCTTGCGCACCCCGCGCACATCGATCCAGTCGCCGCCTTCGGCCAGCACCTGGCGCACGGTGCGGTCAGGCTCCATCAGGCTGCGCTGCTGATCGATCATCACACCCGAGAGGGTCTTGGCGATGGTCACGCTGCCGCTGTCGGGCGCCAGTTCGCCGGTCAGCAGTTTGAGCAGCGTGGTCTTGCCCGCGCCGTTCGCGCCGACCACGCCGATCCGGTCGCCGCGTTGAATCCGCAGCGAGAAATCGCGGATCACGCGGCGATCGCCATAGGATTTCTCGACCTTCTCGGCCACGATCACCGACTTCGACTTGAATTCCTCGTCGCTCGCCAGCTTGAGCTGCGCGGTGCCGGCGGCGGTGATCATGGCGGCGCGCGCCGCGCGCATCTGCCACAGCTTTTCGAGCCGCCCCTGGTTGCGCTTGCGCCGTGCGGTGACTCCGCGTTCGAGCCAGTGCGCCTCGATCTTGAGCTTGGCGTCAAGCCGTTCGGCCGCGCGGGCTTCCTCGGCATAGACCTGTTCTTCCCATGCCTCGTAGCCGCCGAAGCCCACTTCCTTGCGGCGGATGATGCCGCGGTCGAGCCACAGGGTCGCGCTGGTCAGGCGTTTGAGGAAGGTCCGGTCGTGGCTGATCACCACGAAGGCACCCTTGTAGCGGGTCAGCCAGTCCTCGAGCCAGTCGATCGCGCCAAGATCGAGGTGGTTGGTCGGCTCGTCCATCAGCAGCAGGTCGGGCGCCTGCGCCAGCGCGCGGGCGATTGCGGCGCGGCGTTTCTCGCCGCCACTGGCGGTGACAGCCGGGCGCGCCATGTCGATTCCGAGTTGCCCGGCGATCGCTTCCACCTCGTGCGGGGCCGGGGGATTGTCGCCGCCCAGCGCGAAATCCATCAGCGTGGCATAGCCGCTGAAATCGGGTTCCTGCTCGAGATAGACGACGCGGGTGCCCGGCTTGATCTTGCGCTGGCCCAGATCGGCTTCGATCCGGTTGTCGATCAGCCGGAACAGCGTGGTCTTGCCCGCGCCATTGCGCCCGATCAGCGCCAGCCGGTCGCGCGGGCCGATGTGCAGGTCGATGTTTGCGCGTTCGGGCCCGCCCAGCAGCCAGCGGCCGCCTTGCTGCAAGCCAAGGCCTTCCCAGGACAGGATCGGAGGTTGCGCCATAGGACGCGCGCGTTAGGCGAGCCGCGCGCGGCCCGCAAGGTGGCGCATCTATTCGCCTGCCGCTGTGCCGAGGCGCTGCTTTTCCGCCGCCACCATTTGCGCCACGCTAGCGAGCAGGGCCGGGGCATCGAACACCACCCCGTCCTTGATCGTCCAGCGAACCCCGCCGACGGTCTCGAGCCGGTTGGTGGCACGGTTCAGCCGCGAGTGCCCGGTGCCATACAGCACCTTGAGGTTGGCCAGCGGGTTTTCGGGCACGATCACCAGATCGGCCAGCTTGCCGACCGCGATCGAGCCGAATGGCGGCTCGCCGCCCTTTGGATCCCATATCTCGCGCGCGCCGTTAATGGTGCCAGCCTGGATCACTTCCAGCGGCGTCAGTCCCGCTTCGCGCAGCATCTCAAGCTCACCTACATAGGCGAAGCCCCAGGTCTGGTAGATATAGCCGGGGTCGGAGCCGGCGGTGACGCGTCCGCCGCGGTTCTTGAACTGGCGGGTCAGGTCGAACCACTTGCGGTAGAAGTTGCGCCAGGCTGTTTCGTCTTCGCTGCTCCAGTCGTGATAATAGCTGCCGTGATTGGTGAGGCTGGGGGCATAGAACTGCATCAGCTGCGGAAGGGTGTATTTCTCGTGCCATTCGAGGTTGCGCGCGCGCATCACGTCGCGGCTGGCCGAATAGATGTTGAAGGTCGGGCTCAGTGTCACCTCCTTCTCGATCAGGAAATCGATATAGTCGTCCCAGGCCTTGCTGCCGGGCTCGCCCACCTGGTCGGCCAGCCGCGCCACCCAGGCGAACCGGGCCTGCTCGTCGAGGTAATTGTAATCGGCCGGATAGTTGGGGATTGCGCTGGCATCGAGCAGGCTTTCGAAATGGCCATAGAAATGGGTGATTCCGTCAAGGCCCAGTTCCACCGCCTTGCGGGCATTGATCTCGGCCACGCCGCGTTGGCCCAGATGCGCCACAGTGCCGAGCTGCTGCTTTTCGGCCTCGTCGAGAATGGCGGCCAGGATATGGGGCGGTTCGCTGTTGAAGAACTTGATGCCGTCATAACCGCGCGCCTTGATCCAGCGCACCCAGGCACGGCCTTTCTCAGGCGTGTCGACCGCGCCGTCGGGCCAGACATCGCCCGGCACCGCATAGGCGAACAGGCGCGGCGCGGTGATGGTGTTGGCGGCGCTGCGGGTCTTTTGCTCGATCGAGGGATCGTTGGCACCGAAGCCGAAGCCGACACCGCGCACGCTGGTCACCCCATGCGCCAGCCACAGCTTGAAGCCATAGGATGGCTGCGGCGCCTTGTCGGGGTCGCCATTGTGGCCGTGGACATCGACGAAGCCCGGCAGCACATACATGCCTCTCGCGTCGATCACCCGGTCCGCGGTCACTCGCGCCCCGCCGCCGCGCACGATCCGGGCGATGCGGTTGCCATCGACCACGATGTCGACCGGCCCCTCGGGCGGCGCGCCGGTGCCGTCGATCATGGTCGCACCCTTGATCAGCAGCGTCGCGAACGGCCCTTCGCCTTCACCCGCCGGGCGATCGGGCACCCGCTCCATCCGCGCCGGTGCCTGGGCCGCCAGCGGCTGGGCGGACAGCGCACCGATCGCGGCGCAGGCGGCAAGGATGATCTTGTGCATCGGTTCTCTCTCCCTGTCCTCTCGCCCTAGCGCGCAGCTTGCTGCTTGCAAACCGGCTCGTTCAGTCGCTTGAAAGCCACGCCTCGCCATTGGGGCGGGCAAAGGAGACCATGCAATGACCCGTCCTCTCGCCCTTGCTCTTAGCGCCGGTGCGCTTTCTGCCAGTTCGTTCGCCTCTGCCGCGGAAGTCCAGCTGGCGGCCAGCGGCCCGGTGATCGAACTCGATGTTTACGAGGCAGTGCAGGTTGAACCGGATATGGCAACCGTCAGCGCCGGGGTCACGACCGATGCCGCGAGCGCGACCGAAGCGTTACGTGCCAATTCGGCCCAGATGCTGCGCGTGGTAGACCGGATCAAGGCGCTGGGGATCGCAGCCAAGGACATCCAGACCACCGGTATCAGTCTCAGCCCGCGTTATGACTATTCCAATGCCTCGCCGCGCCCCGCGTTCATGGGCTATCAGGCCATGAACCGGGTCTCGGTGAACCTGCGCGAGATCGAGCGTACCGGTGCGGTACTCGACGCGCTGGTCGCCGCTGGTGCCACCGATCTTGGCGGACCAGTCTTTTCCGTGGAAGATGACAGTGCTGCGCGCGATGCCGCGCGCGAGCGGGCGATGCAACGCGCGCGCGAGCGGGCGCTGGCCTATGCCGCGATGGCCGGGTTCAGCGATGTCCGCCTGCTGGCGGTCGGCGAGACGCTGACTCAAGTCGGCCCGATGCCCAAGCTCGAAATGCGCAATGTCGCAGCCGATGCCGTCGCAGCAGCCCCGCCGGTGCAGCCCGGGATGGTGAGCACCGGCGTGTCGGTGTCGGTCAAGTTCGAGATGGCCAGCCCGCGCAGCTGATCGCTGAACGGCGCCATCGCGCGCCATTCACGACTTGTTCAATGCTCGGGCATTAGGCAAAGGGCCATCATGACACGCCTTGCTGTCCTCCTTGTTCCTTTCGCGCTGGCGCTTGCCGGGCCTGCCGTTGCGGCTGGTGGTCAGGACCAGTCGCGCAGCGACCAGGGCGAAGCGCGCAAGGAAATGCAGGCGGGCAATGTGCTGTCGCTGCGCGAGATCGAACGGCGCGTGCTGCCGCAGATGCAGGGCAGCGAATATCTTGGCCCCGCCTATGACTCGATTGCACGGGCCTATCGCCTCAAGTTCATCAAGGACGGCCGAGTGACCTATGTCGATGTCGATGCGCGCACCGGACGCATCATCGGCCGTTCGCGCTGAGCCGGCCTCGCGCCGCACTGCGGGGCAGACCAACTTCCCAACTGCTTGACGCCAAAGGTGCAAAGGCCCAACAGATTTGGACCGCAGGAACGGAATTGAGCAGGACCCTATGCGTATCCTTATCGTCGAAGACGAACCCACACTCGGCAAGCAGCTCAAATCGACACTTGAGCAGACCGGCTATGCAGTCGACCTGTCGACCGATGGCGAGGACGGGCACTTCATGGGCTCGACCGAGGATTACGACGCTGTCATCCTCGACCTGGGCCTGCCGGAGATCGACGGGCTGACCGTGCTGGGCATGTGGCGGCGCGAAGGGCGTACCTTCCCGGTGCTGGTGCTGACCGCGCGCGACAGCTGGTCTGACAAGGTTGCCGGGCTTGATGCCGGGGCCGACGACTATCTGGCCAAGCCGTTCCAGACCGAGGAGCTGATTGCCCGGCTGCGCGCGCTGATCCGCCGCGCCTCGGGCAATACCTCGGCCGAACTCACCGCCGGCGATGTGCGGCTGGATACGCGTTCGGGCCGGGTCACACTCAACGGCGAGCCTGTCAAACTGACCGCACAGGAATACAAGCTGCTTAGTTACCTGATGCACCACAAGGGCAAGGTGGTCAGCCGCACCGAACTGATCGAACATATCTATGACCAGGATTTCGACCGAGATTCGAACACGATCGAAGTGTTCGTGACGCGCATCCGCAAGAAACTCGGCGCCGATGTGATAACGACGATCCGTGGCCTCGGATACAGCCTCGACGACCCCGCTGACAAGCCGCGGGCCTGACGCCGACGAACGGCAGGTGCAAGGCGACAGCCCGGCGCAGTCGCCTGCGGCCATGCTGCCCGCCATCGCGGACGGGATCGATCCGGCAACGGATGTTACGGGCAAGGGCAGCCTCGCCCGCCGCATGGCAATCATCGCGGCTGGCTGGATCGCCGTGCTGCTGCTCGGCGGCGGGCTGGCGCTCGATCGCACCCTGACCGGGCTGGTCTCGCGCAATTTCGACGAGCAGCTCGAATATATGCTCACCGCGATGATCGCCTCGGCGGAAATCGAGGCCGGTGGCGAAGTCTATTTCTATCGCACCCTGGGTGACCAGCGCTTCCTGGAGCCCAACAGCGGGCTATACTGGCAAATCAACGGGGAAGGCTACGAACCCTATCCTTCGCGCAGCCTGTGGGATCGCACGCTGAAGCTGCGGGCCGATCACTTCGACAGCGTTGCCCATTTCTACGATTCGGACCAGTTCGCCGGCGAACCGCTGCGCATGGCCGAACGCTCGGTGATCCTGCCCGGCAGTGACGCAAGGTGGACCTTTGCCGTAGCCAGCGCCACCAAGGAACTCGACGCCCAGATTGCCGAAATCCGCGCCATTCTGGCCTGGAGTTTCGCCGTCCTTGGCCTTGGCCTGTTCCTGATGGCGCTGTTTCAGATCCGCTATGGCCTGTCACCGCTGCGCCGGGTCCGCGCGGCGATCCAGAAGCTGCGTACGACCGGCGCCAATCGCATTGCCGAGCCGCTTCCGGCGGAAGTCCAGCCGCTGGTGCAGGAACTCAATGATCTGCTCGAACATTCGGAGCGGCAGGCCGAGGAAGCGCGCACCCACGCCGGCAATCTCGCCCATGCGCTGAAGACCCCGTTGACCGTGGTCAACAACGCGGCCACCGCGCATGCGCCCGATCTGGCCGAAACGGTCATCCGCGAGGCGCGCACCATGCGCCGACATGTCGACCACCACCTGGCGCGGGCGCGCGCCGTCGGCCGCCGGGCGGTGGGCCGGGCGCGCACGCCGGTGTGCGAAAGTGCCGAAGCGGTGCGGCGCGCCGTCGAGCGGCTCTATCCCGATGTGCGCTTCGACATTGCAGGTAGCCGCACCGCCACGGTGGCGATCGAACGGCAGGATCTCGACGAGATCCTGGGCAATCTGATCGAGAACGCGGCCAAGTATGGCGGGGGCAGCGTGTTCGTCACGGTCGATGCCGAACCGGACGCGCCGATGTGCGCAATCTGGGTCGAGGACGATGGTACCGGGATACCTGAAGACAAGCGGATCGAGATTTTCGATCGCGGGGCGCGGCTCGACACCGGAAAGCCCGGCACCGGGCTTGGCCTTGCGATCGTCCGCGACGTCGCAGCGATCTACGGCGGCCAGGTCGAACTGGGAGAGAGCGAAGACCTGGGCGGTCTGCTGGTGGTTCTATCGCTGCCGCGCGCGCCGGGGCAGGATCCGGCGGATCCCGTCTAGCTTCAATTCGCCTCGCCATTGACCCAGTGGCGGGCCAGCGCCTTGATCTGGCGATGCTTCAAATCGGAAAAGCAGTCGTTGAACTGCCGCAGCTTGAGCAATCGATCCCGCGGCAGCGGCTCGTCAAACGTGACTCCGACATGCTTGCCGCGGCACCACACCGTTTCGAAGAAGAGCTCGAAGCCCTCGCATTGCATTTGTCCGAATTCGCCCAGTTCCGGCGGTTGTTCGACAATCAAGCGGGCGCCGGTGCGGGAAATGTTTTCAATGACGCAGGAACATGCCCGGTCGACGAGGATCAGCCTGGCAGGCAATTGCAGCCGCAGCCGGGGGTCGGTGCGGCGCCCCTCAGGGGGCACATCCATCACAGGTAGAGCTAAAGCCATGGGCAGAGTTTAAGCCACCATGGTTAATGCGATGCGAAGACGGGCCTGCGTATGAATACGCAAGGGGGCAAGACCGCTCGGGCGGGAACTGGCGGGCCGCTCGCGTCCCCGCTCAGCTGCGCGCGCGCTCGTGGTGACGGATCACTTCGTCAATGATGAAGCGCAGGAACTTTTCGCTGAATTCGGGATCGAGATCGGCTTCGAGCGACAATTTGCGCAGCCGGGCGATCTGGCGCTCCTCGCGTTCGGGATCGGCCGGAGGCAGCTCGGTCCGGGCCTTGTATTCACCCACCGCCTGAGTGATGCGGAAGCGCTCGGCGAGCATGTGGATCAGCGCGGCATCGATGTTGTCGATGCTTTTGCGAAAGCCGGCCAGCACCGGATCGGTGGGGGGCCTGAGCTTGGCGGACCGGGGTGTCGAACTGGACATAGACGCTCGACGCTAGCAGCAAATCTGCGCTTGCCAAGCCGTGATCATCGCCCCATTGGCCGCAGCATGAGCGCTGATATCGTTCCTCTGCCGCGCAAGCCGCAACCTTCGCTCGACCCCATGCTGGCGCTCACCGCGCCCGGCATGAATGCGGTCAACGCCGTGATCCTGGAACGGATGCAAAGCGAGATTCCGCTGATCCCGCGCCTCGCCGGGCACCTCATCTCGGGTGGCGGCAAGCGGTTGCGGCCGATGCTGACGCTCGCTGGAGCGGCGCTGGTCGGGTACGAGGGCACGCGCCATCACAAGCTCGCCGCGGCCGTCGAATTCATCCACACCGCCACTCTGCTGCATGACGACGTGGTCGATGGCAGCGAGCTGCGGCGCGGCAAGGCGGCGGCGAACATCATCTTCGGCAATCCTGCCACGGTGCTGGTGGGCGATTTCCTGTTCAGCCGCGCCTTTGAATTGATGACCGAGGACGGCAGCCTCAAGGTTCTGCGTATCCTCAGCCATGCCAGCGCGGTGATCGCCGAAGGCGAGGTCTCGCAGCTCACCGCACAGCGCCAGATCGAAACCAGCGAGGAGCGCTATCTTTCGATCATCGGCGCCAAGACGGCAGCCCTGTTTGCCGCCGCCAGCCAGATCAGCGCCGTGGTGGCTGAATGCAGCGACGAGCAGGAGCGGGCGCTGGAAGACTATGGCCGCAATCTGGGCGTGGCGTTCCAGCTGGTCGACGATGCGATCGACTATGATTCCGATGCCGCCGAAATGGGCAAGGATCGCGGCGACGACTTCCGCGAAGGCAAGATGACCCTGCCGGTCATCCTCGCCTATGCCCGCGGCAGCGAGGATGAGCGCCGCTTCTGGAAGGACGCGATCATGGGGCATCGGTCATCGGATGCAGACCTTGCCCATGCGATCGAATTGATGGACCGCCACCACGCCGTGGCCGACACGCGTGAGCGGGCGCGCCATTTCGCCCAGCGGGCGGTTGATGCGATCTCGATCTTCCCCGATGGCAAGGCCCGCCAGGCCATGGCCGAAGCGGCGCAGTTTGCCGTCGCGCGAGGGTATTGAGCACGTCGCTTCCCATTGACGATGTCATGCCGGCCCTGCTGCGCGCGCTTGAGGCGGGCGGGGCGGCGGTGCTGGTTGCCTCGCCGGGCGCGGGCAAGACCACCGCGGTTGCCCCTGCGCTGCTCGATCAGGCGTGGTGCAGCGGGCAAGTGATCCTGACATCGCCGCGCCGTGTCGCTGCGCGTGCCGCCGCCGAACGCATGGCCGAACTGCTCGGCGAGGCGCCGGGGGAGACGGTCGGTTACCTAACCCGGCTCGACAGCAAGGTCTCCGCCAAAACGCGGGTCGTGGTCATGACCGAGGCGATCTTCGTCAACCGGATCGTCGCCGATCCCGAACTGGCCGGCGTTTCCGCCGTGCTGTTCGACGAAGCACACGAACGCCATCTCGACAGCGATCTCGGCCTTGCGCTTGCGCTCGAAAGCCGTGCGGTGCTGCGCGAGGACCTGCGGGTGCTGGTGATGAGCGCCACGATCGACGGCGCGCGCTTTGCGCGGCTGCTGGGTGGGGATGCCCCGGTGATCGCAAGCGAAGGACGCGCTTTCCCGCTGCGCATCGAATGGCTGGGCGCCTCGCCCGACGCGCGGATCGAGGATGCGATGGCAGCCGCGATCGACAAGGCCTGGCGCGACGAGCAGGGCGACATCCTCGCGTTCCTGCCGGGCGTGGGCGAGATCGAGCGCACGCGCGAGCGGCTGGAAGCGCGGCTGCCGGATGTGCCAATCCTGCCGCTTCATGGCCAGGTCGAACCGGCCGGGCAGCGCGCGGCCATCCGGCGCGATCCCCAGGGGCGCCGGCGCATCGTGCTGGCCACGGCCATCGCGGAAACTTCGCTCACGCTCGACGGTGTTTCGGTGGTGGTCGACAGTGGGCTGGCGCGCCTTGCCGAGTTCGACAAGGCGGCCGGTACCACGCATCTCGTCACCCGTCGGGCCAGCCAGGCGGCGGCCGCCCAACGCGCCGGTCGGGCTGCCCGGCAGGGGCCTGGGGTTGCCTATCGCCTGTGGGAAGAGCACGGCCATGGCGGGCGTCCCGAGTTCGATCCGCCCGAAATCACCAGTGCCGATCTTGCACCGCTGGTGCTGACGCTGGCCAAATGGGGCACGACTGATCCTGCGACGCTACCCTGGCTCGATCCGCCGCCAGCTGCCGCCGTGGCCGCAGCCCGCAGCCAGCTGCAGCGGCTCGGTGCGCTCGATTCCGAAGGACGGATCACGCCCCACGGCGACAAGATCGCGTCACTCCCGCTCGATCCAATGGGTGCGGCCGCCGTGCTCCACGGCGCTGCTGCGGGAGAGGCGCTGGCAGCCGCCAAGCTGGTGCTCCTGCTGCAGGAGCGCGGGCTGGGTGGTCGCGGCGAAGACCTGTTGCAGCGGCTGGCGCGGTGGGATGGCGAACGCGGCAGCCGGGCGAAAGCGGCGCGGCAGCTGGCGCAGCGCTGGGCGAGGGCGGCACAGCATCTTCAGCCAGCGGCGGAGGTTCGGCTGCCGAATCCGGCGCTGTGCCTGGCGCTGGCTCGCCCCGATTTCATCGCTCGGCGGCGCGATGCCAGCGGCGAGCACTGGCTGTCAGCCGGTGGGCGCGGGTTCCAGCTTGATCCGGCTTCGCCGCTGGCTCGCGCGGAATGGCTGGTGATTGGCGATGCACAGGGGCAGGCAAAAGGCGCGCGCATCACCGCTGCGGCTGAACTGAGCGCGCGCGAGATCGAGGATCACCTTCAGAATCTAATCGAGAAGAGATCAGTAATAATCTGGAACAACGACGCAAATCGGGTCGAAGCGCGCGCCGAACGGCGGCTGGGGGCGATTACCCTCGCCAGCGGCCCCGATCCCGCCCCCGATCCGGTTGCGCTTGTGGATAAGCTCGTGGAAAAAGCAGCTGGCAAGTTGGGGGAACTGCTCCCGCGCGAGCTTGTGGCGCGGGCGCGGTTCGCAGGCATCGAAGCGCTCGATCTCGATCGGCTGGGCACGTCGCTCAACGAATGGCTCCCGCCTCTGCTCAAGGGTCGGCGCGATCTCGACATTCCGGCTGCCCGGCTGGCAGAAGCCCTGCTTGGCCTACTCGACTGGGACAGCCGCCAGCGGCTCGACCGGGAAGCGCCGCGCGAATTCGTTTCGCCTGCGGGCACGCATCATGCGATCGACTACGCCGGTGACGATGCGCCCAGTGTGGAGGTGCGGGTTCAGGCGCTGTTCGGGCTCGATCGACACCCGATGATCGGGCGCACGCCGCTATTGCTCAAGCTGACCAGCCCGGCGGGCCGCCCGATCCAGTCCACCCGCGATCTGCCCGGCTTCTGGCGCGGCAGCTGGGCCGATGTGAAGAAGGACATGAAGGGGCGCTATCCCAAGCATCGCTGGCCCGACGAACCATGGGCGGAAAAGCCCAGCCTCAAGACCAAGAACGCCTTTTCAAAGGAGCAAGGCTGATCTAGATGGCCGCGCATGAGCGCACGCATCTATCAACGACCGAAGAACGCCATGCAATCGGGCAAGGCCCGGACGCAGGAATGGGTGCTCGAGTTCGAGCAATCCGAAGCGCGGCGGCCCGATCCGCTGATGGGCTGGACCGGCAGCGGCGATACCCAGGCGCAGGTATCGTTAACCTTCGAAAGCTGTGAAGCGGCGCAAGCCTATGCCGATCGCCACGGGATCACGGCCCGCGTCCATGCGGCGCCGACGAAAGTGCTCAAGCTGCAAGCCTACGCCGACAATTTTCGCTGATTGATTTTCCCGCGCCGCACCGCCATATGGCCGCCCGGGAGTCGGTCGGACGTTTGCGTTCGCTCACAGGGTCAGGTCCGGAAGGAAGCAGCCCAGGTGGATTGCGGCGGGTCGGCCGGCTCCTTTTCCCCGCCCATTTCATTCCGGCTTGGCTGCGGCAGCGGCTGACGCGCCGTGCGTGACTTTCCGGCAGTAGAGCGAGGTCGACCACAGCCCGCCATCAGCGGTCATCCGTAATGTGACGGTGCCGCTTTCGGTTGTGACGGATTTCTCCCAGAGATTGGCGATGACCCCGGCTGACGCCGGGCGCCGTGTCCACCCTGCAGCGGGCGCTGTTTTGGCGAGGTACTCGATCAGCACCTGCATGTCGAAAGTCTCGCTGGTTGTAGCGATATAGCGCAAGGCCTGGACGCGATCGGTGTTGTTGTCTGTGAACACGGACATCCGATTGAATGGTCCGATCGGTTGGTCAAGGCTCCAGTGCGGATTGCCGGCGGTGTCGACTTCGTCGGCACTGCCCCTGTCGGGCAGTTCCCCGAACCGGCCAGCCAACCCGCCATCCGCCCCGCAGAAACGGTCAAGCGTGGCGGCATCCAGCGCGGTAATGGGGCCCGTCTCCGCGGGCACCACAGCGGGCGCAGGGGTCACGTATACGGATTGCATGAGCGCGGCGACGAGCAGCATGGCATGGCCCTTAGCGCGCCGGAAAACAGTGGGCAAATCGCCTTCGACAAACTGCGGATCGGCTCCTACATTGCCGCGGCAATGAACGATTCCGACAACGATCCCCCGTGGGAAACGGACAGCGCGGGCACGCCTGAAGGCGCGGCTCAGCCGAGCGCGGCCGAGCTGGAGGCGGCGGGACAATCGGCGCTGTTCGGGGAGCCTGCGCCTGCCCCTGCACCAGCTGCAGCACCGCTTGAGGCGAAGTCGCCTGCGCCGGTTGCAAGCCAGCCCTACCGCGTGCTGGCGCGCAAATACCGCCCGCAGACCTTCAGCGAGCTGATCGGCCAGGATGCGATGGTGCGCACGCTGGCCAACGCGATAGAGCGCGACCGGCTGGCGCATGCCTTCCTGATGACCGGGGTTCGCGGTGTCGGCAAGACTTCGACCGCGCGGCTTATTGCCAAGGCGCTCAACTGCATCGGACCCGAGGGGCAGGGTGGGCCGACGATCGACCCTTGCGGTCAGTGCGAGCCCTGCGTCGCGATCGCCGAGGGTCGCCATATCGACGTGATCGAGATGGACGCCGCGTCGCACACCGGGGTCGACGATGTGCGCGAGATCATCGAGGCGGTGCGCTATGCGGCGGTATCGGCACGCTACAAGATCTACATCATCGACGAAGTCCACATGCTCAGCCGCAATGCCTTCAACGCCTTGCTCAAGACGCTGGAGGAACCGCCGCCGCATGTGAAGTTCCTCTTCGCCACCACCGAGGTCGAGAAACTGCCGGTCACAGTGCTCAGCCGTACCCAGCGTTTCGACCTGCGGCGGATTCCCGCCGAACTGCTGCAGTCGCATTTCGCGAAGGTTTGCGCGCTTGAAGGGGTCGAAGCCGAGGCTGAGGCGTTGCACATCATCGCCAATGCCGCTGAAGGCTCGGTGCGCGATGGGCTCTCGATTCTCGACCAGGCCATCGCCCACGCCGATCTCGACCACGAAGGCAAGGTCACGGCGGTGCGGGTGCGCGACATGCTGGGCCTCGCCGACAAGAGCGCGCAGCGCCGGTTGCTGACGCATCTGCTGGAAGGCGATGCCAAGGCGGTGCTGGCCGCCATCGACGAACAATATGCGCTGGGGGTTGAGCCGGTCGCTTTGCTGCGTGGCTTGATGGAGCTGGTTCACCGCATCGCGCTGGCCCAGATATCCGGAGCAGAGCCCCTTGCGCCCACCGTCGAGGAGCGCTCGGCACTGGCCGATTTTGCGCAACGCCTGTCGGTTGGGCAGGTTCACCGCCTGTGGCAATTGTTGCTCAAGGGGCACGAGGAAGTGCGCCAGGCGCCCGATCCGCTGGTTTCTGTGCAAATGGCGCTGTTGAGGGTGATGCACGCGGGCGAGCTGCCCGATCCGGCAAAGCTGGCCAAGCGGATCGAGGAACTGGCCGAGCGGGGCCACGGATCTGCTGCTCCGGTATCGGCGCAATCCGCGGAAGGGACCGCGTCGGCTGGCGCTGCGGCGCAGCCTGTTGCGGCAGGCTGGGCGGAACTGGTGCAGCGGGTCGAAGATGCCGGTCAGTTGCGGCTTGCGCAACTGATGCGCGACTGGGTGCGTGTGGTCGAGCTCTCACCTGGGCGGCTGGCTTACCAACTGGCCGATGGCCTCGGCGAGGACCCTGCCGCCGAGCTGCGCGATTGCCTGTATCGTGTGACCGGTTCGCGCTGGCAGGTCGAGCGGAGCGGCGGGGACGCGGCGCCGACGCTGCGCGAGCAGGAGCAGGAGGCGCGCCAAGCCCGCGAAGCGGCGATCCGCTCGCATCCCCTGGTTTCGGCTGCGTTCGAGGCTTTTCCCGATGCCGAACTGCTTGGTGATGCGGACAACATGGCCCAGGCGGGCGGTGGATAATGGAGTAGGTAACCCCCCATGAAGTCGATGGAAGAGATGATCCAGGCAGCCCAGAAGGCGGCTGAAACGATCCAGAGCCAGATGAACGAGATGCAGGTGCGGCTCGATGCGATCGAGATCGAGGGGCAGGCCGGCGGCGGCCTGGTCAAGGTCCGCGCAACCGCCAAGGGGCGGATCCTGCGGGTCGAGATCGACGAGAGCCTGCTGAAGCCGGAGGAGAAGCAGATCGCCGAGGACCTGGTAACGGCAGCCTTCAACGACGCGCGCGACAAGGCCGACCGGGTTTCGGGCGAGGAAATGCAGAAGATGCAGGGCAGCATGGGACTACCGCCCGGTTTCAACCTGCCGGGACTGGGTTGACCCGCGCCGATTTTGGTGGTGGTTTGAAACCGATCTGGAGAGATAGCGATGGCAACCCTGATGAATGATCACGGCACCGGCTCGGACGAAGCGGTGCGCGCACAAGTGAGCGACGAGGAATGGCAGGTGCGGGTCGATCTCGCTGCGGCCTATCGCCTGGTGGCATATTACGGCTGGGACGACCTGATTTTCACTCACCTGTCGGCTCGCGTACCGGGCCCGGAACATCACTTCCTGATCAATCCCTATGACATGATGTTCGAGGAAATCACCGCATCGAGCCTGGTGAAGATCGACGTCAACGGCATGCCGGTGATCCCCACCAGCCACCCGGTCAACCCGGCCGGCTTCACGATCCATTCGGCGCTGCACATGAATTGCGAGGATGCCCATGCGGTGATGCACCTGCACACGCCTGCAGGGCAAGCGGTGAGCGCCATGGCCGAAGGGCTGCTGCCGCATACCCAGACCGCGATGATCGCGGGATCGGACATCGCCTATCACGATTACGAAGGCATCGCGACCGACCTTGAGGAACGCGACCGGCTGGTCGAGGACATGGGTGATCGGCACGTCATGATCCTGCGCAACCATGGCACGCTGGCGATCGGGCGGACGGTGGGCGAATGCTTCCTGCGGCTCTATTTCCTCGAGCGGGCCTGCGATGCGCAGGTGAAGATGCTTGCGGCCGGGCGCGACGGGCTGAACAATCCGCCGCAAGGCACGCCCGAAAAGGTCAAGGCACAGACGCCGCCCGCAGGGATCGGCATGATCGCCAATGGCCTTGCCTGGCCGGCGCTGCTGCGCAAGCTGGACCGGATCGACCCCAGTTTCCGCAACTGATCAGCGGGATTCGATGGCTCAGAGCGAACCCGCGAAGCCGGCCTATGTGATCAAGGCCGAGGATCTGGCCTCGGTCAACTACCTGGCGGCGGACCATCCCCGCCCGGTCGCGGTCGAATGGATCAATCGCGGGACCGACCAGCTGCTGCGGCCCACGACCCGCGACATGCTGCTGCGCACGCTGTTCCAGCCAGTATCGACGCCGAGCATCGCCAGGCTGCACGAAAGCTCGGGCCTGCGCGTGGTGTTCCGCAGCGACAGCGAGCGCGAGGCCTTTGCCGCCGCGTTCGAGGCTGCGCGCGAGCGGGAGCAATCGGCCAAGGAACATGTGGTCACCGCGCTGTTCGACAGCCTCGACGCGGCCGAAACCGCGATTGCCGCGCTGCACGAAGCGCAGATTCCGGCCAATGCGATCTCGATTCTGGCGCGGGCCAGCCATTTCAGCGATCCCAGGGCCGAATGGCCGGCAGGGCATAGCACCTTGAGCGTGACGAGCGCGGTCGCGGGGGGCGGTGTGGCCGGTGCCCTTTTGGGCCTGGCCTTCCTGCTGGTGCCGGGGGTTGGCCCGGTGGCGGCGGCGGGAGCCCTGGCGAGCTCGGCCTTGACCTCGGTGGCGTCGATCAGCGGCATCATCGGGGCCACCGGCGGCGCGATCGCCAAGATGCTGACCGATCACGACGTGGACGGGGTCAGCGCCGAGTTTTTCGATCGCCAGATCAAGCGCGGCAAGGTGTTCGTATCGGTCGACACACGGGTAGCCGGCGCTGACCGGGCGCGGGCCGAGGCGATCCTCGCCGAGCACGGGGGCCAGTGAACCCAGGCCGACTGAGCGCGACGATACAACCGGTCTGCCGTCTCGCGCATCCACAGCTCTGGCGATCCCTCCCATTGCGGGCGCGACACCTGCTTCCCATATTCCCCGTGAAGGCTTGCCCCAATGGCGGCCGCGGACAGATATGACCCAGCAATTTCCCCTTCTTCCCCTGCGCGACATCGTGGTGTTCCCCGGCATGGTGGTGCCGCTGTTCGTGGGGCGCGACAAATCGGTCGCTGCGCTCGAGGCGGCGATGGAAACGAGCAAGGATATCTTCCTGCTCGCGCAGCTTGAACCGGGCTGCGACGATCCGGGCCGCGACGACCTTTATGACATTGGCGTGGTGGCGCAGGTGCTCCAGCTGCTCAAGCTGCCCGATGGCACTGTGCGGGTGCTGGTCGAAGGCAAGTCGCGCGGGCGGCTGGTCGGATTCAAGGACGAAACCAGCCACGTGCTGGCCGAGGTCGACCTGCTCGATAATGAAACCGTTTCGGGCAATGAGGTTACCGCGCTGATGCGCCAGGTGACCGAACAGTTCGCCGAATATGCCAAGCTCAACAAGAAGCTGGGCGACGATGCGGCCGACGACATTGGGGAAGTGGACGACGCGGGCGTGCTGGCTGACCGGATCGCCGCTGCGATCAGCGCCAAGGTGGCCGACAAGCAGGCCCTGCTGACTGAGCCCAACCCGCTGAGGCGGCTGGAAATGGTGCTGTCCTTTATGGAAGGCGAACTCTCGGTGCTGCAGGTCGAACGCAAGATCCGCGGCCGCGTGAAGCGCCAGATGGAGAAGACCCAGCGCGAATACTATCTGAACGAGCAACTCAAGGCGATCCAGAGCGAGCTGGGCGGCGGTGACGGCGAGGACGGCAACGAAATTGCCGAACTGACCGAGAAGATCGCCAAGACCAAGTTGTCGAAGGAAGCGCGCGCCAAGGCGCAGGCCGAGCTCAAGAAGCTCAAGACCATGCAGCCGATGAGCGCCGAGGCGACCGTGATCCGCAACTATCTCGATGTCCTGCTGGGTCTTCCGTGGGGCAAGAAGAGCCGGCTGAAGCGCGATATCGCCAAGGCGCAGGAAGTGCTCGACGCCGATCATTATGCGCTGGAGAAGGTCAAGGACCGGATCATCGAGTATCTGGCGGTGCAGGCGCGCACCAACAAGCTGAAGGGGCCGATCCTGTGCCTCGTCGGCCCGCCGGGCGTGGGCAAGACCTCGCTGGGCAAGTCGATCGCCAAGGCAACCGGGCGCGAATTCGTCCGCCAGTCGCTGGGCGGCGTGCGCGACGAAGCCGAAATCCGCGGCCACCGGCGCACCTACATCGGCTCGCTGCCGGGCAAGATCGTTACCAACCTGCGCAAGGCCGGGACCAGCAACCCGCTGTTCCTGCTCGACGAGATCGACAAGCTGGGCCAGGACTTCCGCGGTGATCCGGCTTCGGCGCTGCTCGAAGTGCTTGACCCCGAACAGAACAGCAAGTTCCAGGACCACTACCTGGAACTCGATCTCGACCTGTCCGACATCATGTTCGTGACCACCGCGAACAGTCTCAACCTGCCGCAGCCCTTGCTCGACCGGATGGAGATCATCCGGCTTGAAGGTTACACCGAAGACGAAAAGGTCGAGATCGGCATGCGCCACCTCGTACCCAAGCAGGTTGAAGCGCACGGCTTGAAGAAGGGTGAATTCGAACTGACCGAAGCCGGGCTGCGCGATCTTATCCGCTACTACACCCGCGAGGCCGGCGTTCGCACGCTCGAGCGCGAGATCGCGCGCCTTGCGCGCAAAAGCTTGCGCCAGATTCTGGAAGGCAAGGCCAAGGCGGTGGTGGTGACGCCCGAGAACCTGGGCGACTTTGCCGGGGTCCGCAAGTTCAAGCACGGCGTATCGGAAGAGGAACCGCAGGTCGGCGCCGTGACCGGGCTCGCCTGGACCTCGGTCGGCGGCGAGCTGTTAACGATCGAAAGCGTCACGACGCCGGGCAAGGGCGAGATAAAGTCGACCGGCAAGCTGGGCGACGTGATGAGCGAAAGCATCGCGGCGGCCTTCAGCTTCGTGAAGGCGCGCGCCCCGGCCTATGGCATCAAGCCCTCGCTGTTCCAGCGGCGCAACATCCACATCCACCTGCCCGAAGGGGCGGTGCCTAAGGACGGGCCGAGTGCAGGTATCGGAATGGTCACGTCGATCGTTTCGGCCCTGACCGGAATCGCGGTGCGGCCCGATATTGCCATGACCGGCGAAGTTACGTTGCGCGGGCGGGTGCTGGCGATCGGCGGCTTGAAGGAAAAGCTGCTGGCGGCGCTGCGCGGCGGGATCAAAACCGTGCTGATCCCCGAAGAGAACGTGAAGGACCTCGCCGAAATCCCCGAGAACGTGAAGCAGGGACTGGAGATCGTGGCGGTCAGCCATGTCGATCAGGTGCTGGAACACGCGCTGATCGAGCCACTCGAAGCGATCGAATGGAACGAGGCTGACGACCTGGCAAGCCAGCCGAGTGCGGGCGGGGGCGAAGCGGGCGGGGTTCCCACCGCGCATTGAGCGGCAGGCTGTCCGGACGTGGTGCGCCGCAGCGAATCGAGGCTGCGGGGCCCACTCGCCGACGCATGATCACACGCGGTCTGGCCCTCCCATCGGCGAGCATTCGCGCGGCGTTCGCTAGGCGTTCGCAACGGTTGGTCTCAATTGCTTTCCGATTCCCCGAAAACGGCGTTTTTCGGGCCGATTTGCCTTTGACAGCCCCCTCAAAAACGTCTCAATTTGCGCGCTTCCGAGCGGCCCACGGCCCACCCAATTCCACCATCGAGAAACAGGGGTTTTCGATAATGAACAAGAACGATCTGATCAGCGCGGTTGCCGATTCCAGCGGCCTGTCCAAGAGTGATGCTGCCAGCGCCGTCGAAGGCGTCTTCGACACCATCACCAAGGCATTGTCGAGCGGTGACGAAGTGCGGCTGGTCGGGTTCGGGACCTTTTCAGTGGCGAAGCGCAAGGCTTCGACCGGGCGCAATCCGCGGACCGGCGAACCGATGACGATCAAGGCGTCGAGCCAGCCCAAGTTCAAGGCCGGCAAGGGCCTCAAGGACGCGGTCAACTGACCCACACTCCGCGCCGCGTTGCGGCCCGGTTGAATTTGCCCCGCCGGTTCGTTCCGGCGGGGTTTTTCATGCCCTGAGGAGGGCCCGCCCGGTCATTCGCCCAACCGGATCAGTGCGGTCGGGGCAGATGCCGTGCTCGGATCGATCCGCCATTCGAGCCGCGAGCGACCCCCGGCTTCGACCGGCCCTTCATCGGTGTTGTTGGCAAGGATCCGGCCATTGGTGAGGACCGTGAAGGTGCCTTCAAGATGCGGCAGGTTCTTGGTCGTGTCTCCCTTGTCGGTGCCGCCTTCCTGGGCACCCGCCCCCAGAGCGGCCAAGCCGGTGAAACCGCCCATCATCGCGCCGAAGGGGCTGGCATTGTCCTGCACCGCAAAGGCCGGCGCGTTGACCCGGACCGTATTGTCGCCGCGCAGGATTGCCTGCACGAACACATTGGCGGCCGGAATGCCTTCGATGATCGGAAAGGTCAGATCGTGGCTCAGCTGTCCCGCCACGGCATAGCTCACGTCGAATAGCCCGTCGCCCTTGTGCTCGACCCGCTGCCAGCCCTTGTGGCGCAGCAACAGCCGGCGCATCTTTTCGACTGCGGCGGGATCGGATGGATCGATCCCGCCCAGCACCTTGGCGATATCCTCGGCTTCCTTCTTGGCTTTCGCCGCGCGATCTTCGGCACCAGCATCCCATTCGGTGCGCTGCTGTGCGATCTCTTCCTCGGTGCAGTCGCGCGGTCCGAGATCGTCGTCATAGCAAGGCGCGGGTTCGAACGCTTCCTTCGCCGCGCCCATCTGGGCAAGCTTGCTGAGGCCGAGGAAGAAGATCTCGCCATCGTAGCGGAAGCTGAATGAGCCGTCGTTTTCCAGTGCCAGTTCCGAAGTGAACTTGCCGGGGCTCACGAAACATCCGGTCAGCAGCAGCGCGGCCGCAGCGGCCAGCAAGGTTGCGGCCATGGGACGGAAGGGGCGGTGTGCGGTCATGCAACGTTCCTTTCGGGCGGGTCAGTGGGTTTGGCGGGTAGCCGCGGCGTAGAGCGCGATCGCGGCGGCATTGCTGACATTCAGGCTTTCGACCGCGCGGGTGATCGGCAGCCGGGCCAGCGCGTCGCAATGCGCCTCGATATTATGGCGCATCCCAGCACCCTCGGCGCCCAGCACCAGTGCCACAGGGCCGCTTGGCAAGACCTCGGCCAGTGTTGCCTCGGCATGGCCGGTCAGGCCGATCCGCCAGTATCCCGCCTCGGCCATTTCCTCCAGCGCGCGGGCGAGGTTCACCACCCGCACCCACGGCACCACTTCCAGCGCGCCCGAAGCGGACTTGGCGACCACGCCCGATTCGGGCGGGGCATGCCGATCCTGCGTCACGATCGCCGCCGCACCGAAGGCCGCGGCCGAACGCAGGATCGCGCCGACATTGTGCGGATCGGTGACCTGGTCCAGCACCACCAGCGGCTGCGCCGCGTCACCATCCATGACCTCGTCGAGAAACACGTCTTCAAGCGCCGCGCATTCGAGCACTAGCCCCTGGTGCGGGGCATCGCGCGCTACCAGCCGGGCAAGATCGGCCGCATCGGCATATTCGACCGGAAAGCCGGGTGGCAGTTCGCCGTCAAGCGATGCGATCCCTTCGCGCGTGGCCCATAGCTTGCGGTGCTGTCGCGCCGGATTGAGCAGCGCTGCTTCAACTGCGTGGCGGCCCCACAGGCGAACCTGCCCGGTGCTGGCACGGCCCGAGCCGCGCCCGCCCTTCATCCGTCCCGCCCGTCCCTTGAGCAAGCGCTTGCGCTCCCCCTTGACCATTGCCGATCTCCACGCTGTCTCACTCATAGCTCCCCTGCCAGCAGCACCATTGACAGGCAAGCGCCGCTTCGCCAAAGGGGCGCCTCTCGGCAAACGGGCCCGCCTCGGCGGCTCCATTTCTTTCGCCAGACTGGTGTGGACAGGTGGCCGAGTGGTTAAAGGCAGCAGACTGTAAATCTGCCCGTGCA
>CAZCNF010000028.1:0-33203 GCA_964500135.1 uncultured Porphyrobacter sp.
TCGATCATCAAGCCCGATGCCACCCGCCGCAACCTGACCGGCGCGGTCACCAAGATGCTGGAAGAAGCCGGCCTGCGCGTCGTCGCTTCGAAGCGCATCCACATGACCCGCGAACAGGCCGAAGGCTTCTACGCGGTGCACAAGGAACGCCCCTTCTTCGGCGAACTCGTCGAATTCATGATCAGCGGCCCGGTGGTGGTGCAAGTGCTCGAAGGCGAAGACGCGGTGAAGCGCAACCGCGACATCATGGGCGCGACCAACCCGGCCAATGCCGAACCCGGTACGATCCGCCGCGAACTGGCGGAATCGATCGAAGCCAATTCTGTCCACGGCTCGGACAGCGACGAGAATGCCGCGATCGAAATCGCCTTCTTCTTCAAGCCCGAAGAAATCGTCGGCTGATTGATCAACGCCATGAGTTCCGAAAGGCCGCCCAAACGGGCGGCCTTTCCTGTTTTAGGGATCAGGCGCGCGCGCGGAAGGACTTCAGCTGCGCGGCATGGGCGCCATGCGCGCCGCCGATGCTGCCAGCCATCTCGGCCCGCATCGCGCTCAGCGCCTCGGCGGTGAGGGGCAGGCCCAGTTCGGCATAGATCCGCGCGATCTCGCCTTCCCAGTCCTCGCCCAGTTCGTCGAAATGGACCCGCGCGACTGGCCCCGCAAACGCGGCCAGTGCGGCCTCGACCCGGGCGTGGCGCAAGTCGAGCTTGCGCCGCCATTCGGCTTCGATCCAGCCCAGATCGACCGTATCGGACTGGATCGTCATCTGGTTGGCGACGACTGATACCGCGCTGTGCAACACATCCTCGTCATGGCGGCTCGCCACCACCAGCCGCGCATCGGGAAACTGCGCCAGCAGCGCGGGCAATTCCTCGGCGAACTGCGGGACCTTGAGCACGCGCGGCTGGCCCGAGTTGCCATGATGCGCGGCATCGCTGCGCAGGATCCGGGCGAATTCGCGATAGACCGGCGTGGCGTCACGCGCCTCGCAGAACCGGGCAAAGCTCGGGATGTGCCACTGGGTGTCGAAGGTGCTGTGTCCCAGCGCGCTGGCGAGCCAGCCGAGTTCCTCTTCCGCCCGCATTGCCCCCATCGGGTGCAGGGCGTCGATCCACGGATCAAGCTTGCGCGCCATCGCCAGCATCATCCCGCCCCAGAGCGGGCGCATGTCGATCCGCCGCGGCACCGGATACCAGCTGTCGCAGAAACGCGTGGCGCTGTGCGCCGGATCGGCGGCGAGCAGGCGATGGATGCGGGTCGTTCCGCTGCGCATCTGGCCGACCACCACGATCGGCGGGGCGAGAGGCGCGTCGAGCCATTCGGGTCGCTGCCGCCACAATTGTCCCAGTCCCAGCCGCTGGCGGATCACCCGCACGATCTGGCCATGCGCCATGGTCTTGCCGAGCGCGTTGAGGCGCGCCTCGCTCGTCACCGCCGCGCACAGGGCACGGAGCCGCGCGCGGAAATCGGCGACATCGTCAACGCTGCGCCCCCCGGCTTCATCGGCCGGGTCGAAGCCCTTGGCGGCGCGTTGCCACAGATCGTCGGGGTCGATCGAGGGCGGCGGCAGCCAGCCGCGCTGCCAGGAGCGCTCCAGCCAACCGCAGGCCTTGTCGACCAGCGGCGCGCGCGCCAGCGGATGCGGTCGCTCGGGTGGTGGCGCGCTCATCGGGCTAGAAGTCCTCGGCTGCTTCGATCAGAGCTGTCAGACGCTTCGGTGCTACGCTGCGCCAGCTGCGCTGGAGCCAATATTCGACCTGCGACCAGTCGAGCCCGGGCAGATCGAGCCTGATGCCAACCCATCCGCTCGCGCCGTAATAGGCCGGGCGATAGAAGCGCAGCGGATCGCTCTCGATCAGTGCGGTCAGTTCGTCGCTTCCGCTGGTCTTTACCAGGAGTGCGATGGCATCCTCGCCATGGTGCCGCTCGCTGAAGTAGGCGAAATACTTGCCGCTGGATCCGGCAATCCGCCAGCCGGGTGCGCCATGGCTGGCGCGTTCCTCCACGTCGGGCAACGCCAGCGCCTTCGTCCTCAACTGGTCGAGCAGCCAAGCGGGATCGCTCTCGCGCGCAACAAAGTCTGCCAGGGCGCGGGGATAAAGTTGGTGTTCGGCCAGCTTGACCCGCGCGGCGAGGCTGTCGGGCGTATCGGATGGCAGGATGGCCACTTCGATCTGGCCCAGGATCGACCCGGAATCGAGCTCGGGCGTGACAAGGTGCACCGTCGCGCCGCCGTGGCTGTCGCCTGCCGCGATCGCGCGCGCATGGGTGTCGAGCCCCTTGTATCTCGGCAGCAGCGAGGGGTGGATATTGACGATCCGCCCGGCCCAGCGAGTCACGAATTCGGGCGAAAGGATGCGCATGTAGCCGGCCAGCGCGATGAACTGCGCGCCCGCAGCGAGCGCCGCCCGCTCCATCGCCGCGTCATGCTCTGCGCGATCCAGCCCCGCATGCGAGCGAACGAAGGTGGCGATGCCCTCGGCCTGCGCCAGCGCCAGCCCGGCGGCATCCGCGCGATTGCTGGCCACCAGCACGACTTCATAGGGGCACCGCGGCAGGCGGCTCGCAAAAAGCAGCGCGGCCATGTTGGTTCCGCCGCCGGAAATGAAGATGGCGACCTTTGCCTTGGCAGCGGCAGAGTCAGGCAAGGTGCGTGGCCTCCCAATCGGCCTTGGCCGACCAGGTGCCCTGACTGCCGCGCACGGTGCAGCCGCGCTCGCCGCCGGCGATTTCGCCGATGGGGAACGCGGTTTCCCCGGCTGCCGCCAGGCCTTCAAGCACGGATTGCAACTTGTCCGGCGCTACCGCCAGCACCATGCCCGTGCCGCAGTTGAAGGTGCGCGCCATCTCACCCGGCTCGATATTGCCCTGCGCCTGCAGGAACGCCATCAGCCGCGGCTGTTCCCAGCGGTCGGCATCGACCATGGCGTGCGCGCCCCCGGGCAGTACGCGCGGGATGTTTTCCAGCAAGCCCCCGCCGGTGATATGCGCGAGGCCGTCGATCAGCCCGGCGCGGATTAGCGGCAGCAGCGAAGCGACATAGATCCGCGTCGGCTCGATCAGCGCATCGATCAGCAGCCGCTCGGGATCGAACAGCGCGGGGCGGTCCATTTTCCAGCCCTTGTCCGCTGCCAGCCGCCGTACCAGCGAATAACCGTTCGAATGCACGCCAGAGGATGCCAGAGCGACCAGCACATGGCCGGGGACGACGCGCTCGCCGGTCAGCTGTTCCCCCCGTTCGACCGCACCCACGCAGAACCCGGCCAGGTCATAATCGCCCGGCGCATACATGCCCGGCATTTCCGCCGTTTCGCCCCCGATCAGCGCGCAGCCGGCGATCTTGCAGCCCTGCGCAATCCCCGCGATGACCCGTTCGGCGATGCCGTTCTCGAGCTTGCCGGTGGCGAAATAGTCGAGGAAGAACAGGGGTTCGGCGCCCTGCACGATCAGATCGTTGACGCACATCGCGACCAGGTCGATGCCCACGGTGTCATGCCGGTCGTGATCGATCGCCAGTTTCAGCTTGGTGCCGACGCCATCATTGCCGGCCACCAGCAGCGGATCCTTGTAGCCGGCTGCACGCGGATCGAAGAATCCCCCGAAGCCGCCGATTTCGCCATCGGCGCCGGGGCGGCGGGTCGCCTTCACCAGTGGCCCGATCGCCTTGACCAGTGCATTGCCGGCGTCGATCGAGACTCCGGCGTCTTCATAGGTGTAGCTTGCGGGCGGCGGTGTGTTGCTGGCCATAATGTCCACGGCTTTAGCCTTTCGCGCTTGGAATTCCACTCGCCTTTGGGCAAAAGGCCTCAGCTTTTCCCCGATGACCGCAACACCGCTCACCCCGCGCCTGTCGCCCTTGCTGCCAAGCCGGCGTCTTCCCCGCTGGCTGACTGCGCTTGCCCTGTTCGCATTGCTTACGGGCGGAATGGCCATGCTGGTGGCGCAGATCGCGGGCGAGCGCGGCATTGCGCCGGTGGCGGCCAGCAGCGACATCGAGGTTTCAGGGATCGCAGTCGATGTGCGGGCCGAGAATGCCGAGGCCGCGCGCGAGCAGGGCTGGCGTGAAGCGCAGAAACTGGCGTGGAAGAAGATCGGCGGGCCGGACCTGCCCGAACGCGACATCGAAGCCATGGTGACCGCCGTGGTGATCGAACGCGAGCAGATCGGCCCGCGGCACTACAAGGCCACGCTGGGCGTGATCTTCGACCGGACGCGGGCGGGGCAGTATCTTGACCGGGGCGAACGCGGCGAGCCATCGGCGCCCTTGCTGATGCTGCCGGTGCTGGCGAGCGGTGGCAGCTTCACCATGTATGAGGTGCGCAATCCCTGGCAACGCGCCTGGGCCGAATTCAATCCGGGGACCAGCCGCATCAATTATGTCCGTCCGGCTGGATCGGGCGGCGAATCGGTGCTGCTCAATTACGGCCAGACCATGCGCCGCAGCCGGGCGTGGTGGCGGCTGGTTCTTGACCAGTTCGGCGCGGCGGACGTGATCGTGCCGATCGCCCGGCTCGACTACAGCTACCCCGGCGGCCCGGTGACCGGCACGTTCACGGCGCGCTATGGCCCCGACAACCGCTATCTCGACGGCTTTACCATGTCGGCCGACAAGCCCGAGGAACTGCCTGCGATGCTGGCGCAGGCGGTGCGGCGGTTCGACCGCATCTTCGAAAAGGCACTGGCCGATGGCATCCTGCGGCCCGATCCCACGCTGAACCAGGAAATGGGGAGCACGGTCGATCCGGCGATCGCGCGCCTGATCGAGATCGGCCGCGCCGTGGCCGCCCGCGATGCGGCAATTGCGGCCGGTGAAGTGGCTGATGCGGCTGGCGGGGGGCAGGCCCTTGTGCCGGCCGGCGTTGTCAGCGCCTATGTCGTCCAGTTCGCCAGCCCCGATGCCGCGTCGATCGACGCGACGCTTTCCGCCGTGCGTTCCACCGCCGGCGTGCGCGGCGCCGCCACGACCAGCCTGGCCTTTGGCGGCACTTCGGTGATGAGCGTAACCTTTGCTGGATCGCTTGACGAACTGGCTGCCGCTCTGCGTGGCCGCGGCTTTACGGTCCAGCAGGGCTCCAACGCGCTTCTCATCAGCCGCTAGGGCGGGCGAGGAGGGATCGGCCATGCCAACGCAGATCGCGCTGCCCCTGGCGCTTCCCGGCAGCGGCGAGGCGACCCGCATCGTGCTCGGCAATGCCAATGTCGCCGCGTTCGAGGCGATCGCTAACCCCCAAGCCTGGCCGTTTCGGACCGCCGTGCTGGCGGGTCCGGCACGCTCAGGCAAATCGTTGCTCGGCAAATGGGCCGCGGGGCAGGGCGTTGCCGTGATCGATGGTGCCGATCAGTGGGACGAGGCCGCCCTGTTCCACCGCTGGAACCGCGCGCAGGAAAGCGGCGAGCCGCTGCTGCTGATCGCCGACCGCCAGCCGTGGGCGATTGTGCTGCCCGATCTGCGTTCGCGCCTGGCGGGCTCGCTCCAGCTCGAGATCGGCGTGCCCGACGACGAGATGGTCGCGCGACTGATCGAAGCCATCGCCGAACAGCGCGGGCTGGTGCTGGGTGAGGGGGCGCTCGACTATCTGGTGCCGCGCGCCGAGCGCAGCTTCGCCGAAATCGAGCGGCTGGTGCTGGCAATCGACCGGCTCAGTCTTGAACGCAAGCAACCCGCCACCATGTCATTGTGGCGCGATGCCCTGGAAGCCACGCAGGGGCCGGAGCAGGCGCGCTTGCTTTGACCCGCGTTTGGTGGGAGAAAACAACCATGTTTGAACGGCTTTCAGCCTATCTGGACTCGATCCGGGCGCGCGATCCCGCTCCCCGTTCTCGCTGGGAAATCCTTTTTTATCCGGGGGTTTGGGCGCTGTTCTTCCACCGGATTGCACACTGGCTGTTCGAAGCAAGGCTGTTCTTCCTGGCGCGGCTAGTGAACCATTTCTCGCGTTTCCTGACCGCGATCGACATTCACCCTGGTGCCACCATCGGGCGCAATTTCTTCATCGACCACGGCTTCACCGTGATCGGCGAAACCGCCGAAATCGGCGACAATGTCACGATCTACCAATGCGTCACCCTGGGCGGCACCAACCCGGCCAATGGCCGGGGCGGCAAGCGCCACCCCACTATCCGTGACAATGTCATCATCGGTTCGGGCGCGCAGATCATCGGCCCGATCACTGTGGGCGAGCGGGCCCGCGTGGGCGCCAATGCGGTGGTGACCGACGACGTGCCCGAAGGCGCCACCATGATCGGCCTCAAGGCGCGTTCGACGCTGGTCCCGGCCGAGGACTGGGTGCGCGAATTCATCCCCTATGGCACGCCGTGCGACGATCCTTGCGAAGGCACCAGCGCGATCGGGCGGGATTGCGTCGAGAAGCTCGAAGGCGAGATTGCCGGTCTCAGGGCGGAAATCGAAGCGCTCAAGCTGGCCGCCATGCCGCGTGAGCGGGCCAAGCGCAGCGGGACCCGCGATTGATGAATTCGGGGATGCGCCCCGCCTTGCCCGGCTCGGTAGTCGCCTTTCCGGGCCGGATGGCAAATCAGGTCGGTTTCGAGCGCGACGAATTGCAACGGATTCTCGATCTCTACGGGCGGATGGTCGCGGCCGGCGAATGGCGCGACTACGCGATGGATTTCACCCGCGACGTGGCCGTGTTCGCGGCGTTCCGGCGCACGGCGGAACATCCGCAGATGCGGGTCGAGAAGCGGCCTGCGCTGCGCAGCCGCCAGGGCATGTGGACGCTGTTTGGCGAGCACGGCCAGGTGCTCAAGCGCGGGCACGAACTCGCCAACGTGCTGGCCCCGGTAGAACGCCGGCTGGTCAAGGCTGTCGAGGGCTAGGGCTGCGCGCCGGGGCACGGTGCGCCGCGACGGCAGGCCAGCTTTGTCCACAACAGAAAACCCCGCCGGGTAAGGGCGGGGCTCTCGTTTGCTCGCAGGGGCCTGTGGCGGCTGCGGGAGGGCTTACCCGCGCGCGCTGGAAGGTGCGGCACCGGGGCCGAGCACCTTCTGCATGGCTTTAAGGATATTGCCGCTCTGCTCGCTGCCGCTTTGCGGGGCGGTGAGATTGGTGAAGGCCGAAATCTTGTCCCAATTGGCGGCAAAGCCTTCGACCGTGCGCTCTTCTTCCTTCAGCCACACGGCTTCGTTCATCACGGTCCAGGAGCTGTGGAAGCCGCCGGCACCCGCGCCGACGATGGCGTTGGTGGGGGCATCCTCGCTGACCAGAAACAGTGCGGCGGGCACTACGTTCTCCGGCGCGAACAGCTTGAACGCCTCTTCGGGGAAGAGGTCTTCGGTCATGCGCGTACCCGCCACCGGCGACAGCGTGTTGACGCGAATATTGTACTTCGCGCCTTCCAGCTGCAGTGTCTTGGTGAGACCGGCCAGGCCGAGCTTCGCCGCGCCGTAATTGGCCTGCCCGAAATTGCCGAACAGGCCGGTCGAGCTGGCGGTCATCAGGATGCGGCCATAGGCCTGTTCACGGAAGGTTTCCCAGCATGCCTTGGTGGCGAAGGCCGAGCCGGTGAGATGGACCTTCAGTACGAATTCGAAATCGGCCGGTTCCATCTTGGCGAAAGTCCGGTCGCGCAGCACGCCCGCATTGTTGATCAGAACATGGACGCCGCCCCACTTTTCCTTGGCCTTGGCGACCATCTCTTCCATCTGCTCGAATTCGGTCACCGAGCTGCCGTTCGACATGGCTTCACCGCCGGCCGCCTTGATTTCCTCGACCACTTGCAGCGCTGCATCCGAATGGCCCGTGCCGTCGCGCGAACCGCCCAGGTCGTTGACCACCACCTTCGCGCCGCGCCGCGCCAGTTCCAGCGCATAGGCTTTGCCCAGGCCGCCGCCGGCGCCGGTAACGATCGCAACCTTGTCCTTGAAATCGATGCTCATGGGGTCTCTCCGCTTTCGATCTGGTGGGCTTTACGTGCCCGTAAACGTCAATCCGGCCGCTGCGTGGCACTTTCGCTGCTGCGTTGCAACAGGCGCTTTCGAGAGGCGCGATGCCGTAGGGTCAAGCCGCACCTTACAGGCCTTTCAGGGCCGAAATCAGGCCTTCCAGCGAATCGATGACCGCGTCGCCACCCAGCTCGTGCGGCGCGGCATCGCAATAGCCATAGGCGGCCACCACCACTGGCACCCCAGCACCACGGGCGGCCCGCACATCGTAGGAACTGTCGCCGACAAAGGCGAAGCTGCCCCCACCGCAGCGCCGCTGCGCTTCGATCACGGGATCAGGCGCGGGTTTGGCCAGGAAGCTGCCATCGGCCGCCCGGCCCATCGAATCGCCGCCGATCACGGTGACAAAATGATGGTCGAGCCCCAACTGCGCCAGCGCCTTGCGCGCGAATTCCTCGAACTTGTTGGTCACCACCGCCATCTGCACGCCGTGCCCGGCCAGCTCCTGCAGTACCGCCTCGGCATGGGGAAAGGGCCGGGTGTGGACCGCGTTGTGCTCGGCGTAATGGGCCAGCATTTCCTTGTAGAGGCGGCGAAACTCGGGGTCGGGCAAGCCGCCTTGCGCCTCGACCGCGCGCGCCAGCATGATCTTGGCGCCGCCGCCGATCAGGTCTTTCGAGCTTTCGATCGATACCGGGGCAAAGCCGCCCAGCACCAGCGCATGGTTCACCGCTGCGCCGAGATCGCGGTAGGTGTCGAGCAGCGTGCCATCGAGATCGAAGCCCACGCCGCGGAAAGGAAAATCTGCCATGGGGATTGCGGTGGCCGATGGTTCTTCAATCCGCAAGCGTTTGGTGCCATGAAGCGCGCATGAGCGAGCTAGCCGTTATCGTCCTTGCCGCGGGCAAGGGCACCCGCATGAACAGCGACCTGCACAAGGTGCTGCATCCGATCGCCGGGCGAGCGATGCTCGATCACCTGCTCGCCTCGGTCGAGAGCCTGGGCGCGGCGCGCACCGTGGTGGTGGTGGGCGACAAGTCGGAGCAGATCGAAGCGGCGGTGCGGGGGCGGGCGGCGTGCTGCCTGCAGCAGCCGCAGCTTGGCACCGGCCATGCGGTGCTACAGGCCGAAGCCGCGCTGTCGGGTTTCAGCGGCGATGTGCTGATCCTCTATGGCGATGTGCCCTTCGTGCGGCCCGATACCATGAAGCGGATGATCGCCCGCCTGCACGAGGCCGACGCGCCGCCCTGCGTGGTGCTGGCCTTCCGTGCCGCCGAACCCGGTGCCTACGGCAGGGTGATCAGCGAGGATGGCCAAACCGTCGCCAGGATGGTCGAATTCAAGGACGCCAGCCCGGCGGAACGCGCGGTCGACCTGTGCAACTCGGGCATGATGGCGGTGCGCGCAGCTGACCTGTTTGCCCTGCTCGGCCGGATCGGCAACGACAATGCCGCCGGCGAATACTACCTGCCCGATATCGTGATGGCCGCGCTGGCTGACGGTCGGTTCAGCGCCTTTGTCGAAGCCAGCGAAGCCGAGGTGCAGGGCATCAACAGCCGCGCCGAGCTGGCCCGCGCCGAAGCGCAATGGCAGGCCGCCCGGCGGGCGCAGGCCATGGCCGACGGGGCGAGCCTGGTTGCACCTGAGACGGTTTTCTTCGCGCATGACACGCGGCTGGGGCGCGATGTCACGATCGAACCGCATGTGGTGTTCGGCCCGGGCGTCAGCGTGGCCGATCATGCCACGATCCATGCCTTTAGCCACTTGGTGGGGGCTTCCATCGGCGAAGGCTGCTCGGTCGGGCCGTTCGCGCGCCTCAGGCCGGGTGCGGTGATGGAACGCGGCAGCAAGGTCGGCAATTTCGTCGAAATGAAGGCGACCACGCTGGGCGAAGGCGCCAAGGCCAACCACCTCACCTATCTCGGAGATGCGACCGTGGGCGAACATGCCAATATCGGGGCGGGCACCATCACCTGCAATTACGACGGCTATTTCAAATACAAGACCGTGATCGGACCGCGCGCCTTCATCGGATCGAACAGTGCGCTGATCGCCCCTGTCACAATCGGGGCCGATGCGATCGTGGCCGCGGGCAGCGCGGTAAGCCGCGATGTCGGCGATGGCGATCTGCGGATGGTGCGCGGCGAGCAGATCGTGAAGCCGGGCTGGGCCGACCGCTTCCACGACGCGATGAAAAAGAAAAAGGCCGCCGCCAAGGCCAAGAGCTGAGTTCGGCATGAGCGGAGCGGACGGGTTGACCTGCTGGCTGTGCGGGCGGCCGTTCGACACACTGGTCCAGTGGCATCACCCGGTACCCAAGGCGAAAAAGGGGCGCGAGACCGTGCCGGTCCATCCGATCTGCCACAAGGCGATCCATGCCAACTTCACCAACGGGCAGCTGGCGCGGATGGGCAGCGATCTCGCTGCGATCCGGGCGCAGGCCGACGTGGCGAAGTTTGTCGAATGGGTCAAAACCAAGCCGCCCGACTTCCACGCGCCGACCAGGAAAGGCAGGTGAAAGCGGGCGGCTGGTGCGGAGCCGGGTAGGGCGATCAGGCGTCTTCGAAGCGCTGCGCTCCGGCTCGCGCCCGGGCTTCGGGTGGCAGTTTGGGTTGCACGATCGTGCGGTGGCGGCGATCGACCAGTTCCTCCCACCGGCGGAATTCGCTGGCGCTCAGCAGATAGCGTTCGCGGGCTTCCTCGAAACTGATCCGCTCCTCGCGAACTGCCTGCACGACTTCGGCCTTGCGCGCTTCGGACCAATGGATCCGGTGGGTTTCGGGCAAGCCTGCGCGCTTGATGGCATCGGCGACTGTTTCATGCGGGGCATAGACCATAGTTCATCTCCAAAATCGCCCCCATTGCCTGTAAATCCTCGGTTTCGTGGGTTAATTCCGTCCTACCTGAGATGGTTTCAATCGGGTTAAGCACCCCAGTGGTGCCCGATCCGGGATGAAGCGTTGGCGTTGGCCGAAGTTGGTTGACGACAGGGAACCGATCGCCCCGGCAATCGCTTGCCAACCAAGGAACCGGGAAGTGGACAATGCAGCTTACCAAGGGAATTGCGATGGGTCTGGCATTGGCCAGCGCTTCGCTTGTGGCGCCGCCGGCCATGGCGGCTGAAGAGACCGAGCAACCGGCCTACATCGTGCTGGTCGACGAAGGCGCCTTCGAACTGCGCGAATACGGGGCGATGCTGGTGGCTGAAGTCACGCACAATGGGGAGCGCGGCCGCGCGCTAAACGCGGGGTTCCAGCGACTTGCCGCCTATATCTTCGGCCGCGACCGGCCGGGTGCGGCCAACGATCCGGCGGAACGTGAAGCGATCGCGATGACCTCGCCCGTGTTGCAAGACCAGCGCGCCGAAATCGCGATGACGGCGCCGGTGCTGCAGGATGCCGCCAGTGATTCCCAATGGCGCACCCGCTTCATCATGCCCGCGAAATACACGCTGGCGACCTTGCCCCAGCCGCCGGCTGACGTTGCACTTGTCGAAATGCCGGCGCGGCGCGTCGCCGCGGTCCGGTTCGCCGGTTTTTCCTCGACCAGCAATCTGGCGACGGCCGAGGTGGCCCTGCGCGAATGGATGGCAGCACAGGGCCTGGAGCCCGGCGGTGCGGCGGAATTCGCCTTTTACGATTCGCCCATGGTGCCCCCGCCGCTGCGCCGCAACGAGGTGCTGATTCCGGTGAAAGGCGAGTAGGAAAGAACAGGGCGACCCGGCGGGGCCGCCCTTTCCTTGCCCATCATCGCTCAGGTCAATTGGCCGGGCGCGGATCCATCAGCCGCTGCATCAGATAAATGAACTGGAGCGCCAGCAGCTGCGCGCGCTGCTCGTTGTCGACCCCGCCCGAATGGCCACCCGTCATCTCCTCGTAGTAATAGTAAGGCTGGCCGAGTTGCTTGAGCTTGGCCGCGCCCTTGCGGGCATGGGCCGGGTGGGTACGGTCGTCTGCGGTCGAAGCCCACAGGAAGGGTGCGGGATAGTCCACCCCGGCCACGATCTTCTGATAGGGCGAATAGCCGTCGATCCAGGCGCGCTGCTCGGGAATGCGGGGATCGCCATATTCGCCGATCCACGAGGCGCCGCGTCCGATCAGGTGATAGCGCACCATGTCGAACAGCGGGATCTGCACGATCGCGGCGCCAAACAGGTCGGGCCGCTGGGTAAAGGCTGTGCCTACCAGCAATCCGCCTTGCGAACCGCCCTGGATGCCGAGGTGTTGCGGCTTGGTAAAGCCACGCTTCACCAGGTCGTCCGCCACGGCGATGAAATCGTCCCAGGTGCGCTGCTTGTTCTCGCGGATCGCGCTCTGGTGCCACTTGGGACCGAACTCGCCGCCGCCGCGCATGTTCGCCAGCACATAGGCGCCGCCCTTTTCCACCCACAGCTTGCCGGTGGTGCCGAGATAAGAGGGCAGGCGCGGCACCTGGAACCCGCCATAGCCGGTCAGCAGCGTGCCGGTGCTCCCATCCATCGCCATGCCCTTGGGCTTGACGAGGAAATAGGGGATCTGCGTGCCGTCCTTGCTGGTCGCCATGAACTGTTCGACGTCCATCCCGTCCTTGTCGAAATAGGACGGCGAAGTCTTGATTGGCTCGGGGGTGTCACCCTCGGAGTAATACAGCGTCGTCGGATTGAGGAAGTCGCTGACGGTATACATGATCTGGTCGGTCTCGTCCGACGAGGCGGCAATGCCGAGTGTGGCATTGTCCGGCAATTCGACTGGCGTCTGCCGCCAGGCGCCATCGGCGAAGTCGAACCGCACAATCTTGCCCACCACATTGTCGAGCAGGCTGACGAACAGCGAATTGCCGGTGATCGAGCCACCCTGCTTGGTCTGGCGTTCGGCCGGCGCCCAAACCAGCGTCTTCTTCGCGCCGTTGGGGTTGGCCTTCCATTCCTCGAGGTCGACCGCGACCAGCGAGTCCGCCGGGAACATCTGTCCGTCGACTTCCCAGTCGACATCGGTCGAATAGAGCAGGTGGCCGTCCACGATCCCGAACGGCGAAGCCTTGAGCGGGATATCCAGCCGCAGCCACTCGCCATCCTTCTGCACGTAATATTCGGTCTCGTGGAAACTCACCGCGCGGAATGCGGTGTAGCCGTGGATCGTGCCCTTGTTGTCGCGCAGCAGGCTGGCCCCGGCCCACACATCCTTGGGCGACCCGCGGAAGATCTCCTGCGCTTCGTCGAGCGGCTGGCCGCGCTTCCAGATTCGCGTGGTGTAGGGGTATTCGCTTTCCGTCATCAGCTCGGCGCTGAAATTGCGGGTGACGAGAAGCGTGTCCTGGTCGATCCACTGCATGTTGCCCTGGCTTTCGGGAAGTTCGAAGCCGCCTTCCACAAAGCTGCGGGTCATCATGTCGAATTCGCGCATCACGGTGGCATCCTTGCCGCCATCCGACAGCGCGATCATGCAATTGCGCAGGTCAGGCGGAAGACAGGTTGAACCCTGGTAGACCCATTCGCGCCCTTCGGCCTTGGCCAATGCATCGACGTCCAGCACAATGTCCCACTGCGGATTGTCACTGCGATAGCTTTCCAGCGTGGTCTTGCGCACCAGGCCGCGCGGATTCGCCTTGTCCTGCCAGAAATTGTAGAGCCCGTCGGGCCGGATCGAGACGAAAGGAATGCGGTCTTCGCTGTCGAGGATCGCCAGGGCTTCGGCCTTGAGCTGCTCGAAGCGCGGATCGGCGGTCAGCGCGGCGAGCGTCCGCTCGTTCTCGGCCTTGACCCATTCGAGCGCCTTTTCACTGCGCGCTTCCTCCAGCCAGATGTGCGGATCCTGCTCCGGCCCCGGAATGGGTGCCTCGGTCGGGGTGGCGCTGTCGGCGCCGGAAGGGGCAGGGGCGGGGGCGGCGGGAGAAAGAGTCATGGCTGCGGCCAGCGCGAGTTGGGAAACAAGGTTCAAAAGTCCTCTCCTGTGGGTCTTGGGTCAGTCATGAAGATGGCCATACCGGATCAAAATGTGAAGCAATTCGGGAAATGGGTTCAACGCATTCCACTGTTGCGCTGGCTGCCGGGTGGCAGGTTCTCCCGGTCTTGGCGCAGCGCCAGTCCTGCAGCCCACCACAACAGCGGGACCGCAGCAGTCGAAACCAGCCCGTCCACCGCGTAGTGCCAGCCGAGGTGAACCGAACCCAGCATGATGAGCAGGTGATACAAGATGGCGGCGAGCAGCTGCGCGGAGAAACCCCAGCGGTCGTAGCAGGCCACCACCAGATACATCGTCATCGCGCAATGCACCGAGGGCATGGCGCTGATTCCGCTGCCGATCGATTCATCGCCGACGACCGACAGCAGATAGGCCTGGATACGCAAGGCGGCCACATCCATGCCGGCCAGCCGGTCCATCAGCGGGCGGAAGGTGTCGTCGCCATAGAAATGCTCGTAATAACACGGCCCGGCTGACGACCAGGCAATCGCGAGCACATTGCCGAGCACGATCCAGATCAGGAAATAGGTGAGGCAGGCGCGCAGCTGGAACGCGCGGTCCTTCGAGAAGGCGGCAAAGCCGAAGGCCAGCAGGATGACGAGGAACCAGGTGCCATAAGCCACGTCGACAATCCGTGTGCCCAGCGGGCCGATCACCGCATGGGTCAGCGTCCAGGGATCGGCGCCGAACAGAGCGCGGTCCCACATCACGAACATGGGATCGGCATCGAACGGCTCGATCCGCTGGATTGCGACCTTGATCGCGCGGTAGGCGCGGTTGACCAGCGCATAGCAGACCAGCAGACCGATCGCGGTGAGGAAGCGGGTGCGGTTGCGCAGAATCTGCCGTGCCAGATAGCGCAGCGGGCTGGGCTCCTTGAGCCGGATCGCGGCCAGCAGCGCCATCAGCAGCCAGATCACAATGGGTATCGACAGGATGGCCAGCACTTCGGCGGCCCATGACAGTGTGAAGTAGCTGGAGAACGGCCGGTCGCCGATGCCGAGTGCGGCGGCAAAGTGGAGTGCCGCGACAAGCGCCACCATGATCAGGCCAGCGGTCCAGACGCGCGGCTGGGCGACGGGCTGTCCGGCTGCTGCTGCGCCAGTCACGGGGCGGCGTCGCCCAGCAACGCGTTGGCCGATGCCGCAACCTCCGGGCCCAACAGGCGTTCGAAGTAGCGCACCGTCTTCCCGTTCTTGAGTTGGGCCCGGCCAACCTCGCGAAAGCCCATTGCCCCATGGAATGCGTCGGACGCGGGATTGGGAGGATCGGCATTGACTTCGCAGGTCACGCGCGTGTGGCCGGCTGCCTGTGCGATGTCGAACAATTGTTCATAGAGCGCGCGCGCCAGCCCGCGCCCGCGCGCGCTGGATGCCACTACGATCCGGTCGACATAGACGAACCGGTCGTATCGGTCGGCGAACCAGGCGAAGTTGGGGCTGTCGTATGCCGCATCCTGATCAAGGGCGATCAGGATAGCCTGGGCCGCGGGCACATGCAGGGCGACGAATGCCTGTGCGACGAGGTGTTCGAACCGCGCCGCATCAAGAAACGAGGTTTCCGCCGCGCTCTCGTTGTTCAGTTGAAGCAGTGCGTCCCGCAGCCCGGGGGCGCGGCAGAGCGTCTCGCAATCGAGACGCTCGCCGATCAAGCCTCGATCTGCTCCGCGAGCACGGTGAGCCCGTTCTCGCCGACTTCGGCGAACCCGCCACGCACCTGGATTTCCTCGGGCGAGGCGCCATCGGTCTTGTAGACCTTCACGGCGCCGTCGCGGATGGTGGACATGAAGGGGGCATGGCCCTCAAGCACGCCGAACTCGCCTTCCGAACCGGGGACGACCACCATGTGGACGTCCTCGCTGCGGACCAGCTTCTCCGGCGTAACGAGTTCGAAATGCAGCGCCATGGCGATCAGGCGTCCTCGGCCAGCTTCTTGGCCTTGGCCACCGCATCCTCGATCCCGCCAACCATGTAGAAGGCGGCTTCGGGGAGGTGGTCATACTCACCGTCGACCACGGCCTTGAAGCTCTTCACCGTGTCTTCGAGCTGGACGAACTTGCCCGGGATATTGGTGAACACTTCGGCAACGTGGAACGGCTGCGACAGGAAGCGCTGGATCTTGCGCGCACGGGCAACCGTCAGCTTATCTTCCTCGCTGAGCTCGTCCATCCCGAGAATGGCGATGATGTCCTGCAGGCTCTTGTACTTCTGCAGCGTTTCCTGGACGCGTCGGGCGGTCTCGTAATGCTCCTGGCCCACGACGCGCGGTTCGAGCACGCGGCTGGTCGAGTCGAGCGGGTCCACCGCCGGGTAGATCCCCAGTTCGGAGATGGCGCGGCTCAGCGTGGTGGTCGCATCGAGGTGAGCGAACGAGGTGGCCGGCGCCGGGTCGGTCAAGTCGTCGGCCGGCACGTAGATCGCCTGGACCGAGGTGATCGAGCCCTTGGTGGTCGAGGTGATGCGTTCCTGGAGGTTGCCCATGTCGGTGGCCAGCGTCGGCTGGTAACCCACGGCCGAGGGAATACGGCCGAGCAGCGCCGACACTTCCGAACCCGCCTGCGTGAAGCGGAAGATGTTGTCGACGAAGAAAAGCACGTCCTGGCCTTCCTGGTCGCGGAAGTATTCTGCCATGGTCAGGCCCGACAGCGCCACACGCGCACGAGCGCCCGGGGGCTCGTTCATCTGGCCGAACACCAGCGCCACCTTCGAACCTTCCGAAGTGGCATTGCCTTCGGCGTCCTTGGCGATAACGCCGGCATCGAGGAATTCGTGGTAGAGGTCGTTGCCTTCGCGGGTCCGCTCACCCACGCCGGCGAACACCGACACGCCGCCGTGGCCCTTGGCGATATTGTTGATCAGTTCCTGGATCAGCACGGTCTTGCCCACCCCGGCGCCGCCGAACAGGCCGATCTTGCCGCCCTTGGCATAAGGCGCGAGCAGGTCGATCACCTTGATCCCGGTGACGAGGATGCTGGCTTCGGTCGACTGGTCGATGAAGGCCGGGGCTTCGGCGTGGATCGGCGCGCGCTGTTCGGCGTCGATCGGGCCGCGTTCGTCGATCGGCGCGCCCACCACATTCATGATTCGGCCGAGCGTCTTGGGCCCGACCGGGACCGAGATCTGCGCACCGGTGTTGACCACTTCCTGCCCGCGGGTCAGACCCTCGGTGGCGTCCATCGCGATCGTGCGCACGGTGTTTTCGCCAAGGTGCTGTGCGACTTCGAGGACCAGCGTGTTGTCACCGTTCTTGGTTTCGAGCGCGGTCAGGATCGAAGGCAGTTCGCCTTCGAAAGTCACGTCGACGACTGCGCCGATGACCTGGCTGATGGTGCCGTTGGTGGTCTTGTTGAGGACGGGGGCGGTGGCCATTTTCGTTTCCTTGCCTGTGTCTCTTAGAGCGCTTCCGCGCCTGCGATAATTTCAATCAGTTCGGTGGTGATCGCGGCCTGGCGGCTGCGGTTGTACTGGATGGTCAGCTTGTTGATCAGATCGCCGGCGTTGCGCGTGGCGTTATCCATTGCGGTCATCGACGCGCCCTGTTCGCTCGCTTCGCGTTCGAGCAACGCGCCGAACAGCTGGGTCTTCACGTAACGCGGCAGCAGCGCTTCGAGGATTTCTTCTTCACCCGGTTCGTATTCGACCACTGCGTCACCACCTGCTACACCCTCGGGCGAAGGCACCGGGATGAGCTGCACGGTGGTGGGGTCCTGCGCCAGCGCGCTCTTGAAGGTCGGGTAGACCAGGTGCGCGACGTCGAATTCGCCCGCGCCGAACATCGCGATCAGCTCGTTGGCGATGGCATCGGCCTCGTCGAAGCCCGGGGTGCGGACATGCGTGGTGTCGAACTGCTTCGCGATGCGCGGGCCGAAATCGCGCTTGATCGGGGCGCGGCCCTTCTTGCCCACGAGGTAGAACTGGACGTCCTTGCCCTCGGCGATCAGCTTGCGGGCCTGGGTCCGCGCTTCCTTCACGATGTTCGAGTTGAGACCGCCGCACAGGCCCTTGTCGGTGTTGACCACCACCAGCAGGTGGCGTTGGTCGGCGCCGGTGCCGGCCAGCAGCTTGGGCGCGCTGTCGCTCTTGCCGACCTTGGCCGCGAGCGAAGCCATGACGCTCGCCAGCCGCTCGGCATAGGGGCGGGCGGATTCGGCAGCCGCTTGCGCACGGCGCAGCTTCGCCGCCGCGACCATCTGCTTGGCCTTGGTGATCTTCTGGGTCGACTTGACCGAGTTGATCCGGCCCTTGAGTTCCTTAAGCGAGGCCATATCGGCTCCCTATCCGTATCTCGCGGGGCTCAGGCGAACTGCTTGGCGAAGGCATCGAGCGCGGCGACGACCTTGGCCTTCACATCGTCTTCGAACTTGCCGGTGTCGCGGATCTCGGCGAGCACGGCGGCGTGATCGGCCCGCATGAAGGCCAACATCTGCTCTTCATAGGCGGTCACGCGGTCAACCGGAACGCTGTCCAGATAGCCGTTGGTGCCGGCGAAGATCGACACAACCTGTTCCTCGACCGGCATGGGCGAGAACTGCGCCTGCTTGAGCAGTTCGGTCAGGCGCGCACCGCGGTTCAGCAGCTTCTGCGTGGCGGCGTCGAGGTCCGAGCCGAACTGCGCGAAGGCCGCCATTTCACGGTACTGCGCGAGCTCGAGCTTGATCGAGCCGGCCACCTTTTTCATCGCCTTGGTCTGTGCGGCGCCGCCGACGCGGCTGACGGATAGGCCCACGTTGATGGCGGGGCGGATACCCTGATAGAACAGGCCGGTTTCGAGGAAGATCTGGCCGTCGGTGATCGAGATCACGTTGGTCGGAATATAGGCCGACACGTCGCCCGCCTGGGTTTCGATCACGGGCAGCGCGGTGAGCGAGCCGGCACCGTTCTCGTCGTTCATCTTGGCCGCGCGCTCAAGCAGGCGGCTGTGCAGGTAGAACACGTCGCCGGGATAGGCTTCGCGACCCGGCGGGCGGCGCAGCAGCAGCGACATCTGGCGATAGGCGACCGCCTGCTTCGACAGGTCGTCATAGACGATCACGGCGTGCATGCCGTTGTCGCGGAAGAATTCGCCCATGGCACAGCCGGTGTATGGCGCGAGATACTGCAGCGGGGCAGGCTCCGAAGCGGTCGCGGCGACCACGATCGAATATTCCATCGCGCCGTTTTCTTCGAGCTGGCGCACGATCTGCGCTACGGTCGAGCGCTTTTGGCCGACGGCGACATAGATGCAGTAGAGCTTCTTGGACTCGTCGCCAGACTTGTTGATGTCCTTCTGGTTGATGAAGGTGTCGATCGCGACGGCAGTCTTGCCGGTCTGGCGGTCGCCGATGATCAGTTCGCGTTGGCCGCGGCCCACCGGCACCAGCGCGTCGAGCGCCTTGAGGCCCGTCTGCACCGGTTCGTGCACCGACTTGCGCGGAATGATGCCTGGCGCTTTCACTTCGACCCGGCGGCGCTCGGCTGCTTCGATCGGGCCCTTGCCGTCGATCGGGTTGCCCAGCGCATCGACCACGCGGCCCAGCAGGCCCTTGCCGACCGGCACGTCCACGATCGTGCCAGTGCGCTTGACGCTGTCGCCTTCCTTGATTTCGGCGTCCGAGCCGAAGATCACGACGCCGACGTTGTCGGCTTCGAGGTTGAGCGCCATGCCCTGCACGCCATTGGCGAATTCGACCATCTCGCCGGCCTGGACCTTGTCGAGGCCGTGGATGCGGGCGATCCCGTCACCCACCGAGAGAACGGAGCCGACTTCGCTGACTTCGGCCTGGGTGCCGAAGTTGGCGATCTGGTCCTTGATGACCTTGGAGATTTCTGCGGCGCGGATTTCCATGTTTCTGGTCCTTTAAGCCTTCATGGCCTGGGCAAGTGAATTGAGGCGGGTGCGGATCGAGCCATCAATGCGCTGCGATCCGATTGTGACGACAAGGCCGCCCAGGAGATCCGGGTCGACGCTAGGCTTGAGCTTGACGGTGCGCCCCTGGCGGGCGGTGAGTTTGTCCTTGAGCGCGGCCAGCTGCTCGTCGGTGAGCGGGTGGGCGCTGGCGACTTCGGCAGTGACTTCGCCGCGCTGTGCGGCCGCGATCGCCTGAAAGGCGCGGATCATGTCGCCGACCGCGCCGAGGCGGCGGTTTGCGGCCAGCACGCCGAGAAAGTTTCTGGTGAGATCCGACAGGCGGAGGTGGTTTGCCACGGCGGCGATCGCGTCACCCTGCGCCTTGCGGCTCAGTTCGGGATTGCGCGTCACTTCGCGCAGTTCGCCCGATTCGGCGAGCGCGGCTGCGAGGTTTTCGAGGTCCGATTCGACTGCGGTCACCGTGCCGTGCTCGGACGCGAGCTCGAACAGCGCCGAAGCGTAACGCCCCGCTAGGCTAGCCTGTATACCGGCGGAAATATCCACGCGCGTGAGGTCCCTCTGGATCCGGAAGATAACGATGCATCGCCTTGGCCGTTCCGGGCACGTAATGAAGGTGCCCCGGCAAAGCTGGCGCGCGCCTAGCATCGAGTATGCTGCGATGCAACCCGAATGGCGGCGATTTGCTGGACTCGAATTGCTGTTCGGCTAGGATCGCGTTGCAAAGCCGGAAAACCGGCTGGGGAGGAATGAATGCAGCTGACACCTATGGCCCCCAAATGCGGGGTCGAGATCACCGGCGTTTCGCTGGCGCATTGCAGCGATGCCGAAATGGGCAAGATCAAGCAGGCGATCTACGATCATGGTGTCGCGGTGTTTCGCGAACAGGAGTTGAGCCCCGAACAGCACATCGCCTTTGCCCGGCGTTGGGGCGGGATCGATATCAACAACTACTTTCCGCTCGAGGACGAATATCCCGAGATCGCAATCGTGCGAAAGAAGGCCGACCAGGTCACCAATATCGGCGGCGCCTGGCATACCGACCACTCATATGACCAGATCCCGGCAATGGGTTCGATTCTGGTGGCGCGGGTGCTGCCGCCCACCGGCGGCGACACGCTGTTCGCGCATATGGGCGCCGCCTATGATTCGCTGCCCGACGATCTCAAGACGCAGATCGAGGGGCTGGAAGCCTGGCACACCGCCGACCATGTCTACCAGGAAGGCGGCATCTATGCGCAAACCGACATGGGCGGCGAACTGCGCGGGCAGGACCTCAAGACCGGTGCGATCCATCCGGTGGTGATCCGCCACCCGGTCACAGGGCGCCGGCTGCTCTATGTCAATGGCGCCTTCACGATCCATTTCGCCGGCCAGACCCGCGAGCAAAGCCTGCCGCTGTTGCAGGACTTGCTGGCTGCGGCAGTGCGCGAGGACAACCAGTGCCGCGTGGAATGGCGGCCGGGCACCGTGGCGATCTGGGACAACCGCACCACTTGGCACAATGCGCTCAACGATTATCACGGCCACTACCGCGAGATGCACCGCATCACGCTGAGCGGAGAGGCGCTAGCAGCCTAGCTGATTTGCCCGGTGCTTCGCTGCTTCAAGCGGGGTGGTTATTCGGATGACAACGGGCTGCCCGCGCGTCGCGACGACGGGGCGCAGCGATAGACCAGCCGCTCGTTCGGCTGCGCGGGCAATTGCGCGATGATCGCCTGTTGCTGATCACCCAGCACCCGCGCGGCATCGGTGGTGGTGCATTGCGGCGGGGCATATCGATCGCGCGTGGTACGCGCCTGCGCCATCGCATTGCGACCGAGCAGGTAGCGCTCGCTTTCGAAGGTGCGCGTTGCCGGGTCGTAGCGGTTGATCGACACGGCATCCTCGTCATCAGGCACGAGCACGCGGGTCCATTCGCCACTGTTGAGGCCATATTGGGTGCGTCCGTTGACGCAGCCGTCGGCGCCCCAGTCGAACTCGACATCATCGGTGCGCGATCCGGTCACGCGGCTGCGCTCGGGCACGAGCGTGCAAAGCATGGTGCCTTCGCTGGCTCCGTTGGCTGCGGTGCTTGCTGCCTTGTTCGCGCCCGTTTCGTCCAGCGCCGCTGCCACGCGCGCGTCGATTTCCGCAATTCCGGGCCGCGTGAACCACAGCGCGAGTGCCGCCGCCACGCTGGCCGTCGCGATTGCTGCCAAGATGCGCACGCGGCGCCGATTTTCGAGGTGGCCGCGCGACTGCCAGGCGACATAGCCGGTGCCGCTGGCCAGCATCAGTGCCAGCAGGAGCAGCACCATGGCGTTGTCGCGTGCATCGAGCACAGCGATCTGCGCTTCAAGCGTGGCGCGCTCGCGCCGTTCGCGCAACTCGGCCTCGCGTGCCGCGATCAATTCGCGCGCCTCGGCCCGTTCCTGCTCCAGCCGGGTCCGCTCGTCAGCCTCCAATTCGTCAAGGCTGCGACAGGGCAGGGCATTGACGCTGGCCTCGATCCCGTTTTGCTGCAGGAACGGCAGCAGTTCACGGGTCGAGACCGCGAAGAAAAATTCCGCATCCGAGCCACCCGAATCCGCACCGAAGCTGTTGACCCCCAGCACCCGCCCGCAGCCGTCGAGCAGCGGGCCGCCCGAATTGCCGCGGGCGATCGGCGCGGTGTGAAGCATGGTGTCGAACTGGCGGCTGGGGCGCGCCCCCGAGAGGAAGCCACGGCTCTTCACCGGCGGCTGTGCGCGGAAGATATCGCCGATCTCCAGCCCCTGGGCCTGGTCGACATTCATCGGATAGCCGACCGCTGAGACCTCGCCCATATCGCCCGAAGGGCCGCTGGCAATGGTCAGCGGCGGCAGGCGCAACGGGCTGTCGGTGATCTCGATCAGCGCCAGATCGTTGCGCGGGTTGACCGCTACCGCCCTGGCATAGGCGGCATCGGCGCCTTCGGAGGGCACGATTCCGATCCGCAGCGTATCGTCCTGCAGCGCTTCGCGCAGCACATGGGCATTGGTCACGATCATGGTTGGCGTCACCGCAAAGCCCGAACCGTGGCTGACCGGAAAGACCTCGCGCCCGTCGCTGCCGACAATCACCACTCGCACCACGCCGCGCGCGGCGGCGTCGATATCGGCCGGGTCGGCCCGCCCGGCTTGCGGCAGGGCAAGCGCGGCAATCAGCAGCAACAACCATGTGAGCAAGCGACCCATCGGCGCTCGTTTGGCCGCGAATTGCTTTGACCGCAAGCTTCGGGATGCGGGACCGAGTTGGCTCGAGCTAGCAAGGCGGCAAAGGAGAACGCCATGCATTACATTATCGAAGGGCTCGACCCGGCCCCGTTTCGCCCGCTGTTCGCACTTGGCGATGAAGCACTTGTCGAGCAGGGAATCGTCCGCGTGGTGGCCGATGCCGCGCCCGGCTATCCCTGCCGGATCACGCTGAAAGAGGCACAACCGGGCGAAACCCTGCTGTTGCTCAATCACGAGAGCCGCGGCGGCGACACGCCCTATCGTGCGCGCCACGCGATCTTCGTGCGTGAGCGCGCGCAACGGGCCGCCAGCATGATCGACCGCGTGCCCGAGGTGTTCGAGCCGCGCCAGCTGTCCTTGCGCGGCTTCGACCCTGCAGGCATGATGGTGGACGCCGCGATCGCGCAGCCCGGCGAGGCCGATGCGCTGCTGCGAGGGCTGTTCGAGGACCCGCGCATCGTTGAAATCGATGTGCATAACGCCATTCGCGGCTGTTTTGCGGCCCGCGCGAGGAAAGTGTGATGACGCAGCTCCCCGATACCGATGCCGCTTGGGCCGCAGTGCAGCGGCGCGACCGCGCCTTTGACGGGCGCTTCGTCACCGGCGTGCTGACGACCGGTATCTATTGCCGGCCGTCCTGCGCCGCGCGCCACCCGGATCGCCGCAATGTGCGCTTCTTCGCCACTGGTGCAGAGGCACGGGCGGCGGGCCTGCGCGCGTGCAAGCGCTGTCGCCCCGACGAGGTTGGCCGCGACGAGGCCGCTGTGCTCGCGGCGCTCGAAGCGATCCGGCAGGGCGACGCGGCCCGGCTCGATGAATTGGCTGCGATCACCGGCTATTCGCCGACGCATTTCCAGCGCCTGTTCAGCCGCGCCACCGGGATGTCGCCCGCGGCCTATGCCCGGGCGCTGCGCGAGGACCGGGCGCGCCGGGCGCTCGGCCGCGCCGACCGGGTCACCGATGCGATCTACGATGCCGGATACGAAGCCCCGAGCCGCTTCTACGAAGGATTGAAAGGCAAGATGGGCATGCAGCCGAGCGATTGGAAGAATGGCGGTGCTGGCCGCACGATCCACTGGGCAGTGGTAGAAACCACCATCGCGCCCATGCTGGTGGCAGCAACCGACAAGGGCGTGTGCTGCCTCAGCTTCAATGAGGGCGAGGCGGAACTGCGCGCGCGGTTCCCCAGGGCCGAACTGGTCGAAGGCAGCGGCGCATTCCAGGCCGTGTTCGACGCGGTGGTGCAAGCGGTCGAGCACCCCGGCACACAGGCCGACATTCCGCTCGACGTAAAGGGCACAGCCTTCCAGCAACGGGTGTGGCAGGAATTGCGCCGCATTCCGCCTGGCGAGACACGCAGCTATGGCGAGCTGGCGGCCGCGCTCGGCAAGCCCACGGCCAGCCGCGCGGTGGGCGGCGCCAACGGGGCCAACAACATCGCCGTACTGATTCCGTGCCACCGCGTGATCGCGGCAGATGGCTCGCTGGGCGGCTATGCCTATGGGCTCGAAATCAAGCGCAAGCTGCTCGAAAAGGAAGCGAAATGACCGACCAGACCGCCGTCTTCAAAGCGCTGCACGTGCCGGGCGATCCGCTGATGCTGTTCAACATCTGGGATGCCGGCAGCGCCCGGGCCGTCGCCCGCGCCGGAGCGAAGGCAATCGCCACGGGATCCTACGGCGTGGCCGAGGCGCAAGGCTTTGCCGATGGCGAGGATTTCTCGATCGAGGATGCGCTGCTCAACCTTGAGCGGATTCTGCGGGTGACCGAACTACCGGTCACGCTGGATTTCGAGAGCGGCTATGGCGCGACCGCGCAAGAGGTTGGCCGCTCGGTCGCGCGGGCACGGGCTGCGGGAGCTGCAGGCATCAACATGGAAGACCGGATGCCGGGCGAAAGTGCATTGCTGCCGGTCGCTAAGGCGGCGGAGCGGCTGGCCGCGGCGGCGGCGAGCGGACTGTTCGTCAATGCCCGCTGCGATATCTATCGCGGGGTCAAGCCCGATGATTACGGCCAACACCTGATCGACGCAGTGCTTGCGCGGGCCGAGGCCTACGCGGCGGCGGGCGCAAGCGGACTGTTCGTGCCCTTCCTGGGGGATCACCCCACCATCCGCGCGATCTGTGCCGGCTCGCCGCTGCCGGTGAACATCCTGTGGGGGCCGGGGCGGGGCACGCGGGCCGAACTTGCGGCCTGCGGCGTGGCGCGGATCAGTTATGGCCATGGACCCTGGGCTGCGGCGATGGACTGGCTCGAAGGGCAGGCGCGCGCCGTGTTCGCCGGAGAGATCGTGCCTTACGCCGCCGGGTGAGCCGGGGTGCTCGCGCGAATTGTTTCGCTATTCGAAACAGGACGTGCTAACAAGCTGCCGCTGACGTCGAAATTTGCGACGGACTTCGGCTTTTGATTTACGCCGCTTGCTGCGCTGCAGCCCCGGCGCTAACCGGACGACGACTTCCTTTCATCGGACGATTTGACGCACGACCCGTTCGCATGTCGCGAGCGGGCAACCTCGTTTCTTGAAAGGAAACACCCATGAGCAAGACTGGCACAGTCAAATTCTTCAATGCCGACAAGGGCTATGGTTTCATCCAGCCCGACGACGGTTCTTCGGACAGCTTCGTGCACATTACCGCGGTCCAGGCTGCGGGCATGACCACGCTCGATAAGGAACAGCGCCTCAATTACGAGGTCGAGACCGGCCGTAACGGCAAGGAAAGCGCCGTCAACCTGAGCAGCGCCGACTGATTCAACACTTGGGGCGTGGCCGATTGCGGCTGCGCCCCTTCTTTCACGGGAACAAGCCATGGCCGACAGCTACAAATTCTATCTGGAGCGGGCGGAAGCCGCCGCTGTCGCGGCGAACGCGGCCACGCTTGAAAACGTGCGCGAGCGCGAGTTGCGGGCCGAAAAGACCTGGCTGGGCCTCGCCCATCAGGCCAAGGCCGTGGCCCTGCAGCGCGAAAAGTCCGATCGCGAACGGGCCGATCGGCGCTCGGCCGAGTTAGAGGCCTAATCCAGCTTGGGCGGCATGCCCGGTTCGGCCTTGGCCATTGCCCGCTGATAGGCTGGCCGTTCGCCGATCCGCTTGAGATAGGCTTTGAGATTGGGCAAGTGATCGATGCTCATCCCGCTCATGGCGCGGCTGGTGGTGAGCTGGAAGCCCATCATGATGTCTGCCGTAGTCAACTGGCCGCCACCGAAATAGTCCGCTTCGCCCAGGCGGTTCTCGACGATCGCCCAACCGCGTCGGATGCGGTCGGCCACGAAGGGCGGATGTTCGGCCTCGCCCATGAACTGTGCCACCAGCCCCATCATGCCATTGGTCATGAACGTGGCGTTGGCCCAGTGGTAGTAAAACAGATGATCGGCAAAGTCGGGGTGGTGCTTGTCCGGCACCAGACCGCGATCGCCATATTGTGCGATCAGCCAGTCGATGATTGCCCCGCTTTCGCCCAGCACAAAGCCGTCATCGGTGATGACCGGGGCGATCCCCATCGGATGCAGCGCCTTGTACTCGTCGGGCGCCAGCCGGTTGTCCTCGCGCCGGTTGTAGAGCTTGAGCTCGTAGTCGATGCCCATCTCTTCGCACAGCCACACGATCCGTTCGGATTGCGACAGGCGCAGGTGGTGGACGGTCAGCATGGCGGCGGTACTCCCTGTTGTTCGTAGCGGGCCCATTCCTTGCTTGCGGGCTTGAGAGAGTCGAGGAATTTCTCCGCGCTGGCGAGATATTCGCGCTGTTTGGCTGCACCCATCCGGTCCCAGGTGGCATAGATGCGCCCGATCCGGTGGTTCGCCTCCAAGCGGTCGCGGTGCCGGACCATGAAGTGCCAGTAGAGCGGGTTGAACGGGCAGGCGTCATCGCCGGTCTTCTGGCTGACCTTGTAGCGGCAGCCCTTGCAGTAATCGCTCATCTTGTTGATGTAGTTGCCGCTGGCCGCATAGGGCTTGGTCGCCAGCCTGCCGCCGTCGGCATAGAGCACCATGCCCGCGACATTGGGCCGTTCGACCCACTCATAGGCATCGGCATAGACCGCCAGATACCAGTCTTCGACCTGGCGCGGGTCGATCCCGGCGACCAGCGCGAAATTGCCGAGCACCATCAGCCGCTGGATGTGATGCGCATGCGCGTTCTCGCGGGTGGCGCGGATGCAATCGGCCAGGCAACGCATGTCGGTCGCCCCGGTCCAATAGAATTCGGGGAGCGGGCGGCGCGCGTCCAGCGCGTTGGCGCGGGCAAGGCCCGGCATCTCGTGCCAGTAGAACCCGCGCACATATTCGCGCCAGCCGATGATCTGGCGGATGAAGCCTTCGACCGAATTGAGCGGGGCACGCCCCTCGCGCCAGGCCGCTTCGGCCCGTCGGCACAGTTCCAGCGGGTCGAGCAGTCCCAGGTTGATGCTCGACGACAGCATCGAATGGTAAAGGTCGTCCTGCCCGTGCAGCATCGCGTCCTGATAGGGGCCGAAATGCGCCAGCCGCTCGGCGAAAAAGACGTCAGCGGCTGCTTCGGCCTCGGCCCGGGTGACCGGCCAGCCAAACCCCGCAAGGCTGCCGAAATGGCTGCCGAACCGTGCTTCGACGAGATCGATCACTTCGCGCGTGATCGCATCGGGCGCGAAGCGCGGGCGCGGTGGCGGGTTCAGCCCCGCCTTGGGAGGTTCGCGGTTCTCGGCATCATAGTTCCAGCTGCCGCCTTCGGGCGTGCCATCGGCACGCATCAGCAGCCCGGTCTTGCGGCGCATCTCGCGATAGAAATACTCCATCGTCAGATGCGTGCGCCCCTCGGCCCATGCGCGGAACTCGGCATGGCTGCACAGGAAGCGGTCGTCGGGCAGGATCTCGACTTCGCACGCGAACCGGCCGGCCCATTCCTCCAGGGCCTGCTGCACGCGCCACTCGCCCGCCTCGACGATGCGGATGGCGCGCGGCGCATGACGTTCGATCGCCCGCGCGACTTCGCCGGTGAAGCTGCCCGAATTGTCGGCATCGGTCAGCCGGACGTAATCGACCCGCCAGCCGTCATTTTCCAGCTCTGCGGCGAAATGCCGCATGGCGGAAAAGACCAGCGCGATCTTCTGCTTGTGGTGTTTGACATAAGTCGCCTCGTCCCACACCTCCGTCATCAGCACGACGGTGTCGTCCCGGTCACAGCCGCGCAGGCTGGCAAGATCCGGGCTCAGCTGATCTCCGAGGATGGGCACGAGGACGGGGTGGCGCATTCCCCCACAATGCACCGGCACCCGAATGGTGCCTCACACGAAGCTGTAGGGATCGATATCGACGCTCACCCGCACCCCGGGCGCAAAGGCGTGGGTCGCGAGCCAGCGGGTCAGCACCTTCTGCAGGTTGGCGGTGCGCCGCGCATTGACGAGGAAGCGATAGCGATAGCGCCCGCGCAGCAGCGCAAGCGGGGCGGGCGCGGGGCCCAGCACCTGCAATCCGTCGAGCAGCGGGCGGCTGGCACCCAAGCGGTTGGCGGCCTCGCGCGCTTCGGCCTCGTCCTCGCTTGAGATGATGATCGCGGCCCAGCGCCCGAAGGGCGGGGCGCCGGCATGGCGCCGCGCTTCGGCCTCGGCAGCATAGAAGGCGTCACGATTGCCTTCGGCCAGCGCCGCGATCACCGCGGCGGTAGGGTGGCGCGTCTGGATCAGGACTTCGCCCGGCTTGGCGCCGCGCCCGGCGCGCCCGGCCACCTGCGCCACTTGCTGGTAGGTGCGTTCGGCCGCGCGCAGATCGCCGCCTTCGAGGCCAAGGTCGGCATCGACCACGCCCACCAGCGTCAGCTCGGGAAAATGAAAGCCTTTGGTGACCAGCTGGGTGCCGATGATGATGTCCACCGCGCCGCTTTCGGCCTCGTGAATGAATTGCGCCGCGCGCTCGGGTGAATTGAGCGTGTCCGAGGTCGCAACCGCGATGCGCGCTTCGGGGAACAGCTCGCGCACTTCATCCGCGATCCGTTCGACCCCCGGGCCGCAGGCGACCAGGCAGTCGGGTTCGCCGCACTCGGGGCAGTTGGCAGGCGGTGTTTCCTCGTGCCCGCAATGATGGCAGGCGAGCCGGGCCGACAGGCGGTGTTCGACCAGCCAGGCGCTGCAATTGGGGCATTTGAAGCGGAACCCGCAGTTACGGCACAGGGTTAGCGGGGCATAGCCTCGGCGGTTCAGGAACAGCAGCGATTGTTCGCCGCGGGCCAGCCGCTCTTCGAGCGCCGCTATCAGGCGCGGGGCGAGCCAACGCCCGCGTTCGGGCGGTTCCTCGGTCAGGTCCACCGTGTCGACATGCGGCAGTTCGGCGCCGCCGAAACGGGCCGGCAGTTCGAGCCGGCGGTAGATCCCGGCCTCGGCCATGTGCAGGCTTTCGAGCGCGGGGGTAGCGCTCGACAGGATTACCGGGAAGCCTTCGAACTGCGCGCGCATCACCGCCACGTCGCGCGCATTGTAGCGTACCCCGTCATCCTGCTTGAAGCTGACTTCATGCGCTTCGTCGACCACGATCAGCCCGAGCTTGCGATAGGGCAGGAACAGCGCTGACCGCGCGCCCACTACGACTTGCGCGGTGCCTTCGCTGATCGCGCGCCATGCTCGCCGCCGCTCAGTCGATTTGAGCGAGGAATGCCAGAGCACCGGCGGCACGCCGAAACGCGCCTCGAACCGCATCAGGAAGTTCTCGGTCAGCGCGATCTCGGGCAGCAGCACCAGCACCTGTCGGCCCATCCGCAGGGCTTCGGCGATCGGCTCGAAATAGGCCTCGGTCTTGCCCGATCCGGTCACGCCGTCGAGCAAAAATGGAGCAAAGGCCTGCGCCCGCACCGCGGCGACCAGTTCGTCCGCCACTTTGCGCTGGTCGGGCGAGAGCACTGGTGTGTCGAAATCGGGCTTGGCCTGGGGGAAGGGGCGGTCGATTGCCACACTGACCGGTTCGATCAGCCCGGCGACCGCCATGCCGCGCAGAACCCCCTCTGAAACGCCGGCGATGGCGGCAAGTTCGCGCATCGTCGCCTGCTCGCCCTGAAGCCGCTCAAGCGCCTGCCGGCGCTGCGGCGTGATGCGTTCGGGCGCCTCGCCGGTGAGCCGATATTCGGTCATGGTGCCCGGACCCTTCAGCGCGCCGCCCGAGGCAAGCACCATCCGCGCCACCGCGCTCAATGGTGCGCAATAATAGTCGGCGGTCCACTCGATCAGGCGCCGCAGCGGCGCGGCAATCGGCGGCACCGGCAGCACTTCGAGGATCGGGCGCAGCTTGTCAGCGGGCACCTCCTTTGCCGGCAAATGCTCCGGCTCCCACGCTACGCCAATGATCTGGCGCGGCCCCAGCGGGGCCAGCACCACTGCCCCCGGTTCCACCGCCATGCTGTCGGGCACGCGATAGTCGAGCGCGCCGAGCGCGGCGTTGAACACAAGGAGTCGGATACGGTTCATCTTGGCCACGGCAATATGGCGGCTACACCATCGCTGCCACAAGGATAAGGGGCCGGGATATGAACGCTTCGATTGACCGGGCGCTGGGGCGCCGCGCCTTCCTTGCCGGGGCTTCCGTCGGGACGCTGGCACTGACGCTGCCCGGCTGTGCCAGCTCGCCGCGCTACAGCCTGACCGAGGCCATCCGCCGCATGCTGCTGCTGGCGAGCGAACGTGCGTTTGCCCGGCTGGTCGAACCCGGCGGGTTCTGGGATGCGCAGGTGGCGCGGGTCGGACTCGGCAATCTGCTTGGTACACGCGGCGACGTGCTGTCGCGCATTCTCACCTCGGCGCTGTTCAAGGACCGGCTGGAGGAGGCTTTCGCCGACATCGCGATCGAAGGCAGCGAACGTGCCGCGCCGCTGGTGGCAGATGCAGTGCGGGTGATCGGCTTCGACAATGCGCTCGATCTGGTGCGCGGTGGCCCGCGCGCGGCCACCGCATTCCTCCAGGGCGAAATGGGCGGCCGGTTGATCGAAGAAATGGTACCCGAACTGGGCCGTGCGATCGAACTCGCTTCCGATCCGCTCGTCGGCCAGCTGGTCGATGCCATCACCGGCGCCAATGTCAGCGGGGTCGCGGCCCGGCTGGCGGGCAAGGTGAACGAGGCAATCTGGGCCGAGATCGGCAATGAGGAAGCGGCGATCCGCGCCGATCCTCGAGCGACCCGCGATCCGCTGCTGATCGGGGTGTTCGGATTGGGCGCCCGCTACTAGCCGTGCGCGCCGTGCTTGGCTAAGGCGGCAAGGGAATCACCTTGCCCATGCCGGAGCGCCGCAGCCATGAAATTCTTTGCCGACACCGCCGAGATCGACGACATCCGGGAACTGGCCGCGACCGGCCTGCTCGATGGCGTCACCACCAATCCTTCGCTGATCGCCAAGTCGGGCCGCGATTTCATGGAGGTGACGAGAGAGATCTGCGCCATCGTCGATGGCCCGGTCTCGGCCGAAGTGGTCGCGCTCGATCATGAAACCATGATGCGAGAGGCCGAGGTTCTCCGCAAGCTGGCCGACAATGTCTGCATCAAGGTGCCGCTGACGATCGACGGCCTCAAGACCTGCAAGGCGCTGACCGGCGACGGCACCATGGTCAATGTCACGCTGTGCTTCAGCGCCAACCAGGCGCTCCTTGCGGCGAAGGCTGGGGCGACCTTCATCTCGCCTTTTGTCGGGCGGCATGACGACAACGGCTTTGACGGGATGGAACTGATCGAGGACATCCGCCTGATTTACGACAATTACGCCTTCGAAACCGAAATCCTGGTCGCGTCGGTGCGGCACGTCACCCATGTGCTCGAGGCCGCCAGGATCGGCGCCGATGTGATGACCGCGCCGCCCGCGGTGATCAAGGCGCTGTTCAAGCATGTCCTGACAGATAAGGGGATTGAAGGCTTCCTTGCCGATTGGGCAAAGACTGGCCAGTCGATCATCCGTTAATTCCTGCCCACGAAGAACCACACCTTGGCTGAAGAAACCCCGCTCGATCGCTTCAAGCACGCGCTGACCGGCGCGAGCCGCGCGATTGCGCGCGAGGCAGAGGTTGAAGTGGCGTGGAGTGCGGATACCCCGTCGTCGAACGGCAAGAACTTTCGCGTGCCGCTGCCCGGGCGCAACCTGCCGCCCGAACAGGTGGCCGAGGCGCGCGGCTTTGCCGACAGTTTTGCGCTCAAGCTGCGGCATCACAACGCCGCGCTGCACAGCCGCAACGCGCCGCCCGAGGCGGTTGCGCGGGCCTGCTACGACGCGATCGAGCAGGTCCGCTACGAGGCGCTGGGCGCCAACAGCTATGGCGGCATCCGCACCAACCTCGATGCTGCACTCGACCTGCGGCTGATGTCGGACCCGATCGCGCGCGCGCAAAGCCAGGACGATGTGCCGCTGCAGACCGCGCTGGCGCTGATGCTGCGCGAGAAGCTGACCGGCGAGGCAGTGCCTTCGCGTGCCCGCGCGGGGGTGGATCTGGTGCGAAGCTTCATTGAAGGCAAGGCGGGTGGCGACCTCGAGGCGCTCGCGGCTTCGCTCGACGACCAGCGCGCGTTCCAGGCGCTCAGCCTCGACCTGCTCGAACATCTCGACCTGACCCAACCCGCCGACGCGCCTGACGAAGGCGACAACGAAGAGGGCGAAGACGAGGACGGCCAGGACGAACAGGACGAAGGCGACCAGGAGGAAGGCGGGGGCGACCCCCAGGCGACCGAGATGGCGGCCGAGATGAGCGACGGCGAGGCCGACGGCGAAAGCGATTCCGAGATGTCCTCGGACGAGGAGATGTCCGAGGGCGAGCCGGGCGACGAGGGCGAGGAGGGCATGATGCCGGTGCGCCCCAACCGGCCCTGGACCGACATTCCCGAAGGCTTCGACTACCGTGCTTATACCACCCGGTACGACGAGGAAGTGCCCGCCTCCGACCTCTGCGATGCCGAGGAACTTGACCGGCTGCGCGCCTATCTCGACAGCCAGCTGACCGGGCTGCAGGGCATCGTCACCCGGCTGGCCAACCGGTTGCAGCGCCGCCTGATGGCGCAGCAGAACCGCAGCTGGGACTTCGACCAGGAAGAGGGGCTGCTCGATTCGGCGCGGCTGGCGCGCGTCATCATCACGCCGGGCACGCTGCTGACCTACAAGACCGAGCGCGACATCGACTTCAAGGACACCGTCGTCACGCTGCTGATCGACAATTCGGGCTCCATGCGCGGCCGCCCGATCTCGATCGCAGCGATCAGCGCGGATATTCTGGCGCGCACGCTCGAACGCTGCGGGGTCAAGACCGAGATCCTCGGCTTCACCACCCGCGCGTGGAAGGGCGGGCAGAGCCGCGAG
>CAZCNF010000029.1:0-13795 GCA_964500135.1 uncultured Porphyrobacter sp.
TTCAGAAGTTGACGTTGGCGCGAACGTACCAGAAGCCACCGCTGAAGCCGAAAGGCGAAAACTGCGGGTAAATGATCCCATTGTTCTGTTGCCCGATGCGCTGGTCACGGTCCGGATAGATATCAAACAAATTGTTGGCCCCGATCGCGAGGTTGATGGTGTCGGTTACCTCGTATGCAACTTCGAGGTCGACCAGAATTTCGGCCTCGAAGGTCTGATCGAACGAGTTGGGAGTTGGTACGGCGTTGGAAACGGCATCGGTCCACTTGCCGAAGTAACTCGCACGCAGCAGCCCAGAGAACCCACCCGATTCGAGTGTGCCGGTGATGCTGCCGCGCCATTTGGGATTGAAGCTGTTGATCTCGATCTGGCGTTCGCGATTGATCGCGCGGGCGTCGCGGACATTGGTCACTTCGTTCTTCGTATAGTTTAACGAAGCGTTGATCCCCAGCCGCGTACCGGTCGCTAGGCGCCAGTCCTTCGAGAAAACGACGTCGACGCCTTCAGTGCGGGAATCGAAGAAATTACCAAAGAACCGGACGGTCTGCACATCACCCGGATCGATGCCCTGGGCCGCCATGGCCGTGCGGTCAGCTGCGGTTATGGGGATGCGCGAGGTCAGCGCGATGCGGTCATCGACCTTGATGTTGAAATAGTCAGCCGTGAGGACCCAGCCGCCAGGAATGTCGAAGACAAGGCCCGCAGCTATGTTCTTGGATTTCTCACGATCAAGCGGCTGTGCGCCGTAGAATTGCGAGATGGGATCAGTCGGTGGTCGAGTTGTGGTCAGGAGCAGCCCCCCGGTCACCAGGTCGATGTTGGTGGCAACGTCCGAGATGTTTGATTGCCCTGGTGTGGGCGCTCTGAATCCGGTGCTATATGAGGCGCGGATAGCCATCCAGTCGGTCAGATCGTAGCGCCCGGATACCTTCCAGTTGAAGGTGCTGCCGAAATCCGAAAAGTCCTCGAAGCGGCCGGCGACACCCAAGTTAAGCCCTTCTGCCAGATCGCCTTCAACATCAAGATAGGCTGCCCAGTTGGATCGCGACCAGGTGCCTGCCGATGACGGGGCATAGCCGGGGAAGCCGGAAGAGCCCACCGCAAGACCGATCGGTTGATTGCCATTGTCGGGATCAAGCACACGAGCGAACGGGCCAGCCTCCCACGAGGCGACTTCGCCGGCCGTGATTTCGAAGGCCTCACGCCGATACTCGGCGCCGAAGGCCACGTTCAGCGGTTCTGCCAGCCCCATCTCAAGCGGATAGACGAAGTCTGCGTGGAACTGCGTCTCACGCTGCGTGACTTTGCCTGCGTTGAAGCTGGTCGGCGATTCCGGCCCGAGCGACGGGTTGACGGTGTTGGACAGCTCGTAGCGAACGCGGTTCTGGGCGACGATCGCACTCAAGTCATACTGCAGATCGCCCATATCGCCGCGGACGCCGCCTGCAAGACTCAGATCTTCGATGTCCGTACCGAAAATTGGCGTAAAGCCGCCGGGGAATAGGGAAGCGAAGGTGAACCGTGCGCCGCCAGGCGAAGTAGTCAGCGGCACGCTCCGGAAGATGTCCGTGCGCGTCACGGGATTGCGATAGAAGAACTCGGTATTGCCGGTGCTCCAAGCATAATTTCCGAACAGATAGACCGTGGCACTGTCCGACGCGGGCACCTCGGCGTTGAGCAGGAAGCGAGCAGCCTCCGTGTTCACATTGCCCCAGCGCTGGGCAGGAACCGGCACCGCAGTGTTGCCCGCATCGATCAGGGCCTGCGCATCCGGACGCTGGCCGCCGCGCGATGTCGGCTTTGCCCGGACATATTCGCCGCTCAGGTTGATGAACCCATCAGCGACGGGAAAACCGGCATTCGCTGCCAGTGTCACGTCCTCGCCGTCGCCTTCGTAGAACTGCCCATAACGGGCGGTCATAGAGAACCCGTCCGAACTGTCTTTGAGCTGGAAGTTGATCACGCCCGCGATGGCGTCCGAGCCATACTGTGCGGCAGCCCCGTCGCGCAGAACTTCAATGCTCTTGATGGCGATCGTCGGGATACTCGATAGGTCGGAGCCTTGCGCCCCCGCCGCGAGCGGTTGGTTGGTAATCTGGACCAACGCCGAACGATGGCGGCGCTTATTGTTCAGCAGGACCAGGGTCTGGTCGGGCGGGAGGCCCCGCAGGCTGAACGGACGGATGAACGCGGAACCGTCTTGTGCAACGAATTGCTGCACGTTGAGCGAAGGCACCGCGACACGCAGGGCGTCGTTCAGGTTGGATGAGCCTTGCTTGTTGAGGACGTCAGATGAAACGATGTCGACCGGACGGGCGGATTCGAGATAGGTTACACCCTCGCGCCGGGTTCCCGTCACGATGATCGCCGGTGCGGACGTTTCTGCGTTCTGCTCTTCGGGATCGTTCTGGTTTTGCGCGAAAGCAGATACAGGGACCATCGTGGCCGTCAAAAGGGAAGCAAGCGAGACCGTTCTCAGCGCAGCCCCTCGCACTCTCAACACAGATTCCAACATACCCCGTTTCCTTTCATAGCGATTCCGTCCAACCTTTGGCAGGAGGCTAACATTTCCCAAGTGCAGGTTGTCGAAGACGAACCCTAACAGCAAATACATATTTCTCCTTTTGCTATGCATTTTTGGTATAATGAAAAATTGGTCGCTAACGGGCGCGAGCCGAGGCGCAGTCGCGCCACACCACCAATCATGTTCAATTTGAACGGACAGCCGAAGTCGTTCGAAAGATGATCATGCAAGACCTTGCACGCCCCGACGACAATCCAAGGCGAGCCTGAGCGTTCGCCACATCGTGGAAATGTCAGATCATCAGGGGAGATCTGGTGCCGAGAATTGCGACGAGGCCGATCACCCCAAGGCCGAGCAGAAACTCGGCGGCGAGGCTCCGCCGCAATCTCCCGAGGATCGGGTTGGGATGGATCGCTTCAAGTGAAGCGCCCGTTTCGTGATGCTCCTTGCTGGTTTGGGCATTATGCGCGGCAAAAGCCAACATGGCGATGACCATGGCAACCTTTACAGCCAGCATCGCGCCGTATGGCGTCTCTAGTGTGGCTATTGCATTTTCCAAACCGAATATCAGGTGTGAGTTGATCAAGCCGGTCAATACGACCAACGCGACAAGTGTAACGCCTAGCGGCGCGAAGGAATGCATGGCCCTGAGTAGCGCCTGAGCGCTGATGTCGTTCATTCCCTTGTGGCACCGGACCGTCAAAGCCAAAAACCACCCGATCGCGCCAAGCCAAAGGCCTGCGGCAATTAGGTGAAGTCCATTGTTTATGCGATGGAGTAGGCCAAGACCGCCTTCTGTCGCGGCTGCATGACCAGCCCAGCCGAGAGTCAGAAGCGCACCGAGATAGCAGAGCGCCGCAAGGATCAGTCCTGCTCTTCTGCGTCCGAGGCTGAGCAAGCCAGTCAATCCGAAGACTAAGAGGCTGTAGCGCACCATGAAGGCTGATCCCATGTCGGTGCCCAGCAGTATCGCTTCGATCGTTCGCCAGTCGAGCGCGTTTATCGGCTGCCCCATCATCGCAGCGATCGATGATAGCATCAGTATGCCAGAAAGAAGGAGAGCAGCGGCTCCCGCCAGCACGGCCAAAGTCGGCACGCGATCGTCATTCGGGCTGAAGAGCTCCCGCAGACCCACCAGACGGAATGCCGACCATCCGAAAAGCCCGAGCAGCAACGTATAATGTGCAAACCGCAAAGCAGGTTCGGCCAGCCCTTCCATCGTCTGGTCAGCCGATGGTGAAGGAAACTGTGCCCTTCATACGATGGCCGTCGGCTCCTGCCGCTTGCCAGCGCACTTCGTAGGTGCCCTTGGAAAGCGGTTTAGTCAGTATTAATGTCAGGGTCTTGTTATTATTCGACCATTGGGTCGTGAAGTTGCGGATTGCCATCTCTCCGTGGTTCGCCATGCCCGGCATCGCGGTCATTACGATGCCGATGATAGCAGTGGGCGGCAGCAGAGCCTCGCTAAAAGTCAAGGAGACGGTGCGTGCGCTGGCCACAGTTGCCCCCTCAGCCGGGGTCGAAGAAACTACTTTGGTGTGTGCCACCGCGGTAGCGGGCAGAGCGAGCGGGGAAGCCGCAATTACAAGGGCAGCAAACAGTGATGCAATCTTCATGAGAATTTGTCCTTGGTGTTGTTCAAAACCATAAACGGATACCGGCGATGAAGCTGGTGGTGGACGGGTCTTCGCCGCGCAAGCGGGCGAAGTCGGAACCGTTGCCGGTGCGCCATGATTGCTCGATACCGATATAGGGGGCGAACTCGCGCCGGATCTCATAACGCAGTCTTGCGCCGACCTCGATCGCGTCAAGCCCTGCACCGATGCCGAGTTCAGGGATGTCCTGCGCTGACAGGTTGGCCTCTATGCGCGGCTGCAGGATCAAGCGCTGGGTGATGCGCTGATCGATCTCGGCCTCGATGCGCGCAGTTAAATCGCCGCGGTGCGAAAGGAACAGCGCGGCGTCCACCTCGAACATATAGGGCGTAAGGCCCTGCACGCCAATCACCGCATGGGTGGTGTCCGGCCCGGCAATGTCGTGGCGGATGCCTGCCTGCACGTCCCAGAACGGGCGGATCGCCTTCGACCACAGCGCCTGAACCTCGGCATCTTCGGGGCTTTCGCCGAACTCCCCTTCGCCCTCGTTCTTGAACCACAGGCGGCTGGTCGGGCCGCCGTAATAGCCCTGGATGTCCCACAGATAGGCGTCGCGGCCCTCGCGCACCTGTGTTTCGAGCCTGTCTGCCTGAAACCAGAAGACTGGGAAGTCGCCGTGGGTCTTGCGCAGATCCTCGCGCGAGGCGGCCATGGCCCCGGCGCCCCAGATTGCGTCAGCCGCGCGGGGCGGGCCGCTGCCAGCCTCGGGCGGGGGCGGGGTTTCCATGGTCGGGCCTGGAGACACGGGCGCTGCCATCGCGTCCATGTCGTGGCCGGCGTGGGGATCGGACTGCGGCGCGCTCATGTCATGTCCGGCGTGCGGATCGGGAGGCGTGTGCGCCCCGTGCCCGGCGTGTTCGGTCGGGGCGGGCTGGGACGCGGGCGCGGCGTGATCGTGGTGCTGGTGCGTATCGTGGCTCTGCGCGGCGAGCGGTGCGGCCGCCAGCAGCAAGGGCAGCGTCAGGAGCGCCTTCACTGGCCCGTCTCCGGCACCATCACGGTCACGGTCTGCATCATCCCGCCGTGCATGTGGTAGAGCAGGTGGCAGTGAAACGCCCAGTCGCCCGGTTCATTGGCGGTGAGATCGAACTGCGCAGATGCGCCGGGCTGGACGATCACCACGTTCTTGCGCGGCTGGTGGGCGGCGTCAGCGCCGTTGACGAGCTCGAAGAACATCCCGTGCAGGTGGATCGGGTGCGCCATCATGGTATTGTTGACGAGCTTCACCCGCACCCGCTCGTTCCAGGCAAAGCGGATCGGCTTGTCGCTGACGGCGGAATACATCTCGCCGTCGAACGACCACATATAGCGTTCCATGTTGCCGGTGAGGTGGATTTCCAGCAGCCGCGATGGCTCGCGGGTGTCGCGGTTCGGCTCCAGCGCCGTCAGCATCCGGTAATTGAGCACTCGGTGCTCGACATCGCGCAGGCCGAGGCCGGGATCGCCGAGCTTGTCGACGGGGGCCATCGAAACCATGTCGATTCCGGGACCAAGCTTCACATCGGGCGGCAGCAGCGCGGTGTCGCGCATGCTCATGCCGTCCATCGAATGGCCCGCACCATGATCGCCGTGATTCATGCCCATGTCGCCCATGTCGAGCAGCGGGGGTTTGCGCAGCGGCGGGATGGCCGCGCGGGCTCCCGGGCGGCTCGCCAGCGTGGCGAGCGCCATGCCGGAACGGTCCATGCTTTCCGCGACGATAGAATAGGCCTCGGTCCGCGGCTCCACGATCACGTCGTAGGTCTCGGCGGTACCGATCTGGAATTCGTCGACTTCCACGGGGCGCACGTTCTGGCCATCGGCGGCGATCACCGTCATCGGCAGGCCGGGGATGCGCAGGTTGAAGAAGGTCTGCGCCGCGCCGTTGATGATCCGCAGGCGGATGCGTTCGCCGGGGGTGAAGAGATATTCCAGACCCTCTTTCGGCCCGCGCCCGTTGGCGAGGTAGGTGTAGGTCGAGCCGGTCACGTCCGCGATGTCGGTCGCGGGCATGCGCATCTCGGCCCACATCCGGCGGTCCGCCGCGGAGAGTGGGTATTCATCGGCCCATGAGGTCTGCTGATAGTTGAAATAGCCTTCGCCCTTGCGCAGCCGGTCCATGATGAAGTGCGGGTCGAGCGGGGTGAACTCGCTCAGCAGCAGGATGAACTCGCGGTCATAGTCCACCGGCTCGGCCCCTGCCAGGTCGATGATCAGCGGGCCATAGTGACCCTGCTGCTCCTGCAGGCCGGAGTGGCTGTGATACCAGTAGGTACCCGATTGCCGGATCGGGAATTCGTAGGTGAAGGTCTGCCCCGGCTTGATGCCCGGGAAACTGATCCCGGGCACCCCGTCCATGTGGAACGGCAGCAGCAGCCCGTGCCAGTGGATCGAAGTGTCCTGACCGAGATTGTTCGTGACGTTGAGGCGGACGTTCTGGCCTTCCTTGAGGCGGATGAGCGGCCCCGGCACCGAGCCATTGACCGCGATACCGTGTCCTTTCCTGCCCTGCACCACGCGCGGGCCGTGGCCCACGGCCAGATCGATCACCGCCCCCGAAACCTGATCAAAGCCAACGCGTATCGGCGCGCCGCCCCTGATCCGGTGTAGCGAATGCCCTTGTGCCCAGGCGGGCAACGCAGCTAAAGTCGACGCAGTGCCTAGCCCTGCAAGCAGTCGGCGGCGTGAAAGTCCAAGATGGTCCATACCCGGCATTACGCACAGACACGGCCTACCCCTCAGAATCCTTAAAGCTTTCTATCTGCCACAAGCGCGGCAAGTTTGGTCCGCGCTCGATAGAGCCGGGTTTCGACCGCCTTTTCGCTAATACCGAGTACTTCGGCTGTCTCTGCCTGACCAAGACCCTCAATTGTGCGAAGCACGAGAACCTCGCGCAGGCGTGACGGTAAAAGGGCGATTGCTGCATTCACCCTAGACAGCGCGGCGCGGTCGGCCACTAGCACATCTGCCGCGATGCCATCGTCGATCAAGTATTGAGCGTCATCGATCGGCGTGGTGCGCCACAGCATTACGCGCAGCCGACGCCTACGCGCCCAATCGCGACATTTGTTGAGCGCGATCCGCCTGAGCCACGTCAGGAGCGGCCTAGAACGATCGTAACGGTCCAGTGCCACAAAGGCGGCGATAAAGGTGTCCTGCGTCAGGTCGAGCGCCTCTTGCGGATCACCGGTCGAAGCGCGGATAAACCGGTAGATTGGCTCCCGGTATCGGGAAAGCAGCTCACGGTAAGCATCCTGCCGCCCGGCGAGCGCCAATGCGACCATCTCAGCATCGCTTCCTTCTGCAGGGGGGACACTCACTTTGGATCGGGGGCAAGAGCCTTGGTCACAGCACGGTCAAATGTCTCGGCCTGATCGACCCTCAAAACAGAGCGCATCTCGAAGAGATGCTCGAGCGTCTCCTTCTGCATCTCGCCCATTATGTGGTGCGTGTGATCGACAGCCGCACTGACCTCGGGGCCATAGCCGTGCTCCGCTTGCATCGCTTGAGCCAGATGCACATTGGCGGCCAGCATTTCCCGCTCCAACGCCTTACGGCGCTGGGAAAAGCGCGCCTCGATAGCCTCGATCTTCGCTGTTTGACTAGCATCAAGATCGAGCTTGCCATGCAATAGTGCATGTAGTTCAGTCTCTTTCGGCCTATCGCTTACGAACATGTGCTGGCCCAGATAGGTGCCAGCCAAGGCTGTAGAAAAGCCCACCAGACCAACTAATGCCAACCATGCAATTCTTGTCACGGATGAATGTCCAGCAAAGTCGAGGGCGCTAGCGGATTTTGGGGAGAGAAAGGCGAAATCGTGTGTGCTTGAGCGCTTTCCGGGTGCGAAAGAGCCGCACTGACCAAGCCAAGCAACAACGCAAATGCCCCCGCGACCCCGGTCGCAAGTTTGCCAAAGGAGTCTTCTCGGCGCCTCGTGGCGATGCCAGCTATGACAGCGTCGTCGATAAGGTCGAGGCAAGCCGGAGTCGGCAGACTGGCAAGGCGTGTCAGACTCGAGTCGAATTCATGCACGGCAAAACCTCTTGGCAGTATCGATGATATACGCACGCGTGACTTCCATCCCTCAGATAATCTACTCCTTTCCGAAATTTCAGCCGTCCCATGCATGACTTCGAGTCAGGCTGCAACTGCCCCTTTTTGCGGCAATGACCTCTTGAGCCCACCTCTATCGACCGATGGGAAGGTTGGCCTGCTACCGGGTTGGTGGATACCGAGAAAGGTTGCTTCCACCTTTCAGAGGCCCACAATGCAGCGAAGGAAGTTCAGTCGGAGGCTCAAGTTTGAGGCGGAAAGGTTGGTTCATGAGCGCCGTGTCGCGGTAAGCACCGCGATATTGATTTGCACGAGAATGAGCTGCGAGAGTGGGCCGAGAAGTTTGCGGCTAATCCAGGGCGCGCATTACCCGTGCATGGTGGGATAAGACCGGAACAGCTGGAGATCGTTCGTTTCCGCCGCAAGCTGGCCAAACTTAAGGTGAAGTGCGACGTCCTAAAAGACGCCGCCATCTACTTCGCGAAGCACCGAGGGCTCTGGCCGGTGACATGGATGTGCTGGGCCTCGATGGATCGCGAAGCGGGCTTTATACTTGGCTCACCGGGTCCCCGTCGCAGCGTGCCCGCGACGACGAGGTGACCGACGCCCCATGGTCAGAGCCAGCCATGTTACCAGCTGCCGTACCTACGGTGCCTGCCGTGTCTGGCACGACCTGCTCGAAAAGATATCTCCTGCGGACTTCATCGGTTTGACCGGCTCATGCAGGCGCAAGCGCTGCGGGCACTGCCCCGTCATCGTGAAATGCCGAATGATCAGGGCGAATGCTAGTTAATTGTCGGCAACGTGCTGGATCGCCAGTTTACCGCCTACGGCCCAACCAAACTTGGGCGGCTGACTTCACCCACATCTGACCGGCAGATGGGGGCTTTATGTAGCCGCGATGATCGACCTTTTCTCCCGTAGAGTGGTTGACTGGTCGATCAGCCACCCCACCTCGGGCTGGTTTGTAACCGACGCGCTGATCACAGCGACCTAACTGCGAGGCAAGCAAGACGTCCTGCTGCATCACTCAAATCAGGGCAGCATATAAAACAGTGAGCAGTTCCAGCGGCTCATGGCTGACGACCCCGTCACCTGTTCGACGAACCGGATAGGCAATGTCTGGGATATTGCCTCCATGGAAAACTTCATCTCCTCGCTGAAAACCAAGCGGACCGGCAACAAGGTCTACCGCACTAGGTCAGACGGGTTCGACTGCGTCGAATACTTCCAGAGCCAGACCCGGCATCACTCGACACTGAGTTGCCTGAGCCCTATCGACTTTGAACGAAAAGCTGGAGCAGTTTTAATGAGCCGATCTCGGTGTCCACGAAACCGACAGCAGGCCATGTCGCGATCCGGCCTAGATGCAGACCTTTGAAGCCCCCAATCGTTCAGGGTCCTCCGCTTTCATCCGCTCGAAAATGTGGGTCTGAGTGTGGGTCTTGAGAATTCTGGAATCACCATATTCAATTGAGATCAGAACGTTATTTCAGATGCAGTTCGGACTCCGTCTCCGCCACTATTCATTGAAAATTCTATGCTTTTTGCTCACATTGGGCCTCGATGCCCTAAAGGGTGCGCTAAAGATCGTCTCCTAGGCCTATCCGCTCCTTTGATTCTTTGATTGTTTTTCAAACCAGCATCGGTGTTCGACCGATGTATCATCACCGTATCGGACGATTGCTATTTGCACTTACTTTAGCAAACGGATGCCGGGCTTCGCGCGCGCGAGAAAATCAGTGTTTGCGTTCAAGGGCAGGGCTGAGACCGCCCTACCCTGGCCCCGCCAAAGAAACTGACCACTCACCCTTAGACAGAACTTCAACTCACTATGGAGTTGAAGAGGCAGCAGTAGAGCGCGCTGCTCAGTCTCGATCTAGATACAAGCTTCGCGCCCGCGCGGAATCCGCAATAAGTCGGACAATTCGTTATCGGCACGTGCAGGCCTACAGAAGCTTTTCTGCCAAGGGCTCAGGATGGAACAGGAGCTAGGTTTACAGTTGCACCGAAGCGCCATTGCTTGAATAGCTACACAATGCTTCGAATATTCTATGATGGCGAATGCCCGTTCTGCTCCAAGTACGTGAGCATGCTGCGCTTGAGCCGTAGCGGTGAGGTTCAACTCGTAAACCTCCGTGAAGATGCCGCCAGTCGAATGCAACTTAAAGACCAAGGATTCGATTTGGATCAAGGGATGGTCGTAGAGGATCACGGCCGTCGTTATGGTGGCAGCGATGCGGTTGCATATCTCGCGCCCCTTACTACTCCGTCTAATGCTCTAAACAAAATTAATCGGGCAGCGTTCTCTCGGCCATTGGTGGCTCGCGTTCTCTACCCATTGCTCCGCTCTGGCCGCTGGTTGCTCTTGTTCCTTTTAGAGCGCCGAATGATAGAAGATAGAAACGATGCGTCACAAGCCAGGCGCGAAATTTTCACAACCTTCTTTGCACTCTTCTCGATATTTCACTTTTTCAATTACGTAATCGAGTATCGTTTCTTCCCCCCTTCTTGGGACATGTTGCTTATCCTGTGCACGGCGTTTGTCGCCCTATTCAAGCCATCGTCCGGCAGGGTACTCTTTGTTTTGATGTTAGCCAGTACTGTGAGCACTATTGTTCAGGCTCCAGTCCAGTCAAACCACACCATGGTGCGCTCAGCAGCGCTTCTGGGATATTGGCTATCCTTCTTCACAGCAATGGCGCGAAATGACCGCATTTCAATGATCTTTGAGCGCTTTGCCCCCGCTGGCTGTGCAGCTTTGTTGGTAATGTATTTTTTCGGTATCTTCCACAAACTCAACACAGATTTTCTAAACCCAGCGACTAGTTGCGCGATGGCGCTGTGGAACAAGATGCCACGGCCACTTGCTATGCTTGATGGCCCCGTGATTGAAAACATGGCAATCTACGGCACCTTCATTGCAGAAGGCGCGATCGCCATCAGTTTGCTGACACGGCGTTTTCGGCATGTTGGGATAGCGACTGGGATCGCATTCCACCTTCTACTCAGCCTCAGCGCCTACGCGATGTACATTTCATTCACGATGCTCGCTTTAGCGTTGCATACACTCTTTTTGAACGAACGGGCCGCGCGAGCTGTGCTTGAATCCCAAATCGTTCAATTTGCACGCCGAAAGTTCGCTGAGCCCATCTATAAGCTGCTGCCAGTCGGCCTCGCAATTTGGCTTGCTGCCTTCTCAATCGAAAGAAACTATAGCCTAGCGTCGATTGCCGTGTTTCCCCTGATATTGCCGTTCTGCTGGGCGGTATTGCGCCATGGCGCTCAACAAGGCGATTATGTCGAAAACTGGCGAACGCTAAGAATTGGAATGCTCGTTGGGCTTCTGTTTTTTGTAAACTGCAGCATGCCTTACGCGGGCCTCAAGACCGCCCAAACGGTCAACATGTTCTCCAACCTTCGCCTAGAAGGTGGTGTTAGTAATCACCTGATCTTTAGCTCTGATAGACGACCCTTCAGTTATCTCGATGATGTTGCCGTTGTCGAAGGATCTGAAATCGGCATTGTCTATTACGATTTGCTCGCGCAGGTTGAAAAAAATCCCGATCAAAAATTTACATTCTATCTTAACGGCAAGGTTCATAGAAATCAAAACGCCAATACATTGGCTCAAGATATCGACGAAAGACTCCATTCGGCTTGGTTTAGGAAATGGTTTCATTTCTCGCCAGTTAGCCTAGATCGGCCAGAGCGTTGTAATTTTTGAATATTTTGACTAAGTTATGTTCCTGCTAACTCCGCATCGCTTCGCGATCACGCGCCCGCCGTATTCGTGCCTGATACCCATTGCCTCCGCAGCATCGGGTTCGGTCCCTTTCAGGACATAGGCTAGCGTCGCTGCCAAGTTCTCAGCATAGGGTGGCCCTTCCGGCTGGCCAGCGCCAGCAATCTTGCGGGTGAAGATCGTGCCTGCCCGATAGGGCCGGTTCGTGCACCGCTCGACCCATCGCCTCGACAGTGCGCCGCTCATTCTTTTGCCCTCCGGGATGTGGGCTAGGATGTGCACGTGCGAGCCTTTGCCGTCGCCGTTTTCGCGCACCCAGATGTAAGCGGTTTCGCCGCCTAGCCATTCGCGAAGGTACTTCAGGAATTGCGTTATTGCCGCCATTGCCTCTGCATCGGTGATACCGGCCGCCTCCCAGTGCGCCACGATATGACGGTTCAGCGGTCGCCCGATCGTCAGCGCCGATTGCGCAGCGCCGATGAGTCTAGCGGCCTTGTTAGGACTGACATAATCGCTTGTCCGGCTGGCGCTGTTGCGGGCACCGCCATGCTTGAACAAGGGAGCGGATTGGGCAGCGGGCGCATACCCAATCGGTAGAGATAAAATAGCAAAGCCCGTGCCAGCTTTGCGGTTCGCGGAGGATTCCACCGTTTTCGCCCGTTTTTTAACGGCGTCGGAAAACTCCTTGCACGGGCCGGTCTCGCCACCCGCCCGTTCGCGTAAACTTCCCGTATTTACGCGATTATCCTCGCGCTTGGCGGTTCGCATGGCGAAGGCCTGTCTTGTTTTTCAAGTGATCGGTGACGAAGGGTTTGGCGAGGGCGTCTATCGCACCGCCCTCGCCTGTTTTTGCCTGTATTAACAGTTAGAGCCCCGTTCGACTGATTGCAGCGCCTCGATCAATTCGGGCAGCCGATCGAGCGGGACCGCAAAGCCTCCGCCAAAGCGTTGCGCGTTAGGTCGAAGCTCACCGCTTTCCTTGTCGCGATACCACGGCCAGAATTGAAGGCGCGGCTGGCCATTCCATTGGGTAGCTTCCAATCGCCATACGTGCCGCCCGTGCTCCTGCTCGAAGATCAGCATGGCGCACCACCTTCCATGACAGCCACAGGGCCGCACGTTTGAGCATTTGGGCTGCTCGGCCCCATTGCCCTAGTCCCGTCAGGCTTTGCGCCACATGACAGCGCCTCGCCGTCACGCGGGGCATTAGTGCTCGCCGCCTTCAGGCAGTATTACGAGACTGCGGAGATCGAGGCCGAGACCGACCCGAACCTGATCTTCGACTTGCGCCAAAAGCTCGATTCGTCGGGTCATTACGACCAGTTTGAAATCGACCGGCTGGTTGCTGTCGAGCTTGATCCCAATGCCACGCAAGGTCAGCTGATCGCTGCGATTGAACCCATCGCGCAGCGAATGCTGACGCAGTTCAGCGAGGCCAAGGATCGATATAAGGTGGCAACCGAGGCAAAGGACAAGACCGCCGCGAACGAAACAAAGGAAGAAATGGACGTCTTGCTGCAGGTGCGCGGAGACATGGCTGCCTTCGCACGCATCTACGCATTTTTGTCCCAGATATTCGATTACGGCAGCACCGAGATCGAGAAGCGCTACATGTTCTACAAGCGCCTCACCCCGTTATTGCAGTTTGGCCGTGAACGAGACGGCGTGGACCTGTCAGGTGTCCGGCTGACGCATCACAACCTCAAGGACGAGGGTGCTCGCACGCTTCAGGTCGGAGATGATCGTCCTGCCCTTTCGCCGATCACCGGAATTGGATCTGGGTCGGTGCAAGAGAAGGAAAGGGCGCTGCTCGCGGAGATCATCGCCAAGGTGAACGAC
>CAZCNF010000029.1:13805-31212 GCA_964500135.1 uncultured Porphyrobacter sp.
GACCCGCTGGCGTTCAGCCTCGGTATCCTCGGCAACGACCTGTTCGATGGTGACCTGACCGATGACGATCAGCTCATCTATGTGAACAATGTGATCAAGGGGAAGCTGCTGGAGTCCGAGGAACTGCGGTCGCAGGCACGGAACAACAGCAAGACCCAGTTCGCCAGCTCTCCTACCCTGTCGAGCGCTATCCTCGACGCAATCATCGATGCCATGGCTGCGCACGAAACTATGAGTTCGCAAGCACTCAACTCGGCGAAAGTGCGGGAGGGGCTGCGCGATGTGCTGCTAGGGCCGGGACAGCTCTACGAAGCGCTTCGAGACCAAGGTGAAACCACCTAAAATTGCCACAAATTGGGCTAGAAATGACTCAATTCATTCGATAATCTTGGAAATATTCGCTTTCGAGTATTTGGGCGACGATCCGTTCGGGAGGGTGAGCTAAGATGGGGTTGTTTGATCGAAACGGTAACGACCGGAGAAAGGACGGGCCCAAGGTCAAGACGGGTCCTGACGCAGGCTTGACACGCTCGAAGAATGCAGATGGTCGCTGGCGCGAAAAGCGAGACGATGCTGGCAAAAAGCGTAAGTGAGCTGACTGATGCCAGGCGATTCAATTCTGCAGAGCACCTGATTAATAAAGTGCAAGAGTCGTCGATCGTCCAGCAGCCGTGAATGGCCCGCGCATTGTCATAGGCTTGGCCGCTCAGATCGTGCCAAGCGGTGCAATGCAAACGAACGCCAAGCGCAGCACTTTTGTGGGTATCCATGCGGGTAGCACGCAATCCCGCTGAATAGACATTGCCGGATTTCTGCGGTTTTTCGGCCATGTTTCGACGGGCTCCGTCTCCGCCATTTGCCCAACCCCACAGAAGCAAGCCTGGACCCCTGCGGCGAACGCAGCGCATGGGCGCCAGCCAGCATCTCGCCAATTGTAAGGTGCGCTCGCCGCCCATATATTCCGAGCGAAGACTGGAGCGGGAATTGACATGACTGGAAGCGACCCACACCGCGACGCCGTGGCCGAGCAGGTCGCACGGGCTCTTGCCGATGCAAAGTTGCGCCCGCAGATCGAGGGCTTCTTCGACCACGACAGCTTTACCGTCACCTATGTGGTGCACGATGCGGCGACGCGCGAAGCGGCGATCATCGATTCCGTGCTCGACTTCAACCAGGCATCGGGACGCACCAGCTATGCCTCGGCCGACCAGGTGATCCAGTATGTCACCGCGCACAATCTGAAAGTCACCTGGCTGCTGGAGACTCACGCACACGCCGATCATCTTTCGGCCGCGCCCTATCTGCAGGAAAAGCTGGGTGGCAAGATCGCGATCGGCGAGCACATCACGACAGTGCAGCAGGTGTTCGGCAAGCTGTTCAACGCCGGCGAGGAGTTCCGGCGCGACGGATCCGATTTCGACGTGCTGTTTGCCGATGGCGACAGCTTCCGGATCGGCAACCTGCCAGTGACTGTGCTGCATGTGCCGGGCCACACCCCGGCCTGCATCGCCTATGCCATTGGCGATGCAGTGTTCGTGGGCGACACCATGTTCATGCCTGACTATGGCACCGCGCGGGCGGATTTCCCGGGGGGCGATGCCCGACAGCTGTTCCGATCGCTGCGCCGCATCCTCTCGCTGCCGCCCGAGACGCGGCTGTTCATGTGCCACGACTACTTGCCGCAGGGCCGCAGCGAGTATGTCTGGGAAACTACCGTCGAGGCCGAGCGCAAAGGCAATATCCACGCCCATGACGGCGTGAGCGAGGACGATTTCGTGGCCATGCGCGAGGCGCGCGATGCAACGCTGGCGATGCCGCGCCTGATCCTGCCTTCAGTGCAGGTCAACATGCGCGCGGGGCACCTGCCCCCTCCCGACGACAATGGCGTGACCTATCTCAAGCTGCCGGTGAACGCGGTATGACGTTGCCCGGATATCCTGATGCAGCGCCGCTGGAAGGTCTCGCTGGCGGCGTGTTGATCGGCCTTGCCGCCGCGTTGATGCTGCTGGGCGCGGGGCGGATTGCCGGGGTTTCCGGAATCACCGCGCGGGCCACCGGGATTGCCGACAGCGGCATCTCGCGCGACGGCGCCTGGGCCTTTCTGATCGGGCTGCCGCTCGGCGCAGCCATTGTCGCCGCGCTTTCCGGCGGGATCGACGCCCGGTTCGCGGGCACGGTGCCGCTGCTGGTGGCGGGCTTCCTGGTGGGTGTGGGCACGCGGCTGGGCAGCGGTTGCACCAGCGGGCACGGCGTGTGCGGCGTCAGCCGCCTGTCCCAGCGCTCGATCGTGGCAACCATTACCTTCATGGCGGCCGGCATCGGCACGGTCTTCGCCATGAACGTCGCCGGGATCGAGGTGCTGCCATGATCCGGCGGGTGCTGCCGCCACTGGTTTCCGGCGTGCTGTTCGGCGCCGGGCTGGCGCTGGGCGGGATGACCGATCCGGCGCGTGTGCGCGGTTTCCTCGACCTGTTCGGGGCATGGGATCCGACGCTCGCCTTTGTCATGGGCGGCGCTGTATTGGTGATGGCGATCGCGTGGCGCTTGGTGCCGCGGATGGCGCATCCGCTGTTCGCGGAAAAGTTCGCGCTGCCCACCCGCACAGATCTGGATTCGCGGCTGATCGGCGGCGCGGTACTGTTCGGAGTCGGCTGGGGTATTGCCGGCCTGTGCCCTGGGCCGGGAGTGGCGGCGCTGGCCATTGCTCCCGGATCGGCGGTGACTTTCATCCTCGCCATGCTGGCCGGGATGGGCCTGGTGCGGCTGATCGAGCCCAATAGCTGACCAGCGCATGGAGCCGGTGCAGCCTGCCGACACCGGAGCCACCGGGGCGCAGCGCAGGCCGGGCCTCGCCCAGCGCTATTTCCCGATCCTCGAATGGGGCCGCAGCTATGACGGCGCAGCGCTGACCAGCGACCTTGTCGCCGCGCTGATCGTCACCATCATGCTGATTCCGCAGAGCCTGGCCTATGCCTTGCTCGCGGGGCTACCGCCCGTGGTGGGACTCTATGCCTCGATCCTGCCCCTCGTGGCCTATGCCGTGTTCGGTACCAGCCGCACGCTGGCGGTTGGTCCTGTGGCCGTGATCAGCCTGATGACGGCCAGCGCGGCCAGTGCCGTCGCGGCGCCGGGCACTGCGCACTATCTTGAGGCCGCCATCACGCTGGCCGCCCTGTCGGGCGTGATGCTGGTCCTGCTGGGGTTGATGCGGCTCGGCTTCCTCGCCAATCTGCTGTCGCATCCGGTGATCAGTGGCTTTATCACCGCGTCGGGCGTGCTGATCGCAACCAGCCAGCTGAAACATATCCTTGGTGTCAGCGCCGGCGGTGACACCTGGCCCGAGATGCTCGGCGCACTTGCGCGCGCGATCAGCGGGATCAATCCCTGGTCGCTAGCGATCGGGCTTCCCGTAACCATCTTTCTGTTCTGGGTCCGCAAGGGTGCGAAGCCGCTGCTGATCAAGGCCGGTCTCACGCCTCGCCTCGCCGATATCCTGGCCAAGGCCGGGCCTGTCGTCGCGGTGGCGCTGACGATTGTCGCGGCAATCACGCTTGGTCTCGAAGCGCAGGGCGTTGCGCTGGTCGGCGCGATCCCGCAGGGCATGCCGCCTTTCGCGCTGCCATCGGCCGATCTGGCGCTGATAGAGCAGCTGTGGGTACCGGCGTTGCTGATCTCGGTGATTGGCTTTGTCGAAAGCGTGTCGGTGGCGCAGACATTGGCCGCCAAGCGCCGCCAGCGGATCGCGCCGGACCAGGAGTTGATCGGGCTGGGAACGGCAAACCTCGCCAGCGCCTTCTCTGGCGGCTACCCGGTGACCGGCGGTTTCGCTCGATCGGTGGTGAATTTCGATGCCGGAGCGGAAACTCCCGCCGCCGGGGCCTTCACCGCCGCCGGGATCGCGCTTGCCTCGCTGTTCCTCACCCCGTTGCTGTTCCACCTGCCGGTGGCGACGCTAGCTGCCACCATCATCGTGGCAGTGATCAGCCTGGTCGACCTCAAGACGCCGGGGCGCCTGTGGCGCTATTCCAAGGCGGACTTCGCCGCGCATCTGGCCACGATCGGCGTGACGCTGGCGGCCGGAGTGGAAATGGGCGTGATCACCGGGGTGCTGGTTGGCCTGCTGCTCTATCTGTGGCGCGCCAGCCGCCCGCATGCGGCGATCGTGGGCCGCGTGCCGGACACCGAGCACTTCCGCAATGTCGAGCGGCACAAGGTGCTGACCGTGCCGCATGTGCTATCGATCCGGATCGACGAGAGCCTGACTTATCTCAATGCCCGCTGGCTCGAGGAATATGTGCTGGAACGCGTGGCAGAACGGCCCGCGCTGCGGCACGTGATCCTGATGTGCAGCGCGGTGAACGAGATCGACGCATCAGGCCTCGAAAGCCTCGAGGCGATCAATCACCGGCTGGGCGACGGCGGCATCTGCCTGCACCTGTCGGAGGTCAAGGGCCCGGTGACGGACCGGCTGGGGCGCACGCACTTCCTTGAAGAGCTCAACGGCAAGGTCTTCCTGTCGCAGGAACGCGCCTTTGCCGAGCTTTCGCTCGACACGGGTGAGCCGCCCCCGCCAATTGACCATTATCTCGCGCGTGGAATGATCTGACTTTGCGCATTTTCGGCCATTGCGATGCGCGCGGCGCGATGGCAGCACTATGGCCGAAGCAAGGAACGGAATGGAAATGAGCGAAGCGAAGGACGGGTTCGTGCTGCGGCCAGCACAGGCCCGCAAGTCCCACTGCACCGGGGCGCAATTCGAGGAACTTTACCAGCGCAGCCTGGCCGATCCGGACGGATTCTGGCTTGAACAGGCCCAGCGGCTCGATTGGGATGCGCTGCCCACCAGGGGCGGCGAATGGTCTTTTGACCCGGTCGACATCCGGTGGTTTGCCGATGGCACGCTCAACCTGTGCCATAACGCGGTCGACCGTCACCTGGCCGTGCGTGGCGACGTTACCGCGCTGATCTTCGAGCCGGACGATCCGGCTGCGCCCGGCCGCAGCCTGACCTATCGCGATCTCCATCGCGAAGTCGTGCAGATGGCCAATGCGCTAAAGGCGCTGGGCGTGCGCAAGGGTGACCGGGTGACGATCTACATTCCGATGGTGGTCGAAGGCGTGCTGGCGATGCTGGCTTGCGCGCGGCTCGGCGCGATCCATTCGGTGGTGTTCGGCGGCTTCTCGCCCGATGCCCTGGCAGGCCGGATCATCGATTGCGGCAGCCGCTTCGTCATCACCGCCGACAGCGGGTTGCGCGGTGGCAAGCAGGTGCCGCTCAAGGCCAATGTCGATGCCGCGCTGGCGCAGGACGGAGTCAAAGTCGATGGCGTGCTGGTGGTTCGCCACACCGGGATCGAAATCGCGATGGCTGCCGGGCGCGACCACTGGTTCCACGATCTCGCCTCGGATTCCGATTGCCCGTGCGAACCGATGAACGCCGAAGACCCGCTGTTCATCCTTTACACTTCGGGATCGACCGGCAAGCCCAAGGGCGTGCTGCACACGACCGGCGGCTATGGCGTATGGGTCGCCACGACGTTCCACTATGTGTTCGATTACCAGCCGGGCGAGATCCACTGGTGCACCGCCGATATCGGCTGGGTGACGGGCCACAGTTACATCGTCTACGGACCGCTGATCAACGGGGCGACCGGGATCGTGTTCGAAGGCGTGCCCAACTATCCCGATCACGGCCGTTTCTGGGACGTGGTCGACAAGCACCAGGTCAACATCCTCTACACTGCGCCCACCGCGATCCGCGCACTGATGCGCGAGGGCGATCATCACGTGACCAGCCGCAGCCGGAAGAGCCTGCGCCTGCTGGGCAGCGTCGGCGAGCCGATCAACCCCGAGGCATGGCGCTGGTATTTCGACGTGGTGGGCGAACAGCGCTGCCCAATCATCGACACCTGGTGGCAGACCGAGACCGGCGGGATCATGTTCACCACCCTGCCCGGCGCGCATGACATGAAGCCGGGCAGCGCGGGCCGCCCCTTCTTCGGCGTAAGACCCCAGCTGGTGGGCAGCGAGGGCGAAGTGCTGGACGGGGCCGCCAGCGGCAACCTCTGCCTGACCCACAGCTGGCCGGGCCAGGCCCGGACTGTCTATGGCGATCACGAGCGCTTCGAGCAGACCTATTTCAGCACTTACCGTGGCAAGTACTTTACCGGTGACGGCTGCCGCCGCGACGAAGACGGCTATTACTGGATCACCGGCCGGGTCGACGATGTGATCAATGTGTCGGGCCACCGCATGGGCACAGCCGAAGTCGAAAGCGCGCTGGTGCTGCATGCGCTGGTGGCTGAAGCCGCGGTGGTCGGCTTCCCGCACGACATCAAGGGACAGGGCATTTACTGCTACGTCACGCTCAACGCCGGGGAGGAGAGCAGTGAAGCGCTCCTTGCCGAGCTGCGTCAATGGGTGCGCAAGGAGATCGGCCCGATCGCCACGCCTGACCACATCCAGTTCACCGACGGCCTGCCCAAGACCCGCAGTGGCAAGATCATGCGGCGCATCCTGCGCAAGATCGCCGAAAACGATTTCGGCGCTCTGGGCGACACCTCGACGCTGGCCGATCCCTCGCTGGTCGAGCGGCTGATCGAAGGGCGCCAGAACCGCTGACCGGGCCAGGCCGCGGGGCTACAGCAGGGCGCGGATGTCGCGCAGGTCGTCGCTTACGCGGTCGAGAACGGCACGCCGGTAATCGGCCAGCGCCGCGCGCACCGCCAGTTCGGCCGAGCCGTACAGCGTCAGCAGCGGGCCTCGCAGCGGATTGTCACGGGCAACTCCGCGCTGCAAGGCCGCAATCCCCGCAGCTGCCCGCATCAGCGCGTCGTTGCGGGCAAAACGGTTGCCGCGCGCCTCGGCCAAGGCGGCCCGACGCAGCTGTGCGATCGCTTCGTCAAGGCAAACCCGGGTCAGTTCCAGCGCATCGCTGCCTTCGACCCGGGCATCAAGCTCGATCCGGCGATAGGCTGCGGCGGGATCTTGCGGCACGGGCGACATGTCAGCCTCGCTGCGCATTCCACACGTCGATCTGCGAGCGCAGGAAATCGAGCGTCGAATTGGACAGCGAAATCCGCTGATCGGCCGCGACGAATGTCCGCGTCATCCGCTCGCGCAAGGCATCTTGCTGCTCGGTGATCTTCGCCAGTGCTTCCTGGTTGCGCGCGATCTGGGCTTCGTAGCGGCTGATCGAACCTGCCAGCGAGCCCGGGTTGCCCGACGCTGCCGTGGCGCGGGCCAGATTGTCGATCGTCGCGAAGACGCCGAACAGCCCGGTGGTGAACATCGCGGCGGCGGCTGCCGGGCTCGCCGCCAGGGTTTGGTTGAGCCGCGCGGTGTCGAGCCGGAAGCTGCCGTCACGGTTGATCGACAAGCCGAGGTCACCCAGGGTGCGCGGATCGCCCGCTGCGGCGCTGGGCATGACGACTTGCGACGAGAGCCCGGCGAAAGCCGCCTTGAGCTGCCGCGCACCGGGATCGTTGCCCAGTTCGCCGCCCAGCGGTGCTGCACGGTCGCGCAGCTCGGCGGTGATGTCGTTGAGCGCGGCCACGAGATCAGCCATTACTCCGGCCACCTGTTGGCTGCGATCGCCAAAAGCGATCGAGGTGGGGTTACCGACGTTGGTGGCCGACAGGGTGAGCTCGATCCCTTCGGGCAGCCCTGTGACTCGGTTGGCTGGGCTGGTCATCGCGATGGTGTCGAAGTGGAAGGCCGCATCCTGTGCGGTCTGGCGCAGTTGCCCGGAATTGGTAGCGGGTGCCCAGGCCAGCAAACTCAGATCGCCCGGCACCGCGCCTGGCGCGGCAGCGGCGCTGGCGGTTTCCACCACAAAGCCGTTCTGCGCCCCTTCAGCGCCCTTCAGCACCAGTTGCGCACCGCTCGCGCCACTGGCGACATAGGCGGTCACCCCGGCTCCGGCAGTGTTGATCTTCCCTGCGAGCGATTGCACCGTGTCGGTGGCACTGACCAGGATGTCCAGTTGCGGCCGCGCGCCGTCGGCGGCAAAGCTGCCGCCACTGACCGAGCCGAACCGCAGCGTGAAGGTGCCTTCCCCTACGCGAGCTGGCGGTACAATCGCGCAACGGCACCTATGATGCGACCGACCGCGGCTTCATGGACGCCGAGGTGGACCAGTTGCAGGCGCAGATCGGCGACATTCTGGCCAATACCAAGTTCAATGGAGTGAATGTGTTCAGCACCACGGCGGGAACGGACGTGAGCGTCGCGATCGCCACCGGCGCCACCGAAACGGTCACGCTGACCAGCACGGCGATCGACGGCACCAACATCAGTGCCACGGCGCTGGACGTGACTTCGAACACGGCGGCGGCGACCACTATCACCAATGTCGATGCCACGCTCGACGATGTGGCGGCGACCCGCGCATCGCTCGGTGCAGGCCAGAACCGGCTCGAATCGGCGATTGCCAACCTGACAACCAACGCCACCAACCTCACCGATGCCCGCTCGCGGATCATCGACACCGACTATTCGGCGGAAACGACCCAGCTCGCCAAGGCACAGATCCTCAGCCAGGCTTCGACCGCGATGCTCGCTCAGGCCAACCAGAGCCAGCAGAACGTGCTGTCGCTGCTGCGCTGATCCTGGCGGCAGCTTGAAAGGGGGCGAGGCCCGACATCCGCCAGCGCGGCTGCCGGGTCTTGGCATTGCAGAAAAATGATTGTTCGGACGCGGGCGCGCCCTTAACCGTGCATGGCCTCGAGCACGTCTTCCAGCCGGGCCGGATCGCCAATCGCCAGCACTTCGCCGCTGCTGTCGGCATTGAGCGGCTCGCCATTCCAGTCGCACATCGTGCCACCGGCGCCTTCGATCACCGGCACCAGTGCCGCAAAATCGTGCAGCTTCAGCCCGGCTTCGCACACCACATCGACATGGCCGCTGGCGACCAGGCCGTAATTGTAGCAGTCCCCACCCCAGATGATCTTGCGGTGCGCCACGGCACCCGACAGCTTCATGAAGGGTTCGACCTGCCCGCCCGAAAACAGGTGCGGGCTGGTGGTGGCCAGCACCGCATCGCTGAGTTCGCGGCATGGCGCACCATGCACCGGGGTGCCGTTGAAGGTGGTGCCCTGCCCGGTCACGCCCAGCCAGCGTTCGCCCAGGATCGGCTGGTCGATCACGCCCAGCACCGGCCAGCCTTCTTCCAAGAGCGCGATCAGCGTGCCGAAGATCGGGCGCCCGGCGATGAAACTGGTGGTGCCGTCGATCGGATCGAGCACCCATTGCCGTCCGGCACCCGGGTTGCGGTTGCCATATTCCTCTCCGATGATGCCGTCGGCGGGGAATTCGCGCTCGATGATCGTGCGCATCGCCGCTTCAGCGGCACGGTCGGCCTCGGTCACGAAGCTATGGTCTTCCTTGCGTTCGTGCGACCAGGCGCCACGATAGAGCGGGCGGATCGCCTCGCGCGCGGCTTCTGCCAGGCGCTGGGCGCAGATTATGTCGGATGCATCCATGACAAGCCCTGTGGCAGGCGATATGATCTGCTGCAAGGGTTCGCTCAATAACTCGCGGCCGGTGGCTGCGGGGCGAGGGTCGGCTACCGCAATGGGGCATATCGACAAGGTATCGGACACAAGCTTGGGCTTGCGCTCGCTGCTGGGGCATACCGCCGCGGGCGAGCCGCTGTCGCTCAACCGTGCCCCGTGCGAGGAGCTATCGCCGTGGGTGGCGCGGGTCTGGGCAACCTCGGTCGAAGCCGATGCGGCACATGTGGTGAACTGCGGGCTGTGTTCGGATACTCCGGTGCTGCGCGTGCTGTTCAAGGGGCAATGGACCGCCGAAACGCGCGACGGGCACGGCCGCTACAGCCATTCCGCGCTGTTCTTCGGGCCGCAGACGCGGCGCATGCCGATCACGGTTAAGGGCGAATTTGCCACGGTTGCCGTGGCGCTTAAGCCGGGCGCTGTGGCAGCGCTGCAAGGCCCGAAAGTGGCCGACACGCTCGACCGGATCATCCTCTACGATCACATCTATGGCAATGAGGACTGGGGCACGAGCGCCAAGATGATCGAATGGTTCGATCCTGCCGGCTCGCCCCAGCGCTGGCTGCGAGTGGCGGAGATTCTGGTCGGCCATCTGGTAGAGCGGGCGGGGGGCGCCCGGCCCGATCCGATCGTGGAGGCCTTCGACAAGGCGGCATTTGCCGATCCGAACATGAACATAGGCGATTTCGCCGATGAGCACGGGATCGAGCGGCGCAGTTTTGAACGGCTGATCAAGCGGGCCTTTGGCCAGACCCCCAAGCGGGTGCTGCGGCGGGCCCGCGCACTCGACATTGCCGCCAATCTGCGCGGAGTGGCCGACGACGCCGAAGCCGAGGATCTGGCGCTGCGCTATTACGACCAGTCGCACATGATCCGCGAATTCATCGCGTTCTTCGGCATGACGCCGCGCCAATTCCTGAAAACGCCTCAACCGCTGATGACGCTGACGCTCGAGGCACGCCAGGCGCGGCGGCTGGAAGTGCTGGGGCGCCACGATCCGGCAGAACGTTATCCGTGGCGCCGGGGCGGATAGCGCGCGGCCCCATGTAAACTGTCGACCATCGAGAACTTTTCGACTATCGAAGAAGCCCAGCAAGAGGTCGCAACTCGTGAATACCGATTGGGACGGAAAACACTGGCGCCACGTTTATGCGCCCCTTTCGGGCACATCGCGCAGCGGCATGCCGCTTTCGATCAACCGCCCACCAGGTGAAGACCTGCGGCCATGGGTGGCGCGGCTGGTTGCCGCCAAGATCGACGCAACCGAGGGATCGCAGATCCACTGCGGCATGTGCAACGACCTGGCCTTCGCCCGCATCGTGCTGCGCGGTGACTGGACTGCCACCTCTGCCGAAGGAACCGGGCATTACCGTGACGAGCCACTGCTGTTCGGGCCGCATTCGCACTACATGCCGCTAGGCTGTTCCGGGCCGGTGATCGCAATCGGCGTGGGGCTGCGCCCTGGCGCCCTGCAGCTGCTGGCCGACCGCTCGCCCGAGGCGCTGGTCAACCGTATCGAACGGGCCGACCCGCTGGGACTGATCGAAAGCGACCTGTTTGCTGAATATCCTCCCGAGGCCGATCCGGAAACCTGGCTCGAGCGGATCGAGCACCGGTTGCGGCAACGGATCGCCCTATTGAATCCGCCACAGCCCGATCGAATTTCAACCGCCTTCGAGCTGGCAAGCTTTGCCGATCCCAATCTGCTGCTGACCGATTTCGCCGACCACCAGGGCATCAGCCTGCGCAAGCTCGAGCGAGTGGTGAAGCGGGATTTCGGGCTCAACCCGAAGCAGGTGTTGCGGCGTGCGCGGGCGCTCGACATCGCGGCGCAGCTATGCGGCGTTGCGGACGAGGAGGAGGCCGAGGCACTGCTGCTGCGCTATTTTGACCAATCGCACCTGATCCGCGAGTTCGCCGCTTTCTTCGGCACCACGCCCAGCGCCTTCCGTTCGGCGCCACGTCCGTTGATGACGATCAACGTCGAAACACGCCAGGCGCGGCGGCTGGAGGAACTGGACCGGCTGGTTCCCGGTCAGCAGCGCCCCTGGACCGGCTCCGGCAGGCGACCGCTCAGTCGAACAGCGAGCTGACCGAGCTCTCGTCCGCGATCCGGCGCACCGCTTCGCCGATCAAGGGGGCCACCGTCAACACGCGGATGCGCTGCGACTGTTCGGTTGCTTCGGTCGGGCGGATCGTGTCGGTGATGACCAGCTCCTTAAGCGCCGAGCCATCAACCCGCGCTACGGCCCCGCCCGACAGCACGCCGTGCGTGATATAGGCCGCCACCGAGGCCGCGCCCGCGTCGAGCAGCGCCTGGGCCGCGTTGCACAGCGTGCCGCCCGAATCGACAATGTCGTCGATCAGGATGCAGTGCCGACCCTTCACGTCACCGATGATGTTCATCACTTCGGATTCGCCCGGCCGGTCACGGCGCTTATCGACGATCGCCAGCGGGGCATTGTCGAGCCGCTTGGCCAGCGCCCGGGCTCGCACCACGCCGCCCACATCGGGGCTGACCACCATCAGCGCCTGGTCGCCATAACGCGCCTGGATGTCGGCCGCCATCACCGGTGCGGCGTAGAGATTGTCCGTCGGAATGTCGAAAAAGCCCTGGATCTGCCCGGCGTGCAGATCGACCGCGAGCACCCGATCGGCCCCGGCCTCGGTAATCAGATTGGCCACCAGCTTGGCCGAAATCGGCGTGCGCGGGCCGGGTTTGCGATCCTGCCGGGCATAGCCGAAATAGGGCACCACTGCCGTGATCCGCTTGGCTGATGCGCGCTTCAGCGCATCGATGCAGATCAGCAGTTCCATCAGATTGTCGTTGGCCGGATAGCTGGTGGGCTGGATCAGGAACACATCCTCGCCGCGCACATTCTCGTGGATCTCGACGAACACTTCCTCGTCAGCGAAACGGCGCACGCTGGCGTCAGTCAACGGGATCTCGAGATAGGCCGCGACCGCGCGGGCGAGCGGCAGGTTGGAATTGCCCGACATGATCTTCATGGCGCTGTCCCCTTCGGCGGCACGCCCGAATCGCGCGCGCAAGCTTGCGGCGGGCTTAGCTCAGGGTCACGGTTTTGCAACAGAGCGGCGCGGCAGGTTTTTGACAGTCACGGGCCGAGGTTAGCGGATGCGGTGCTCGCCCCTGATCCAGCGCACCGTGCCCGAGGATGCGCGCATGACCACGCTGTGCGTCGTCATCTTGCCGCCACGCAGGCGCTTGACCCCATCAAGCAGCGAACCCGAAGTCACCCCGGTCGCGGCAAAGATGCAATCACCCTTGGCCAGATCCTCAAGCTGGTAGATTCGGTCGAAATCGGTGATGCCCCATTTGCGCGCCCGCGCCCGTTCATCCTCGTTGCGGAACACCAGCCGGCCGTTGAATTGCCCGCCGACGCAGCGCAGCGCCGCAGCCGCCAGCACCCCTTCGGGGGCACCTCCCTGGCCCATGTAGAGATCGATCGTGGTCTCGGGATCGGTCACCGCAATCACGCCGGCGACATCTCCGTCACCGATCAGCACCACCCCGCAGCCGAGCCCGCGTAGCTCCGCGATCAGATCGGCATGGCGCGGCCGGTCGAGCACGCAGACAATGATCTCGTGCGGCTCCACCCCCTTGGCGGCGGCCACTGACCTGACGTTTTCGGTCGGGCTCTTGGCCAGATCAATCACCCCGGGCGGATAGCCGGGCCCGACCGCGATCTTGTCCATATAGGTGTCGGGCGCGTTGAGCAGATTGCCCTCTTCCGCAGCCGCCAGCACGGCCAACGCATTGGGCCCTGCCTTGGCGGTAATGGTGGTGCCTTCGAGCGGATCGAGCGCGATGTCGATCTTGGGCCCCTTGCCCGGCGCGCCGCCGACCTTCTCGCCGATGTAGAGCATGGGCGCTTCGTCGCGTTCGCCCTCTCCGATCACCACGGTGCCGTCCATGTAGAGCGTGTCAAAGGCGCGCCGCATGGCCTCCACCGCCGCCGCGTCAGCGGCCTTCTCGTCCCCGCGCCCGATCATTTTCGAGGCAGCGATTGCGGCCGCTTCGGTCACGCGGACCATTTCGAGCACCAGCACGCGGTCGAGCGCACTTCCGGCATCGGGCTTCGCGGCGGTTGCGGTAATGTTCATGCGCAATTCAGTCCCCGTCTCGAAAAGTCCTGACGCGCTTAGACAATGGGAGGGGCGCTTGTCGAGCACTGCGCCGCCCCTGATGCGCATTTGGCGCGCTTGGCTATGGCCTGGATCGGGCATCACGACCGTGGCAGCGATCATCCTGCTGGCGCCCCCCTTGCGAGCGCAGGACCAGACCCAACCACCCGATGCTTCGCTGCCCGACGGCGCGGTCGATATCCTGGCGCGACCCCAACCGGGAACCATTGATCCGAGACAGGTCGAACAATGCCAACGCGAGGCTGATGCTGCGATAATCTCGCGCGAGATCGTGGTGTGCCGCGAGATTGTTGACGATCGCTATCGCTATCGCACCACCTCCGACGCCGCGGCCGAGGCGCGCTATGCCCGCGAAACCATGTATGCCAATGATCCGCAGGCGCCCGATGTGGCCGGGCCGGGCATATTCCGCGGACCAGCGACAATCGGGAGCTTGTGCATTCCCGGGCTGCAGAAATGCCCGCCGCCGCCGGCGCTAATGATCGATGTCACCGCGCTGCCGCAGGCCCCGTCCGGATCCGACGCAGACCGGATTGCACGCGGACTTCCTCCCTTGGGGCAGGACGGGCCAGCGCCGGACCCGGTACGGCCAGCGACCGACAAGGGCGCTAATCCGGCAGAATCGGCAGAACCAACGGCGCCTCAGTAAGGCTGTCCGATCCCTCAAGCAAGGCCAGCGCCTCGGTCACGCCGCGTTCCGGGCCTTCATGCGTGACCATCGCCACCAGCACATCTCCCCCGCCTTCGGGCCGGGCCTTCTGGATGAGGCTCTCGATCGAGACCCCGGCATCGCGCATCGCAGCGGTGATCTCGGCCAGCACACCAGGACGATCGGCGACAGTGAAGCGCAGATAGGTCCGTTCGGTCCGGTGCCCCGGTTCGGCCGGCGGCATCGCCGCGAGCTTGGCCACGGGAATAGAAAAGGGGGCACCCACTTCGTCGCGGGCGATATCGATCAGGTCCGCCACCACGGCGCTGGCGGTCGGGCCTTCGCCTGCCCCCGCACCCTGGAACAGCAGCCGCCCCGAAAAATTGCCTTCGGCGACGACGGCATTGGTCGGCCCGTCGACGCTTGCCAGCGGATGCTGTTTGGGCACGAGGCACGGCCGCACCCGCTGCAGCAGGCGCGGCACGCTGCCCTCATCCTGCTCCACATCGGTCATCGCGATCAGCCGTATGACGTAGCCCAGCGCATCGGCCTGCGCGATGTCGGCAGCTTTTACCTGAGTGATGCCGGTGGTGCGCACCGCATCGAAATCGATCCGCGAACCGAACCCGATCGCGGCCAGGATCGACAGTTTGTGCGCCGCGTCGATGCCTTCGACGTCAAAGGTCGGATCGGCCTCGGCATAGCCCTTGGCCTGCGCTTCCTTCAGCACCTCTGCGAAATCCGCCCCGGTATCTTCCATGGTCGAAAGGATGTAATTGCAGGTGCCGTTGAGGATGCCGTAGATGCGCTCAAGCGCATTGGCCGAGGTTCCTTCGCGCAAGCCCTTAACCACCGGGATCCCTCCGGCGACGGCCGCTTCGAACTTGAGCGCCACATCCTGGGCCTCGGCCAGTTCGGCCAAGGCCAGGCCGTGGTGCGCGATCATCGCCTTGTTGGCGGTCACAAAAGGCTTGCCAGCGCCCAGCGCTGCGCGGGCCAGCGCCAGGGCCGGTCCGTCAGAGCCGCCCACCAGTTCGACCACCACGTCGACATCGGACCGTCGCGCCAGCTGCGGCATGTCGTCTTCCCAGCCGTAGCGGGCAAGATCGACTCCGCGCTGGCGATGCCGGTCGCGCGCGCTGACTGCCACCAGTTCGAGCGGTCGGCCGGCCCGGGCGGTCAACAGATCGCGGTTGGTTTCGAGCAGGCGGATCACGCCCACACCCACGGTGCCAAGCCCGGCAAGGCCGATCCGCAGCGGCTCAGGCACCGGCCTGCTCCAATTGCTGGCCCAGAGCCGCACGTGCGGCGGCCGGGATGGGAATCGGGCGGCCGCTTTCGAGATCGACATGGACATGCACCAGCTCGATCACCGCGCGCAAATCGTCCACTGCAGCAGCCGTGCCATGCAGTTCGATCCGCGTGGCGACCGAGGAATTGCCGATCCTGCTGGTTGAGGCGCGGCCTTCGACCACTTCGTCGGCCCTGATCGGCTGCACGAAATCGACCACCGCCTTGACTACGTGAAATTCCAGCGCGCCATCGCCGGTGAAATGCAGGCCGGCCTCGCGCCAGTACTCCGTGATGATCAGATCGGCATATTCGAGATAGCGCGAATTGAAGACGACCGACTGCGGGTCGACTTCCGAATAGCGCACGCGGAATCGGTAACGGAAAGGCTGTGTCATCGGCGTTGCCCTAGCGCGATGGGCAGGGGCTAGGGAACCACTTTGTCTTAAACCGGGCCTAGCTACGCTTGGGCCGCGCCATTCACAGGGTGCGAACGCAGGGTCCAAGCTCGCCCATGACCAGGGCATAGTCGCGCGCCGCCAGCGCCCGAGCCGCAGCATCCTGCGCCAGATTGGCCTCGGCGGGGAGCCGCGCGGGCAGCGCGCAAGCAAGGCGGTACCATTCGACCGTTTCAGGTGCAGGCGGGCGCGCGGCCTGATCGATGATCTCGCCCCATGACACGCCCCAGGCCGGGCTGCGGCCAGGCCGGCGCAGCACCGTGATTGAAACAGGATCGCCGCGGTCTGTGTCGAGAAAGATCTGCGTCTCCGATTCGCCCGCCAGATTGCCGGGCACCGACAAGGCATCGCGCACGCCGGTGATGCGCGGCGGCGAATCGGCTGAGGCAAGCTCGGTCAGCACCGGTCGCAATCTGGCCTCGAGTTCCGGCGAATAGGCAAGCTGGCCCGAGCGGCTCACCAGTTGCAATTCACCCGGGCGCCCCGGCACGCTGCGCGCGAACAGCAGCACTTCGCGCTTGGCAAGCTTGGGCACCTTTCCCCGTGAATCTAGCGGCACGTCAACGAGGTAGCGCAATTGCTCACCAACCCCGCTGGCTCCGGCGATCAAACTCAGTGTCCTCGCCTCGATATAGAGCCGCGCGAATCCCGGCGCGAGTCCCGCAGCCCGGACGGGTTCGATCACCGCCTGGCTGCGAATCTGCGCACGCAGCACCAGCTGCGCGCCATCGGCGAGGCCGGCAATATCGGCATAGGTCAGCGGTGTGGTCGGCGCCGGAGCAGCGGGCGCGGGCTGTGCCGCAAGCGGCGCTGCGATGATCGCCAGGCTCAAGCACAAGATTCTGATATTACCCATGTTATCCATCCGTTTCGCGGTCGGCCCTCCGAACAGCTCTGCCCCGAATCGCGAGCTGTCGCCGCGATCGTCGCGACCCGTCCGATAGCAGACAATCGGCCGTGAATCGGGTATTAACCGATAAAGCGTTTGCCTGACTTGGGCTTGCCCGTTAAAGCGCGGGAAGTCTGGCCGGCGTTGGGGACACAAGCGCCGTTGTTGGATTGCGGGTCGCACTGAGGGGTGCCTGCATTGCGTCCGGGTTGCTTTGCAGCCGCCCGGTCACGGACGAAATGGAGTTAAGGATGCCGCGAGTTTCTGCGCTTGCGGCTGTCCGGCTGTCGGGCTTGGCCCGGGAGCTACGAATGGAGAGAAAGCGACTGGATGGCTTACGCTGACCAACAAACAAGCGGCAATCGTGTTGTCGCCATTATCCTGGTGGCGCTTATCCATGTGTTTGTAGGCTACCTGTTTATCAGTGGCCTGGCGATCGAGGC
>CAZCNF010000030.1:0-29246 GCA_964500135.1 uncultured Porphyrobacter sp.
GGAGATGAAAATGCCCAAGCTGAAGACCAAGAGCGGTGTGAAGAAGCGCTTCAAGCTCACCGCGACGGGCAAGATCAAGCATGGGGTCGCAGGCAAGCGGCACCGCCTGATCAGCCATAATGCGAAGTATATCCGCACCAACCGTGGCACCACCGTCCTCTCCGAAGCGGACACCAAGACGGTGAAGAAATGGGCCCCCTACGGGCTCGATTGAGCACGCTGGTTTAAGGAGAATACGAAATGCCTCGCATCAAACGCGGCGTGACCACTCGCGCCAAGCACAAGCGGCTGCTGGAACAGGCCAAGGGCTATCGTGGCCGCCGCAAGAACACCATTCGCGTTGCCCGCCAGGCGGTCGAGAAGGCCGGGCAGTACGCCTATCGCGATCGCAAGATCAAGAAGCGCAATTTCCGCGCGCTGTGGATCCAGCGCATCAATGCGGCGGTGCGCGCCGAAGGCTTGACCTATTCGCAGTTCATGCACGGCGTGAAGCTGGCCGGGATCGAGCTTGACCGCAAGGCGATGGCCGACCTCGCGATGAACGAAGGCGGCGCATTTCAGGCCGTGATCGCTCAGGCGAAGCAGGCGCTGCCCGCCTGATCCACGTCAGAACCGGTAAAATGAAGGGCGCCGGGGGCATGCCTCAGGCGCCTTTCCATTTGTATGTTTGCGACAGTTGCGGCAGATAGCCGCGCATGAACGGGGCGGGGCAGGAAAACGGGACGGCTGCAGCGGGCTGTGTGGTGCGCAGCCGCTTCTACGCGCCGCCGACTGAATTCGAAGGCTGCTTCACCAGCTTCTACCGGCTCGAGCTTGACCTGCCAGAGGGCGCCACCGTCAGCGATTGCCTGCAGCCAGAATGGGGCAATATCCGGTTCTTCTGCGGTGCCACTCCCTGGTCGCAGATTCCGGGGCGAGAGGCCATCTCGGGCACCCGCTTCACCGCCACCGGCCCCAGTTCGCTGCCAACCCATTTCACGCTCGGGCCGGTACGCATGTGGGGCGTGGGCTTCCTCCCGCTCGGATGGGCGCGGATCGTCAATGCCGATGCCGGGGCGGTCGCCAACCAGGTGGCGGACGGGATGCACCATCCGGTGTTCCGCAAGTTTGCCGGGTTGGCGGATGCGCTGTGCGATCCGGGTGCTGCGGAACAGGCGCAGTTCGATGCGATCGTCGAGACCATGCGGCACCTCGCTCGCCTGCACCGTGACGAGCAGACCATCCTCAATGTCCACCGCGCGCTTATTGACGAGCAACTGGCCAGTGTGGCCGAATTCGCTGACCGCGCTGGAATCGGGCTGCGTCGGCTGGAACGCATTTGCACCCGCCATTTCGGCTTCCCGCCCAAGTTGCTGATGCGGCGGCAAAGATTCATGCGCAGCCTGACCGGCTTCATGCTGCACAAAGGCAGCAAATGGACCGAAGTGATCGACGAGCATTACCACGACCAGGCGCAGTTTACCCGTGAGTTCCGCGCGTTCATGGGGATGGCGCCGAGCGAATATGCCGCGCTTGAGCATCCGATCCTGTCGTCTTTCGTCGAGGCGCGGGCACGGATCTGGGGTTCGCCCGCGCAAACGCTCGACCGGCCGGGTTGAAAGCACTTTGCCTTGCGCGCCATTTGCCGCTAGCGGGCGCGCTTCGACAAAGAAACCGATGCCATGACCGATCTCGTTACACAGAAACTGGCAGCACTTGCTGCGATCGCGGCGGTGACGTCGCTCGAGGCGCTGGAAGACCTGCGGGTCGATGCGCTGGGCAAGAAGGGCTGGGTCAGCCTTGCTCTCAAGACGCTCGGCTCCATGCCGGCCGAAGAGCGCCAGCAGGCCGCTCCGGCGATCCAGGCGATCCGCAACGAAATCTCCGATGCGCTGGGCGCGAAGAAGGAAGCGCTTGAGGCCGCCGCGCTCGCGCAGCAGCTGGCCAGCGAGCGGGTCGACCTGACCCTGCCCGCGCCGGGCACCGCGGCAGGTTCGGTCCACCCAGTCAGCCAGGTGATGGACGAGTTGGCGGAGATCTTTGCCGACATGGGTTTCGCGGTCGCCACCGGTCCCGAGATCGAAGACGACTGGCACAATTTCACTGCGCTCAACATGGACGAGAGCCATCCTGCCCGTGCGATGCACGACACCTTCTATTTTCCCGATCGCGATGCCGCAGGTAATCGCATGCTGTTGCGCACACATACCTCGCCGGTCCAGATCCGCAGCATGGTCGAGCACGGCGCACCGATCCGGATCATCGCTCCGGGCCGGGTCTATCGCAGCGACAGCGACGCCACGCACACCCCCATGTTTCATCAGGTCGAAGGGCTGGTGGTCGACAAGGCCATCCATCTCGGCCACCTGAAGTGGACGCTGGAGACCTTCCTCAAGGCGTTCTTCGAGCGCGACGACATCGTGCTGCGGCTGCGGCCGAGCTATTTCCCCTTCACCGAGCCTTCGGTGGAGATCGATGTGGGCTTCGAACTGGTCGGCGGACGCCGCGTGCTGGGCGGGGATGGCGATGCCCCGGGCCATGGCTGGATGGAACTGCTCGGCAGCGGAATGATCAACCGACGGGTAATCCAGTTCGCCGGGCTTGATCCCGATGAATGGCAGGGCTTTGCCTTCGGTGTCGGCGTCGACCGGCTGGCCATGCTCAAATACGGGATGGACGATCTGCGGGCCTTCTTCGATGGTGATGTGCGCTGGCTTGGCCATTACGGCTTCTCGCATCTTGACCAGCCGACGCTGTCGGGCGGGGTAGGGGCGCGACCATGAAGTTCTCGCTCGAATGGCTGAAGGACCACCTCGACACCGAGGCTTCGGTCCAGGACATCGCCGCCACGCTCAACCGCATCGGGATCGAGGTCGAAGCGATCGAAGATCCGGCCGACCGGCTCAAGGGTTTCCTTGTCGCCGAAGTGCTGACCGCGCAGCCACATCCTGATGCCGACAAGCTGCAAGTGCTGACCGTCGATGCCGGTGACGGCACGCCGCTGCAGGTGGTGTGCGGTGCGCCCAATGCCCGCGCGGGGATGAAGGGCGTGCTGGGCCTGCCCGGCGCGGTCGTGCCTGTGAACGGCATGGAATTGCGCAAGAGCGCGATCCGCGGCGTCGAATCGAACGGCATGATGTGTTCGGTGCGCGAGCTCGAACTGGGAGACGACCACCAGGGCATCATCGAACTACCCACGGATGCACCGGTGGGTGCCAGCTTTGCCGAGTACCACGGTGCCTCGCCCATCTTCGATGTGGCGATCACACCTAACCGCCCCGATTGCATGGGCGTAGACGGGATCGCCCGCGATCTTGCGGCTGCCGGCCTTGGCACCTTCCTGCACAAACCGACCCGCTATCAGGCGATCGAGGGCCGTTTCCCGTGCCCGGTTACGATCCGGGTGGAGCAAGGCAGCGGCTGCCACGTGTTCTGGGGCCGCGTGATCCGCGGAGTGAAGAATGGGCCTAGCCCGCAATGGCTGCAGGACCGGCTCACATCGGCCGGTTTGCGGCCCATTTCGGCGCTGGTCGACATCACCAACTATTTCTCGGTCGACCGGGCGCGGCCGCTCCATGTCTATGATCTGGCCAAGCTGACCGGTGCCATCACGGCGCGTCGCGGGCGTGACGGCGAATCCTTCCTCGCACTCAACGACAAGAGCTACACTATAACTACCGATGACTGCGTGATCGCGGACGATGCCGGGGTGCTGGGCCTTGGGGGCGTCATCGGTGGCGAGGCTTCGGGGGTGACCGAGGCGACCACCGATGTCCTGCTCGAATGCGCCTGGTTCGATCCGGTCAGCATCTCGCGCACCGGCCAGCGCCATGCCATCACTACCGACGCGCGCCAGCGCTTCGAGCGCGGTATCGATCCGATGATGTTGTCGGTGTCGATCGAGACGGCGGCGCAAATGATCGTCGATTTGTGCGGCGGCGAAGTGTCCGAACCCGTCATCGCCGGGAACCATCCCGCCGATGGCTATCCAAACGTGCTAAAGACGGTGGATTTCTCGCCCGACATGACCAGGCAACTGGGCGGGGTCGACATCCCGCCACAGGAGCAGCGTAACATCCTTGGACGGCTGGGATTTGTGGCCGAGCAGCCGCTCGAGCTGTTGCCCTGGCGGATGCTGGTCCCGACCTGGCGCCCCGATGTCGATGGCTGGCCCGACCTAGTTGAGGAAGTTGTGCGGATTTACGGGCTCGGCCGGGTCGAGAGTGCTCCCCTGCTGCGCACGCAGGGCGTGGCCAGACCCACGGCTACGCCGCAGCAATTGATCGAGCGCAGACTGCGCCGGGCAGCGGCTGCGCGTGGGCTGAGCGAAGCGGTAACCTGGTCCTTCCTGCCGACTGCCGAGGCCGAACATTTTGCGGATGGCACGCCGCTGTGGGTGCTGGAGAATCCGATCAGCGAGGACATGAAGGCGATGCGCCCCTCGCTGCTCCCCGGCCTGATTGGTGCGGCGCGGCGCAATCTCGATCGGGGTGCCGACGGGCTGCGGCTGTTCGAAATCGGACGGCGCTATTTCCGCTCCAATGATGGCGCCAGCCTCGAACGGCCGACCATGGGCGTGGTGCTGGCGGGTGAGCGCCGCGCGCGTGGCTGGGCTTCCGGCAAGGCGGCGAAGTTCGATGCTTTTGACGCCAAGGACGAGGCGCTCGCACTGCTCGAAGTGGCCGGCGCGCCGGTTGGCAATCTGGCGGTGATGGGCGAAGCGGGCGACCAGTTCCATCCCGGGCAATCGGCGACCCTGCGGCTTGGCCCCAAGAACGTGCTCGCGCGCTTCGGCCTGCTGCATCCGGCGACGCTCAAGGCGTTCGATATCGACGGCCCGGTGGCGGCGGTCGAGATTTTCCTCGATGCTCTGCCGGCGCGGAAGCCCGGTTCCGGCTTTGCACGACCGCGCTTTGCGCCGCCCGCGCTGCATTCGGTGACGCGCGATTTCGCTTTCCTGGTCCCGGCGGAGCTTGCGGCAGGAGAGCTGGTTCGCGCGGTAAAGGGCGCCGACAAGGCGAACATCGTCGACGCTCGCGTGTTTGACGTGTTCACCGGACAAGGCGTGCCTGAGGGGCGCAAGTCGATTGCTATCGAAGTGATCCTGCAACCGCAGGACACGAGCTATCGCGAAGCCGATCTCAAGGCGATTTCCGATGCTATCGTGGCTGCGGCTGTCAAGCAGGGGGCGGAACTGCGCGGTTAGATCGCGCTTGCCGAATGCACATGTCGAACCGCCGCACTTTCGCGATCATCTCGCACCCGGATGCCGGGAAAACCACTCTGACGGAAAAGCTGCTGCTGCAGGGCGGCGCGATCCATCTGGCGGGCGAGGTGAAAGCTCGCGGCCAGGCGCGACGTGCCCGCAGCGACTGGATGAAGATCGAGCAGCAGCGCGGCATTTCGGTGACCTCGAGCGTGATGACTTTCGAGCGCGACTGCATCACCTTCAACCTGCTCGATACGCCGGGCCACGAGGATTTCTCGGAAGATACCTATCGCACGCTCACCGCAGTCGACAGTGCGATCATGGTGATCGATGCCGCCAAGGGGATCGAGCCGCAGACCCGCAAGCTGTTCGAGGTGTGCCGCCTACGTTCCGTGCCGATCATTACCTTCGTCAACAAGGTCGACCGCGAGGGGCGCGAATGTTTCGACCTGCTTGACGAAGTGGCCGATATGCTCGCGCTCGATGTCAGCCCGCAAAGCTGGCCGGTCGGTATGGGCGGGCGGTTCGAAGGCATTCTCGATTTTGCCAGCGGCGCGGTGAGCCGACCCGAAGGCCCATCGAAGGAATATCTCGGCAAGCGCGAGGCCGAGGCGCCGATCCCCGAGGAGTTCGCCGAGGAGATCGAACTGGCCCAGGCGGGCTATCCCGAGTTCGACCTCGAAGCATACCGGAGCGGCGACCTTACCCCGGTCTATTTCGGGTCGGCGCTGAAGAATTTCGGCGTATCCGAACTGATTGAGGCGATTGCGCGCTTTGCCCCGCCTCCGCGCCCGCAGCCAGCCGGTGAAGAACAGGTGCCGCCCACCCGCGACGAGGTGACTGGCTTCATCTTCAAGGTCCAGGCCAATATGGACCCGAACCATCGCGACCGGATCGCCTTCATGCGCATGGTCTCGGGCACGTTCCGGCGTGGCATGAAGCTCACGCCTTCGGGTCTCGGCAAACCGATCGCGGTGCATTCGCCGATCCTGTTCTTCGCGCAGGATCGCGAGCTGGCCGATACCGCCGAGGCCGGCGACATCATCGGCATCCCCAACCACGGCACCCTGCGGGTGGGCGATACGCTGTCCGAGAAGAACCAGGTGCGCTTTACGGGTCTGCCCAATTTCGCGCCGGAAATCCTGCGCCGGGTGGTGCTGAAGGATCCGACCAAGACCAAGCAGCTCAGGAAAGCGCTCGATGATCTTTCCGAGGAGGGCGTGATCCAGGTGTTCTATCCGGAAATCGGCGCGCAGTGGATCGTGGGGGTGGTCGGCCAGCTCCAGCTCGAGGTGCTGATCTCGCGGCTTGAGGCCGAATACAAGGTCGAAGCGGTGCTCGAAGCATCACCTTTCGCGACAGCGCGGTGGCTGAAGGGCACCGAGGCGGCACTGAAAGGTTTTGCGGACTTCAACCGCGCGAACCTTGCGCGCGACCGCGACGGCGACCTGGTATTCATGGCGCGTAGCCCGTGGGACGTAAGCTACCAGGCCGAAAAGAACCCTGAGATAGCCTTCTCCGCCACCAAGGAACGGTAGTCTTGCATGCCGCGCGCGCTTGGCTCAAAGCGAAAGTCATGAACGGCACCGGACCCACCAACCAGACCTTCATCTCGCAGCGGCTGCGGCTCAACTATGTCGATTGGGGCAACCGCGGCAAGCCGCCCCTGGTGCTGGTCCATGGCGGCCGCGACCATGCGCGCAGCTGGGACTGGACCGCCGAGGCGCTGTGCCGGGATTGGCATGTGGTGGCGATGGATCATCGTGGCCATGGCGACAGCGAATGGGTGTCCGACGGCAATTATCGTTCGAACGACATGGTCTATGACCTGGCGCAGTTCGTGCACCAGCTCGATGTCGGGCCGGTCACCATCGTCAGCCATTCGATGGGCGGCAATGTCGCACTGCGCTATGCCGGGGTGTTTCCCGGGATGGTCAGGAAGATCGTGGCAATCGAAGGGCTGGGCCCCAGCCCCGAGCGGGCGGCCGAAATGCGCCGGACGCCCTATCCCGAACGCTTTGCCGAATGGATCGAGAAGAAGCGCGCCGCATCGGGCCGCAATCCGCGCAAATACGCCTCGATCGAGGATGCCTTCCGCCGCATGATCGAGGAAAATTCCTACCTCACCGAGGAACAGGCAAGGCACCTCACCATCCACGGCGTGAACCGCAATGAGGACGGCACCTACACCTGGAAGTTCGATCCGCACCTGAACGTGTGGGGCGTGGAGGACATCGCCGACGAGTTCCTGCACGAGCTGTGGGGCGCGATCCAATGCCCCACATTGCTGCTTTACGGAGCAGACAGCTGGGCCTCGAACCCGGCCAAGGACGGGCGGATCAAGTATTTCAACCACGCCGAGGTGATCGAATTCGAAAAGGCGGGGCATTGGCTGCACCACGACCAGTTCGATCGCTTCATGGCGACGCTGCGCGATTTTCTCTAGGCAGGGATCTCTAACATGGCCGACTTCTTCGAGGCGCTGGATGCCAAGCATGTGGAGATGATCGGCAAGCAGCCGGTTTTTTTTGTTGCCACTGCGGCCGAGGGTGCGCGGATCAATCTCAGCCCCAAGGGCTATGATGCCTTCCGGGTGCTGTCTCCGCAACGGGTTGCCTATCTCGACCTCGGCGGTTCGGGCAATGAAACCCACGCCCATCTGGCCGCTGACGGGCGGATCACGCTGATGTTCTGCAATTTCCAGCAGCCTGCGCTGATCCTGCGGATCTATGGCCGCGGGCGACCGGTGTTGCCGCAGGACGGGGAGTGGGCGGAACTGGCGGCGCATTTCACGCTGTTGCCCGGCACCCGGCAGATCTTCGTGATCGAAATCGAGAGCGTGCAGACCAGTTGCGGCTGGGGCGTGCCGTTCATGGAATTCCAGGACGAGCGGCCAACGCTCGTGAAAGCGCATGCCCAGGCCAACCCGAGCGAATGGGAAGCGAAGATGTCGGTGCGCATCTCAAGCATCGACGGTTTGCCGACGCGTGCGACCGATCGCTACATCGCCGGCGAGTAGCACAAGCCCGCGCCATGGAGCTGACATTCGCCAGCTACAACATCCACAAGGCCGTGGGTGCTGACGGGCGCCGCGATCCCGATCGCATTATCGCGGTACTGCGCGAACTCGATGCCGATGTGATCGCCCTGCAGGAGGCGGATCGCCGGTTTGGCCAGCGCGCCTCGGTGCTGCCGCGCGCGCTGTTGGACGATACGCCGTGGCGTCCGCTCGATGTGTCCGAACGCCCGCGCAGTCTGGGCTGGCACGGCAATGCCTTGCTGGTCCGGCGCCACATCGTGTGCGCCATGGCTGAACCGCTGCCCTTGCCGACGCTGGAGCCGCGCGGGGCGGTGGCGGCGGAACTGGCACTAGATGGGCGGGCGTTCCGGATTCTGGGCGCGCATCTCGACATTTCGGGATTGCGTCGACGCGACCAGCTTAAGTCGATGCTGCGCTATTGCGCACGCGGCGCACGCCTGCCTACAGTGATCATGGGTGATTTCAATCAATGGGGGAGGCTGACCGGGGCGATGCGCGCCTTCGGAGTGGCCTGGCAACAGATTACACCCGGGCCAAGCTATCCGGCGCGGCGCCCGATCGCGCCGCTCGATCGGATTGTGGCCACCCCTGATTGGGATTGCCTGGGCGGGGGCGTCCATCACAGCGCGCAGGCGGTCCAGGCATCGGATCACCTGCCTGTCTGGACCCGACTGAAACTTGCCTAAAATTTGTGCTACAGATTAACAATTAGGCAGTATTTCCAAGAATGCCTTTCGATTAGGCAATGCTGGCCTGCATCATATAGCGATAATTCAATGAGATAGAAGTTTTGGCACGGCTTTTGCTGCACCTGCACAGCCGGGAACTGCCCGGTGAGTATCAGGGGGCAGAGATGAAGTTCATCATCGCCGTAATTAAACCGTTCAAGCTCGATGAGGTCCGCGAAGCGCTGGGCGCCATCGGCATCGCCGGCATGACCGTGACTGAGGTCAAGGGCTTTGGCCGCCAGAAAGGCCAGACCGAGATCTACCGCGGCGCCGAATACTCCACGAACATGCTGCCGAAAGTGAAGCTCGAGATTGCCGTCGGCGACGATGTCGCCGCGCAGGTGGTCGAGACCATCCAGCAGACCGCCAACACCGACGCTATCGGCGATGGCAAAATCTTCGTGCTCGACCTGGCATCGGCCACCCGGATTCGCACCGGCGAAACCGGCGAAACGGCGCTCTAACCGCAATGAGGGATTCCAACATGATCCGCAAATTCATGGCCGGCGCCGGGGCGCTCGGTGCATCCATGTTCGCCGCGACAGCGGCGATGGCGCAAGAAGCCGCCGAGGCCGTGGCCGAAGTCGCCACAGAAGCTGCTGCGGCAGTTCCAGTCGAGGCGGTCGAAGCCGCCGCCCCCGTCGCGGATCCGGGCAACAATGCCTGGATGATGACCTCGACTGTTCTGGTCCTCCTGATGATCCTGCCAGGACTTGCGCTGTTCTATGGCGGCCTGACACGGTCCAAGAACATGCTCTCGACCATGACCCAGATTGGTGCGACCGCTGCGCTCGCGATGCTGATCTGGGTGATGTACGGGTATGGCTTGGCGTTCGGCCCGGAAGGCAATGAATACATCAGCTGGGGCAAGTTCTTCCTCGCCGGCGTAACGCCTGATTCCACCGCTGCCACCTTCACGGATGGTGTGGTGATCAGCGAGTATGTGTTCATCTCGTTCCAGATGACTTTCGCTGCGATCACTGCCGCCCTGGTACTGGGTGCAACAGTTGAACGCATGAAATTCTCGGCGGTGATGGTGTTCGTCGCGGTGTGGCTCACGATCGTCTATTTCCCGATCGCGCACATGGTCTGGGAAGCACGCGGCCTGTTCTTCGCCATGGGTGCACTCGATTTCGCCGGCGGCACGGTCGTGCATATCAATGCGGGTGTCTCGGCGCTCGTGGCAGCCTATATCCTTGGCAAGCGCAAAGGGTATCCGGGCGAGCCCATGCCACCGCACAGCATGACGCTGACCATGGTTGGCACCGGCCTGCTGTGGGTGGGCTGGTTCGGCTTCAACGCCGGGTCGGCGCTCGAAGCCAATGCCTCGGCCGGGCTCGCCATGATCAACACCTTCGTGGCCACTGCTGCAGCCGGCCTTACCTGGATGGTTGTCGAACGCCTTGCTGGCCACAAGGGCTCGGCCCTGGGCTTCTGTTCGGGCGTAATTGCGGGCCTGGTCGCGGTAACCCCGGCGGCTGGCAACAGCGGCCCGTTCGGGGCAATCCTGCTGGGGATCGTTGCTTCGGTGATCTGCTACTTCGCGGTCGCCAAGGTGAAGGCCAAGCTTGGTTATGACGACTCGCTCGACGCCTTCGGCATTCACGGCGTGGGCGGCATCGTCGGGGCACTGGGCACCGCGATTGTCTATTCGCCCGCCCTGGGCGGCCCGGGCGGTGACGATTACGTCGTTGGCAGCCAGATGGTGACGCAGCTGCTGACCGTCGTCACCACCATCGGTGTTGCTGCGGTTGGTACTGCGATCGCGATCTTCATCGCCAAGGCGGTCACCGGCTTGCGGGTCTCCGCCGAAACCGAACACGACGGGCTCGACATCTCCGAACACGGGGAGCGCGCTTACAACTGATCAACCGTTTGGCGGGGGGAGGACCTCTCTCCTCTCCCTCCTTCCCCCGCCTCACCTCGTTCCTCCTGCGAACGAACCGACTGACAAGGGCCGGAGCCAGCCGCTCCGGCCCCCTTTTTATCTGTTGCAGCCATGTGACATTTGCACCGTTTAGTCTCGCAGATCGTGACAACGACCTTGCGCAGGCGGGGTATGTTCTGACATGACCCCCTCAATTTAGATAAGGGGAGGCAAGACAATGGCTACTCAAACTTCGGGCAATTTCATTCGCCGTTCGGTTTTACTTTGCGGCGTAGCCGGCATGGCCACGGCCACTCCCGCTGTGGCACAGGATGCCGGCGACGAGGCGGCTGACGCACCCACCATCATCGTTACCGGCACCCGCCAGTCCGACCGTTCGGCGGCAGACACCGTGGCCCCGGTTGACGTGGTGGGCGGTGCCGAACTCTCCAACCAGGCCTCGAACGACATCGGCAATGCTTTGCGCATCTCGGTTCCGTCGTTCAATGTCAGCACGCAGCCGATCTCGGACGCCGCCACGCTGGTGCGCCCGGCCAATCTGCGCGGGCTTTCGCCCGACAACACGCTGGTGCTGGTCAATGGCAAGCGCATGCATCGCGCCTCGGTGATCGCTTTCCTTGGCGGCGGCATTTCCGACGGTTCGCAGGGCCCCGACATCTCGGTCATACCCTCGATCGCGATCAAGCAGCTCGAAGTGCTGCGCGACGGCGCCTCGTCGCAATATGGTTCGGACGCGATCGCTGGCGTGCTCAACTTCATCCTCAAGGACAGCGCCGAAGGCGGAGAGGTCTCGGCCAAATGGGGCTCGACCTATGAAGGCGACGGCGACAATTACCTGTTTGCCGCCAATATCGGCCTGCCGATCACCGATGCCGGCTTCCTCAACCTCAGCGCCGAATTCGGCGAAACCGACGATACTGTCCGTTCGGTGCAGCGTGACGATGCGGCAGCGCTGATCGCAGCCGGCAATACGGCGGTGGCCGATCCGGCGCAGATCTGGGGCCAGCCGAACATCAATGACGATCTCAAGCTGTTCGCCAATTTCGGGCTCGACCTGACCGAGGACATCACGCTTTATGCCTTCGGCAATTATGCCGAGCGCAACGTCGATGGCGGGTTCTTCTTCCGCAATCCGACCAATCGTGGCGGGGTTTATGCCGGTCCGCTGGTCGATCCGATTACAGGCGCGGCCTCCAACGCCGCCAATGCGGTGCCGTCGGTTCTGGTCGGCGACCTTTCCAACACAACGGCGGGCGATTGCCCTGCCGGCATTCCGCTCACTGCGGGCGGGGGGCTGCTGCCTGATCCGACGGTGTTGGCCTCCGTCACGGCGGACGCCAACTGTTTCTCCTTCGTTGAATTGTTCCCGGGCGGCTTCACCCCGCGTTTCGGTGGCGACATCGAGGATTACTCGATTGCAACCGGGATCAAGGGCCAGGTGCTGGGCGGGCTCGATTTCGACCTCAGCTATCGCCACGGCCGCAACAAGGCGACCTTTGCGATCCGCAACACGATCAATGCCTCGCTTGGCCCGAACACGCCGACCGAATTCAATCCGGGTGGCTACGCGCAGGAAGAAAACCTGGTCAACCTGAACCTCGGCTACGAGATCCCGGTTGGCGGCGGCAGCGTCTACGTGGCAGCCGGCGCGGAGTATCGCGACGAGAAATTCACGATCACCGCAGGCGACGAGGAATCCTACGAACTCGGGCCGCTGGCCCAGCCGACAGCCGCCTATCCGTTCGGCCAGGGCTTCTCGACCAGTTCGAACGGCTTCCCCGGCTTTGCGCCGAACAGCGCGGGTTCCTGGAAGGAAGACAACAAGGCGGCTTACATCGATATCGAAGCTGACCTGATGGAGGCCCTGACACTGCAGGCTGCGGTGCGCTACGAAGACACCAAGAGCTTCGGCAGCACCACCACCTGGAAGATCGGCGGGCTCTACAAGCTGTCGGATGCGCTGCGCCTGCGCGGCACCTATTCGACCGGTTTCCACGTGCCGACCGCCGGCCAGGCCAATGTCATCAACGTCACCACGCAGTTCTCGAACGGAACGCTGCAGGATGAAGGCACCTTCCCGCTCAGCAGTGCGCCGGGCCTGATTGCTGCGGACTACATCTCGGACACCGTCGCCAATGGCGGGCTCGGGCTCGCCCGCCCGACGCTTGGCCCGGAAGAGGCGGACAGCTTCACGCTGGGCATCGCCGGGGATTTCGGCGACATCACCTTCACGCTCGACTATTTCAACATCAAGCTGAAGGACCGTATCTCGCGCTCCTCGACGATCGATTTCCCGGCGGCGCTTTGTTACCTCGCCGATCGGGAAGGCGTGGCAACCAGCTGTGCACCCGGCGTTACGCCGCCCACAGCCGAGTTGCTGACCCAGCTCGACGCGGCCGGGGTGATCGACCGCGCCGACTTTACCGGGTTTGAGGACCTCGTGGCCTTCGCCTTCTTCAACAACGACTTCGACACCCGCACTCAGGGTATCGATTTCGTGGTCAACGGGCGCTTCAACGTGACAGAAGCGGGCACAACGCGGGCCACGCTGGCAGTGAACTACACCAAGACCGATGTGACCGATTTTGGTGCCACGATCGCCAGCACCCGTGCCCGCCAGCTCGAGGACGGCCTGCCCCGCTGGAAGGGCTTCCTCAACCTGACGCATGAGGAAGGCCGCTTCCGCGGGCTGCTGCGCGCCAATTATTTCGGCAAGTATTTCGAGGCTCACCTTGAAGACGACACCCTGCCGATCAACGCGAAGGCCAAGGTAACGGTTGATGCCGAGCTCGGTTACGAAGTGATCGAGGGTCTCGAAATCGCGGCCGGGGCGCAGAACCTGTTCGATACCTACCCGACCGTGAACCCCTTCGCGGGTATCGTGGGTGCCAAGTATGGCGAACGCTCGCCGTTCGGCTTCAACGGCGGCAGCTACTATGTGAGAGCACGCTTCCAGTTCTGATTTCAGGCTGGATTGGCTATGGATCAGGGGCGGCCTGCGGGTCGCCCCTTTTCACATTCGGGATCTGTTCATGCTCAAGATACGAATTGCCACCGCAGCCGATGCGCCGGCGATCGCGGCGCTCATGGACCGCGCCATCGCGGAGCTGCAGCAGGGGTTCCTGACACCCGAACAGATTGCCGCCTCGCATGTGGCGATGGGGCTTGACCTCCAGCTGATCGAGGATGGCACCTATTATTGTGTCGAGGACGATGGTGAACTGGCAGGCTGCGGCGGCTGGTCGCGCCGGGCAACGCTTTACGGCGGCAACCATTCGGCTGGGCGCAATCCGCGCCTGCTTGATCCCTCGACCGAGCGCGCCCGCATCCGCGCCATGTACACCCATCCCGATCACACCCGCAAAGGCGTCGGTCGACTGATCCTCGACACTGCCGAGCAGGCCGCGCGCGAAGAGGGGTTCCGCGAGCTCGAAATGGCCGCAACGATGTCGGGCAAGCCGCTCTATCTCGCTTGCGGTTACGCGGTCGAAAGCGAATGGTTCGACGAGAATGGTCCGGTGCCGGTTCCGCTTGCGACCATGTGGAAGCGGATTCGCTGAGAATCAGGCCGGCGTTGCCTGCTTCACGAAATCGGCGCAGCGTTCGCCGATCATGATGCTCGGCGCATTGGTGTTGCCACTGACGATCTTCGGCATGATCGAAGCGTCCGCGATCCATAGCCCGTCGATCCCGCGCGCTTTCAGCGTCGGATCGACGACACTGGCCTCGTCTGCACCCATGCGGCAAGTGCCGACGGGGTGATAGACAGTGTCGGCGCGGCTGCGGATCAGCTCGTCCAGCTGGGCATCGTCAGCAAGGTCGACTGGATGGCGATCGACCGGCCGGTAATCGGCCAGTGGCGGCGCGTCCACGATCCGGTGCGACAGCCGCACGCCGGCGCGCATCACCGCGAGATCGCGCTCGTCGTCAAAGAAGTTGGGATCGATCCGCGGTGCATCCCCGGCTCGGGCGGAATTGAGCCGCACCGTGCCGCGGCTCTCCGGGCGCAGCACACAGGCATGCAGCGAAAAGCCGTGGCCGTTCACCTTCTCGCGCCCATGGTCTTCCAGCACGGCGGGCACGAAGTGCCACTGCACATCCGGCGCCGGGCTGTCTGGCATGACTTTCCAGAAGCCGCCGCTCTCAGCAAAGCAGGTCGTCATGATGCCGGTGCGGTGGCGGCGATGCTCGATGATCGCCTTGATCATTCGCCAGGTGCCGGCCAGCGAATTGCCGAAGGGCTCGGTCGATTGCGTGGCCCAGCCCGAAACGTAATCGATGTGATCCTGCAGATCGCTGCCCACGGCGGGCTTGTCGAGCCTGACTTCGATGCCGTGCTGGCGTAAGTGCTCGCCGGGGCCGATACCTGACAGCATCAGGATCTGCGGCGAATTGAATGCCCCGGCCGAAAGGATCACCCCATGCCGCGCTTTCACCACTTCGCGCTTGCGCCCGCGCGTGATTGCGACCCCGCTCACGCGGCCGTCCTCGATCACAAGCCGCTCGACCAGCGATCCGGTGCGGATATCGAGATTGGGTCGGCCACGCAGTGGCTCGACGTAGGCCCGCGCCGCGGACCATCGCTCGCCGCCCTTTTGCGTAACTTGGTAAAGGCCGAAGCCCTCCTGCCTTTCGCCGTTAAAGTCGGCGTTCTGCGGCAGCTGCAGCTGGGCTGCGCTGTCAACGAATGCCGAACTGGTCGGATTGGGCCACTTCTGGTCCGAGACGGACAAGGGGCCGACGGCGCCGTGATAATCGTCCGCGCCGCGGATATTGCCTTCGCTCCGCCGGAAATAGGGCAGAACGTCTTCGTAACTCCAGCCAGAGCAGCCGAGTGCGGCCCAATTGTCATAATCCCAGCGGTTGCCACGGATATAGACCATGGCGTTGATCGCGCTCGAACCGCCGAGGCCCTTTCCGCGCGGCTGGTAGCCAGTCCGACCGTTGAGGCCTTTCTGCGGCACGGTTTCATAGCGATAGTTGGTATTCTTGAGCAGGAAAGGCATGAACCCCGGCGTCTTGACCAGGAAGTTGTCATTGCTGCCGCCTGCCTCAAGCAGGCACACGCTGGATCGGCCATCTTCCGCCAGCCGCCCTGTGACCGCGCTACCCGCGCTGCCACCACCAATTACAACATAATCGAACGTGTCCATGCTCTCTCCTCTTGGGAGAGAGTGTTAGGCAGGCTCGCTGCTGCCTGCAATCGGGTTTTGATTGGCTACTGGATTTGCCGCCCTCTCGTCAGGATCCTGTCCTGCCAGCCAGCGCGCGCGGATCATGTCGGAGGTCTCGCGGCTGCCGTCATGCGTCCAGCCCGGTTCGCGCAGGAGATAGCCCAGCTTGTGCCCCCACGGCGCGCGCCACAGATCCTGCACGATCCCGATCCATTCGTGAAACACCGCCCACAGCAGGTTGAAACTGCCCAATTGCTTGATGATGCCATAGCGGATCGGCTCATCATCGCTCTCGGGCTCGAAAGTGCCGAACATCCGGTCCCAGACGATGAACACGCCGGCATAGTTACGGTCGAGATAGCGCGGATTGGTGGCATGATGCACGCGGTGGTGACTGGGTGTGTTCATCACCGCTTCGAACCAAGGTGGCATCCGCCCGATCGCTTCAGTGTGGATCCAGAACTGGTAGATGAGGTTGAAACCGCCGCAGATCGCGATCATCGCCGGGTGGAAGCCGAGCAGCACCAGCGGCAGCTTGAAGGCAAAGCCCAGCGTGAGAAAGCCGGTCCAGGTCTGCCTGAGCGCGGTCGACAGATTGTAGTGCTGGCTCGAATGGTGGTTCACGTGGCTCGCCCAGAACCAGCGCACGCGGTGGCCAAACCGGTGGATCCAGTAGTAGGCCAGATCGTCAAGCACGAAGCACAGTAGCCAGGCCCACCAGCCCCAGCCGATCTCGAACAGGCGGAACTGCCATACCCACAGGAACAGCAGGAAGAAGAAGCTGCCGAACAACAGGCCCGAAACGGTGCTGCCGAGGCCGAAGGCGAGACTGGTGAGCGTGTCGCGCGGTTCATAGGCTTCGCGTCGGCGCAGGCGGGCCCAGATCATCTCGGCCAGCACCAGAGCCACGAAACCGGGCACGGCATATTCGGTGGGCGAAAAGTCAGGCATGGCCATGCGATCCTAGTCGATTGATCGCATCGGCCCAAGCCTCCGGTTGTTCGATCTCGAGGTGAACCGTCCCGAAGCGGCGCTCGCCGCAGTCAACCTCGAGCGAAGCCTTGCCCAAGTCGCGCCAGATCCGCGCCCGCGCTGCCGGAGTGAGGATACGCCCGGCGAAACGATTGCCGTGCAGCTTGAGCAGCAACAGCCGTCCGCCCGCGTCACGCATGATCGCGCCGCGTCCCTCAAGGTCGCGCGCGACTGCCACCGGCTCATAGCCAAAGGCCGCTTCGCCAGCGGCGCGGCAGACTGCGGCATCGTCTTCCAACCTTGGCTTGCCCCCCAATCCAAGCCAGCGCGCGGTTCCCGCCAGCGCAAGTATTGCGACCAGCGAGCCAAGAAACTGCAGCAGTTCGGGCGATATCTTCATCGATTTGCCGATTGGCACGGCGCGCCGCTTGCGGCAAGCAGGTGGGCAAGAGAGGAATGCCAATGAAGCCTTTTACTGCCAGCCTGATGATTCTTGCCGCCCTGTCATCGTCCCCGATTGCGGCACAGGCCGCCGACCCGGTGACCAAAGTCGAAGCCGAGCGTGAACGCACGGCGCGCGTCGCACAGCAGCTGTGGGACTGGGCCGAGCTGGGCTATCTCGAACAGCGATCAAGCTTGCTGATGATCGAGGAACTGCGTGGTGAGGGCTTCACCATTGAAACGGGCGTGGCCGATATCCCCACGGCTTTCGTTGCGGAATGGGGCAGCGGTGGACCGGTCATTGCCATCCTGGCCGAATATGACGCCCTGCCCGGGATCAACCAGGCCGCCGTGGCGACGCGGGCACCTGTCGATGGCAAGGCGGCGGGCCATGCCTGCGGTCACAATCTGTTTGGCGCGGGCTCATTGACGGCCGCAATCGCGGTGAAGAACTGGCTCAAGGCCACGGGCACTCCGGGGCGCATCCGGCTCTATGGCACGCCGGCGGAAGAGGGTGGATCGGGCAAGGTCTACATGACCCGAGCCGGCCTGTTCGAGGATGTCGATATCGCGCTGCATTGGCATGCCGATGACGAGAACAGCGCGGCGGCCCAGACCAGCCTCGCCAATCGTTCGGCCAAGTTCCGCTTTCGCGGGATCTCGGCCCATGCGGCCGGGGCGCCGGAACGTGGCCGCTCGGCGCTCGACGGGGTCGAAGCGATGAACATGATGGCCAACATGATGCACGAACATATCCCGCAGGATGCCCGGATGCATTATGTCATCACCGAAGGTGGCAATGCCCCCAATGTCGTCCCCGATTTCGCGGAAGTGTTTTATTATGTGCGCGACCCTTCGCCCGATGGGGTGGAAGCGATCTGGGCACGGCTGGAAGATGCCGCGCGTGGCGCAGCCCTGGGCACGGGCACCAAGGTCGAATGGGAGATCATTCACGGCAACAATCCGTTGCTGGTCAACGAGACCCTCGCCCGGGTGATGGATGCCAAGCTGCGGCAGGTGGGGGGCGTGATTTACACTGCCGAGGAGCGCGCCTGGGCCAGCGAGTTGCAGAAATCGCTGGGCGAGGCGGCCGAACCGCTTGACAGCGCAGCCGAAATTCGCCCCTATTCCAAGACACTGGGCTATGGCTCGACCGATGTGGGCGATGTTTCGTGGGCGACGCCGACCGTGGGCGTGCGCACTGCGACCTGGGTGCCCGGAACTAGCGCGCACAGCTGGCAGGCGGTGGCCGCCAGTGGCCATTCGATCGGGCACAAGGGCGCACAGGTCGCGGCCAAGGCAATGGCGTTGATGGCCGCGGAACTCTTCACCAACCCCGGCTTGCGCAAGGCTGCAAGGGAGGAGTTCGATGCCGCCCGAGGCCCCGAATATCGCTATCGTTCCTTGCTGGGGGATCGCGCCCCACCGCTCGATTATCGCAAGTGAGTCTTTGCGAACTCAGCCCTTGGCTTGAGCGGCCAGCATGTCGACCGTCGGGCGCACCGGAGTGATGTCATAACCGGCGCTTGCCGCAGCAGCGGCAATCGCGTCGGGTTCCATGCCGGCCTTGGCTTGCGCCATGGCCCACAGGAAGGTCGAGCGCGTTCCGCTGCGACAGTAAGCCAGCACCTTGCCACCGGCATTGGCGAGAGCTTCTCCCATCGCTTCGACCTGCGGCAGACTGAAGCCGGCATGGCTGACCGGGATCGCGACATAATCCAGGCCTGCGGCACGTGCCGCCGCTTCGATCGCCGGTCCCTGCGGTTCGTCGGGCGATTCGCCGTCGGGGCGGTTGTTGATGATCAGCCTGACGCCCAGCGCGGCCGCTGTGGCAACATCGTCCGGCCAGATCTGAGGGCTGGCCAGCATGGTCGGGGAAAGTTCGCGGAAATCACCCATTGCATGTCCTCTCGGCGCGCTATAGCGGGCCTGCTTTCGCGCATTTCCTTGCTGGCAGGCAAGCGCGTATTTGGCAAACAATCGAATGCCAAAATGTCACAATGCTGCGTTGATGACGCACCACGCGTTAAATCATTCGCATCGCGAACCTTTGTAAGCTATGGTTCCCTAAGAGAGGTGGGGTTTCGGCACTAAGCCGCGATGCCTGCTGCGCCCGGCGTGACTGTCCGTCCGCAGCGCCGGCGCTGGGTTTCTGGGGCGGAGTGGCAAGGTACGTAAGGAATTATGGGTTACGATAGAGGGCGCCGCCGGGGCCGGGACAAGCGGGACGGATTCGGCGAGGACGGCTTCGATCCCTTCGCCAGCGGCATGGAAAGCTTCCCGCCGCGCAACGACTTCGGAAATCGGGATCGCTTTGGCGGCGGGGGACGCGGGTTCGGCGACGATCGCGGCCCCGGGCGCGGATTTGGTGAAGACCGTGGTGGCGGCGATCGCTTCGGTGGCGGGCGTGGCCCAGGCGGCGGCGGGCGTGGCCCCGGGGGCGGCGGTGGCGCTGGTGGCGGCGGGTTCAGCCGCATGCCGGCCCAGGTTGTCGGCACGGGCAAGGGCGTGGTCAAGTTCTTCAACAGCCAGAAGGGCTTCGGCTTCATTCAGCAGGAAAGCGGCGGAGATGACATCTTCGTCCACATCAGTGCAGTGGAGCGTGCGGGGCTTGAGGGTCTGGCCGAAGGGCAGGAACTCGAATTCAATCTGGTCGATCGTGGGGGCAAGGTCTCCGCGCAGGACCTGCAGGTTGTTGGGGAAGTCGTGCCGGTGGCACAGCGCCCGGCCACGCCGCAACGTGAACTGACCGGCGAGCGGGCCACTGGAACCGTGAAGTTCTTCAATGCCATGAAGGGCTTCGGCTTTCTGGTTCGCGACGATGGCCAGCCCGACGCCTTTGTCCATATCAGTGCGGTCGAACGGTCCGGCCTGTCCGCCCTCAATGAGGGTGAGCGCTATGAGTTCGACCTCGAAGTCGATCGACGAGGCAAGCATTCGGCGGTCAACCTCGTTCCCGTCCAGGGTTGATCACCAGCGTGATGCGGCGGTTTGACCGGCCGCATGCTAGCCACTAAACGACGCGGAAATGGCGGTCCTTGTGGGCCGCCATTTCTCGTTTTCCCGATTTGAAATGCCCGAGGTTTCCAGATGTCGATTACCCCCCTCATGCCCGTTTATCCCCGCAGCGGCGTGCGGCCGGTTCGAGGAGAGCATTGCCACCTGATTGACGAAGACGGCACGCGCTATCTCGATTTCGCCAGCGGGATTGCAGTCAACCTCTTGGGCCATTCGCACAAGGGGCTGATCGGGGCGATCCAGCGCCAGGCCGAAACCCTGATGCATGTTTCCAATCTTTATGGCAGCCCGCAGGGCGAGGCGCTGGCGCAGCGGCTGGTCGATGCAACTTTTGCCGACACCGTGTTCTTCACCAATTCAGGCGCCGAGGCAGTCGAATGCGCGATCAAGACCGCTCGCGCCTATCACCAGTATCAGGGGGACACGACCAGGTTCGAGCTGATCACCTTTGCCAATGCCTTTCATGGGCGGACGATGGCCACGATCAGCGCGTCGAACCAGGAAAAGATGCATCACGGCTTCTCGCCGCTACTGGCAGGGTTCAAATATGCCGAGTTCGACAACCTAGAGAGCGCCAAGGCGTTGATGGGGCCGCACACCGCCGGCTTCCTGGTCGAACCGATCCAGGGGGAAGGGGGCATTCGCCCCGCTTCGGATGCTTTCATGAAGGGCTTGCGCGAGCTGGCCGACGAGCACGGCCTAATGCTCGTGCTGGACGAGGTCCAATGTGGCGTGGCGCGCACCGGCACGCTGTATGCCTATGAACAATACGGGATCGAGCCCGATATCCTTGCCACCGCCAAGGGCATCGGCGGCGGCTTCCCCTTGGGGGCCTGCCTCGCCACCGAAAAGGCCTCGCGCGGGATGACCTTCGGGACGCATGGTTCGACCTATGGTGGCAATCCGCTGGCAATGGCCGCCGGCATGGCCGTGATGGATGCCGTTGCCAACGAGGAGTTCCTGGCCGAAGTGCGGGAAAAGGGCGAACGGCTGCGTAGTCGGCTTGAACAGTTCATCGGCAATTACCCCGACCTGTTTGAGCTCGTGCGCGGCAAGGGCCTCATGCTTGGCCTCAAGATGAAGATCGAAAGCCGCCCCTTCTATGTCCACCTGCGCGACAACCATCAGCTGCTGACCGTGGCTGCGGGCGACAATACGCTACGCGTGCTGCCACCGTTGGTCGTCGGCGATGCGGAGATGGACGAGTTCTTCGAGAAGTTGTCGGCGGGAGCGGCCAGCTTCGAGCCGCCTCAGGTAAACTGATGGCAGGACGGCACTTTCTCGATCTTTCGGACGCCGGGCCTGATGCGATCGCGGCGATGCTGGCCAATGCAATCGACCGGAAAGCGGCGCGGAGCGGCTGGCCCAAAGCCAGGCCCGATGCGGACCAGCCGCTGGCGGGGCATGTGCTGGGAATGGTGTTCGAGAAGAACTCGACCCGGACGCGCGTGAGCTTCGACATGGCGATGCGCCAGCTTGGCGGCGCAGCCTTGGTGCTCGATGCATCGTCGAGCCAGCTTGGACGCGGCGAAAGCATTGCCGACACGGCGCGCGTGCTGAGCCGCATGGTTGATGCGATAATGCTGCGTACCGATGATCATGCCAAACTGGAGGAAATGGCACATCATGCCGATGTGCCGGTGATCAACGGGCTGACCGATCTCTCGCATCCGTGCCAGATTGTCGCGGATCTCCTGACCTTGATCGAACACGGCAAACCACTGCCCGGCCTGGAAGTCGCGTGGTTCGGCGATGGCAACAATGTCCTCAACTCGATCCTTGAAGCGGCCGCTTTGATGAAGTTCAACGTCCGGATTGCCACGCCGCAAGGATACGATCCCGATGCCCGATTTGTGGAGATGGCGCGGGCGGCCGGCGCATCGGTAGTCCACACTCGCGATGCGGCACAAGCTGCCGAGGGTGCCGATGTACTGGTGACAGACACATGGGTGTCGATGGGTCAGGAGCATACCCACAACAAGCTGGCGGCGATGGCGCCCTACCAGGTCAACGAGGCGTTGATGGCGCGCGCGCGCCCTGACGCGCTGTTCCTGCATTGCCTACCGGCGCATGTCGGGGAAGAGGTCAGCGAAGGCGTTTTCGAGAGTCCGCGGTCAGTGGTCTTTGACGAGGCTGAGAACCGGCTGCATGCGCAGAAATCGGTGCTCCTATGGTGTTTCGGCAAGCTTTGAGACCAGACCGGACCTGGCCTTACATTCGGTAGCCCGGGGCACCATATTGGCCGCTTGATGACATTTCCAACCGAGACCTATTCAGACCGCCTGTTGGCCTTCAGCTTGCCCGCCCGCGATGCCCGAGGACGGGCCGTACGGCTTGGCCCTGTGCTCGACACCATCATTGCTGCGCATGACTATCCTCCGCCAGTAACGCATCTTCTGGCAGAAGCCTTGGTGCTCGCGGCGCTGATGGGGGGCTTGCTCAAGGAGGATGGAGCGCAACTTACGATCCAGGCCCAAACCGAGGCTGGACCCATCCGCTTGCTGGTTTGCGACTACCGTGGCGGCGAGCTGCGCGGCTATGCCGAATTCGACCGCGAGAAGCTGGCCGGGTTGGGAGCCAGCCCGACCCTCTCCGCGTTATTCGGGAAGGGATATCTCGCGATCACCTTCGAAACCGCAAGACGCCAACGGTATCAGGGGATTGTGCCGCTCGAAGGGGACTCACTGTCCGCCGCTTGCGAGGCCTATTTCTTCCAGTCGGAGCAGATCCCGACGGTACTCAAGGTTGGCATTCGGGCGAGAGGTAGCAGCTGCATTGCCGGAGGCATGCTGCTGCAGCATCTTCCGCAAGGCGAGGAAGGGCGGGAGCGGCTCCATGTGCGGTTCGATCACCCCGATTGGAAGCATGTCAGCGTGCTGGCAGGCACGCTCAGTCACGACGAACTGGTCGACACAGACCTTTCGCTAGATGCTGTTGTGTGGCGCCTGTTTCATGAAGAGGGCGAAATCAGGGTCGACGCCGGTGACGCGCTCAGCCGAGGCTGTCGCTGCACGATCGCACACTACGAAAGCGTGCTGTCGCGCTTTCCCGAAGAGGACCGCGACGCCATGCGCAACGAGGCGGGCGAGATTGTGGTTGATTGCGCGTTCTGTTCCCGCGCCTTCACAATCGGCGTATGAAACGGTTCGTCGCTGTTAAGGAACGGTATATCGCTATTGCGTTAAAGGATACAAGCTACAGACACGTGCCTGTGTCTTGTGAGGCGCCATGGTGAAGCGACATAAACTTGGAAGAATCTACGGCATCGCTGCGAGCATTGCGGCCGCGTCTTTGCTGGCCGGGCCCGGCGAAGCGCAATCGAACGCGCTGGCCATGCTCTCCGGTCTCAGCAAGGGGGAATGGACGATCCGTTTTCGCGATGGGGCGCCGAGCCGGAAGATCTGCGTCCGCAATGGCGACGAACTGATCCAGTTGCAGCACAGTGATCGCAATTGCAGCCGCTTTGTGGTGGAAGACAGCGCTGCCCAGGTGACCGTGCAGTACACCTGTCGCGGCAACGGCTACGGTCGCACCAACATTCGCCGGGAGACCGCATCGCTGGTCCAGATCGAGAGCCAGGGCATATCCGAAGGCCTGCCGTTCCAGTTCACGGCCGAGGGACGCCGGACTGGAACCTGCGGATAGTCAGGCACTTCGCGGCGCGATGTGATTGCATCGTCCTGCGCAACCGCTAAGCCAAGCCCATGGCAGGCAAGCGAATGACATCCGATGCCACGGCGGTGGTGCTGCTTTCGGGCGGCCTCGATTCAATGGTCACCGCTGCAATCGCAATCGAGCGCGGGTTTCGCTTGCAGGCGCTGACTCTCGACTACGGCCAACGCCATCGCCGCGAGCTCGAAGCAGCGAGGCAGATCGCTGCGCGATTGGGGGCGGATCGCCATATTGAACTGAAGCTGGATCTGCGTGCATTCGGGGGTTCGGCGCTCACGGATGAGATCGATGTGCCCAAGACCGGTGTCGGGGACTCGATCCCCGTGACCTATGTCCCGGCAAGAAACCTCGTTTTTCTTTCCTTGACCGTGGCAGCGGCAGAAGCGGCCTGCGCGAGAGATGTGTTCATCGGTGTCAACGCGCTGGACTATTCCGGATATCCCGACTGCCGGCCCGAGTTCATTGCCAGTTTCACGGAAACTGCGCGACTGGGGACAAAGGCGGGCGTGGAAGGCCAGCCATTTGCGATCCATGCTCCGCTTCAGCACATGACCAAGGCAGATATTGCCCGCGAATGCGCACGGCTTGACCTTGATCCCACCTGGAGCTGGTCCTGTTATGATCCAACGCCTGAGGGCCTGGCCTGCGGGCTGTGCGATTCCTGCCGCCTGCGGCGCAAGGGTTTCGCGGAAGCAGGAGTGGTCGACAGCACGACTTATGCGGCGAGCGAACTTGGCGGAAACAGGGGACCGAAATGAGTGAAAGCAGCGTTCGACCAGCCCCAGCTGTTGACGGGTCGCAAGGTGTGCCGGCTTACAGCTGGTATGCATTGGGCGTACTGGTGCTGGTGTATGTGCTGAATTTCATCGATCGACAGATACTTTCGATCCTGGCCAACGACATCAAGGCCGACCTCGGCGTCGACGATGCCTATCTCGGCTTCCTGTACGGCACGGCCTTCGCCATTTTCTATGCCCTGTTCGGAATACCCTTTGGCAGGTTGGCCGACAACTGGAAGCGCATAAGGCTGCTGACAATCGGTCTGTCGCTCTGGTCGGCCATGACGGCTTTTTCCGGCTTTGCACGGGATGCTGCCGCGCTCACCGTCGCGCGGATCGGTGTCGGCGTCGGTGAGGCCACGGCCAGCCCGTCGGCCTATTCGCTGATTTCGGACTGGTTTCCTTCAAGGCTGCGCGCGACGGCGCTCGCGATTTACAGTTCAGGCCTCTACATCGGTGGAGGTGTATCGCTGGCGATCGGTGGTCTCGTCGTCGATCGCTGGAATTCCGCCTTTCCCGAAGGCGACCCGTGGTTCGGGCTTGCGGGATGGCAGGCCGCCTTCATTTCGGTTGGCGTTCCGGGCCTGATCCTGGCCGCCTGGGTGGCTACACTGCGCGAGCCGGTGCGTGGCGCCATGGATGGTGTGCCGACGCAAGAGGATCCACAGCCGTTTCGTGGCTTCCTGCGCGAACTCTACACGGTCGTTCCGCCGTTTACCTTTCTGGGTGCTGCTGCCAGAGGAAAAGCCGCGCTCGCTGTGAATATTGCGGTTTTGATCGGCACTCTGGCGCTCGCCTACATTCTCACCAATCTTCTCGGTTCGGGCCCTGGCCTGATTGTCCCACAGATCACGGATCAATGGCTGTTGCTGGCGATCGGCTATTACTCGGTTTTCTGCTTCGCCAGTGCGCTGCGTGAGCGAGACTATCCCACCTTTGCCCTGACCTGGGGCTCGCCAGCATTCCTGTGCACCATCCTTGGCTATGGGACGGTTTCGTTCATGGCCTATGCCGCCTCATACTGGAGCGCACCCTATGCCGAGCGTGTCTTCGAAATCTCCAAAGCGGAACTGGGCTTCTGGCTGGGCGGTGGCGGCGCAGCAGGTGGCTTTATCGGGGTGATTTTGGGTGGCCGTATGGCGGATGCCCTTTACGCCCGGACGCCTTCAGGGCGGATCTGGGTGGTTATGTTCGGCCTCGTCTCGCCGCTCCCGCTGGCGATCTGGCAATTCACCACGGAGAGCTTTGCGCTGTTCTCGATACTCAATGTCGTGGTGGGCGCGCTTGCCGCATCGGCGCTTGGCGCTGCAGCCGCAACCAGCCAGTCGTTGGTTCTGCCCCGGATGCGCGGGGTCGCCACCGCGACATTCTTCCTGGCAACGACCTTGGTCGGACTGGCACTAGGTCCCTATCTGGCAGGCTACGTTTCGGCCCAGAATGATGGCGATCTGAGCATCGGCGTCATCTCAACCCTTTGGATCACCCCGATCGGGGTGGCCTTGCTCATCGCTGCAATCAAGCTGATCCCGGCGGCGGGAGCATCGGTGCTTGAGCGAGCGATCGCTGCTGGCGAGCCGGAAGCGGGCTAGGTCGGCTGCGAGAGAACTGCACAGGCGATCCTGGCTCCAGCCCCTCCTGTAGGATCGGTCCGATAGTCGTCCGCTCCGGCGTGGATCATCACCGAAGTCCCGTCGGCATCAAAAACATGCGGCAGCAGCGAAGAGGATGTCGTCTCAATCTCAAGTTCGACCTCAAGCTTTCCCGATGGAGTAACGTCAATATTGGGAAGATCACCCAGGTGCTGGCCGGTCTCGCTCAGCCGGCCGTGAGACTTGCCAAAGGGGTTGAGATGTCCGCCCGACGACATGAAATCGGGAGCATCGCATTTGCCCTGCTGGTGAAGGTGGAGCGCGCGCGTTCCCGGTTCAAGCCCGCTAAGCGAGAGGCGAAGGAAAACGCGCCCGTCACGCTGGAAAAGTTCGACGGTTCCCGCGCTGGCGCCGTCAGCTTGCTTGAATTGACCTCTGCCCAGGAGTGCGTCAGCGGGAGCAGAGGTAGCGCAAGCGCCAAGCAGGGCTGCGGCGATGACTAGGGGAATGGCAGGCTGGTTCATGTCGGGACTCCGAAATCGGGCACTCGGGATGTGAACGAAAAAGGGGCCGGATTGCTCCGGCCCCTCGATCATTTTTCTCCGTGTAATCGCAGATTACATACCCGAACCCGGACCGTAGGTGACTTCGACCCGGCGGTTCTGGAGTTCGCGGACACCATCGGCCGTCGGCACGCGGAGCTGCGATTCGCCGAAGGCTTCGCTCGAGATGCGGGCATCCGGAACGCCGCGACCGGTGAGATACTCGCGGACCGCAGCATTACGGCGCCCGGCGAGACCCATATTGTAGGTCACGGTACCCGAGGTGTCGGTGTGACCGGCCAGCATGACGCTTGCCGAACCGCAATCCGCGTAAGCTGTCACCGCGTTATCAAGCACGGTCGCCGCTTCCGGAGTAATGGCCGATTCGTCCCAGTTGAAGAAGACGATGTACGGGCCAGTGTTGCATACCGGTGCCGGCGGCGGCGGAGGCGGCGGGGGCGGCGGGGGCGGCGGGGGCGGCGGAGGCGGCGGAGGCGGCGGAGGCGGAGGCGGCGGTGCTTCGGCGCCAAAGTTGTAGATCAGCGAGCCGAGCAGCGAGTGCGTCGACACGTCGGTGTTGATCGCGCCGCCAGTCGTATCGACGATGCCGATGTCGGGCGCATTGAAGTAGCGATACTTCAGACCCACATCCCAGTTTCCAGACAGCGGAGCACGGATGCCCGCGAGCAGCTGCCAGGCAAGACCGGTATCCGAATCGTCATAAAGGTCCGGACCGTTCGAGTTGATGGTTCCCTGCAGATCGCTGCGGGCGATGCCGACACCACCACCGAAGAAGCCCTGGAGGCCATCGTCAGGCCCGAAATCGAACAGGCCGTTCAGCATGAAGCTGAGGAAGTTGCCTTCGCCCTGACCCGGAAAGGTGCCACCGATGTCAGTGCCTGAGATCTCGTCAAGCTTTGCAGCCTTATACGCGCCTTCGGCTTCCAGACGGAACGCACCGAAATCATGACCAACGACTGCACCGAAATCGTAGCCGGTGTCATGCGACACATCAATGTCAGTGCCCTCGACCGATGCATCGTCCACGATCATCGCGCCGCCATCGAGACCAATGTACCATTGGCCTTCGCGGGCGAGAGCGGGCGTGGCAAGCGCAGTCGATGCCATCGCCAATCCCATGACGAGTTTGCGCATTTGTATATTCCCCTTCTTTCTTGCGAACTGCAGGATTTGATCGCTTTTCTATCGCTTCGGAAGGGAGGTGGCAAGCCGTCAAACGCCACAAAGTGTTGCATTTTTGACGCTATTGTCAGCCAACAACGGCTCGGCGCCAGCACGCAACGCCTCGACCAGTTCAAACAGGCGAATGACGCCAAATATTCTTCAGACCGGGCTGAAGATTCCTGCGGATTTCAGCGCGGCGATGACCTGATCAAGCGAGTTTCGGGCTTCTGTGTCGATCACGGAGCCACCTTGGGGTGACGCGGGACTCGGAAGCACGATCCAGGTGCCCGAATAGATCCGGATTTGCTCAAGTGAGAGATCGAACGCGCGCATGCCAAGGCGCGGAGCGACGAGAAGCCAGCCGGACCCAGTAAAGCAGGCGAGACTGTCTGCGCGTTCGGACCATGCGCCCGATGGGTCTGGCCCGACCAGCCAGCAATCACCGGCAATCGGCGTATTGGGAGGTGCCGCGGATTGTCCTTTGACTGTGGGATGGAGCAAGGCGTCGACCAACGCAAAGGCTTCATTGACGAAGAATTCCTTTTGCGCCTGACCCTGGAACAAAAGAGGCAGGCCAAATCGAGGTGTGGTCGAGACGAAAGATACAGGCTCTGTCATGCTGGGGTTCCCATTATTCATTCGATGAAGGTGATCAGCGACGGCGGCGAAGCTCCATAGGTGCCAATCTGCCGGACCCACAGCGCAAGGGCGCCATGGCTGGCAGTCAATGAAGCCAGAACAGAAGCACTCAGTGAAAGTTCTGGCTCGCTGACGCGCCACGTAGCAAATGGTGAATTGGGCGGCCCTGCACCAACTTCGTAAAGTTCGACCTCTTCAACCAGTGGCACTTCGACCAGATCGAGCCAGCGCCACTGCCCACGTGCACGCCGCGTCCACCGCAACATCCGCTCGCCCGTTGGCAAGGCCGAGGCCGCGCAGTGGACAGGCGAAAGCGGATTGGTTGAAACGCCAGTCGCATGGAGTTCCGCGAAGGCGGGCTCGTCATCGCCCAGTCCGATAGCGGCCAGGC
>CAZCNF010000031.1:0-26763 GCA_964500135.1 uncultured Porphyrobacter sp.
CAAGCGCGCCCAGCGCTATCTGCGCGACCTGCGCAACGACGCCTATATCGAGTACAATTGACCGCCTCCGCCCCCGTAGCTGCGCCGCTGGCGATCGCGCTGGGCGATCCGGCAGGGATCGGCCCCGAGCTGATTGCCGAGGCTTGGCTGCGGCGGCAGGAATCGGCCCTTCCGCCCTTTTTCGTCGTGGGTGGCGCGGCTGTGCTTGCCGCTGCGGCGGCAAGTCGCGGGCCGGCCCTCGCCGTGCAGCCGATCACAGATGCAACGCAAGCGGCAGCGGTCTTCGTCGGCGCGCTGCCGGTGCTCGGCACCGCTGACGGGGTCTATCGACCGGGTGCACCCGACGATGAAGGCGCGGCGCTGGCGCTGCAATCGCTGGCCGAGGCAACCCGCTGCGCGCTGCTGGGCCAGGCTGCAGGTGTCGTCACCGCGCCGGTCGCCAAGGCCCAGCTCGCCCGGGTCGGCTTCGAGTTTCCGGGCCAGACCGAATTCCTCGCTGCCGCCTGCGGCCTCGCGGCCGATGACGCGGTGATGATGCTGGCGGGCCCCAGTCTGCGCACGGTGCCGCTGACCGTGCATTGCGCGCTGGCCGATGTGCCTGGCCTGATTGATGCCGATCTGATCGTGCACAAGGGCAGGATCGTTGCCCGATCGTTGCAGCAGGATTTCGGGATCGCGCAGCCCCGCCTCGCCATTGCCGCGCTCAATCCGCATGCCGGTGAGGACGGCAAATTCGGCCTCGAGGACCGCGACATAATTGCTCCGGCGATCGAGACTTTGCGCGCCGAAGGCATCGCGGCGACGGGGCCGCACCCGGGCGACGCGCTGTTCACACCGCGCGCCCGCGCCAGCTATGATGCCGCGCTGTGCATGTATCACGACCAGGCGCTGATCCCGCTCAAAGCGCTGGAATTCGACCACGGCGTCAATGTCACGCTGGGGCTGCCGATCATCCGCACCTCGCCCGATCACGGCACGGCCTTCGATATTGCCGGCAAGGGCGTGGCCGATCCGGGCGCGATGATCGCCGCGATCCGCCTGGCGGGCGAACTGGCGGCGCGGCGCGCCAGCCATGGCTGAACTGCCGCCGCTGCGCGAAGTGATCGCCCGGCACGGGCTGTCCGCTGCAAAGGCGCTGGGCCAGAATTTCCTGTTCGATGCGCAGCTGCTGGACCGGATCGCGGCAATTCCCGGCGATCTGCACGGCGCGGCGGTGCTGGAGATCGGCCCGGGGCCCGGCGGGCTGACCCGCGCGCTGCTGAAGGCCGGGGCGCGCGTTACTGCGATCGAGATGGACCGGCGCTGCCTGCCCGCGCTCGCCGAACTCGAAAGCGCTTATCCCGGCCGGCTGCGCGTGATCGAGGGCGACGCGCTGAAGCTCGACCATGACGCGCTAATGGGCGAGCCCTATGCGGTCGTTGCGAACCTGCCCTACAATGTCGGCACAGCGCTGTTCACGCGCTGGCTGGGCGGCGAAGCCTGGCCGCCGCGGTGGACTTCGCTCACTCTGATGTTCCAGCTCGAAGTGGCACAGCGGATCGTCGCACTCCCGGCAAGCAGCGCCTATGGGCGGCTGGCGGTCCTCGCCCAATGGCGCAGCACGGCAAAACTGGCGATGAAGGTGCACCGCAGCGCCTTTACCCCTCCGCCCAAGGTGATGAGTGCGGTGGTCCATGTCGTGCCGGGCGAGATGCCCGCCGGCGTTTCGGCGCGGGTGCTGGAGCGGTTGACCGAGGCCGCCTTCGGCCAGCGGCGCAAGATGCTGCGCCAGAGCCTCAAGGGCATGGCCGGCGCGCTGGCCGCGATGGAAGCGATCGGGATTGATCCGCAACGCCGCGCCGAGACGCTGAGCATTGCCGAATTCGTCGATCTGGCGCGGGCGCTTGGTTAATTCCGGTTAGCCAAACCCGCCAACGCTTCGGCATGGCCTGCTTGCTAATGCGGCCTCCATTGCAGGGGATGCCGCAACCATGAGCCTATTCGAGGCGAAGATCCAGGCCATGCAGGCCGAACGCCGCCGCACCGCGCGCTTCGCGGTCGACTGTGCCATGCGCTTCCGCATGATCTCGGGTCATCGTGACGGACAATTGGCAAACATCTCGGAAATGGGCGCCAAGCTGTCGCTCACGAACCCGCCGCGCGAAGGGGTGACGGGCTGGCTCACATTTGCCGGGCACGAGGCCTTCTGCCGGGTGATCTGGTGCACCAACGATGCCTGCGGCGTCGAGTTCGAGCGCCCGCTGCCGCAAAGCGTGCTGATCGCGATTGCCGGTGAGCAAGCGAAGCAGAACGGCCCGGTCGCCAATGCCGGTAACATTCCGATGGGCCGCAAGCGGGGCGGCCGCCTCGTAGCGGGCGGCTAAGCGCCGCCCTTTTTCACCCGGCGCCAGTGGTGCAGCAGCGGTTCAGTATAGCCTGAGGGCTGCTCGGTCCCCTTGAACACCAGGTCAAGTGCCGCACGGAAGGCGGGGCCAGCCTCATTCCCGGCAAGCGGTGTGTAGAGCGGATCGCCCGCATTCTGCGCATCGACCTTTGCTGCCATGCGGTGCAGGCTGTCAAACACCTGCTGCTCTGTCACCACGCCATGCAGCAGCCAGTTGGCGATGTGCTGCGAACTGATGCGCAGCGTCGCGCGGTCCTCCATCAGGCCTATATCGTTGATATCAGGCACTTTCGAACAACCCACACCTTGGTCGATCCAGCGCACCACATAGCCCAGCAGCCCCTGGGCATTGTTGTCCAGTTCCTCGCGCAGTTCCGCCTCTGACCAATTGACCCCCTCTGCCAGCGGAATGGTGAGGAGATCGCCGAGCGGCGGGATCTCGCCCAGCTCCGTCTGCTGCTCAAACACATCGACCTGGTGATAATGCAGCGCGTGCAGCGTCGCGGCGGTTGGCGAAGGCACCCAGGCCGTGTTGGCGCCAGCCTTGAGATGCCCGATCTTCTCGACCATCATCTGTTTCATCAGGTCGGGCGCGGCCCACATCCCTTTGCCGATCTGCGCGCGACCGGACAGGCCATGCCTCAGTCCGATCGCGACGTTGCGCCGCTCATAGGCACCAAGCCATGTGCTGCCTTTCATCGCGCCCTTGCGCAGCATCGGCCCGGCCTGCATCGAGGTGTGGATCTCGTCTCCCGTCCGGTCGAGGAAGCCGGTGTTGATGAATACGATCCGGTCTTTCACCGCATGGATGCAGGCGGCCAGATTGGCGCTGGTGCGCCGCTCTTCATCCATCACGCCAACCTTGATCGTGTGCCGCTCGAGCCCGAGCAGATCCTCGACAGCGTCGAACAGATCGTTGGTGAAGGCGCATTCCTCCGGCCCGTGCATCTTGGGTTTGACCACATAGATGCTGCCGGTCTTCGAATTGCGGTAGCGGCCGTGCCCTGCGACATCGAGCGCGCCGATCGCGCAGGTGAACACCGCGTCCATGATCCCTTCGGGCACTTCACTGCCACCCGCCCCGGCCTCCGAGCCTCGGTCGGGAAGACGGATGGCCGGATTGGTCATCAGATGCCCGACATTGCGCACGAACAGCAGGCTGCGGCCCGGCAAGGCCTGTTCCTTGCCATTGCGGTCGACATAGCGCTTGTCCGCTGCGAGCACGCGGGTCAGCGTGTTGCCGCCCTTCTCGAAGCTTTCCTGGAGGTCGCCGCGGATCACGCCCAGCCAGTTGGCATAGGCCTGCAGCTTGTCGTCGGCATCGACCGCCGCGACCGAGTCTTCGCAATCGCAGATCGCGGTGAGCGCGGCTTCGATCACGATGTCGGCAATCCCCGCCCGGTCATCGCGGCCAACCGGGTGATCGCGATCGAACACCACCTCGACATGCAGGCCGTTGTTGCGGAACAGCAATCCTTTCCCAGTTTCCCCGACATGCTGGGCCGGATCGGCCAGTGCCACCGCATCGCGCCCGGCCAGATCCACCCAGCTTCCGCTCGCAAGGGGGAAGGTCTCGTCGAGGAACTGTCGCCCGCGCGCGATCACGGCATCGCCGCGCGCCTGGTCGTATCCGCCGGGCCTGGCCGGGGGCGCATCAAGCGCATCAGTGCCGTAAAGCGCGTCGTACAGGCTGCCCCAACGGGCATTGGCGGCATTAAGCAGGAAACGGGCATTGAGCACCGGAACCACCAGCTGCGGGCCGGCCATGGTGGCGATTTCCGGATCGACATTGCGAGTGCCGATGGTGAAATCGCCGGGTTCTGGAACCAGGTAGCCGATCTCGCGCAGGAAGGCCTCATACTCGGCCGGGTCGAGCGGTTTACCGCGCCGCGCGACATGCCAGGCATCGATCTGCGCCTGCAACTCGTCGCGTTTCGCCAGCAGCGCGCGGTTGCGCGGGACGAACCGGCTCAGCAGGTCGGCAAAGCCCTGCCAGAACGCAGCGACATCACGGCCCAGCGGGCCAAGCACTTCGCGCTCCAGGAAATTTGCCAGTGCCGGGTCGATACCGACCCCAGCGCGATCCACATATTCGGTCACAGATTCCTCGCACGAATGGGCCCGCCGCGGCGCGGCGAGCGGATTTCCGATCTGTTTCCCGGGGAGGAATGGCGGGCGCTATGGCCAAAGCCCCGGCCAATTGCAACCGCACTTTGGGAAGAGATGCGCGGATGGGTTGGCCTTGGGCTTCGGCGCGGCTAGAGCGGTTGCAGATGCAACAAACGCAAGCCTTTGCCGCCACGCTGACCGAGCGAATCGATGCGGATGCCATGCTGCAGCAGGTCCAGGCATGGAGCGCAATCAACACCGGCACCGCCAATCTTGCAGGCCTGGCGCAGCAGGCGAGCGCGCTGGCCGATGCCTTTTCGGACTTGCCGGGCGAAGTCGAGTTGGTCGAGCCAGCGCCGGTGACCGCGATCGATGCGCACGGGCGAGCGGTCGAGCAGCCGCATGCGCGGCACCTCGTCCTGCGCGTTCGCCCGCAGGCGAACCGCCGGATCCTGCTGACAGGGCACATGGACACCGTCTTCCCCGCCGATCATCCCTTCCAGGCCCAGCATTGGCTCGACCAGGATACGCTCAACGGCCCCGGCGTCGCCGACATGAAGGGCGGGATCGCGGTGATGCTGGCTGCGCTCGGCGCGGCCGAGGCCGCCGGCACGATCGGATCGCTGGGTTACGACGTGATGATCAATTCGGACGAAGAGACCGGCTCGCTCGCTTCGGCCGCGCTGATCGCCCAACTGGCACAGGGCAAGCTCGCGGCGCTGACCTATGAGCCGGCCGCCCTGCCCGATGGCACGCTGGCCCATGCGCGCGGCGGCACCGGCAATTACGCGATCACCTTCACCGGCAAGAGCGCCCATGCCGGGCGCAACCCGCATGAAGGGCGCAATGCCATCGTCGCCGCAGCCGATCTGATCCTGCGGCTCAAGGCCATGGAGCACGCCGATCTTACCATCAATCCCGCCAAGCTGGAGGGTGGCGCGGCCAATAATGTCGTGCCCGATCACGCGGTGCTGCGCTTCAATATCCGGCCCAAGTCGACCGGGGCGATGGATGCATTCGAGCGCGGCCTTGCCGAAGTGCTCGCCGCAATCGGGCGCGAGCATGACGTGGGCATCCACCGCCATGGCGGCGTCACCCGCCCGCCCAAGCCGGTCGACGAGCGCGCCCAGGCGCTGTTCGACCTCGTCAAGGCGTGCGGCGCCGAGCTGGGCCAGCCGATCCGCTGGCAAAGTTCGGGCGGAGTGTGCGACGGCAACAATATCGCCGCTTGCGGTGTGCCCGTGGTTGACACCATGGGGGTGCGGGGCGGTGCGATCCATTCCCCGGACGAATATCTGATCGTCCCCAGCCTGGCCGAACGGGCCGCGCTCAGCGCCCTTGTGATCACTCGCATTGCCAACGGAGAATTCCATTGACCTTCCGCCTGCGCGCCGCGCGCGCCGACGATCTCGAGCCACTTTATGAAATGGCCAAGCTGACCGGCGGCGGATTCACCAACCTGCCGCCCGACCGTAAGGCGCTGGCCGCGAAGCTCGAACGCGCCAGCACGGCCTTTGCCAATGACTTTGATCAGTTGGCCGACGAATTGTTCGTGCTGGTGCTGGAGAATGCCGAGACCGGCGCGATCCGCGGCACCTGCCAACTGATGACCCAGGTGGGGCAGCGCTGGCCGTTCTATTCCTATCGCCTCAACACGCTAACCCAGTATTCGCAGGAACTCGACCGCACGGTGCGCGCCGAGCTGCTGAGCCTGGTGACCGATCTCGAAGGTTCGAGCGAAGTGGGCGGCCTGTTCCTGCATCCGAGCGAGCGCGCCGGAGGCTTGGGCCTGCTCCTCGCGCGCAGCCGCTATCTGTTCATCAAGACGCACCGCGCCCGCTTTGCCGACCGGGTGCTGGCCGAATTGCGCGGCATCATCGACGAGCGTGGCGGATCGCCCTTCTGGGATGGCGTGGCCGGCCGGTTCTTCGGGATGAACTTCCAGGAGGCCGACTATTTCAACGCGATCAACGGCAACCAGTTCATCGCCGACCTGATGCCCAAGCATCCGGTCTATGTCGCCATGCTCGATGACGAGGCACGCAGCGTGATCGGCGTGCCCCACCCCACCGGCCGGGCCGCAATGCGGATGCTCGAGGATGAAGGGTTTCGCTGCGAGGGCTATGTCGACATCTTCGATGGTGGCCCGACCATGACCGCGCGCACCGACGAGGTGAAGAGCGTGCGCGAAGCGCAGCCTCTGACCATCAGCCGGATCGACCTTGCGGCGGGCGAGCGCGCCATCCTGACGACCGGCAAGCTTGCCGGCTTCCGCGCCTGCTTTGGCGCGCGCCAGCTTGGAGGCGATGGCACGATCGCGATCGACGCGGCCTCGGCGGACCTGCTGGACGTTAAGCCGGGCGATACAGTATGGAGTGTCGCGCGATGAGCCTGACCGAAATCAATTTCGACGGGATCGTCGGACCTTCGCACAATTATGCCGGCCTCAGCCTCGGCAATATCGCCAGCGCCAGCCACAAGGGCGATCCATCCTATCCGCGGGCAGCCGCGCTGCAGGGCGTGGCCAAGATGCGCGGCAATCTGGCGCGGCTGGGCGTGCAGGGCTTCCTCCTTCCCCTGCCCCGGCCCAATCACAGCCTGCTGGCGGCGCTGGCAGTGGACAATACTGCCGAGCGGGCGCTGCTCGCCGCGGCCTGGTCAGCCAGCAGCATGTGGACCGCGAATGCCGCAACGGTCAGCCCGGCGCCCGACACGGCTGACGGCAAGTGCCACCTCACCCCGGCCAACCTCGTCACCATGGTCCACCGCGCACAGGAATGGCCTGATACGCAAGCCCAGCTCTGCATCGCCTTCGGCAATGCTGATCATTTCACGGTCCATGACGCGGTGCCGCCCAGCTTCGGCGACGAAGGGGCGGCCAACCACATGCGGCTGTGCGCGGGCCATGGCGAACCGGGCGTGGAAGTGTTCGTATATGGCCGGCCCGGCGGCCGGTTCCCCGCCCGCCAGCACGAGCAGGCCTGCCGCGCGGTGGCACGGTTGCACGGGCTCGCGCCGGAGCGCACCGTGTTCATCGAGCAGAACCCCGCCGCGATCGAGGCCGGCGCGTTCCACAACGACGTGGTCGCCGTCGCCAATGAAGACGTGGTGTTCGCGCATGAACTCGCCTTCGCCGACCGGCAAGGCGCCTATGACGCGATGCGCAAGTCCTTCCCCGCGCTGCAGGTGGTCGAAGTGCCCGACAGCGCGGTGAGCCTGGCTGAAGCGATCAAGACCTATCTGTTCAATGCGCAGCTTGTAACCCTGCCCGACGCCGGCATGGCGTTGATCGTGCCCGAGGAATGCCGCGAAAGCGCGGCAGTGTGGCACTGGTGCGAGGCGATGATGGCCGGCAACGGCCCGATCCGGCAGGTGATCCCGGTCGATGTGCGCCAGTCGATGGCCAATGGCGGCGGCCCCGCCTGCCTGCGGCTGCGCGTGGTGTGCGATCCGGCCACGGTCGACCCGCGCTTCCTGCTCAGCGAAGCGAAGGCCGATTTGCTCGAATCGGTCATTGCCGCGCATTGGCCCGAGCAGATCGACCCGGCCGATCTCGGCAAGGAGAGCCTTGCGGACAGTGTCAGAATGGCACGCAGCCGCCTGCTTGAGGCGCTGAGCCTGCCGGAACTGGGTTAACGCGCTGGACAAGCGGCGCTGCATCCATACGATAACCTTTCGTTAACCACTCGCCGCTGGGCGATGGACAGGGAAAGGCATCGCATGTTGCGCAAGATCGGCCGGCTGTTCGTGATCAAGACGCGGTTCGAGGCCTATCTGATCATCTATGCGCTGGCGCTGGGCGCGATGACCCGCGGTGTCCACTACACTGTGGAGTTCCCTGGCGTCGGCGGCTACCTGCTGTGGGCGGCCACCGCCGGTGCGGTGTTCCTGGGCGGGGCCAAGATCCTCGATGCGATCCGCTACGAACAGGAAGCGAAGTCGCGCGAGACGACGCAAGACGTGGCCGAGAGCTGAACGTCTGCAATCGACCCCATTGCGGACATTCACTTTCTTGATCAGCCATCCCACCCATTGGCTAGCCACTAAGGAGTGAGGGAAAAAGCTCGGAGCATGAAAATTCTCAATCCGCGCTGAATTAAATCAGGCAGCTGCTTCGTTCTCCCCGTGACCGGCTACGATTGTGTCGGGACTAACAGGAGAATGAATATGAAGACTATCGCCAAGCTCACCACCCTGGCTGCCCTGACCATCGGGGCTGCCGCGCAGGCTGCTCTCCCCATGCTGCACGAGGAAGCATTCGCTCGCGAAGAGGAGAAGCTGATCCTTTCCGGCCCGATTGCCGGCATCCAGAACCGACTGTGGTTTGATTATCGCATTGATGTGATGGAAGCGCAGAAGGAACTGTCGAGCGACTTGCGCAATGCTTCAGACCTCGAGGATCGGCGCGAAGCTTGGGAAGAGTATGGTGTCGAACTGCGCAAGGAACGCTTCGATTACATCGAGGCGATGGCGAAGAAGGGTTATCGTCAGGGCACCGTCACTGTCGCCAGCTGACCACGGGGCGAACGGGCACGCGCCCTTGACCTAGCCCAACTGATGCCCGTTCGCTCCGAAGGGCCGGCCACGTGCCGGCCCTTCCTTTATGGATTTTGAGTTGGCCGACTAGTGCCTTGGGGTGCGCGTCGAATGTCAGCTTAATCGCGCCAACCGGCCGCGCTTGCTGCCTTTTCCTCCTCCGCCGAGAGCGCCGGTCCGCGCGCCATATCCTGTGCTGCGGCGAGCAGTTCGGCTTCGCTCCCGGCCATACGGAAATCGGTCTGCGCACCGGCTGCGCCCGTGCCTTGAGCTTCGAAGCGCCAGCCCCGCTGGTCGCGGCACGCGATCCCACTGCCGTCATCGGCCGAATAGGCTCGGCAGAATTCGCCTTCCCTGTTGCGGAAGCTCAGCAGAATCCGGGTGCCCGCGCTGGACGGCTGCGCGGCGGAAAGCTGGCTGTCGAGTGTGCTGGCAAGCTGTGCTCCAGCATAAGCGGCTCCGCCTGCCTCTTCGCCTGGCCTGGTCACCGTGAACACCAGCACCGCCACAAGCGAGGCAGCCAGTGCTCCACCGACCCAACCCCAAGCGGGGAGGCGTCGACGCCCCTCGCGCTCAAGGCGGGCAGCCGCGAGGTCGACTACCTGTCCCTGTCCGCCTCCTGCGCTGGATCCGGCCAGTAGCTCGGTCAGCCGGTCTGGCACAGGCTGTTCGAGGATCGGGGCAAAATGGCTTGCCAGCCTTGCCTTGAGCGTCCGATGCGCCTCGACCTGGCGTGCAAGGGCCGGGTCGGCGGCGATCGCAGCCATTACGCGCGCTTCGTCCGCACCCGACAACTCGCCATCGGCAAAGGCCGCGAGTTCGTCCGGCGTCACACTCATGCCTCGCCTCCCAGAAGTTCCAGCAGCGCATCGCGCCCACGCACCAGCCGCGAATTGAGCGTGCCGACCGGGCAGCCGACAACTTCCGCAGCCTCCTTGTAGGAATAGCCTTCGACCATCACCAGAAGAACGGCCTCGCGCTGTTCCTGAGGGAGCTGCGCCATCGCGCGGTCGACATCCCCCAGCCCTACCAGTGCTTCCTGCCCGCCATCGCCGCCCACAGACAGCCCGGCCTCTTCGTCAACAAAGGTGTCCGAACGGCGCTTGCGGGCCCTGCTTTCATCGATCCAGATATTGCGCATGATCCGGTACATCCAGCTGTCGAGCCGCGTGCCTTCCTGCCATTGGTCGCGGCGGGCGAGCGCACGTTCGATCGTCATCTGGCAAAGGTCGTCGCCATCGGCAGGATGGCCTGCCAGCCCGATCGCGAAGCGACGCAACCGGGGCAGCAATGCCAACACGCTTTGCTCGAATGACGTGCTCAGTGCCTTTGCCTTCCAGGGATTAAACGCATGACCTTACCCGTTTCATCCAAGCTTAAGGCAAATTGACGAAAGGGTGCCACATGCACGCGCGGATTTTCCTCCTTTCTGTGGGTCTCGGCCTCGGCGCGCTGGCCGCACCGCTCACTGCGCAACTCAGCCTGCCGCAGGTGTCGCTGCCGCCAACCGGCGCAGTGCTCGATCCGGTAACCGGGCAGGTACTGGGGACAGTCGACGAACTCGGCCGAGATGTCGCCGACCGGATCCGGCAACTGGCAGACCTGCGCACAGAGCGGCTCGAGCGGCTGGTGCACCGCCACAGCGACGCGATCGAGTTCGACGCGCAGGGAGAGCCGGCACGGCGCGGGGAACTGCTGGTCATGGACGCCGGCCCAGCCGCGCTCACCGAAGCCGAGCAGAGAGGCTACCGCGTGATGGGGGTCGAGCGGATCGAGGCGTTGGACCTCGACGTGCTGCGCCTCGCGGTTCCAGCCGGTCGCAAACTTGCCGACGCACAGGCTGAGCTGGAACGATTGATGCCGGGCGCAGCCGTAAGCGCGGACAACCTCCACTTTGCCAGCGGCGCGGCCAAAGGCATCATGCCGATGGCCTTGCAGGCCACCACAGGCCCAATCGCGACCCCGGTGGGGGTTATCGATGGCGGCGTTAGCGCGGCCCAGAAGGTACTGGCGATACGTGGCTTTGCTCAGGGCGCACCCATGCCCAGCCATCACGGCAGCGCGGTCGTATCGCTCCTCAGCTTTGCGGGCGTGCGAAACATCCGGGTGGCCGATGTGTATGGCGCTGACCCCGCCGGCGGTAATGCGCTGGCGATTGCGCGGGCGTTGGGCTGGCTGGTCACGCAAGGCAGCAAGGTCGTCAACGTGAGCCTGGTGGGGCCGCCCAATGCCGTGGTGGAGCGCGCAATCGTCAATGCCCAGGCGAAAGGCGTGAAGGTGGTGGCAGCAGTCGGCAATGATGGACCGGCAGCCCCGCCCGCCTATCCCGCCTCCTATGACGGGGTGGTTGCTGTGACTGCTGTCGATCGCCGCAATCGCGCGCTGATCGAAGCCGGGCGCGCGCTGCATCTCGATTACGCCGCCCCCGGCGCAGACATTCGTGGCCCAAACGCAAAGGGCAAGAAAGTAGCGCTGCGCGGCACCTCCTTCGCCAGTCCGCTGGTGGCTGCGCGGCTGGCTGCTGCCTTCGATAGTGGCCGCAGTTGGCGCAGGCAGCTCGATCTCGAAGCACGGGACCTCGGACAGCCGGGGCCGGACTCAAGTTACGGGCGGGGGCTCGTGTGCGGCGCCTGCCGCCCTCGCTGAACATTTTTTCGCCGGATCATGAATTAAACGGCCGCAGCGATCCGTTTCCTTCCTGAGCGGGCAGTCAATCTGCTCGCTGGACAGGAAAGGACAAAGATCATGAAAAAGCTTCTGATTGCCGCTTCGGCGCTCACTTTTGTCACCACTCCGGCCCATGCCCAATTGCTTGGCGGCGGTGGACTAACCGGTGGCCTGGGTTCGACACTCGATCTCGGCGGCACCATCTCGCGCACCACAGACACGCTGCGCAGCACCACCCGTGGCGCAGCCTCCGGCGATGTGACAACCGAAGGCAGCCAGTCGGTCGATCGGCGCTCGGGCCGGGTCGAGGCACGGCGCAGCGCGAATGCCAATGGAGCCGTTAGTGTGGCTCAACTGGCCGATACTCCCATTTCGGCGATTTCTGGTTCCGCCAGCGGCGCGGGCAACGCTTCGGGCAATGGCGAGGCGCAGACGCAGCTGATCGGGACCGATGCGCTCCGCTCGATTGCCGGAAGCACCGCGGGCCAGGTCCGCGGCACCCTAGGTGCTGTTGGCAACCTTGCGACGCCGATGATTGATCAGGCTCGTTCAGCAGCACCTGCCCTGCCTGGCAGCATGCCGACAGGAGGTGTCCTTGCGAATGGCGAGGGCTCGGCAGCGGGCGAAGGTTCGGCCAGCCTTGTGTCGGCTCCGTTGGCGGTGGCGGGATCAGCCGCTGGAGCCGCCCAGGGCGCCTTTGCCATTGCGCCAGGCATGCCGGTCTTCAGCCCCGCAGGCCAGCCCCTCGGCGAGGTCCGTCAGATCGTGGCGAATTCGCGCGGCCAGGTCGAACAGGTCGTGGTCGAAGGTGAGGACTCACTGATGACGATCCCGGCCGGCGATCTCTCGGCCAATGCGGGCGCGCTGGTCTTCAGCGAAGCCAGCGCCGAGACGAACAGCGAAGACACAAGCGAGGAAGCCCCTGCCGAGTGATCTTCCCGATCTAGCTCCAGCGATCCCGCAGAAGCCGGTGCGCTTCCGCGGGATCGCCCATTTTCCAATTACGCGCGGAACTCCAGACACCAAGTACAATGTATGCGACGAATGGGTAAGAGGACCGCTTCTCGCGACATGCTAGCTAGACGACATTCAATCAGATTATCCGAAATGTAATCTGACCAATTCTTCGCTTTCCACCCACTTCCGGACGAAATCGCCTAGCGCGCTACCATTACGGAAGGTGGGGGTTTCTGTTGCTAGCTACCCGTGGTGCTTGAAGACGGGGCGATGACCTCTACGCCTTGGATAACGCCGCGCTCTCAATACTATGCAAGTGGGGCGGTTCTGTTGCTAGGCCCGCCCCGGGCCCCCGGTTTCCGATTCTGTTACCCGGTTCGGTCCGAACCGTGCTCTAGGCGTTGTAAATTCAGGCCGTTAGGCCGTCACATTACGCAGCGAGAGCAAGTGCTTCGTTGTCGTTGGCACTTGTAGGTTTTGAGCCTTTTACGGGTTACTCAGCCCGGGCGAAAACAACGTCTTTCAACACACGTCGATCCTGGTTCGGCCCCGTCATAAACCCCGGATCTCGCCGGGTTTTGTGGTGGAGCCGCCGGGTACTGCCCCCGGGTCCGTTGTGCCTATTGCACGCCGCAATTTATCGCCATAGCCGGCCGAAACCGGCAGGCCCTATATAGGCGCAAATTTCTGAATATGAAGTGAGTGAGTGCGCCCGGCGTTGCCCAAACCAATCGGCCCCTGGGGCCGCAAGGGCGACTGCCCGCCCGCGGCTACGCGATCCATGATCGCGTGAGCGAGGAAACCGCACCCCCGGACGGAGGTGCGAAACCAGAAGCCTCTACTTCTTCAGCGCGTCGCGGATCTCGGTGAGGAGTTCGATCTCGCTCGGGCCCGCAGGCGGCGCTTCCTCTGGCTTCTTCACCAGCTTGTTGGCCTGGCGCACCAGCAGGAAGATCACGAAGGCGAGGATCAGGAAATTGATCAGCGCGGTCAGGAAAGCGCCATATCCGATCATCACGGCGCCCGCTTCCTTCAGCGCGGCGTAATCGCTCATCGAGCCTTCGTATCCTTCGGGCGCGCTCAGCAGGATGAACTGGCTGGTGAAATCAACACCGCCGAAGATCGCGCCCACGATCGGCATGATGATGTCGCCCGTCAGCGAAGTGACGATGGTGCCGAACGCGCCGCCAATGATTACCGCGACCGCCAGATCGAGCACATTGCCCTTGGCAATGAAGGCCTTGAATTCCGCCAGCATGCAATCCTCCTCTTGTCCCCCGGGAAGATGGCCAGTCTTGCACCAAGCCGCGCGGATGCCAAGCCGGGCAAGTTCTTGAATATCCACAGGGGTGCCCTATAATCCTAATACAGATGCCGCCGCGCCATCCCGGTGCGGCAATCCGGAGGATTTTCGATGGGTCTTGCTCCTGCCGTTCGCCGCCTAGCGCTCGCTCTGGGCCTCGCGCTCAGCCTGTCAGCCTGCGGGATCAATTCCGTGCCAACCGCAGAGGAAAACGCGAAGGCCAAGTGGGCCGATGTCGAGGCACAGTTCCAGCGCCGCGCCAATCTCATCCCCAACCTGGCCGAAGTGACGCAGGGCGCAGCCGCCAACGAGCGCGCGATCCTGACCGAAGTGACCGAGGCACGCGCCCGTGCAACCAGCGTGAGCGTGACCGCCAATGATCTGGGCAATGCCGAGAAGATGGCCGAGTTCCAGGCCGCGCAGGCGCAGCTGGGGGCCGGCATCGGCCGGTTGCTGGCCAGCTTCGAGGCCTATCCGCAGATCCAGTCGAACCAGAACTTCCTGGCGCTGCAGAGCCAGCTTGAAGGCACCGAGAACCGCATCGCGGTGGCGATCCGCGACTATAACGAAGCGGTGCGCCAGTATAACACCACCATCCGCACCTTCCCCGACATCATCGGCGCTAAGGTGATCCACGGTGCCGAGCCGCTGGTACCCTATGAAGCGGTGACCGAAGGGGCCGAAACCGCGCCGCAGCTCGACATGACGCCGAACGGCTGATCGTCCGGTGCGCGCATTCGCGCTGATCCTGGCGGGCTTTGCGGCAATATCGCTGAGCGGTTGTGATGCGTCAGACCCACTCGGACTGCATCCTGAACCTGCAAAACAGGTCGACGCACCGCTTGAATTGACTGGACGCGTCGTCGATGCCGCCGAAATACTCTCAAATGGCGAAGAACAGAAATTGGCCGCGTCACTTGCTGAGATCGAGAAGTCTACTCAGGCGCAGCTGGTGGTTGTGACGACACCCAGCCTCGAAGGGCGTTCAATAGCGGACTACTCGCTCATGCTTGGCAGAGGATGGGGCATCGGCAGCAAGGCGCGCAACGACGGGCTGCTGCTGGTCGTGGCTCCTAATGAACGCCAGGTTCGCATTGAGGTGGGCTATGGTTTGGAGCGGACAGTCGAAGACCCGGAAGCCGCCGAAATCATCCGGCAAATAATACCCCATTTCGAACAAGGCGATCTGCCCGCTGGCATCGTGCGGGGCGTCGAATTGCTCGAACTGGAACTGCGCACTCCGAAGTTGGAGAACGCTGCATGAGGTTCGCGATCGCCTTGTTCCTGGCGAGTTTCACGGCGTTCTTCGCCCTGCCCGCAGCGGCGCAGGATTTCCCGGCGCTGACGGGGCGCGTGGTCGATGCCGCGAACATCATCCCCGATGCCACCGAGGCCGAGCTCAACGCCAAGCTGGAGGCGCTCGAGGCGCAGTCGCAGCGCCAACTGGTGGTCGCCACTGTGCCTGACCTGCAAGGGTATGACATCGCCGATTACGGCTATCGGCTGGGCCGCGCCTGGGGCATCGGCGACCAGGAGCGCAATGACGGCGCGTTGCTGATCGTCGCACCCGCCGAGCGCAAGGTGCGGATCGAGGTCGGCTATGGCCTAGAAGGCTATCTCACCGATGCGCTCTCCACGCTGATCATCCAGAACGCGATCCTGCCCCGCTTCCGCAGCGGCGACATGCCCGGCGGGATCGTCGCCGGCACCGACGCGATCATCCAGCAGTTGCAGCTGCCGGAGGAGGAAGCCCGGGCAATCGCGCAGCAAGCGAGCGAACAGCGCACCGCCGACGGCGGCTTTCCGGTCGGCGCAATCTTCTGGATCGCCTTCATCCTGTTCTTCTTCGTGCTGCCGATGCTGCGCGGGCGCGGCCGCAAGCGGCGCTATCGTGGGAAGGGCCGCGATTTCGGCGACACGGTCGGCGACATCATCCTGTGGGAAGTGGGTTCGGCGATCGTGCGCGGCGCGCTGTCAGGCGGCGATGACTGGGGCGGAGGCGGCGGTGGCAGCTTCGGCGGCTTTTCCGGCGGCGGCGGCAGTTTCGGAGGCGGCGGCGCCTCCGGGGGGTGGTAGATGGGGCGCTATCTCACAAGCGAACAGCATCGGCTCGTGTCGGATGCGGTGGCCGAGGCCGAACGTCACACCAGCGGCGAGATCGTGACCGTGCTGGCCGAGCGCAGCGACGGCTATACCGATGTCGCCCTGGTGTGGGCGGCAGGCGTATCCTTCACCTTGATGAGCGCCTTTGCCTTTGTCCCCCAGCCGTTCCTCGACCTGTGGGACCGGCTAAGCGGGGGATGGCGCCACGAATGGACCACTGGCGAGCTTGCCAGCATGGTAATCGCGCTGGGCCTTGTCGGATTTGCGCTGACCTGGGCCCTGCAGCTGTGGCAGCCGCTCAAATTCGCGCTGATTCCGCGCCCGGTGAAGCATGCGCGCGCGCATGAGGCGGCAGTCAGGCACTTCAAGGTGGGCGCCGAGCGGCGCACCCATGGCCGCACCGGGGTGCTGATCTATCTCTCGATGCGCGAACACCGCGCCGAGATCGTGGCCGACCAGCCGATTGCCGAGAAGGTCTCGGCCGAAGTCTGGGGCCAGGCCATGGCTGACATGCTCGAACAGATCCGGCGCGGCTGCATGGCCGAAGGGCTGGCAGCCGGCATCCGCGATGTGGGCGAGGTTCTGGCCGAGCATTTCCCTCGCGGCACTGAAGACGAGAACGAGTTGCCCGACCGGCTCATCGAAGTCTAAGCGCGTTGGATGCACGTTCCCGATTCCGCTCCGCCGAGCGATCCCGACGCCGACCTGCCCGAAGCCATCCAGTGGCAGGGCCGCTTCATCACCGCCAAGACCCGCGGCCGGTGGGAGTATGTCAGCCGCGCCCGCGGCATCCGTGCTGCGGCGATCATCGCCATCGACGATGGCGGGCATGTCATCCTGGTCGAACAGTACCGGGTGCCGCTGGGCAAGGTATGCCTCGAGATTCCCGCTGGGCTGATCGGCGACGATGAGAGCCGGCCGGGCGAAACCGCGCAGGATGCCGCGCGGCGCGAACTGGAGGAGGAAACCGGCTATCATGCCGACCAACTGGAGGAGCTGGGCGAATTCTATTCGAGCCCCGGTATGATCTCCGAAAGCTTCCTGCTGATGCGCGCGCGCGGGCTGAACAGAGTCAGCGCCGGAGGCGGCACCGGCAGCGAGGATATCCGGGTGCACCGCGTCAGGCTGGCGGACTTGCCGCAATTCGTGCAGGAACGCCGCAGCATGGGACACGGCATTGACGTGCGCATCGCGCTGCTGATGGCAGCAGGATTTCTGGGAGAGGATTGAGCAAGATGGCGGGAAGATGTGCTGGCAAGCTGGCGCTGGTGACGGGCGCGGCGCAGGGCCTGGGCGCGGCGCATTCGCGGCGGCTGGCGGAGGAAGGCGCGCGTGTGCTGTGCACCGATATCAACGGCGCGGGCGCGCAGGCCACAGCCGACGCGATCAATGCCGCACTTGGTGCGGGCACCGCTTTCGCCGTGCAGCACGATGTGACCGATCCGCTGGCCTGGGAAGCTGCGGTGGAGGCGGCGCGCGATTCGATGGGCGGCCTCAATGTGCTGGTCAACAATGCGGGAATCGGCGTTGGCGGCAATATCGAGACCTGCACTTTCGACGACTGGAAGCGCTGCTTCGCGGTCAATGTCGATTCGATCTTTCATGGCTGCCAGAAGGCCTTGCCGCTGATGCGCGAACATGCGCCGGGCTCGATCGTCAACATCAGTTCGATCGCGGGCCTGATCGCCAGCGACACCATGCCGGCCTATAATTCGTCCAAAGCGGCGGTGTGGATGCTGACCAAGTCGATCGCGCTGCACTGTGCCAAGAACAACATGCAGATCCGCTGCAATTCGGTACATCCAACCTTTGTCGATACGCCGATCCTCGACGGAACCGCGCGGCATCACAATCTCGACAAGGATGTGCTGCTGGGCAAGCTGGCGCGGCAGATCCCGCTCAAATTCGTGGGCGAGCCGGACGATATCGCCAACGCGGTGGTCTATCTTGCCAGCGATGAAAGTCGTTTCATGACCGGGGCGGAGCTCAAGCTCGACGGCGGCATCTCGGCCATGTGAAACGGGAAGGAGCGCGGTTGCCCCGCGCTCCCTCAGTCCGCGATCAGCGCGATCGCGAGGTAGACCAGGATCAGCGATCCGAAGCCGATCAGCGTGCCGGCGACGAAGCCGAGGCGGACGGCCAGCGGATTGATCCCGAAGTAGTCGGCGATGCCGGCGCACACGCCGAAGACCTTGCCGCCCTGCTTGTCGAGGCGGAAGCCGCGGCTGGGCGTGCTCACGACCGGCTTGGGTTCGAGGCGGCTCATGCGACGATCCCTGAAACCGGAGTGGCATAGTCGGCCAGTGTGGCGAGGATCGTGCCGGTCAGTGCAAGCGACATCACCGCCGCGAACAGCCGGTTGCCGAAATCGAAACGGGTAAGCATGGTTGTGTTCCTTTTGCGGGTTGGTTGAAGGCGGTTAGGCGAACAGGCCGGCCGGGCTGGCGGGGATGATCGTTGCAGCCATCACGGCCGAAGACAGCGCCAGCGAGATGATCGCGGCAAACAGCTTGTTCGAAACTTCCGAAGCGAAAAACATGGCTAAAACTCCTGTATCCAAATCTCTCGGCGAACCATTCCGCCGGATGCCAGATACTCTGCACAGGGTGTGCCAAATCGAAAAAATGGCGGAATTCTGGGATTTTTCCATTCCGACAAGCTGAATAGGCTATTCAGGGATCCGAAAGGTTGGTATTTTTTACCAACTTTCAGGATCGGTGATTTCGGCGCTACCGGACATGGCCTATTCGGGGCGAAATGCTATGCGCTGGGGCATCCATGGCGCTCGACCGCATCGCCCTTTCGCATTTCCGCAACCACCGCCAGACCGAGCTGCGCGGGACTGCTCGCTTCAACCTGCTGGTGGGCGACAATGGTGCAGGCAAGACCAATATCCTCGAAGCCCTGTCGCTGCTTGCCCCGGGGCGTGGTCTGCGCCGCGCGGCCCTGCCGGAACTGCCGGGACCAGGTGGAACGGGTGGCTTCCAGATCGGGGCCAGCCTGATCGAGCAGGAACATGAGAGTGCGCGCATCGGCACCATGGTCGACCCCGCCCGGCCCGGCCGCAGGATCGTGCGTGTTAACGGGGGCGAAGCGAGCGCGCAGTCGTTAAGCGAATGGCTGGCGATGGGCTGGCTCACTCCCGCAATGGACGGTCTGTTCATGGACAGTGCCGGCGCGCGCCGACGCTACATGGACCGCCTGGCGCTGGCGGTCGACCCCGGTCATGCCCGCCATGTGTCGCGGTTCGAGGCGGCGCTGCGCGAACGCAACAAGCTGCTTGAAGAGCGCAGCGATACAACCTGGCTCGACGCCATCGAGGCGCAGCTGGCCGAGCACGGCGCGGCCGTCGCGGCCGGGCGCAGCGCGCTGGTCGCGGCACTAGCGGACGAACTGACCGCCCTGCCCGATCAACCCTTTGCCAAGCCGATCCTGACCTATCGCCCGGGCGGACCGACCTTGCGTGAGGACATGCGCGCCGAACTTGCCCGCCAGCGTTCGCGCGACCGCGCTGCCGGGCGGACGCTGGCCGGGCCGCACCGTGACGAGCTGGAAGTGGTCATGGCCGGCAGCGGCCAGCCAGCAAGTTCGTGTTCGACCGGCGAGCAGAAGGCGATGCTCATCGCGCTCACGCTGGCGCATGCCGCGCTCGCCTCTGAGGGGCGCCCCGGGGTGCTGCTGCTTGACGAGGTCGCCGCGCATCTCGACCCGCTGCGGCGCGCCGCGCTGTTCGAGCGGCTGCGGCGCGGCCGCGCGCAAGTGTGGCTGACCGGAACCGAGCCCGCCCCGTTCGAGGAGCTCCTTGGCGAAGCGGCGGTCTGGCGAGTCAGATCGGGGACAGTCAAGCGGGTTTAGCCGACCGCCTCACTCCTCGGGCAGCGCCTTTGCGACCTGACCGACGGTTGCCCCCACCAGCTGTTCAATTCCCTCTTCGGTCGGATGGATCCGGTCGGCCTGAAACAGCGCTGGATCCTGATAGATCGCTTCGAGCCAGAACGGGATCAGCGCCGCCCCATATTCCTTTGCCAGATCGGCATAGAGAGTGTCGAACTGCGCCTGATATTCGGGCCCGTAATTGGGAGGGGCGCGCATGCCCATGATCAGCACCGGGATCTGCCTCGCCATGAGCTCGCCAAGCATCGCTGCCAGGTTCGCCCGGGTCTGATCGGGCGAAATGCCGCGCAACAGGTCGTTGCCGCCGAGTTCCAGAATGAACAGGTCTGGCGCTTCGGCCTGTGCATCCAGCGTGAATTTCAGCCGCTGCAGCCCGGCGGCGCTGGTGTCGCCCGAGATTCCGGCATTGACGACTTCGGCATTGACCCCGCGCGCGCGCAAAGCCGCCTGAAGCTTGGCCGGATAGCTGTCGTCCTTGGCCACATTGTAGCCCGCGAACAGGCTGTCGCCAAACGCCAGGATGGTCCGCTGCGGTCCCATCACGGGAACCCCCGCCGCCTCTGCCGCATTGGTGCCAGAAGCCGTGCCCGCCGCATTTTCGGCCGGCACATCCGAGCCGCACGCCGCCAGGACCAGCGCCAGCATGATCGACCAAATGCCTTTTGCCATCTGCGAGTCTCCTTGTGCGGCCCCATCCCCTATGCGAATGCACGCCGCGTGACAAAGCCCTCTCTCGCAATTTCCGCCCGCAACCTCACCCTTACCCTGGGGAGCGCCGCCGCCCCGGTCGAAATCCTGCGCGGGATCGACTTGGATGTCGCCGCCGGCGAGGTCGTCGCCCTGCTCGGCGCCTCCGGCTCAGGCAAGAGCTCGCTCATGGCGGTGCTGTCTGGCCTCGAACGTGCCACCAGCGGCGCGCTGACGGTGGCCGGGGCGGATTTCACCGCGCAGGACGAAGACGCGCTGGCGCAGGCACGGCGCGGGCGGATCGGGATCGTGTTGCAGGCCTTCCACCTGCTTCCCACTATGACGGCGGCGGAAAACGTTGCCACGCCGATGGAACTGGCCGGGCTTACCGATGCGCGCGAGCGGGCGGCGGCAGAACTCAAGGCAGTCGGCCTCGGCCACCGGCTCGACCACTATCCCACCCAGCTTTCGGGCGGCGAGCAGCAGCGCGTGGCAATTGCCCGCGCCATCGCGCCGCGCCCGCAACTGATCTTCGCCGATGAGCCGACCGGCAATCTCGATGCTGCAACCGGCAAGGACATCATCGAGCTGCTGTTCGCCCGTCGTGCCGAAACCGGTGCGACCTTGCTGATGATCACGCATGATCGCGCGCTGGCCGAACGGTGCGAGCGGATCGTCACCATGGCTGACGGCGTGATCGTGACCGACACCGCCGCTGCCAGCGCCGCGGCATGAGTTCGCGCCTGCCCTGGTCTGCCGCCTGGCGCATCGCCCGGCGCGATCTCAACGCGCGCTTTCGCGGCCTGCGGCTGCTCCTCGTGTGCATTTTCCTGGGTACCGCAGCGCTGGCCGCGATCGGCACGCTGACAGCCGCGATCGAGCGCGAACTGGCAGGCCGCGGGCAGGAATTGCTAGGCGGCGATATCGAAGTCGAAGTCTGGCAGCGCGATCTGACAGCCGAGGAACAGGCCGCGCTGGCCGAATACGGCAAGGTGTCGGGTGGTACGAGGATGCAGGCCATGGCCAGTACGCCCGATGCGGCCGCCCCGTCGAACTCAAGGCGGTCGATGCCAACTGGCCGCTCTATGGCACGCTGACGCTGAAGGATGGCCGCCGCGTTGGCGCACCTTTGCTGGGCGAGGCCTGGCTGGGACAGGGTGCGCTCGACCGGCTGGGGATTGCCGTGGGCGATCGCTTCAAGGTCGGCACGCGGGAACTGGTCGCTGCCGGGGTGATCGCCAACGAACCCGATCGCCTGTCCGAAGGGTTCCAGCTCGGCCCGACAGTGATCGTGGCAGAGGATTATCCGCAAGCAGCCGGGTTGATCGCGCCCGGCGCGCTATACGAAACCAAATACCGCGTCGCCTTTGCCGGCAATGATAATCCGGACGAAGTGGCCGAGGCGCTCGAGCAGGGCTTCCCCAACGCTGGCTTCGACCTGCGCACCCGCGACCGCGCCTCGCCCGGCGCCGACCGGTTCGTGCGCAATATGAGCGATTTCCTGACGCTGGTCGGGCTTGCCGCGCTCGTGATCGCCGGGATCGGGATCGGCGGCGGCGTTGCCTCCTATCTCAATGCGCGGCGCAATTCGATCGCCACGCTCAAGGTGCTGGGCGCATCCAGCGCCGACATCGTGCGGATCTATGCGCTGCAGGTGGGCGCCGCCGCGCTGATCGGCAGCCTGGCGGGGATCGCCACGGGCGTGCTGGTTACGCCGCTGCTGGGGGCCGCGCTGAAGGACCTGCTACCGGTCGAAGCCGGCTTCGTGATCGAGCCGGCCCCGCTGGCGCTGGCTGCGGCCTACGGCTTGCTGGTCGCCTTCGCCTTTGCCGCCACCCCGCTGCTGCGCGCGCGTACCTTTCCGGCGATGGCGCTGATGCGGGCACGCGTGGCACCGCTGGCGCGTGACTGGCGCGCGCTGGCCTGGGCGGGTGCAGGCATTGCCGCGATCTGCGCCCTCGCCCTGCTCACCACCAACCAGCCGATGCTGTCGGGCGGTTTCCTGGTTGGCGCGGGGGGCGCGCTGATCGCGCTGGCGCTGATTGGCCTGGCGATCCGGCTGGCTGCCAAGCGCGCACCGCGCACCGCCAACCCGCTGCTGCGGGCGGCGATCGCCAATCTGCACCGTCCCGGCGCACCCACCGGGGCACTGGTGACCGCGCTTGGCTTTGGCCTTGCTGCGTTCGTCCTGCTCGCCGCGATCCAAAGCGCGATCGACGGCAACATCGAAAGCCGCGTGCCGCGCCAGGCGCCCGACTATTTCGTGCTCGACGTGCCGCGCGACGGCGAGGACGATTTCCGCGAGCTGGTGACAGCGCTTGACCCGAGGGCCGAAATCCGCACAGTGCCCGCGCTGCGCGGCGCGGTGCTGGCCTATGGCCCGAGGGACAGCATGACCCGCGTGGCGGAGCTTGAGGAAATTCCGGATGGCGCCTGGGTGCTACGTGGCGAGCGCGGCCTGACCTATTCGGACACCTTGCCGCCGGGCAACTCGCTGGTCGAAGGCAAATGGTGGGCGGAAGATTACACAGGCGAACCGCTCGTCTCGGTCGATGCCGAATTTGCCGAAGCGGTCGGCCTAGGGATCGGCGACTACTTGACGATTGGCGTGCTCGGGATCGAGCGCCAGGTGCGGATTGCCAATGTACGGGTGATCGACTGGGAAAGCATGGGCTTCAATTATGCGCTGGTGTTCTCGGAGAACGCGATTTCGGACGCGCCGCACAATCTGGCGGCGACGATCGAACTGACGGACGAGAGCAAGTCGGGCGAATTGCTGCGGCAGATGGTCGCGCGGTTCCCGTCAAGCTCGGTGATCGAGATCGGCCAAGTGCTGGTCGAAGCGCGTACGATCCTCGAGCAGGTGGGCGCGGCCACGCTGGCTGCAGCCTCGGTCGCCGTGCTGGCGGGGCTGGCCGTGCTGATGGGGGCGATTGCTGCGGCGCGCGCCTCGCGCACCTATGACACGGTGGTGCTGCGCGTTTTGGGCGCCAGCCGGCGGCAGGTGCTGGGCATGCAGCTGGCCGAATATGGCCTGCTGGCGTTGCTGCTGGCCGCTGTGGCGCTGGCGCTGGGTTCCGCGCTGGCGTGGTTCGTCATCACCCAGCTGTTCGAATTCGACTGGCTGCCCGACTGGCGCGAGGTGCTCGCGGTGCTCGGCACCGGCCTGCTGCTGGTGCTGGCCTTCGCGCTGGGCGGATCGCTGCCGCTGCTGCGAGCCAAGCCCGCGCATGCACTGCGCGAGCTCTAGCCAGACGCCGCGCGCGGCTCAGTCGAAGACGCTCGGATCGACCGAACCTTCACCCGGCTGCGCCCGCAACACCAGTGTGCTGGCGATCATGTCATGCAGGCCCTGCTTGCGCTCGGTAAACGCTACCATGATGAAGCCAATGCCAAGGATGATTGCTGAAGGGATTTTGGCGAAATAGCGGCCCAGGGCGCGCAGGAAGCTGATCCGGTTGCCCTGAAAGTCGGTGACGATCATCCCCAGCGCGCGCTTGCCCGGTGTGCCCTGCATGGTGGAGGCTTCGAAGCCCGCAAAATAGGCAATGCCGACGACGAAATTGACCAGGTCTCCGGCGTTGAAATCCGGCGCGGCGGCGGCTTCGAGGAAGGACAGGCCGAACACCGCATAGACCACGATATTGGCGATCAGCATGATCACGAAGTCGATCAGATAGGCTGCGAAGCGCAGCCAGAACCCGGCATAGTTACCCATTGCACCCTCCCCCACGAAGACGATGGTCCCAGTCTTCACCCAAGTTCCTGCGAAATCAAGCAAAAGGGGCCGGTTTTCACCGACCCCTCGCTTGGATCATGTCTGTCGCAGCGCGTCAGAACTTGTAGCGCACGACCCCGCCATAGGTGCGCGGCGCGCTGGGATAACCCGAGACCGTGCCGGCCTGCGCCACACCGTCGAAATTTGTCAGGATGTAGCGGTCGTCGAACAGGTTGCGGACAAAGCCGCCCACTTCGATGCCGTTCTCCAGCGCCAATGTCATTGAGGCGTTCACCAGGTTCACCTCGCGGCGGAAGATCTTGGCATTGCCCAGAGCCAGGTTGTAGGTCGGCAGGCCGTTGTTGATGTTGACATTGCTTTCGTGGCTGTAGTCGACACGGGTAATCAGGCGATGGCCGGCGTCGAACTCGTGCGTATGAGTCGCCGAGGTCGAGATCGACCAGGCCGGAGTGCCGCCTGGACGCTCACCGCTGAGATCGCCCAGCACGCTGCCGGTGAAGCTGTCGTAGAGCGGGTCAAGATACGTCGCCGCGAAGGTCAACACCAGCCCGTCGGTCGGCTGGATGTTGGTATCGATTTCGAACCCCTTGACCGACTGCTTGCCGGCATTGCGCAGGGCAAAGCCGAGACCAGTGAAGGCAAAGCTCTGGAACCCGTCGATCGATTGGTCAAACAGTGCGAGGTTGAAGCCGAAGCCAGGCCACTGCGCCTTGAGGCCAACTTCCCACACCTTTGCTTCCTCGGGGCCCGCAAAGCGAGTTCCGGTGGACAGGTTCGGGGTGGCGAGCCCGGCATCGATGATCGGAGAAGACGGCGCACCAAAAGTTGACCCGCGCGCGCCCGGGCCCGGGGTGTAGTCGTCAAGCGTCGGGCGGCTGTCGCGCGACAGGTTGATTGAGCTTGCCTTGAAGCCGGTGGCGTAGCTGGCGTAGATATTGACCTCGTTCGACACCTGATAGGCCGCCCGGAACAGATAGGTCAGCTTGTCGTCACGAGTGCGGCCGTCTTCCACCGCGTTGGGCACATCGGGGAACGGCGTCTGGAACTGCAGGACACTGAGCCCGAGGAACGGATTGACAAGCGGATTGGTTGCATTGGCCAACAGCGCCTGCTGGTTTACAGTAGGCAGCGCTTGGAACTGCTGGCGGGTCGTGATGGCCCCGCCGGTCGCCAAGGTGATGAAGGCATCGACCAAGTTGATGCTCGCCAGCGGGTCGAGCGCGTCAAAATTGATCTCGAAGTCCTTCTTGTCCTTGGTGTAGTTGAAACCGGCAGTGAACACGAGGCCATCCACCGGCTCGAAATCGACTGTGCCGAAAACCGACCACGAGGTGTTGTCCACCGCGAAGCGTTCCTGCGAGAGGAAGTCACCGCCGAAGATGGAGCCGATCGGCAAGCCGAGTGCGCCTTCAGCATTAGCCAGAATGGCATTGCCGACTGCGATCCGCTGAGCCGGGGTAGGATTGGGCGGCAACAAGGAAGCAGGCGCTGCTAGGATCGCCGCGAAGTTGCGGAAATCTTCGCCCACGGTCAGCGAGCTGTCCTGTGCGATCTTTTCGTCGAAGTAGTAGCCGCCAAGCAGGAAGTTGATCGGTCCGTCAAAGTCAGACGCAATCCGCAGTTCCTGCGTGAACGTATCCACGCCCTGATCGCGGCTTTCCACCGTCAGGTCGGCGCTGGTAAAGTCCACGTCTTGGGCAAAGGCATTGCGCAATTCGCGATAGGCCGTGATCGAGGTGATCGAGAACGCGCCCTTCTGCCAGTCAATCTGGCCCGAGAAACCGTAGTTCTCGTTGGTGTTGACTGGCACAACATTGAGGTAGTTGTCGCCGCTGAAGAAATCGGTTGGGAACTGGCCACCCACTCCGCCGATAGCCAGCAACGTGGTCGGACCGACTACAAGGTTGCTGGTCTGGCAGCAGATTTCGTCGATCTTCGTGTAATCGCCGATCAGCCTGATGCGCAGGTCGGCAGTCGGTTCGATCAGCAATTGGCCACGCGCTGACCAGCGATCGCGATTGTTGATCTCTGAATCGAGATTGACGATCCGGCCGAAGCCATCGCGCTGCTGGTAGCTGCCGTCGAGCGAGAAGGCGATGTTCTCTGTCAGCGGGCCGGTGACATCGCCCTTGAGGAACACGGTGTTGTAATTGCCGTAAACCGCTTCGACGCTGCCGCCGAACTCAAACTGGGGCTCACGCGTGATTACCGAAATGACGCCGGCCGAAGCATTCTTGCCGAACAAAGTCGATTGCGGGCCATTCAGCACTTCGATCCGCTGGACATTGGGCAGGTCGTTCAACGCCGAGGCCGAACGCGAACGAAATACCCCGTCGATGAACACGCCGACCGAAGGCTCGATCCCGAAGTTGTTGTCGCCATTGC
>CAZCNF010000032.1:0-26249 GCA_964500135.1 uncultured Porphyrobacter sp.
CAAAGATGATCTTGAGCCCATCCTGCGGGACATCGGCATCATGGAAGCTGGTCGCACCCATCACATCGCGCCAGAAAGCGACTGCCGCGTCCATATCCGGCACGACAACGCCGATGTGATTGAGCCTTCCGAGTTTCATTTCCAGTCTCCCCAGATAATGGACCACCATAGGAAGCCCATCAATGCGACACCGATCGGTACACATGCAGCACCGACAATGCTTACCATCCAGAAACGCAACGGATGGCGCTCACGGGTTACAAGCCAGGCCAAGCCAGGCCCGTGCCGCATACACCCGGCCTTGAAATCGCGCCATTGGATAAGCGCCGCATAGGGCAACAGGATGGTCATCGCGAGACAGACCACGGTGAGCGCCGCGCGACCGCCGCCCAACCACCCGGCCAGTGACCCCGTTGCCGCAGTTGCGCCCATTCCGGTAAGGAAACGACCTGCCATCGCATCCTGCCCCGAGCCGGACCACTTTTTGCGAGCAGGTGCCATTGTTCACAGCGGAATATTGTCGTGCTTCTTCCAGGGGTTCTCGAGCTGCTTGCCGCGAAGCTTGCGCAGGCCCTGTGCGATCCGCTTGCGCGTGGCATGCGGGTAGATCACATCGTCGATATAGCCGCGCTGCGCCGCGATGAAGGGGTTGGCGAAGCGGTCTTCATATTCCTTCGTCCGCTCGGCGATCTTGGCCGGATCATCCTTCTCGCTGCGGAAGATGATCTCCACCGCGCCTTTCGCCCCCATCACCGCGATTTCGGCGGTGGGCCAGGCATAGTTGAGATCGCCGCGCAGGTGCTTTGACGCCATCACGTCATAGGCGCCGCCATAGGCCTTGCGGGTGATCACGGTGATCTTGGGCACGGTCGCTTCGGCATAGGCGAACAGCAGCTTCGCCCCGTGCTTGATGATCCCGCCCAGTTCCTGCGCGGTGCCGGGCAGGAAGCCGGGCACGTCGACAAAGGTGAGGATCGGGATTTCGAACGCATCGCAGAAGCGCACGAAGCGTGCCGCCTTCTTCGAGGAATTGATGTCGAGCACGCCCGCCAGCACCATCGGCTGGTTCGCCACCACGCCCACTGTGCGCCCCTCGACCCGCCCGAAACCGCAGATGATGTTCGCCGCGTGGGCCGGCTGGATTTCGAAGAAATCGCCTTCGTCCAGCACCTTGCGGATCACTTCGTGCATGTCATAGGGCTGGTTGGCATTGTCGGGGATCAGCGTGTCGAGGCTCATTTCCTCGCGATCCCACGGGTCGCTGGTCGGCCGCTCGGGCACCGCTTCGCGGTTCGACAGCGGCAGGAAATCAAAGAACTGGCGGGTGGCCAGCAATGCCTCGATATCGTTTTCGAAGGCGACATCGGCCACGCTGGTCTTGGTCGTGTGGGTGATCGCGCCGCCCAGTTCTTCCTGCGTCACCACCTCGTTGGTGACTGTCTTGACCACTTCGGGCCCGGTCACGAACATGTAGGAACTGTCCTTCACCATGAAGATGAAGTCGGTCATCGCCGGCGAATAGACCGCACCGCCCGCGCAGGGCCCCATGATCAGGCTGATCTGCGGCACAACGCCCGAGGCAAGCACATTGCGCTGGAACACTTCGGCATAGCCGCCCAGCGAAGCGACGCCTTCCTGAATGCGCGCGCCGCCCGAATCGTTGAGGCCGATGACCGGGGCGCCGACTTTCATCGCGCTGTCCATCACCTTGCAGATCTTCTCCGCATGGCGCTTCGACAGCGAACCGCCAAACACGGTGAAATCCTGGCTGAAGACATAGACCAGCCGGCCGTTGATCGTGCCCGATCCGGTAACGACGCCGTCGCCCGGGATCTTCTGATCTTCCATCCCGAAATCGCTGCAATCGTGCTCGACATAGGTGTCGAGCTCTTCGAAACTGCCTTCGTCGAGCAGCACTTCAAGCCGCTCGCGCGCGGTCAGCTTGCCCTTGGCATGGTGTGCGTCGATCCGCTTCTGCCCCCCGCCCAGTTCGGCGGCGGCACGGCGACGTTCCATTTCGGCGATATTGGCGGACATGCGCTCTCCCTGCTGGCCAATGCCCATTCCGCCTAGCGAGGGACTGGCGCCAGCGTCAACGTATCAAAAACGCAGCATCACGCGCCGCGCCAGCGCGGGCGAGATCGAATAGACTGCACGCAGCAGCTTGACCTGGCCGACATTGGCCTCGTCCGCATCGCTCACGATCGCGTCGAGAATCTGCGCCGCGCACTCCTGGGGCGGCATTTTCGGTGTCTGCCGGTCGGCGGTCATCTGCGTGTCGACCACCGGCGGCAGCGCCTCGATCACATGAATGCTGGTGTGCTCCAACTGCTTGCGCAGCGCCATGGTGTAGCTGCGCAGCGCCGCCTTGGTGGCGCAATAGACCGGGCTGCCCGCGCGCGGCGCAATCGCCAGCCCGCTCGAGACATTGACGATCGCCGCTTCAGGCCGCCGACCCAGCATCGGCACCAGCGCGGTGATCAGGCGAATTGGCGCGTTGAAATTGGCGTAGATGCAGCCGTCCGCCGCGTCGGGATCGGGCAGGCCCTGGCGGAAATCGTGATCGACCCCCTGCCCGGCATTGTTGATCAGGATATCGAAGCTGCGTTCGCCCAGCGCCTCGAGCAACGCATCGACCCCCGCCGCGCTCGAAAGGTCGGCTTCGAGTGCCTCGAATCCCTCGGCGCGCATGAAATCGAGCCGGTCGCGGTTGCGCCCCGTCACCACTACGGTTGCGCCCTTGGCCTTCAGCTGGCGCGCGAGTTCGCGGCCGATCCCGGCACTGCCCCCGGTGAGGAGCACCGATTTCCCGTTGACGTCCATCAGACCTTTACCACCCCATGTTCGATCAGGCTCTCGGCAGTGTCGAGGATCGTCTCCTCGACCGGCCGCAAGGTCCAGCCCAGCCGCTCGTGCGCGTGGCTGGCATCGATGTTGCGCACCTTGCCCAGTTCGCCCTTGATCCCGCGCACTTCGGCATTGAACAGGCCGAGCAGATTCACCATCCAGTCCGGCATCTTGCGTGCCGGTGCCTTGCGGCCCCGCGCACCCAGCCGCTCGCGCAGCACCTGCGCCACATCGATCACCTTGAGGAATGGGCCTGCCCCCAGGAAGCGTTCGTTGGCGAGGCCGGGGGTCACGAGAGCGCGGACATGCAGGTCGGCGATGTCGCGCACGTCCACGATCGGAAAGCCGAGATCGGGCGCCATGGGCATCGACCCGTCGAGCAGTTGCTTGACGAGTTCGACCGAGGCCGAGAAGTCACCACTGTCAACCGGGCCGAGCACCATGCCGGGATTGACCGAAACGAACTCCATCGCGCCGCCATGCTGCGCCATCCAGTCGCGCGCGGCGCGCTCGGCCAGGGTCTTCGATTTGACATAGGGATAAGCGTCGGGATGGGTCACATCTGTCCAGTCCGCTTCGGTAAAGGTGTGCTCTCCGCGTTCACGGCCATAAGCAATTGCCGCAGTCGAACTGGTCTGGACGAAGCGCTGCACCCCCGCCGCGCTCGCAACCCGCAATGCCCGCAGCGTGCCTTCGCGCGCCGGGACGATCAGATCGTCCTCGTGCTTCGGCGCTGTGGCAGGGATCGGAGAGGCAACATGCGCCACATGGGTGCAGCCCGCCACGCTTTCAGCCCAGCCGTCATCGCTTTGCAGGTCCGCCTGGAACACCCGCAGCCGCTCTGCCGACGGATGGCCGAACCGGGCGCGCAGCCCCGCCTCGCTCTTGGCAGCATTGCGCACCGTCGTGTGGACGGCCCAGCCCTGCACCAACAGCTGCTTGATCAGTTCTCCGGCGATATAGCCCGTGCCGCCAGTTACGAGTACGGTTCCTGCCATCGCCAGCTGCTCCCTTTGGTTGTATCGCAACATTAGGACAAAGGGTTGCAACAAGCCACTGAAATGAAGGTGACTGAGTGGAAGATGTCGATTTTCTGGTGATCGGAGGCGGCATCGCCGGCCTTTCGGCTGCGGCGCGGCTCGCCCGGCACGGCTCGGTGGTTGTGTGCGAGGCGGAAAGTGCGCCCGGGATCCACGCTTCGGGCCGCAGCGCGGCCTTTGCCCACTTCGACATGGACGAGCCGATCGTCCGCGCGCTGACCGCTGCCAGCATGCCCCATTTCGAGGTGCCTGGCGCACGGCCCCACCCGGCGCTGTTCATTGCCTTTGAAGGGCACAAGGCCGCGCTCGAGCGGCTGGAAGCGAATTACCGCGCATGGGCGCCAGGCGTGGTGCGGCTCACGGCCGAGGATGCGCATGCAATGGTCCCGGTGCTGAAGACCGGGCCCGGCGGCATGATCGGCGCGCTGCTCGACCCTGACGGTCGCAAGCTCGATGCGCATGCCATGCTGGAAGGGCATCGCCGCATGCTGCGCGAGTTCGGCAGCGTGGTGGCGCTCGACGCACCAGTCACTGCCCTGCGCCGCAACTGCGATCGCTGGATCGTCGAGACAGGCTCAGTCAGATATTCGACCCGCGTCGTGGTGAATGCCGCCGGGGCCTGGGTCGACCAGGTTGCAGCGTTGGCAGGCATTGCGCCCATCGGCATTCAGCCCTTGCGCCGCACCGTGATAACCTTCGACGCGCCGAAGGAATTCGACGTGTCTGCCTGGCCTTTCACCAAGACTGTCGGCGCTGGCTTCTACATCGAGCCCGAAGGTCGCGGCAGGCTGCTGGGCTGTCCAATGGACGAGATTCCGGCTGATCCCGGCGACGCCCAGCCCGAAGAGGAGGATGTGGCGCTGGCGGCCTGGCGGGTGGAAGAGGGAACCACGCTCCAGATCCGCCGGATCGCCAGCAAATGGGCGGGTCTCAGGAGCTTTGCGCCCGACCGGCGCCCCGTGGCAGGGTTCGATCCCGCAGCGGAGGGATTCTTCTGGCTGGCCGGACAGGGCGGCTTCGGCCTGCAGACCTCGCCCGCGCTGGCCATGGCCACCGAAGCGCTGGCCTGCGGCCTGCCCTGGCCGGACCAACTGCGTGCAGTCGGGGTCGACCCTGAAGTGCTTTCGCCGCGTCGGCTGCGCTAGGTTATTGGAGCGCTTTAGCGCATCAGCACCAGTTCTTCCGCCATCGAGGGATGCAGCGCGACAGTGTCGTCAAAGGCCTGCTTGGTAAGCCCGGCCTTCACGGCCACAGCTGCGACCTGCAGGATTTCGGGTGCTTCGGGGCCGATCATGTGGATACCGAGGATCCGTTCCGAAGTGGCTTCCACGATCATCTTGTAAAGTCCGCGTTCCGGATGATCCGAGAAGATGTTCTTCATCGGGCGGAAATCGGACGTGTAGACCTTGACTTCGCCATAGGCTTTGCGGGCCTCGCTTTCGGTCAACCCAACTCCGGCCAGCGGCGGCTGGCTGAACACCGCGCTGGGGATCGTGGCGTAATCGATGGTGCGCGGATTGCCGCCGAACACGGTATCGGCAAAGGCGTGGCCTTCGCGGATCGCCACCGGGGTCAGTTGCACCCGGTTGGTGACATCGCCCACGGCATAGATGCTGGGACAAGTGGTGCGGTTGTGGTCATCGACCCTTATCGCGCCGATTTCGTCCAGTTCCACCCCTGCGCTTTCCAGACCCAGCCCGGCGCTGTTGGGATTGCGCCCCGTCGCGATCAGCACCTGGTCAACCTTGACCGGATAGGCGCCGCCCAGGTCGACCAGCAGGCAGCCGTCCGCGTCCTTTTCCACTCGCTGGATCTGGCTGTGCATCCGGAACTCGATCCCGCGACCCATCGCGATATGGAGCATCCGCTCGACAATCTGATCGTCATAGCTGCGCAGTATCCGGTCAGTCCGGTTGACCACCGTCACTTCGCTGCCGAGCGCATTGAATATGCCGGCGAATTCCATCGCGATATAGCCGCCGCCCACCACCATCAGGCAGCGCGGCTGCTGTTCGAGATGGAACACCTCATTTGAACTGATGCAGTGCTCGACGCCTGGAAAATCGGGCATGGCGGGCCAGGCCCCAGTCGCGATCAGAATGTATTTCGCGGTGATCTCGCGCCCGCTGGCAAGCCGCACCGAATGCGGGCCGGTCACGACCGCGCGCTCGGCAAAGACCTCGACCTTGTGGTTGGCAAGCGTCTGGCCATAGAGGCCTTCGAGCCGATCGACGTCGCGGTTCACGAAGTTGCGCAAGGTGGCCCAGTCGAAGCGCTTGCCCCCGATGGTCCACCCGAAACTCTCGGCATAGCCGAGTTCTTCAGCGAACATCGAGCCATAGACAAGCATCTTCTTGGGCACGCAGCCGCGGATCACGCAGGTCCCACCCACGCGATACTCCTCGGCCACGGCAACCCTAGCGCCATGCGCCGCAGCAATCCGGCTGGCCCGCACACCGCCCGAACCGGCGCCGATGGTGAATAGATCGTAGTCGAAATCGGCCATGCGCTGATGCTCCTGTCGGCGGGCGATATGGCGGCTGGCAAGTTGATTGCCAACCGCCCGACCGCGAATGACCCTCATTCGTTCAGGCGATGGCCGAAGTTACCCGTGCGAATGGCGCCGCTGGCCGCCACCGGGGCGACGCTTGCCCCCGCGATGCGGCTTGCCCGCACGCGCGGGGTGCTTGTGCTGCGGGCGATCCTGTGTCCGCTCGCGGCGCTGCTGGCCCTCGCCCTGCGAGCGACCGGCCTCGCCCGGCTTTGCTGGACGCTTGCCCACCGGCTTCGGCTGCACCCGCTTCATCGGCGTTCGCGGCGCAGGCTTGGTCGGCCCCACGCCTTCCACCACGGCACGGAAGTTGTCGGGCAGTGGCAGCCGCTCAAACGTGGCGTCGGTGTTGCGCTGGATATCCTTCAGATAGGCGCGCTCGTCCTCGGCGCAGAAGGCGATCGCGATGCCGTCGGCCCCGGCGCGTGCGGTGCGGCCGATCCGGTGCACATATTGTTCGGGCACATTGGGCAACTCGTAGTTGATCACGTGGCTGACGCCCGGAATGTCGATCCCGCGAGCGGCCACATCGGTCGCGATCAGGATCGGCGTCTTCGCCCGCTTGAATTCGTCCAGCGCGCGCTCGCGCTGCGGCTGGCTCTTGTTGCCGTGGATCGCGTTTGACGGGATGCCGACCTGGGCCAATTTCTTCACCACGCGGTCCGCGCCATGCTTGGTGCGGGTGAAGATCAGCACGCGTTCGAACCGGCCGGGCACCTTGTGGCGTTCCGACAGGATCAGTTCGAGCAGCGACTGCTTCTCGTCCTGCTGCACCATGAACAGATACTGGTCGATCCGCTCGGCAGTAGTCGCCGCCGGGGTCACGCTTACCTGGACCGGGTTGCGGCAGTACTGGCCGACCAGTTCCTTGATCGCCTTGGGCATGGTGGCGCTGAAGAACAGCGTCTGCCGCTCGGCCGGAGCCAGCTGGTGGATCCGGCGCAGCGCGTGGATGAACCCGAGGTCGAGCATCTGGTCGGCCTCGTCGAGCACCAGGATTTCGACCCCGGCGAGATTGAACGCCTTCTGGTCGATCAGATCGAGCAGGCGGCCCGGGGTCGCCACCAGGATATCGGTGCCGCGATGCAGCTTGTTGCGATCCTTGCCGACCGAAGTGCCACCCACGATCGATTCGACCTTGAGCCCGGCGAGCGCGCCGTAGTCCTTGGCGCTCTGGGCGATCTGGCCAGCCAGCTCGCGCGTGGGTGCCAGCACCAGCATGCGGCAGCTCTTGAACGGAATGCGGTTGTCGGCTTCGCGCAGACGGTCGATCGACGGCAGCATGAAGGCGGCGGTCTTGCCGGTGCCAGTCTGAGCGATGCCCAGCAGGTCGCGCCCGCTGAGCACAGCGGGGATCGCCTGCTCCTGGATCGGGGTCGGGGTGTTGTAGCCCTTCATGTCGAGGGCCTGAAGCACGGGCTGCGACAGCCCGAGGTCTGAAAATTGTGTCATTGTAACTCGCATCAAATGCGGCGCGCAGACGGATTCGTCGCGCGGCGCGGGTGTCAAAACGACCCGCGTGAAAAGGGAAGTCTCTTGGAAAAACCGAGGCGCGGCCGGGGCGGAGATTTTTCAGCTTTCCGCCGCTTCACGCTGGCTAGCGCGCTTCGATGGAGGGTCCTTTGCAGGCAAAACCGCGCAAAGTCAAAGAAATTCGCACCTGCAGCATAATGCAGGCGTCACTGGGGCGGTTGCCATTCGTGGTTGCGCGAAGGTTCCTCGCGGGCCAGCCTTCGCGACGTGGCGGCGGTCTGCAATATGAACAGCGCGATCAGGATCACGCCCACTAGACCGACGAAAACATCGAAACCGGAAACCGCGCCGAACCACCCCTGCCCCTCGTGCCCGAAATGCATCATGGCGAGTGTCAGCGCGATCAGCATGAAGCGCAATTCGGTCGGCCCCGCGTTGAGATAGGACAGCTTGAGTTCGCCCAGCACACGCACGGAAAGGAATGCATGGATCGACAGCAGCAGGTATCCTGCCAGCGCGATCAGCGCGATCTCGAGTGTCACATAGGGGCTGAGGCCGATGCCGGCGACCAGCATGGTGGTGGCAAGGCCATCGCAACTGTGATCGAGGAAATAGCCATAGCGCGGTCGCTCGATCCTGCGGAACCGGGCGAGGCTGCCGTCGGTGCTGTCACCGAACCATTGCACGCCATATCCGGCAATCGCGAGCCACAACCATTCTTCTCCGCTGTTGCTCAGCAGATAGCCTGCAAAGATCAGCACCGCGCCCACCATGCCGACGAAGGTGAGCATGTCGGGCGAAACCCAGCGCGGCAGGCGCGCGCAGATCCAGTCAAGCAGTCGGCGTTCGGATCGCGCCAACAGGTTCTGCTGGATACGGTCGATCGGCTGCAGTTTGGTGTTTGCGACCATGCTCGCGGGGGTATCCTTGCATTTAGGGGATTGTTACAGATCGGTTACACCAATCCCCACTATGCGCCTAGCGCCAATGCTCGGGGTTAGCGCCCAGCCGTGGCTCCGAACGGACGGTTGAGCTGCACGATCTTCCAGTTCAGCACCGAAGCAAAGCTGACCCACGCCAGATAGGGCACGATCAGCCAGCTCGCGAGCACCGACCAATCGCGCAGGAATACCGCCAGCGCCAGCACCGAGGCCCACAGGAACGGCACCTCGACCAGCGCCCAGTCGGGTCGCTTCAACGTGAAGAAGATCGGCGACCAGGCGAAATGGAACACCGCGTTGACCACGTAGAGCGCGACCAGCAGGTTTGACTGCCCCTGCGCCGCCGCCGCATCCCAGCTGAGCACAAAGGCCCAAGCGGCAAGCCCCAGGATCACCGTCCAGGCCGGGCCGAACAGCCAGTCGGGCGGCTGCCAGCTCGGTTTTTTCAGCGCATAGTACCAGGCGCCGATGGTGGTCAGCACCCCGCCCCCCACTGCAAGGATCACGGCCCATGAGATGGCGAAGACGAGGGGGAAGGTCATTTGGCCATGCCTACGCGCTTGTGATCAGCTCGCCAAGCCCGCCTTCTCCAGCAACGCCTGCGTGCTCGGATCGAAGTCGCCGCCGCCAGCCTCGATATCCTTCGCCATCTTCTTGCCCAGCTCCACGCCGAACTGGTCAAACGGGTTGATCTGCATCAGCACCGCGTTGGCGAAGGTGCGGTGTTCGTGGAATGCGATCAGCGCGCCCAGCGTTGCCGCATCGAGATCGTCGCACAGCATGGTTGCACTGGGCCGGTCGCCAGGGAAGGCGCGCGCCGGATCCTTGCCATCGGTGGCCATGTTGCCGCCCGCCATCAGCGCCGCCCCTTGCGCGAAGCAATTGGTCAGCAGGATCGCGTGATGGGCCGGATCGAGCGCGTCGCCGGGTGCGATCGAGGCAATGAAGTCGACCGGCACCAGATGCGTGCCCTGGTGAAGCAGCTGGAACACGGCGTGCTGGGCGTCGGTGCCCACCCCGCCCCAGGTAATCGGGGCGGTCGGGCCATCGGCCGGTGAACCGTCGGCCTTCACGCGCTTGCCGTTCGATTCCATCTCGAGTTGCTGGAGATAGTCCGGCAGCAGGCCCAGCCGCTCGTCATAGGCAAAGCAGGCGCGGGTCTGGCAACCGCGCAGGCGCGCGTAATACTGGTCGGCAAAGGCAGCGCGCAGGCACAGATTGGCGGCGCCGTCATGGTCGCGGAAATGCTCGTCCACCGCGCGCGCACCCGCCAGCATGGCCGCAAAATCCTCCATCCCGATCGCCAGCGCTACCGGAAAGCCGATCGACGACCACAGCGAATAGCGCCCGCCCACGCTTTCGGGAAAGGGCAGGACGCGGGTTTCATCGACGCCCCATTCGACCGCCTTCTCGGGCGACGCGGTCAGCGCCACGACCCGGCCAGAGGGATCGGCCACGCCGTTTTCGGCCAACCATTTGAGCGCCGAGGCGGCATTGGTCATGGTTTCGATTGTGGTGAAGGTCTTCGAGGCCACCGCGATCATCGTGGTCGCCGGATTGCAGGCAGCAAACGCGGCTTCTAGCGCCGCGCCATCAATGTTCGACACCACATGGACATCCACCAGCGCTAGGTCGCGGGTCAGCGCATCGATTGCCAGCGCCGGTCCCAGGGCGCTGCCCCCGATGCCAATATGGATGAGGTGCCTGATCTCGCCAAAGGCGCCGGCGTGAATCGCCTCGACCAGCATGCCCATGCGCGCCAATAGAGCCTCGCCCTCCTCGACATCGGCGGCATCACCCACGCCGCGCATGGCGCTGTGCGTGGCGGCGCGCCCTTCGGTAACGTTGATGATCTCACCATCGAGCAGCAGGGTGCGTGCGCCGGCGAAATCGCAGGCCGTGGCCAGCGCTTCGAACCCCGTGATCAGGTCGCGGTCGAGGTGCGTCTTCGACCAGTCGAACAGGATCCCGTTTGCGCCGCCCGGCCCTGCCCATTCGATCCGGCCCGACAGCGCCTCGACACGTTCGCTGTCTTCCGCGAACAGTTCTGCCAGCTTGCGCTGAGGCAGTGAAGCGAGGTGGTTCCAGGCGGCAGCGATCGGGTCGGACATGACGAAAAGCCTTTCACAACTTGGCTCTCGGCGATTAGGGACAGGGTCGATGGATGGGAAGCCTGTAGATACGAATTCATTCGCCGGTGCCCATGGCCGTAGTGGCGAAAGCTGGGGCAGCTTCGCGGGTTTCGTGCTGAAGCTGGTGCTGGTGGTGCTGTTGTTCCGCAGCTTCGTATTTGCGCCGTTCTCGATCCCGTCCGAAAGCATGCTGCCGCGGCTGTGGAACGGAGATGTATTGCTGGCCGCGAAATGGCCCTATGGTTTCTCCAGTTACTCGATGCCGTTTGAACTGCCGCTGATCCCCGGGCGCCTGTTGCCCGCGCAGCCCGAACGCGGCGATATCGTGATCTTCAAGCACCCGGTCGATGGCACGGATTACATCAAGCGGGTGATCGGCCTGCCGGGCGACCGGGTGGCGATGGCAGACGGGCAGGTGATGCTGAACGGCACACCGCTGGCGCAGCAACGGCTTGACGATTTCGTGATCCCGACCTCGCCCAACACTCGATGCGCCGTGCCGGAGGCGCGCGAGCGAGACCGGACGGGCCAGGAGGTCTGCCGCTATGCCCGGTACCGCGAGACCCTGCCCTCGGGCAAAGGCTATGAAATTCTCGATCTGGGCACCCGCCCGGTAGACCGCACCCGCACGATCACCGTTCCTGACGGCCGCCTGTTCGTGATGGGCGACAATCGCGACAATTCCCAGGACAGCCGCTTCCAGGCCATGCCCGGGGCCGGGGTGGGCCTGGTGCCGCAGCAAATGCTGGTTGCGCGGGCAAGCGTGATCATGTGGTCGACAGACGGCAGCGCCGAATGGCTCAAGCCATGGACGTGGTTCAGCGCGACACGCTGGCAGCGGATCGGGGACTTGCTGTGACCGGGCTTGCCGAAGAAACACGGGACTGGCTGGCGAGCCTCGGGATCGCACCAGCCGACGAAGCACGCTGGCTCGCCGCGCTGACTCACGGCAGCCTGGGGCTGGCAGCCAATTACGAGCGGCTCGAGTTCCTCGGCGACCGCGTGCTGGGCCTGGCCATGGCCGAATGGCTGTTCGAAACAAGCGACGCGGCCGAAGGAAAGCTGTCGCAGCGGCTCAATGCGCTGGTCAGCCGTCACACCTGCGCCAAGGTCGCCAACCAGATCGGGCTTCCCGAACATATCCGGCTGGGCAAGCAGGCGCGCGATGACGGAGCGCGGGAAAGCACCAATATCCTGGGCGACGTGATGGAGGCGCTGCTGGGCGCGCACTTCCTCGACTTCGGTTTCATCGCGACCCGCGACCTGATCCGCACCTTCTGGCAGCACGAATTCGCCGGAGGTGCAGGCAAGAGCAAGCATCCCAAGAGCGCGCTGCAGGAATGGGCTGCCGGGAACCAGCGCAAGCCGCCCGAATACGAACTAGTTTCACGCGAAGGCCCTGACCATGCCGCCCGCTTCACCGTTCGTGTGACCGTCAAGAATGTCGGCGCGGCCGAGGCCACCGCCACCAGCAAGCAGGAAGCCGAGAAACTGGCCGCCGCTGCCTTCATGGAGCAATTCGGATGAATACAGCTGACGCCACCCGCTGCGGCATCGTCGCGGTCATTGGCGCCCCCAATGCGGGCAAGAGCACGCTGGTGAACCAACTGGTCGGGCAGAAGGTCGCCATCACCAGCCCCAAGGCGCAGACCACCCGCGCGCGCATGCTGGGCATCGCTCTGTACCAGGCCGGCGATGCCAATGTGCAGATGATCCTCGTCGATACGCCCGGCATCTTCGCGCCGCGGCGCAAACTCGACCGCGCGATGGTGAGCGCGGCGTGGGAAGGCGCGGAGGCCGCCGACGCCGTGCTGCTGCTGGTCGATCCGATCAAACAGCGCCGCCACGAACTCGAGCCGCTGCTGGAAGCGCTCGCCAGGCGGCCCGAACGCAAGATCCTGGTGCTGAACAAAGTCGATATCGCCAAGAAGGAAGCACTGCTGACCCTGGCCGAGGAATTGACCGGCAAGGTCGAATTCGCTGAAGTGTTCTTCGTGTCCGCGCTGACCGGCGACGGCGTGCCTGAAATGAAGGCGGCGCTGGCCGCGCTGATGCCCGAAGGGCCGTGGCACTATCCGGAAGACCAGGTGTCCGATGCCAGCGAGCGGCTGTTGGCCGCAGAAGTGACGCGCGAGCAGCTCTATCGCCAGCTGCACGAGGAACTGCCCTATGACAGCGCGGTGCGCCCGGAAAGCTATCAGCACCGGCCCGACGGCAGTGTCGAGATCCACCAGCAGATCGTGGTTGGCCGCGAAAGCCAGCGCCCGATCGTGCTGGGCAAGGGCGGCGCGCGGATCAAGGCCATCGGCGAAGCTGCGCGCAAGGAACTGAGCGAGATGCTGGGCGTGAAGGTGCACCTATTCCTCCACGTCAAGGTCAACGAGAACTGGGCCGAGGATCGCGAGATCTTCGAGGAAATCGGCCTCGACTGGGTGCGTTGACGCGCCACCTGTGCCATAGCGTGCCATGCCAACCGCCGATCAGATCCTGGCGCTGATATCCGCTCTGGCGGTGGGCCTCCTGATCGGGATCGAGCGGGGCTGGAAGCTGCGCGAGGAACAGCAGGGGATGCGGGTCGCCGGCCTGCGCACATTCAGCCTGCTCGGCCTCGTTGCCGGGGTTGCAGGACTGATGGGAACCGCCGGCTTTGCCTTTGCTGCCGGTGGGCTGATGGCGGGCGCCGCTGCGGTGATTGCAATCGGCTACGCGAAGACCGTGGCAGCAGGCGGCAAGCCCGACGCAACTTCGGCGGTGGCCGCGCTGGTCACGCTGGCACTAGCCTTCTTGGGTGGGAGCGGCCAGCCCGGGCTGGCCGTCGCCGGAGCGGCTGTCGTGACCTTGCTGCTGGCCCTGCGCGAGGAATTGCACCGGATCGTCGGCGCGCTGGACGAGGCCGATGTGAAGGCCTTCGCCCGCTACGCCGTGATCGCCCTCGCGGTCTTCCCGTTCCTGCCCGAGGGCCGGTTCGGCCCCTATGACGCCTGGGAGCCGCGCACGCTGTGGTGGGTGGTGGTGATCGTCACCGGCTTCTCGTTCCTCGGCTATATCGCCAATCGCCTGTTTGGCGCCAAGCACGGGACGATCGCAACTGCGGTGATCGGCGGTGCCTACAGTTCGACTGCGGTGACGCAGTCTTTTTCGCACCGGCTTGGCGCGGGCGCCGGCGGCATGGCCGAGAATGCCGGGATCGCACTGGCAACATCGGTGATGTATCTGCGGGTCATCGTGCTGGTCGCCTTGCTCGCCCAGCCGCTGCTGGTACCCTTCGCGATCCTGATTGCGCCGCCGCTGCTGGTGGGGTTTGCGGTGAGCTACCGACTGTACCGCAAGGCCGAACATGGCACCGGCCCCGCCCCGCCAGGCAACCCGATCGCCTTGCTGCCCGCGCTGACTTTCGTGCTGTTCGTTGCGGTCGCGGCCGTGGCTGCCCGGTGGGCACAGGGCGAGTTCGGCGAGCAGGGTATCGCGATCTTGCTGTTCCTGATGGGCAGCATGGACGTCGATGCCTCGATCGTGACAGCCGGGGGCCTCGAGCCGGGCACGATCGCGAATGATCTGGCCGCTCTCGCGATCGCCGGCACGGTCACCGCCAACATGGCGGTAAAGCTGGGCGTGACGCTGGCCTATGGGCGATCTGCGGCACGGCCCGCCGCCTTGGCGCTTGGTGCCAGCATGGCCGCGTTGATCGCCAGCCTCGCGATCGGATACCTGCGGCTCTGACCGGCGCCCTCAGCGCGTGCTGACCGCGTCCAGTTTTGCCGCCAGCGTCGCTTCGTCGAACGGCTTGATCACATAGTCGTCAGCCCCCGCCGCAATTCCGGCGTGAATGTCATGCACGTCGCCCTTCGAGGTGCAGAACACCACCTTGGGCGGATGCGCGGCGGGGATCGCGCGCAGCGCACTGACGAACTCGGGGCCGCTCATCACTGGCATCTGCCAGTCGGTCAGCACGAGATCGGGCATGGTGGTACGGCAAAGGGCCAGCGCTTCCTCGCCGTTTTCCGCTTCGATCACGCGGAAGCCCAGGTTGGCTGCAATCTTGCTGGCAAGCTTGCGGATGACGCGGCTGTCATCCACCACCAGGCAGGTGCGCTGCCGCGCCGCCCGGGTCTCCGCAACGTCGCGCATGGCCTTGGCCGCGCGCACGATGGCATCGACATCCTGCGGCTCGGCCACAGTCTCCGCCACTGCTGCTGCGTGCGATTTCGCCTGCGCTTCCTGGCGGGTGGCGGCGAGCTTCTCGGCCAGGGTCATGCCATCGCCAGCGCTATTGCTTGCCCCACCTTGGCGCTTGATCAGATTTTGAATGGCGCGAACTCCCGCTCGATCGGATAGCCTTCCTTGGCGTGCGGCGCATAGGCCTCGCCCGGGGTCATCCGGATATGGAGATAGGGGGTCCAGACGTCGCCATATTCGGCCTTCTGGTACCACACGTCGAGCACGTCATAGCTGGCCCAGATCCCGTCCGGTTCGCGCAGGCGCAACCCCTCGCCGATCCGCGGCACGGCGGCAAAGCGCAGCCGCAACTGGGTCTGGTGCGTTTCGTTCTGGACTTCGATTTCGATCACGCGCGCATCACCTTCCTCGGGCGAATGCCTAACGCCCAAGTCTTGATGATTTACGAATGGAGCACGGTCAAAAGCCTGCCGCCAGGAAGGGTTACTGCTGGGTTGATCGCTCGATAAACCCGACCGTGAATTCTTGGACATGGGGAAGCGAGCCCTGGCCTTTATTCGTCAGTTTCAGAAATGGCACCTCGCCCGCTTTCTCGCAGGCCCGTTCGCCAAGCTGGGGATCTGTCGCCGATCCGGCGCTACATTGCGAAACTGTACCATCCGCCTCGCGCCACAAGGTAATCCGAAGTGGCGAGTTGGCATCGAAGTCATCTGGAAGGCGATCAACGTCAAGGGTGAGGACAGTCGGCAGCCTGTGCTTTTCGATGTCGCTACCTTCCTTATGCAAGAAAAGGCTCGTGTGAACAACGGCATAGGCCGGCAAGCCGTCCAGGCCTTTGGCGGGTTCAAAACGTGCCAATCGAAAATAGCTGCAGAGCTTGCCAGCCAGAAAGTCACTGCCGATCTGATCCGTCGCCGTGCAGGACAGCACCTTGCCCTCAGGCGAAACGACCGCCCGAATATTCGCCGCAGCCTCTCGCGATGCATCGCTTCTGAGATAGGTAGCCAGCATGTCGCGCACGGATTCCCGCCCTATTGTGGGGCCCGCAATCATCGCCGAAAACAGCAAAAGAAACTTCATAGTGCTCCCCTCCTTATGCCTTCTTCCGCTTTGGCGCGGCCTTCCTTCCGCGCCCGCCCTTCTTCTTCGCCGGGCCCTTCGCCGCACGCGCATCGATCAGCTCGATCGCCTGCGCCTCGCTGATGTCCTCGGGCTTGATCTCCTTCGGGATCGTGGCGTTGGTGGTGCCATCGGTGACATAGGGGCCATAGCGGCCCGGCATCACCTTGATCTCGCCGCCGCTGACAGGATGGGCGCCCAGCGTCTTGATCGGTTCCGCCTTGCCGCGCGCGGCGCCGCCCGCGCCGCGGTTCGCTGCTTGCGCCAGGATATCGACCGCGCGGTTCATGCCGATCTCGAACACTTCGCGCGTGCTGGCCAGCTTGCCGTATTTCCCGTCGTGTCTGAGATAGGGACCATACCGCCCGATATTGGCTTCAATCTCCAGGCCCGTATCGGGATGCGCGCCGATAATGCGCGGCAGGCCCAGCAGCTTCACCGCCCAGTCGAGATCGAAATCGTCGAGATCCTTGGGGATGCTGGCGCGCAGCGCCTCTTTCCCCTCGCCCATCTCGACATAGGGGCCGAAACGGCCGGTCTTGCGCAGGATCGGCAGCCCGGTTTCGGGATGGTTGCCGAGCACGCCGTCTTCGCCGTTCGCTTCGCCCTGGCCGCCCGGCTGAGCAAAACGGCGGGTGTATTTGCATTCGGGATAATTGGCGCAGGCGACAAACGCGCCGAAGCGCCCACCGCGCAGGCTCAGCCGCCCGCCGCTGCGCCCCTCGCTCTGGCACAGCGGGCAGAAGCGCGGATCGTGACCATCCTCGCGCGGGGGGAAGAGATAGTCCGACAGGTAATCGTCAAGCGCCTCGGTCACTTCCGACGGCAGCTTCTCCATGACCTCGTCGGCCTTGGGCTTGAAGTCCTGCCAGAATTTGGCAAGCAACGCCTTCCACGCCTCGCGCCCGCCGGACACCTCATCCAGCTCGTCTTCCATCCCGGCGGTGAAGTCATAGGCGACATAGTTCGGGAAGAAGCGTTCGAGGAAGGCGGTCAGCAGCCGGCCCGATTCCTCGGCGAAGAAGCGGTTCTTCTCCATCCGCACATAGGCGCGGTCGCGCAGCGTCTGGATGGTCGAGGCATAGGTCGAGGGGCGCCCGATCCCCAATTCCTCGAGCCGCTTGACCAGCGAGGCTTCGGAAAAGCGCGGCGGCGGCTGGGTGAAATGCTGGTTCGCCTCGACCGTGCGCTTCAGCGGGCAATCGCCCTGGCGCAGCACCGGCAACAGGCCTTCGTCCTCGTCTTCGGAATCGTCGATCCCTTCCTGGTAGACTGCGAAGTAGCCGGGGAACTTCACCACCTGGCCAGTGGCACGCAGTTCGTGCGCGCCGGTGGGATCGCGCAGCGTCACCGTGGTGCGCTCAAGCTGCGCGGCGGACATCTGGCTGGACATCGCGCGCTTGAAGATCAGGCCATAGAGCTTGGCCTCGTCGCCCGAACCGGCATGCTCGCGCCTGAAATCGGTCGGGCGGATCGCTTCGTGCGCTTCCTGGGCGTTCTTGGCCTTGGTCGAATAGAAACGCGGCTTTTCGGGCAGGTAGCTGGCGTCATAGCGTTCGGCGATGGCCTCGCGCAGCGATTGAATCGCACCCGGATCCATCTGCACCCCGTCGGTGCGCATATAGGTGATCGCACCCGCTTCGTAGAGCGACTGCGCACAACGCATCGTGTGGCTGGCCGAAAAGCCCAGCTTGCGAGCCGCCTCCTGCTGCAGGGTCGAGGTGGTGAACGGCGGCGCCGGGCTGCGTTTGAGCGGCTTGGTCTCGACGTCCTCGACCGTGAAACGCGCCGCTTCCACCGCGGCCTTCGCCGCCATCGCACTGCCCTGGTTGCCAAGGCTGAGCTTGTCGAGCTTCCGGCCTTCGAACTTCACCAGGCGCGCGTCGAACTCGGTGCCGTCATGCGCCAGCCTCGCCACCACCGACCAGTATTCGTCTGCCCGGAAAGCCTCGATCTCGCGCTCGCGGTCGACGATCAGCCGCAGTGCCACAGACTGCACGCGGCCCGCGCTCTTGGCGCCCGGCAGCTTGCGCCACAGCACTGGCGAGAGCGTGAAGCCGAACAGGTAGTCGAGCGCGCGACGCGCCAGATATGCGTCGATCAGATCGGTATCGAGCGCGCGCGGATGCGCCATCGCCTCGGTCACCGCGCTCTTGGTGATCGCGTTGAAAGTAACGCGGTCAACGCTCTTGGGCAGCGCCTTGCGCTTGGCCAGCAGTTCCTGGACATGCCAGCTGATCGCCTCGCCCTCGCGGTCGGGGTCGGTCGCCAGCACCAGCCGGTCGGCCTTCTTGGCGGCGTCGGCGATTTCCTTGAAGCGGCTCTGCTTATCGCGATAGAGTTCCCAGTCCATCGCGAAATCCTCGTCCGGGCGCACGCTGCCGTCCTTGGCCGGCAAGTCGCGGACATGGCCATAGCTGGCGAGGACCTTGAAGTCCTTGCCGAGATATTTCTCGATGGTCTTCGCCTTGGCCGGCGATTCAACGATGACGAGCTGCATGTGCCCCGAAAATGTCCCTTACGCGTATACGTGTACGTATGCGCGATGGTGGGGCCCGGTTTGAGGGCTCGTCAAGTGGCGAGGCTTACCCGCCCTCCCGCGTGCCGTTCGAGCAGTCCGCCGATCTCCATTTCCAGCAGCGCCATCTGCACCGCCGCGGGGCTGGCGCCCGATTGCCGGATCAGCTCATCCACCGCCACCGGCGCGCTGGTGAGCAGGCTGGCGAGATCGGCCGGCTCGGCCTCGGCCCACTCCTCAGGATCGTAATCGAGCGCCGGCGAGGCCACGCGAAAGCTGGAGCGCGGCGTGCCGTCGAAACCGCTCAGCAGTTCGACCACATCCTCGGGCGCTTGCACCAGCACCGCGCCTTCGCGGATCAGCTGGTTGCAGCCCTGACTGCGCGCATCGAGCGGCGAGCCGGGGATCGCCATCACCTCCCTGCCCGCCTCGCCTGCCAGCCGCGCGGTGATCAGCGAACCGCTTTGCGGCGCGGCCTCGACCACCAGCGTGCCAGCAGCCATGCCGGCGATGATGCGGTTGCGGCTGGGGAAATGGCTGCCCTTGGGCTCGGTGCCCGGCGGTTGTTCGGCCAGCAGCAACCCATCGTGCGCGATCCGTTCCTGCAGATCGGCGTGCTGCGGGGGATAGGCCACGTCGATCCCGCTGGCGATCACACCCACGGTGGCGGGCAAGGCTCCCTGATGCGCAGCACCGTCAATCCCGCGCGCCAGCCCCGAGACGACCGTGAAGCCCTCGCCCGCTAGAGCGGCGGCAAATTCGCGCGCCAGCTTCACCGCAGCCGCGCTGGCGTTGCGCGCGCCGACCATGGCGACACAGGGACGCGCGGCCAGCGCCAGGTCGCCGCGCCAGGTCAGGATCGGCGGGGCGCTGTCGAGCTGGGCCAGCAGCGGGGGATAGCCCGGCTGGTCATGGAACAGGTATTTCGCGCCCGCCCGGCGCACGCCCTCGATCTCGCGTTCGACAAGGTCAACCGGGGCGGCGCGATAGTCCCGCCCGCCGCGCCTGCCGAGGTCCGGCAGGGCCTCGAGCGCCGCCTGTGCCGTGCGAAACCGCGCCAGCAGCTGGCGATAGCTGACCGGGCCGATATGGGGCGAACGCAACAGCCGGATGCGTGCAAAGGCTTCCTCTTGCGAGAGCACCAGCTGCGACCCCGTGCTCTCCATCAGATGCGGGATCGCCTCATGTCTTGCGGCCCACCCGTGGCTCCTCGCCCTTCAGCAGACGCGCGATATTGGCGCGATGGAGGTAGATGATCAGCCCTGCGATTGCGGCCAGCACCGGGAAGTAGTCCGGATAGCCCAGCAGCGGCGCAGCGGCAGCTGCCGCGACCACCGCGCTCATCCCCGCGAGCGAGGAGATGCGGAAGATCGCGAGGATGCTGAGCCACACCAGCGCATAGGCTAGGCCGATCGGCCAGGCGAGCCCGAAGCTGACCCCGGCATTGGTCGCCACACCCTTGCCGCCCTTGAACCCCAGCCAAACCGGAAAGCAGTGCCCGATCACCGCGGCGCCCGCGGCGAAAGCGATCGCAGGCCCGCCCCACAGCTGACCCGCGATCCACACCGGGGCGAAGCCCTTGGCGAGATCGAGCAGCAGCGTGGCGGCCGCCAGCCCCTTGTTGCCGGTGCGCAGCACATTGGTGGCGCCGATATTGCCGCTGCCGATCTGGCGCACATCGCCCATCCCGGCGGCCTTGGTCAGCAGTAGGCCAAAGGGGATCGAGCCGAGCAGGTATCCGAGCAAGGCCGCGAAAAAAGGATCCAATGAACACCTCTCAACCGATCGCCCTGACCTTGTCGAAGGGCTGCTTTTTCTTCTAATGGCACAAATCGAAGAGAAAAGAACAGGGCTTCGACAGGCTCAGCCCGAACGGAGTAAGTTTTGTCAGTCGAAGCACATAGCCCCATCCTGTTGTTCGATTCCGGGGTCGGCGGGCTGACCGTGCTGGCGGAGCTGCGCCGCGTGTTGCCGCAAGCACCTGTGATCTACGCAGCTGACCTCGCCGGCCTGCCCTATGGCGAAAAGTCCGAGGCACAGATCGCTGCGCGCGTGGCCGGCCTGCTCGGGCGGATGTGCGAACGCTACCAGCCGCGCCTCGCCTGCATCGCCTGCAACACCGCCAGCACGATCGCGCTGGGCATGGTGCGTGAAGTGCTCGAGATCCCGGTTGTCGGCACCGTGCCCGCGATCAAGCCCGCCGCGGCGATGACCCGGACCGGCGTGATCGGCCTGCTGGGCACCGCGGCAACCGTGCGCCAGGCCTATGTCGACAAGCTCGAAGCCGAATTCGCCAATGGCAAGCGCCTGCTGCGCCATGCCGCGCCCGGGCTGGTCGAGGCGGCCGAGGCCAAGCTGCGCGGTGAGCCGGTGGACATGGCGATGGTGGAAACCGCCGCGCGTGCGCTGCGCGGCATGGAGGGGGGCGAGCGGATCGACACGGTGGTGCTGGCCTGCACCCATTTTCCGCTGCTGCGAGAAGAACTGGCGCGCGCCTTCGGGCCCGGGGTGCGCTTCATCGACGGCGCGCAAGGGATCGCGCGGCGCATCGCGCACTTGACCGATGGCCAGCCCTTTCCGGCAGACCCGTCAAGCCGGTTCATCGTGACCGGTGACATGCAATCTGCGCAAGCTCTGTTGCCTTCACTGAAAAAGTTAGGATTTTCAGCGATCGAGCGGTTTTAACCTGCGAATCGTTCGCAAAGATCGCTGTAGCGAAAGCGCGGGAATCGCACTAAATCCCGCTCCCCAAGATGGCCGCCATGGCGGCGCTGCGCAGCGGATGTGCCGGTGAATTACGACCAGATCTTCGACAAGGCGATCGACCGCCTGCACGAGGAAGGGCGCTATCGCGTCTTTATCGACATCATGCGCAACAAGGGCGCATTCCCCAATGCGCGCTGTTTCCACGGGCATAATGGCCCCAAGCCGATCACGGTGTGGTGTTCGAACGACTATCTGGCGATGGGCCAGCACCCCAAGGTGATCGGCGCCATGGAAGATGCGCTGCACGATGTTGGGGCCGGGTCGGGCGGCACGCGCAATATCGGTGGCAATACGCATCTTCACGTCGAGCTGGAGCAGGAACTGGCCGACCTCCATGGTAAGCAGGCCGCGCTGCTGTTCACCAGCGGCTATGTGTCGAACGACGCCACGCTGTCGACGCTGGGCAAGCTGCTGCCGGGCTGCGTGATCTTCTCCGACGAATTGAACCACGCCAGCATGATCGCGGGGATCCGGAATTCGGGCTGCGAGAAGCGCGTGTTCCGCCATAACGACGTGGCGCATCTGGAACAGCTGCTGGCCGCCGAGGCGCCCGAAGTGCCCAAGCTGATCGCGTTCGAAAGCGTCTATTCGATGGATGGCGACGTCGCCCCGATCCACGCGATCTGCGACCTTGCCGAGAAATACAACGCACTGACCTATATCGACGAAGTGCATGCCGTGGGCATGTATGGCGCGCATGGCGGCGGCATTTCCGAACGTGACGAGGCCGCCCACCGGATCGACATCATCGAAGGCACGCTGGGCAAGGCGTTCGGCGTGATGGGCGGCTACATCGCCGCCGATCGCCGGATCATCGACTGCATCCGCAGCTATGCCCCGGGCTTCATCTTCACCACTTCGCTCAGCCCCGTGCTGGTGGCCGGCGTACTGGCGGCAGTGCGCCACCTCAAGCAAAGCAGCGTGGAACGCGACGCGCAGCACGCCAACGCCGCGCTGCTCAAGGCCAAGTTCCGCGATGCCGGCCTGCCGGTGATGGACAGCGTGACGCATATCGTGCCGCTGATGGTGGGTGATCCGGTGCGCGCCAAGAAGATCAGCGACATCCTGCTCGCCGAATATGGCGCCTATGTGCAGCCGATCAATTTCCCGACCGTGCCGCGCGGCACCGAGCGGCTGCGGTTCACGCCCGGCCCGGCCCACACCGAAGCGATGATGGATGAGCTGACTTCGGCACTGGTCGAGATCTGGGACCGGCTCGAACTGGAGCTGCGCAAGGCGGCGTAACCCGCGTGGCTGCCATGAGCAGCACGCAGCGATAAAACGCCGGCTTTTCAACAGCAAAATCGCTGCGATCCAGTTGCTACAACCCTCCCCCCTCCTATGCTTTGCGCTGAAAAGCGATGGGGGAAATCTGAATGCGAATGGCAAAACTGGCCGCCGGCGCGGCGATCGCGCTGGCCTTGGCGGCGTGCGGCGGCGGTGGCAGCGGTTCTTCGCCACCTTCGACAGGCGGCGGCGGTGGCGGCACGCCCACGCCCACGCCAACCCCCACGGCCAGCTATCAGACCTTTGCCCAATTGACCGGCAACCAGGCGTTCAATGCTGCCTGTGCCGGCATCTATAATCAGCAGCTCGGCGTTCCGTCGGCGGGCTATGCCCGATATCCGAACCCGCCCCAAGCGCTGGCGATCGACTTCACCAGCGCCAGCAGCGAGTGGCGGGTAATCGGCCGATCACCAGACGGGGTCGAGTTCAACAATACCTTCGGGCCGGCTGATGTGATCAGCACCTCGCTCGCCAACACCACCGCCTATCGCAAGGTGGATGCCAACGGCTTTCCTACAAGGTTCCAGATTACGCAGCCGACGCTGGGCAGCACGCTGGCCGAATATGCGCGGGTGGTCCGCACGCTGGCACGGCCCGGCACGGGGATTACCGATTGGGCCTGCGCAATCGGCGTGCCCACACTCCTGACCGATCGTCCCGGCGCAGCAGTGACCTATACCGATTTTGCCGCGATCGGGACAGTGTTCAGCCAGGCCTATGGCGGCACCGGGCAGTATGACATTTCGGAAAGCACCGCGACGCTCACCGCAAATCCCGTCAACGGCCAGATCCGCGTGACCGTGACTCTGGTCGGCCGCGCGTTCCTGGCTGGCGGCGGCCTGTCAGACACGCGCACGCAATTCGGACAGTTCGGCGGCGATGCTGGCATTGACGGTTCGGTCCAGTCGTTCGGTGCACCGCTCAACCGCTTGCCGGACAACAGCGTAGGCGGCGATTTCAGCGGCTGGTTTTTCGGGCCGCAGGGGCGCGAAGCGGCATTTGCGTTTCAGTACACAGGGCCTGATGCGAACCAGAACAATATGGTCTTCTCCGGCGTGATATCCGCGCGACGGTAACCCCTTTCACTGCGCTCGTCTCTTCGCTAGCAGGCCTGCAAATCCAGCCAGGGGAGAGACGAGTGAACGGCAATCCAGACCAGACCTATGCCGAGGTCGTGCTCGGCCGGCGCTCGATCCGCGGCTATCTCGACAAACCCGTGCCGCGTGAACTGATCGAGGACGTGCTGGCGCTGGCGATGCGATCGCCCACTTCGATGAACACCCAGCCCTGGCACTTCCACGTGATCACCGGTGAGCCGCTCGACCGGATCCGCCGCGGCAACACCGAGCGGATCCTGGCGGGAGAGCCCGACAGCCGCGAGTTCCGCCGCGGCCACCCGTTCGATGGGGTCCACCGCGAGCGGCAGGTCGAGTGCGCCAAGCAATTGTTCGGGGCGATGGGGATTGCGCGCGACGACAAGGAACGGCGGCAGGACTGGGTGCTGCGCGGATTTCGCCAGTTCGACGCGCCGGTCTGCGTGATCGTGACCTATGACCGCGAACTGGGTGACAGCGATGACACCGCCTTCGATTGCGGCGCCGTCACCACCGCGCTGGTCAATGCCGCGTGGAGCCGGGGCCTGGGCTGTGTGATCAATTCGCAAGGGATCATGCAGAGCCCGGTGGTGCGCGAACATGCCGGCATTCCCGACGACCAGGTGATCATGAAGGCCGTGGCCATGGGCTGGCCCGATCCCGATTTCCCCGCCAATGCGGTTGTCACCCACCGCAAGACGGTGGACGAAGCCGCGCGTTTCGTTGGCTTCGATTGAACACTTGCCGCAGGGCCAACGGTTCGCCGTATTCCGGCAACGTTAAATCCGCCTAACCTTGACCCTTTGGGCGCTCTTAAGCCTATATTGGGATTGGGGGCGTGAGGGCCCGCCTTTGCGGCGGTCTCATGCAAAAAGGAAAGAGGAACTTATGCGCAAGCTCATCATCTCCAGCTCGCTGGTCGCACTGGCGCTGGCTGGCCTGTCGACCGTTCGGGCGCAAGACGCCGAACCGGTTGAACCCGTCGAGCCGGTCGAAGAAGCCTCCAATGGCGCCATCGTGGCGCGAGAGGACATCACCGATGAACGCGAAGTTCTGGATGAAGAAGGCAACCCTGTCCTGGACGAAGCCGGCAACCCGGTGACTGAAACCGTCACGACCGGTTTCACTCAGACGGTCGAAACCCCTTCGGGGCATGTCCATACCATCACCAAGGAATCAGGCAGCCGCGCGGTGGTGACGCACGAGCGGCCCGAGCGCATGGCGCGCGCCGAAAAGCCCGAGCGTCCGGATCGCCCGGAAAAGCCGGAAAAGCCCGAGCGCCCGGAAAAGCCAGAGAAGCCCGAGCGCCCGGACAAGCCCGGTCGCCCCTGATCTTGCGGTAACCCGACAGTTGGGCCGCGCGGTGCATCCAGGTGCCGCGCGGCCTTACCCTTAGAACAAGCGATCGGACCTGATCATGAAGACAGTCAAACACGTGCTTCGCCTCGCCCTGCCCGCCCTGGCGGTGCTGGCAACAAGCCCGCTGGCGGCGGACGACTATGTCCAGCTCAGCACCGGGATCGATTATTCCTCGGGCGACTACGGCGATGTGGCCGACACCGACATGCTGGCGATCCCGCTCAGCCTCAAGTACCAGGCCGGCGACTTCTACCTGCGCGCCTCGGTCTCCTACCTCGACGTCAAGGGGCCTGATGGCCTCGTGCCGGGCGAAGGCGGTGTCACCCCCGGCACGCCCGGCGGCGCGATCACCTCGCGCAGCGGCATCGGCGATGTCAACCTCGCTGCCGGCCACAGCTTCTTCCTGGGCGGGCGGACCTATTTCGACGCGGTCGGCAAGGTCAAGCTGCCCACCGCCTCGGAAGCAAAGTTCCTGGGCACCGGCAGCACCGACTTCACCCTGCAGGGTGAACTGCTGCAGGGCCTCAGCGACGAGGTGAGCATCGGCCTGATCGGCGGGCGCCGCTTCAACGGATCGAGCGATCTGTTCGCGTTGGAAGACGTGTGGCTGGCCGGCGGCGGCATCTATTACACCGGCGAAGCGGTCACCCTGGGGCTCGATTACGAATGGCGCGAAGGGTCCACTGCGACTGCCCCCGATATCAGCGAAGCGACTGCCTCGGTAACCTACAAGCTCAGCGATGCGCTGCGGCTGCAGGGATACGGCTACACGGGATTTGCCGATGGCAGCCCTGACCTGGGCGGCGGATTGCAGGTGCTTTACCGCTTCGGGCAGTAATGGGACGAAACTAGCCCCGGACCGTGTCGAGCGGTCCGGGGGTTTTGCCCGATATCAGCGCAGGCTGACCACGTTGTCGGCATCGGGGCGCAAGCGGTCGCCGCGATA
>CAZCNF010000033.1:0-25434 GCA_964500135.1 uncultured Porphyrobacter sp.
AGAGGAGGCTGCGGTTGGAAAAAATCCCGACATGGATGCCCGTGGTGGCGGCGGCGTTGCCCGACGGAAAGGGGCGCTGGCTGATGCATCGCCGGCCATTCGACAAGCACCATGGCGGGTTGTGGGAATTCCCCGGCGGCAAGGTCGAGCCTTATGAAAATCCAGCGGAATCATTGATCCGCGAACTGCGCGAAGAGCTGGGCATCTCCGCTGATCCGGCGGCCCTGGAGCCCACCACCTTTGCGCAGGAGAGCGCGGGCTCGCACACCCGTTCGATTGTCATCCTGCTTTACATCCTGCGCGACTGGCAAGGGCAGCCGCATGCGCTCGAAGGCGAAGCGATCGGCTGGTTCACGCCTGAGGAGATTCTTGCGCTGGACAAGCCCCCGCTCGATGTTGCGCTGGCGCGCAATCTCTTTGCATTCGAGGCGGGATAGGGGATTGCCAAGCGCGGCAAGCCCTCCTATGTGCCGCCCCCTAGCGCGCACCCGTAGCTCAGCTGGATAGAGCACCAGACTACGAATCTGGGGGTCAGAGGTTCGAATCCTTTCGGGTGCGCCATCAAAAGGCCATCCCTCGCCAGAGGGGTGGCCTTTTGTGATTCTGCCTTGTTAACTCGACAATCGAATTTGTGACTGATCGCCTGGCTCAGTACTCGGCGCCGTCCTCGATGGCGTGCATATCGTCGTCGGAGAATCCGAAATGGTGGCCAGCCTCGTGCACCACCACGTGATGCACCAGTTCGGCCAGTTCGACGCCAGTCTCGTGCATTTCGGCCAGCAGCGGCTGACGGAACAGGCTGATCATCGGCGGCATCTCGCCCGATTCCCAGATCGTCCGTTCGGTGAGCGGGCGGCCTTCATAAAGGCCTGTCAGCTCCCAGCGGCTGTCGATTCCGACCGACGCGAGCTGCTCGCGGCTGGCAAATTCCTCGATCCGCAGGACGACGCCTTCGAGCTCGCCGCGCAAGTGGGCAGGCATGGCCGCGAGGGCGAGCCGCGCCAACCGTTCGAATTCGCTGGCAGGAGGACCGGGATGTTCACGCATTCCAGCGATATGGGGCCATGTCGGCCTGTCGCAAGGCGCGGGGGGAACCGATTCCCCCTTTGTCGATTTGCCAAGCAGCGGTTTTTCCGCAAAGGAGCGGCGCGCGTGGACGCCCCGCCCGGATCAGCAAGCAGGAAACCCGCATGAGCTGCCAGCATGACCATGACGATCTCGACAACCCGCTCGGCAAGCCCGAGGTGCCTGCCCATGTGCAGGATGCGATCCGCACGCTGATCGAATGGGCGGGCGACGATCCGCATCGCGAGGGTCTGCTCGACACCCCCAAGCGGGTCGGGCGGGCCTGGCTTGAATATTGCCAGGGCTATCGCGAGGATCCGGCGCTGCATCTCGCGCGCCAGTTCGAAGAAGTGGGCGGCTATGACGAAGTGGTGATGCTCAAGGACATCCCGTTCCAGAGCCATTGCGAACATCACATGGCGCCGATCACCGGCAAGGCCGCGATCGCCTATATGCCGCGCAACAAGGTCGTCGGCATTTCCAAGCTGGCACGCGTGCTGCACGGCTTTGCCCAACGGCTCCAGATTCAGGAGCGGCTGACGGCGGAAGTCGCGCAATGCATCTGGGACCATCTCGAGCCGCAGGGCGTGGCCGTGGTGATCGAGGCGCAGCATGGCTGCATGACCGGGCGCGGCGTGCGCACACCGGGTGTCAACATGGTGACCAGCCGCTTGCTCGGCTGCTTCCTCGACGATTCGCGCAGCCGCAAGGAAGTGCTTGGCCTGATGGGCTACGGCTGAGGCGAGGGCGAGTTCGCCGCTGGTGACTTCGGACACTCGGGCTGGAGATAAAAGCCGCGCTCGTCCCGCGGCATGCCGAATGTCGGGCCGACCGGAAAGCACACTCCATGTTCGGCGATCAGGCGGCGCTTGATCTGGTTGAGCGCTGCCGCATTGCCGCGTGGCGGGCGGCGCTCCAGTTCCATGCTGACGGTACGCCCCAGAGCGACCGGATCGCTGCCGAACGCGCTCCAGTTGGCCAGAATTTCCTCCCATCGGGCATAAAGCGCCCAGGTGCTCCACATCGACCAGTCGTAAGTTGGGAGATTCAGGTTGGCGCCGGCCTCGCGTAGCAGTTGGAAGTTTGCGCCGCCGCCTTCGGCAACGGGATCATAGGCCTCGGCCACCGCCGGGCGCGCATCGCCCGCTGCATCTGGCGAGATGCCGCGTTCGAGCAAGGTTTGCAGGTAAAAGCTGTCCTTGTGTTTCGCCGATAACACCAAAACCGGGCGGCCAGTGATGCCGGGCTGCGCTGGGTCAAAACCCGCGTTGAGCAGCGCGACAAAGCCTTGCCTGTCACCGCATTGCATCGCCCAGTCGAGCAACGAGATGCCGTCCTTCCCGCGGGCGGAGAGATGCGCCCCGGCGAAATCGGCGGCGGCGGCGCTGTCGCCGGTGCACAGGCGCTCTGCAAAGTGCTCAAGCCCGGTGCCTGCGAAGATGTCGCGTGCCGATTCGCCTCTCCAGGTGAAGGGGGGAAGCGCGCCGGCATCGTCAGGGCCGGGGGGCGACGGGGGCGGCACTTTCAACCGATCGAGCATGGCATGGCAGCGATTGGAGACATCGGTGATGAACAGGCCGAGGATATCATCGCTCTCGCCGCTCTTGAGCTGCTCCTTGACCCGATCCGACGGGGCATAGGAGAGCAACCCCATCATCTCGCCGTTCTCGCGTTCGATGGTGCGCAGCTGGTCCGCAGATGTTCCCGCATTGGCCTTGGCGAGCAGCGGCGCCAGCCGCGCGGCCAGCTGCCGCGCTTCCTTGGCGCGGCTGAGCCGCATCGCCGGGTCGGGCGAATTACCTGCCTGCTTGAGCGCATGCTGTGCGACATAGCCGCAGAACTGGGCGCGCCTTGGCGCGTCCAGATTGTTGGTCAACCGGGCGAACATGGCGGCGCCCGGATCACCTCTTGCGGCGGCGCTGCCCGGTGATCCCGGCACAATCGCGACCGCCGCAGCCATCAGCGCGGTGGCTGCCAGGCCGGCGCCCTTCATTCTTGCCGGCCTTTGCGCTTACAACTGGCCGAGCATGTGCTCCGCGCTCGAAACCGAGAAATCGCCCGGCGCTTCGACGTTGAGTTCCTTCACCACGCCGTCCTCGACGATCATCGAGAAGCGCTGGCCGCGCTTGCCCAGGCCGAATCCCGACCCGTCCATCGTAAGGCCTACAGCTTCGGCGAAATCACCATTGCCATCGGCCAGCATGGTGATGTCGCTCGATCCGGCGGCCTTGTTCCAGGCGCCCATCACGAAGGCGTCATTCACGGCCGTTGCCACGATTTCGTCGATCCCCTTGGCCTTGAGTTCAGCGGCCTTGTCGACATAGCCCGGCAGGTGGCGGGCCGAGCAGGTCGGGGTGAAGGCGCCCGGCACCGAAAACAGCGCGACCTTCTTGCCCGCAAAATATTCAGCCGAGCTGACCGCTTCGGGGCCGCTTTCGGTCGCTTTGACCAGTTTGACGTCAGGAAGCTTGTCACCAACCGAAATAGGCATTGTCATGATCCTTTGCTGATCGCGTACTCAGGCGCCCGATATAGTGAGTTGGCTGCACTCCGCAACCGGATGAGGATATAAAGATTCTTTTATATTTGCTTCGCGCGGCGCCGGTCGCTAGAGGCTGCGGTCACATCGGATAGCGCGCAGGCTGGCGGCTTGCGCCCGACTTTTTCAGGAGTTGTTGCGTGGCTGTTTCTGCCCAGGATTACATCATCAAGGATATCGCTCTGGCCGAGTTCGGGCGCGACGAAATCGCGATCGCCGAGACCGAGATGCCGGGGCTCATGGCGCTGCGCGAGGAATATGGCGCCGCCCAGCCGCTCAAGGGTGCGCGCATCACCGGTTCGCTCCACATGACGATCCAGACCGCAGTGCTGATCGAAACCCTGGTGGCGCTGGGCGCCGAAGTGCGCTGGGCCACCTGCAACATCTTCTCGACCCAGGACCATGCCGCCGCCGCTATCGCTGCGCGCGGCATCCCGGTGTTCGCGGTCAAGGGCGAAACGCTGGCCGAATACTGGGACTATGTCGGCAACATTTTCGATTGGGGCACAGACAGCGACCCTGACCTTACCGCCAACATGATCCTCGACGATGGCGGCGATGCCACCATGTTCGCGTTGTGGGGCGCGCGGCTCGAAGCCGGGGAAAACATGCCGGAACCCGCCAATGCCGAAGAAATCGAATTCCAGCGCGCACTCAAGGCCTTCGTCAAGGCAAAGCCGGGCTACCTCACGCGTACGGTGAAGAACATCAAGGGCGTCTCGGAAGAGACCACGACCGGGGTGATGCGGCTGTACCAGATCGCCAAGCAGGGCAAGCTGCCGTTCCCGGCGATCAATGTGAACGACAGCGTGACCAAGTCGAAGTTCGACAACCTCTATGGCTGCAAGGAATCGCTGGTCGATGCGATCCGCCGCGCCACCGACGTGATGCTGGCCGGTAAGGTCGCCTGCGTGGCCGGCTATGGCGATGTGGGCAAGGGCTCGGCTGCCTCGCTGCGCGATGGCGGCGCGCGCGTGATGGTGACCGAGATCGATCCGATCTGCGCGCTGCAGGCCGCGATGGACGGTTACGAGGTCGTCTCGATGGAAGATGCGGCGCGGCGTGCCGATATCTTCGTCACCGCAACCGGCAATGAAGACGTGATCACCGCCGAGCACATGAAGTCGATGAAGAACATGGCGATCGTGTGCAACATCGGCCATTTCGACAGCGAGATCCAGATTTCCGCGCTCGACAACTACCAATGGAAGGAAATCAAGCCGGGCACCGATCTGGTGACTTTCCCCGATGGCAAGTCGATCCTGGTGCTGGCCAAGGGGCGTCTGGTGAACCTGGGGTGCGCCACGGGCCACCCCAGCTTCGTGATGAGCAGCAGCTTCACCAACCAGACGCTGGCGCAGATCGAACTGTTCACCAAGTCGGACGAATATGACAACCAGGTCTATGTGCTGCCCAAGCATCTCGACGAAAAGGTGGCGGCCTTGCACCTGGCCAAGCTCGGGGTCACGCTGACGAAGCTGAGCGACAAGCAGGCCGCCTATATCGGGGTCAGCCCCGAAGGCCCCTTCAAGCCTGACCATTATCGCTACTGACGGCAAGCGCGTTTGACCGCGCGACCTCCTAAAGCCCTCGCCCTGAAAATTGCTCAGGTCGGGGGCTTTCCGTTTGAGAAGCGTTGCATCCGCTCGGCCGCGCGCATAGCTGCAGATCATGGAGCTTTCACCCCTGGCGCTGGTATTGATCGGCCTGGTCCTTGCCGCCTGGACGGTTGCGGCTGCGCTCCTGATGCTCCGGGCGTCGCAGCGTTCGCGGCGCTTCGAGGCGATGCGCCGCTCGCTGGCACGGGTCAGCGGAATGCTCGACGAAGCGCCGGCCATTCCGATGCTGGTGCGTGCAGACGGGCGGATCGAAGCCCATGAGCGGCTCGCGCTGTGGCTGGGGCTGGACAAGGTGCCCGAGTTTCTGAGTGAGTTGGCGGGGGGCGAGGGGGCTGGTCTTTCGCAAGAGCAGCTCAATCGCCTCACAGAGGCGGTCAGGCGCACGCAGAAGACCGCCGCGCCATTCCGCTTGTCGGCGAGTATGTCCGGATCGCGCCGCAGCTTTGCGTTCAAGGGCACCTTGGCTGATCCGCGCATTGCGCCTGGCGGGGCGGCGCTGGTGTGGGTGTTCGATTTCACCGAAAGCGAAGGCGAACTGGCGCGCCTGCGCCAGGAAGCGGCGCAAGCCCAGGGCGATTTCACCGCGCTGGTGGGATTGATCGAGGCTGCGCCCATCCCGATGTGGTTCCGCGGACGCGATGCCCGCTTGCGGCTGGTGAACCGCGCCTATGTCGATGCGGTGGGCGCCGAAGATGCGGAAGAGGTTGTCGCCAAGCAGATCGAACTGCTCGAGCCTGACAAGGGCACGACCGCAGGCGACATTGCCCTTGCAGCGGCGCAGCAGGGCGAAGCTGCGGAGCGCACCGTCAGGGCCACGATCCACGGCGAGCGCCGCCTGCTCAAGGTGAGCGACTTGCCGGTAAGCGACGAGGGCGTGGCCGGTTATGCGATCGATATCGAAGAGGTCGAGCAGCAAGCGCGAGAATTGCGCGCCTTCCGCCAGGCGCAGCGCGCCATGCTCGACCAGCTTTCGGTGGGGGTGGCGCAGTTCGACGCGGGGCAAAAGCTGGTCTTTGCCAACCGGCCGTTCCTGCGCCAGTTCGATCTCCCATTCGGTATCGTGGGCGATGCGATTCCGTTCGATCGCTTCCTGAGCGATCTGCGAGATAAGCGGCGAACGCCCGAGGTGCGCGACTTCCTGGCGTGGCGGCGTGAACGGCTCGAATGGTTCGGGGCCTCTGACCCGCAGGAAGAGGCCTGGCCACTTCCGGGGGGTAAGCATTTGCGGATTGTCGCGCAGCCGATGCCCGATGGCGGCCTCGTGCTGTTTGCGGAAGACCGTACCGAGGAACTGGCGCAATCGGCCACGCGCGACACATTGCTGCGCACCCGCACGGCAATGCTCGACAGCCTGTTCGAAGCGCTGGCGGTCTTCGCCCCCGACGGTTCACTGCAATTGTGGAACCGCAGCTTTGCCGGGACCTGGGGGCTAGATCCCGAACTTCTCGACAGCCATCCGGCTGCAGACCAATTGCTTCAAGCTATTCAGCCCAATCTGGCCGACCCCCGGCAAGCGAGCGCAATTGGCGAAATCGTGCGCACCGCGACGCTGGACCGCAAGGAAAAGGGCGGGCGGGTCGACCTGGCAGACGGCCGCACGCTGGAATTCGCCGGCGTGCCCCTGCCCGACGGCAATGGATTGCTGACTGTGCTCGACATTACCGATTCGCAAATGGCCGAGACGGCGCTGCGCGAACGCAACCAGGCGCTGGAGGAAGCCGATGCCGTCAAAGCGCGCTTCCTCGCCAATATGTCCTACGAATTCCGCACACCACTTACGTCGATCGGCGGCTTTGCCGAACTGATCCAGAGCGGCGCGGCCGGGCCGGTCAGCGAACAGGTGCAGGAATATCTCCAGGCGATCCTCGATTCGGTCGCACGCCTCACCGAACAGGTCGAGAATGTGCTAGACCTGTCGCAGGGCGAGGCCGGGCTTCTGCCGCTTTCCAAACAGCGGCTGGAACTGCTGTCGTTCGTGACCGACATCGTGCGCGAACGGGAAAAGGCGATCGTGGAAAAGGGCCTTACCCTCGACCTGCGCGGCAATCCGGGCGGGGCGATCGAAGCCGACAAGCGCCAGCTGGGCCGGGCGATCGGACACCTGGTCGACAATGCGATCGCCGCCACCGGCAAGGGGGGGAGGATCCTCGTCGATGTCGCGCGGACTGCGGAAGGCGCACGGATCGTCGTTTCAGACAATGGCCAGGGGATGACGAAGCAGGAACTGACGCGCCTGCTCGACGGGCTGCGAGTGCTGCCCGATGGCAAGGTGGAGCGGCGGCAGGGCCTTGGCCTGCCACTGGCCCGGCAGCTGGTCGAGGCGCATGGCGGCAGTTTGAAGCTGGAAAGCCGCAAAGGGGCAGGCACCACCGCGATGATCCTGCTGCCGTGATTCACCAACTGCCCGATCTTGCGGCGATGGAAGCGCTGGGTGCGCGGATCGCGGCCCGGCTGCGGCCCGGCGATGTCGTCGCGCTGGAGGGCGACCTTGGCAGCGGGAAGACGACGCTGGCCCGCGCGATCATCGCCGCACTTGGCCATGAGGGCGAGGTGCCATCGCCCACCTTCACCGTACTCGAGACCTATTGCGCGCCGCCATTAAGGCTGCCCGTTGTCCATGCCGATTTCTACCGGATCGATGACCCATCGGAATTGAGTGAAATTGGCCTCGACGATTATCGCGAGGGCGCCGCGCTGATCGCAGAGTGGCCGCAGAAGGCGGGGGGCTTCGTCACCGAACCTGCCTGTCTTTCGATCATGCTCGAAATTGTGGGACAGGGCAGGCGGGCGATTGTGCAGCCGGGCAACGATTGGCTAGGGCGCATGCCATGAGCGAATGGCCTGATGGAATGGACCGGTTTCTGGCTGCGGCCGGCTGGGGCGAAGCGCGGATCGAGGCCATCCCCGGCGATGCATCGTTCCGTCGCTATTTCCGGCTGGAGCGCGGTGATCAGCGGGCGATGCTGATGCATGCCCCGCCGCCGCACGAGGATCCGCAACCATTCCTTGACGTCGCCGCCTATCTCTCAGCGCATGGCGCCCGCGCGCCGGAAATCCATGCGGCGGAGGCGACGGCTGGCTGGGTGTTGCTCGAGGATTTCGGCACAGACCGGATGCGCGACTGGCTTGACGCCAATCCTGCTGGGGAAATGGCTGCCTATGAAGCGGCGATCGATGCGCTGGTCACCTTGCATGAACAGCCGCCAGGGCCCTTCGCCGCCTATGACATGGCAGTCTACCAGCGTGAGGCGGGCCTGCTCACCGAATGGTATTGCCCGGCGCTGGGACTTGCGGTCGACGAGGCCGGCTATCACACGGCATGGGACGCAGTGCTTCAGCCGTTGATGGCCCGGCAATCGCCCGGAGTGACGGTGCTGCGTGATTACCATGCCGAGAATATCATGCTGCTGGGCGGTTCGCCTGGGACCCCCCAAGGGCTAATCGACTTCCAGGACGCCTTGGTCGGCCATCGCGCCTACGATCTGGTGTCGCTGTTGCAGGATGCGCGCAGGGATGTCACTCCCGAACTCGAACGGGCGATGTTCGACCGCTATGTCGCGGCAACCGCAGCGGATAGCGAGTTCGAGGCCGATTATGCCCGGCTCGGCGCGCAGCGCAACGCCAAGATCGTGGGCATCTTCACGCGGCTCTACAAGCGCGATGGCAAGCCGCGCTATCTCGAGCTCATTCCGCGTGTCTGGGCCTTGATGGAGCGCGACCTGGCTCATCCTGCGCTCGCGCCGGTCGCGCGCTGGTTCGATGCCAATATTCCCGCCGCGCTGCGCGACAGTGGCGGAGGCCACATCGCATGACGCGGCTGGCCAGCGACACCGCGATGGTGATGGCCGCTGGCTTGGGCAAGCGCATGCGCCCCTTGACGGCAACCCAGCCCAAGCCGCTGGTGCGGGTGGCGGGCAAGCCGCTGATCGACCATGCGCTCGACCGGCTGGTTGAAGCCGGGGTCGGGCGAGCGGTGGTCAATGTGCACTACATGGCCGATGCCATGGAAGCCCATCTCGGCGAGAGAAAGGCGCCCACCATCGCCATCTCGGACGAGCGTGCGCTGTTGCTCGAAACCGGCGGCGGGATGGTGAAGGCATTGTCGCAGCTGCCTGATCCGTTCTTCTGCCTCAACGCCGACAACATTTGGCTCGATGGCCCCCGCAACGCGTTCCAGGATCTTTCCGACCGCTGGGATGCGCAAGCCATGGATGCGCTGCTGCTGCTGGTGCCGCATGCGCGGGCGCTGAACTTTTCGGGGCCGGGCGACTTCCATATGGATCCGCATGGGGTGCTGTCGCGGCGTAAGCCGGGGCGGATCGCACCGTTCATCTACACCGGGATCCAGCTGGTTTCGCACCGGCTGCTACGCGAGGCTCCCGCTGGTCCGTTCTCCACCAACCTGCTGTGGAACCGGGCGATCGGCGAACGGCGACTCTACGGCCTGTCCTTCACGGGCCAATGGTTCGAGGTGGGCACGCCCGAAGCCATTGCGCCGACCGAGGAAGCGCTCGGGCGTGGGTGAGCGGGCCAGGCCCGAAGTCTATTCGATCGCGGCGCACCGCGGCTTTGCCGATGCCTTGGTGGCTGGGCTGGTCCCACGCTATGCCGAGCCGGGCTTTGGTCTTGCGCGGCTGACGCTGCTGCTGCCGTCACGCCGCGCCGCGCGCAGCATCAGTGAAGCCTTCATTCGCCACGCCGGGGAAACGGGGAGCCACGGCCTGCTGATGCCGCGCATGGTGATGGTCGGCGATCCAGAGCTCGACGAAGCGCTTGGCAGCCTTCTCGATCCGCTTGGCTGCGACGATGTGCCTCCGGCGGCCGACCCGACCCGGCGCTGGTTCGAACTGGCGGGGATGCTGCGCCAGGCGATGGAGCGGGAAGGACGAACCATACCCGGCAGCGCTGCCCTGTTGCAGCTCGCCCGCGATCTGGCTGCGACCATGGACCGCTTGCTGGCCGAACAGATCGAACCCGAAGACCTGCTCGACGAGACAATCCTTGGCGAAAGCCGCAATCTGGCGGAGCATTGGCAAGCCAACATCAAGCTGTTCGCGATCGTACAGCAGCTGTGGCGGGCAAGTCTCGACGAGCGCGGCGAGGTGGACCTTGCGACCCGCCGCAACATGCTGTTCGAGCGGGCAGCCCGGCGCTGGCGCGAATCGCCTCCGCCAACTCCACTCATGGCGGCTGGCGTGACTAGCACGGCGCCGGCGCTTGCGCGGCTGCTGCGGGTGGTCAGCGAATTGCCGACGGGCGCGGTGATCCTACCCGATCTCGACCTTGCCATGGACGAAGCTGCCTGGCAGGAACTGGGCCTGGCCGGGCAGGCGCCGGAACCTGGCGCGCCGCCCTTTTCGCGCAGCGAAGCCGCGACCCATCCGCAATACCATCTCAAGTTGTTGCTCAACCGCATGGGCGTGGCGCGCGGTGAGGTGCGCCCCTGGCATCGCAAGGGGATCGGCGCAGCTCCGTCCGAAAGGAGCCACGCGATTTCCTCGCTGTTTCTTCCGCCTGAGGCCAGCAAGGTCTGGGTCTCGCTCGACCCCGACAAGCGCCGGTTTTCCGGGCTGCGCCTGCTCACCTGCGCCACCAGCGAGGAAGAGGCGCAGGCGATCGCGCTGCTGATCCGTGAGGCAGTGGAACAGCCGGCGCGGCGCGTGGCGCTGGTCACCCCTGACCGCACGCTGGCGCGCCGGGTGGTGCAACACCTCACGCGCTGGAACATCGAGGCTGACGACACGGCCGGACGGCCACTTTCGCTGACCGCTGCGGGAAGGTTGCTGTTGCAGTTGGCGCTGCTCGCGAGCGAGGGGCTGGCGCCGGTGCCGCTGGTCGCTGCGCTTGGTCACCCGCTGGTGCGCCGTAACGAAGGCCGACGCGAATGGCTCGAAGCGCTCCGCGCTTTCGAGCGGCGTCTGCGCGGGCCGCGCCCGGCCCCGGGGATCGAGCCTCTGCGCGGTCTAGCCCGAAAGGCCGGGGTGGCGAGTTGGTGGGCAGAGGTCGAAGCGCTGATCGGGCCGCTGGCCGGGCTGGGCGCCGGATCGGCGGAAATTCCGCTGGCCGATGCGCTCGATGTGCTGGCGCAGTTGGGCGAGGCTCTAGCGGGCGACGGATTGTGGGCCCAAGAGGATGGGCGCGAGCTGGCGCGGCTGATCGAGGAACTGCGATTCCATGCGCGCGATGCGGGGCTGACCATAAGCTTGCGCGAGTTGCACCCGTTCCTGCGCGCGGCGATGGACGATGTGGCGGTGCGCCCACCCTATGGTGGCCATCCGCGCGTCGCGATCTACGGCTTGCTGGAATCGCGCATGACGCGGGCGGACCTAGTGATCTGTGCCGGGCTCAACGAAGGCACCTGGCCGCAGGCGCCCGCACCCGAGCCGCTGCTGGCCCCCGCGATCCAGCGCGCCTTGGGAATGCCCGGCCCGGAATTCCGGATCGGCCTTGCGGCGCATGATTTCGCCAGCGCTCTGGGCGCGCCAGAGGTGGTGCTGACCCGCGCCTTGCGCGACCTCAGCGGGCCCACGATCCCCTCGCGCTTCCTGCTGCGGATCGAAGCCTTGCTGGGCGAACAGGCGCGCGATCACCGCGATCTGCGGATCCCGGCGCTGGCCGCCCAGCTCGATCGTCGGGCGGCGCCGACGGAAGACTACCCGCGTCCTGAACCGCGACCATCGGCCGCGTTGCGCGACGTCCCGATCAAGGTCACCGCGCTCGATCGCCTGTTGGGCGATCCTTACCAGTTCTACGCGCAGGAAATACTGCGGCTGGCGAAGCTCGATCCGCTTGATGCCGATCCGGCGCGCGACTTCGCCTGGCGCGGCACGCTGGTGCACGAAATCCTGCGCCGCTGGCATGCACAACGCAACCCGCAGGGCCATCCCCCGATCCTGCCGATTGCCGACGAGGTATTGCGCGAGGCCAACGTCCATCCGCTGCTTAATGGGTTGTGGCGGCCGAGCCTAGAGGAGGCGCTGGCCTGGATCGAGCAGCGGGTTGCCACCGATCCCGGCCGCGCAGTCATGGCGAGCGAATGCAAGGGCGAGATGACGTTCGATGGCGTGAAGGTCTATGGCCGGGCCGACCGGATCGACCGCAGGGCCGACGGCACTTTGGCCATCGTCGACTACAAGACCGGCAAGCCACCTTCGGCGGCGGAGACCGAGGCGGGTTACGCGCTGCAATTGGGCATCCTCGGGCTGATCGCCCGGCTGGGCCATTTCGAGGGGCTAACCGGCCAGACGACCGGGTTCGAGTACTGGTCGCTCGCCCGCAACGATGACGGCGGCTTTGGCTTTGTCGATGTGCCCATGAAGATCGGAAACAGGAAAACCGGCCTGCTGCCCGAAGAATTCCTGCCCGCTCATGAGCGATATCTGCACGAAGCGATCCGGCGCTTCATCAGGGGCACTGACCCGTTCAAGGCCAAGGAGAGGCCCGATTACCCGGGCTATACTGATTACGATCAGCTGATGCGTCTGGCCGAATGGCAGGTTCGCCTCGCCGATGCGGAGCCGGATGCGAATGCGGGCGAGGCGCTGGCATGAGCGGCCTCGTCTTCCCGCTCAAGGACAACCAGCGCCGGGCAGCCGATCCGGCGCTCAGCGTCTGGCTCTCGGCCTCTGCGGGTACCGGCAAGACCCAGGTGCTTTCGGCCCGGGTGCTGCGGTTGTTGCTCGAGCCCAAGGTCGATCCGTCGCAGATTCTCTGCCTCACCTTCACCAAGGCGGGTGCCGCCGAAATGGCCGTACGCATCAATTCGGTGCTGGCCCGGTGGGTGCGGCTGAAGGATGGCCAGTTGGGCAAGGAACTGGGTTATCTTGGCGCCGCCAACGACCCGGCCACGCGCGCCCGCGCCCGCACGCTGTTCGCCAGTGTGCTCGATTGCCCGGGCGGTGGACTGCGGATCGACACAATTCATGCCTTCTCGCAGTGGTTGCTGGCCAATTTCCCGGGCGAGGCCGGGCTGGCCCCCGGCATGCGCGCGATGGAGGATCGCGACCGTGCGCTGCTGGCCCGCGAAGTCCTGGCCGATCTTCTGGTCGACGCCGAACGGAGCGAGGATGCCGCGGTGCTGGATGCCGTGGCGGAATTCAGCCGCCGCAAGGGATCCGACGCGCTGCAAGTCTGGCTGATGCGCTGCGCCAAGGCGCGCGACCTGTGGCTCGGACAGGGTGCCTGGCAGCCGCCGATGGCGCCGCGGCTGCGCCGGCTACTCGGCCTGCCGGGCGATGCAGACGAGCGGTGGGTTGATGAAGTCCTGTCTCCCCACACGTTTCCCGACCATCAGTTGCTCGCGATGCTGCCGGCGCTCGAGGGGTGGAAGGCCAAGACCGGGCAGGACGCAGCGGCCTTCATCCGCGAATGGCTGGGCCTTGACCTTGCCCAACGGGGTGGGCGCTATCCGCACTTCTTTGCGACATTGCTGAAAAAGGACGGTACGCCACGCGCGATGGCGGCGCCCAGCAAGGCCGACCCCTTGTTTGAACCCCGCCAGGAAGAGATTGCGCAAGCGCTGCGGCTGCATGCCGAGCGGCGCACCTTGCTCGACCTCTCGCGCTTCCTTGCCCCCGCGCTCGAACTGGGCCGCGCATTCGCGCTGCGCTGGTATGACGCGAAAGAACGTGAAGGCATGCTCGATTTCGACGATCTGATAGAGCTGGCCGCAAGGCTGCTCAAGGAGCAGGTCGCGGCAGACTGGATCCGCTACAAGCTCGACCGCCGGTTCGACCATATCCTGGTGGACGAGGCGCAGGATACCAACGAAGCGCAGTGGCAGATTATCGATGCGCTGATCGACGATTTCTTCGCGGGTGAGGGCGCAGCCGGCGACAAGCTGCGTACCGTCTTCACCGTGGGCGACACGAAGCAGGCCATCTTTGGCTTCCAGGGCACCAGCCCGCAGAATTTCCGTGCTGCGAAGGATCGTGTCAATGCCGCGATCGAAGCGGCCCGGCGTAACGCTGCAGAAATCCGGGCCTCGACCCGCCAGCACCAGCTCGAGGAGCTCGACCTCGGCGAATCCTTCCGCACCGGCAAGCCGGTGCTGGATTTTGTCGATCGGGTGATCGAGGCGATTGGCCCTTCAGCGCTTGGCCTCGAGGAAGCCTATCACCCGCATGTCGGCCAGCCGCGGGCGGGGCTGGTCACCTTGTGGGAGCCGGTGCGCGGCGGACAGGCCTCGGATGCGGAGCAGAGCAGTGAAGATGGCGAACAGAACTGGCTGGCCAAACATGATCGGGCACTGGCTGACAAGATCGCCACGCAGGTGGCGCGCTGGACGAAAGGTGTCGAACCGTTCGCCTTGCACAAGGGCGCCCACCGAAACGCCCGCCCGGGCGATATCATGGTGCTGGTGCGCAGCCGCAAGGATCTGGCCGCGCTGATCGTTGCACGGCTCCACGCGCGCGGGGTGCCGGTGGCAGGGGTCGACCGGTTGCGGCTGGGCGAACCGCTGGCAGTCAAGGACCTGATGTCGGCGCTGCGCTTTGCCGCGCAGCCGCTGGACGATCTCGAACTGGCCAATCTCCTGTCCTCGCCCCTGATGGGCTGGAGCCAGGAAGATCTGCTGGCGCACGTGCCGCGCGCGGCGGGCGAGCATTTGTGGCACCATTTGCGCGATCATGCCGATCCCTTCGTGATCGCCTCGGTCGCGCGGCTGCGAGACTTGCTGTCCCGCGCCGATTTCGACACGCCGCAGGCGCTGTTGCAATGGCTGCTGGTCGGCCCCTGGGGTGGCCGCGCCAGGCTCGTCGCGCGGCTTGGCCGGGAAGCCAACGACCCGATTGATGAATTGCTCAACTCGGCGTTCGCCTATGAAGGCGCGCATCCGCCCAGCCTGGCCGGATTCATCCAGTGGTTCGATGCGGGCGAGGGCATGCTCAAGCGCGATCCCGACGATGCGCCCGATCTGGTGCGGGTGATGACGGTCCACGGGTCCAAGGGGTTGCAGGCACCGATCGTCATCATGGCCGATGCCACCGACGAGCCGGGGCGGGTGCGTGACCTTCAGCTGGCCGAACCGGTGATTGGCGGCGATGGCTCAAGCCTGCGCAAGGTGCCGCTGCCGGCTTTCAGACAGGCAGAGCGGGCGGGGCCCGTCGCCGAAGCCTATGATGTGGCCCGGGTGTCGGAACTGCAAGAACATTGGCGCCTGCTCTATGTCGCCATGACGCGGGCCGAAGAAGCGCTGTTCATCGGTGGATCGCTCGGTGCCCGGGCGAAGAACGGCCCGCATCCGGACAGCTGGTATGCGCGGCTCGAACCAGTCTTCGGTACCGAACGTCTTGCCGACGACTTGTGGGGAGGGCGGCGCGAATGGGGGCTGCGCGCCCCTTCGGTGAGTACATCGGATAGCAGCGGCCCGTCGATTGCAGCGGTGGCCGAGCCGGCCTGGCTGCGGCGCCCGATCGGGCCCGAACCGCGTCCACCGCGCCCGCTGGCGCCATCCTCGGCTGGCGAGGAGCGTGGCAGCGATCCGCCGCTGCCACCCGACATCGCCTATCAGGCGGCCCGGCGCGGCGTGCTGATCCACCGCCTGCTCGAACGCTTGCCCGAAGTGCCCGAAGCTGAGCGCGAAGGGCGTGCGCGAAGCTGGCTTGAGCGGCAAGCGGGCGAGCTGGACGGCGCTGCGCGTGACGAAATCATCCAGCGCGTGTTCGATGTGCTGCGCCATCCCGGTTTTGCGGAGGTGTTCGGCCCTGATGCCCTTGCAGAGGTTCCGTTGGCGGCGATCGTAGAAGGGCAGGTCGTTGCCGGAACAGCTGACCGGCTGCTAGTTCGCGACGACCGTGTGACCGTGGTCGATTTCAAGACCGTCCGTCGGCCCCCGCTGCGGCCCGAGGACATCCAGCAGGGCACGCTGACGCAGATGGCTGCCTATGTCGCGGCTCTGGAGGTGATCTATCCGGGGCGGGAAGTGCGCGCCGGCGTCCTCTATACGCAGACCCCGCAGCTTTTCACGCTGCCCCAGGATGTGCTGCGGGCGCAGAAAATCGGCTTGCAGCTTGAGCAGGAAAGCTTTCTGCCGTCAGCCATTGAGTGATCCGCAAAAGATCCTAACTATGACGGGTAGCAAATCAGGAGAATCCCCATGGCCACTGTCACTGTGACCGATGCCAGCTTTCAGAACGACGTGATCGATGCCGACAAGCCGGTGCTGGTCGACTTCTGGGCCGACTGGTGCGGACCGTGCAAGATGATCGCGCCCGCGCTCGAGGAAATCAGCGACGAACTGGCCGGACAGGTCACGGTTGCCAAGATGGACATCATGGAAAATCCCGATACGCCCGGCAAGCTGGGTGTGCAGGGCATCCCCTACCTGGTGCTCTACAAGAATGGCCAGCCGGCTGCGAGCCTCACCGGTGCACGCCCCAAGAGCGCGCTCAAGGCCTGGCTCGAAAGCGAGCTTTGATCGAGAGCATCAGCTGCCAAGCGCGCGCGCGGCAAACTGATCCCACAAGGCAGGGCTTGATGCCCCGATGAGCCCCGGCCTGTCCTGTTCGTCGACGCGGTAGGCCCCGCCATCAAGGCGGGCAGCTTTCCCTCCGGCCTCGTTGAGCCACAAGACCCCGGCGGCGTGATCCCAGGCCAGCGTCCGCTTGAAACTGGAAATGTCATTCTGGCCCAATGCCAACCGGGGATATTGCTCGGCTGCGCAGCGCGGGATGTCGACCAGCCGGTAATGCGGCGCAAGCTTCGCATCGACCAGCGCCCGCTGCTCGTCGGTCAGGAAGATTCGCGAGATCGCAGCGACCGGCAGCTCCTCGCCCGTTGTCCGCGCTGCGATCCGCTCGCCATTGACATGGGCGCCCTTGCCCCGATGGGCATGGCAGAACCGGCCCGACAGGCAATCGTAGATCCAGCCGGACTGGCACTCGCCGGCGCTGGCCCGGGCGATGATGATCCCGAACGGCGGCTTGGCGTGCGCGAAATTATGCGTGCCGTCGAGCGGGTCGACGATCCAGCAATCTTCCGACAGGTGGTCGAGCAGCGAGGGGTCGTGATGAGCGGCTTCCTCGCCCACGATGGCAATCGAACGATCGAGCTGCATCAACCCTTCCGCCAACATCGCCTCGGCCTCGTGATCGACCACGGTAACGAGGTCGTCTGCCGCCTTTTCGCTGATCTCGCTGCCGTCAAGATTGGCAAAGCGCGGCAGGATGATCCGCTCGCTGACTGCGCGCATCAGATCGCGGATGGCGCGATCGAGGCCGGTCAAGAACGGTAATCCGCGTTGATCGAAATGTAGCCATGGGTGAGGTCGCAGGTCCACACCGTGGCGCTGCCCCCGCAACCATCGGCACCAAGGCCCAGATCGACGGCGATATCGATATCCGTTCCTTTAAGGTGCGCTGCGACCGGTGCTTCGTCATAGCCTTCGACCGGCAGACCGTTGCGGGCCGTCCAGGTGCCGCCGAAAGCGATCGACAGCCGGTCGCGGTCGGCAGGCTCGCCGGCCTTGCCCACCGCCATGACCACACGCCCCCAATTGGCATCCTCGCCCGCGATGGCAGTCTTCACCAACGGTGAATTGGCAATGCTCATTGCGATACGACGGGCGCTTTCGTCCGATACCGCTCCATTCACCCTGATGGTGATGAACTTCGAGGCGCCTTCGCCGTCGCGCACCACCAGCTGGGCCAACTGGCGGCACAGGTCGGTCAGCGCCGCGCAAAAGGCATCGGCTCCTGGATCGTCAAATGAGGTGAGCGGTGCATTGCCGGCCTTGCCGGTCGCGAATGCCAGAACGGTATCGCTGGTCGAGGTGTCGCCATCTACGGTGATGCAGGAAAAGGTCTCCCGGTTGGCGCGCGACAGCAGTTCCTGCAGGAAGGCTGGCCCGACCGCGGCATCGGTGAAGATATAGCCCAGCATGGTCGCCATGTCGGGCGCGATCATGCCACTGCCCTTGACGATACCAGCCAGTTCGACTCGCGTGCCGCCGATCATCGCGCTGGTGTGTGCGCCTTTGGCAAAGGTGTCGGTCGTGCCTATGGCTTGCGCAGCCGAGTGCCAATCGCATGCAGGGGCGGCCAATGCAGCGGCAACACCCGCGCGCGCCTTGTCCTTGGGCAGTGGCACGCCGATCACCCCGGTGGAAGAGACAAACACCTCATTGTTTGCGCAGCCAAGGTGCCCGGCCACCTGCGCCACGATCTGCTCCACCGCTTCGCGTCCGCGATAGCCGGTGAAGGCGTTGGAATTCCCCGCATTGACGATAAGCGCGCGGGCGCGGCCCTGCTTGACCTGTTCGCGCCCCATTTCGACTTCCGACGAGGCGCAGGCGCTTTGCGTGAACACGCCAGCCACGCATGTGCCCTCGATCAGTTCGGCGAAGGTCAGATCGGCCCGGTCCCAAGCCTTGTAACGGGCGCGCGCAACTCGCAACGTAACGCCGGCTATGGCTGGCATGTCGTCGGGAAAAGGGAGCGCGAGAGGCGAAGCGGCAAGTTCCATGCAATTTGCGCTAGCGGGGCTGGATCGCACAGTAAATCCGCCTTCGATGGTGGACTACGGACAAAAGAATGCGTATCTTGCCGATCATGCTTCGTCGTTTCCTCGCCTGCCTTGCCTTGTTGACCGGCCTTGTCGCCGTGGGCGCGCCGGCGAATGCGTCGATCGTCGATGCGCTCAATTGCGAAGTGGGTGTCGCGGCCGATACCGCTGACGACAACTCCGAAGAGCGGCGACCATGCCCGGCAGAAGAGGCCGGCAATCGCGCGGATGATCCGGGCAAGGACGAAAAGCCGGCCAAGCGCGCGAAGCGTGTGATCAGGCCGCCGGTCCTCTATGGAGTGGACCGCGCCCTCGAATAGCGCGCGCCATCCTTTCTGACCCGACGTTCTTTCGCAGCCGCTGCGCGATGCGCGCGGCCGCATCCCCTATCTTTCAGGTATCCGTTCCATGCTCCAGACCATCGCCAAATCCCTGTTCGGCTCGTCGAATGACCGTTACGTCAAGTCGCTGGGAAAAATCGTAAATCAGATCAATGCGCTAGAACCGCAAATGCAGGCGCTGAACGACGACGAGCTGAAGGCTCAGACCGCCAAGTTCAGAGCTCAGCTGGAAGCCGGCGCCACGCTCGACGATATCCTGCCCGAGGCCTTCGCGACCGTGCGCGAAGCGTCGGTGCGCGTGCTAGGCATGCGCCACTTCGATGTCCAGCTGATCGGCGGCATCGTGCTGCATCGTGGCGAGATCGCCGAGATGCGGACTGGCGAAGGCAAGACGCTGGTGGCCACACTGGCGACTTATCTCAACGCGGTCGAAGGCAAGGGGGTCCATGTCGTGACCGTAAACGACTACCTTGCCCGGCGCGATGCCGAATGGATGGGGCAGTTGCATAACTGGCTGGGCCTGAGCGTGGGCGTGATCGTCCCCAATCTGCCCGAATTCCAGCGGCGCGAAGCCTATAATGCCGACATCACCTATGCCACCAACAACGAGTTGGGCTTCGATTACCTGCGCGACAACATGAAGCACTCGCGCGACCAGATGGTGCATCGCCCGTTCAATTTCGCGATCGTGGACGAGGTCGATTCGATCCTGATCGACGAGGCGCGCACGCCGCTGATCATTTCCGGACCGACCGAGGACAAGAGCGAGCTTTACGTCGCGCTCGACGCGGTGGTGAAGGACATTCCGGAAGACTGGTATGAAAAGGACGAGAAGTCCCGCAACATCCAGCTCACTGAAGAGGGCACCGACGAGATCGAGAAGCTGCTGATCGCCAAGGGGCTGCTCAGCACCGAAAACCTCTACGATGTCGAGAACACGCAGGTGGTGCACCATCTCGACCAGGCGCTCAAGGCGAACGTCATGTTCAAGCGCGACACCGACTATATCGTCAAGGACGACAAGGTCGTGATCATCGACGAGTTTACCGGTCGCATGATGGACGGACGCCGCTGGTCGAACGGGCTGCACCAGGCGGTCGAAGCCAAGGAAGGCGTCAAGATCGAACCCGAGAACCAGACCATGGCTTCGATTACCTTCCAGAACTATTTCCGCATGTATCCCAAGCTGTCGGGCATGACCGGCACCGCCGCTACCGAAGCCTCCGAGTTCTGGGACATCTACAAGATGAACGTGGTCGAGATTCCGACCAATGTTCCGGTCAAGCGGATCGACGAGGAAGACGAGTTCTATAAGAACACGCTCGACAAGTTCGGCGCCATCGCCAAGGCGATCAAGGAAAAGAACGAGATCGGCCAGCCGGTGCTGGTGGGCACGGTCTCGATCGAGAAGTCCGAGCTGCTCAGCCAGTTCCTTGACAAGGAGGGTGTGAAGCACGCTGTGCTCAACGCGCGCTTCCACGAGCAGGAAGCGCACATTGTGGCCCAGGCGGGGCGCCTTGGAGCGGTCACGATTGCGACCAATATGGCGGGTCGCGGCACTGACATCCAGCTTGGCGGCAATGTCGAATTCCGCATTCAGGACGAACTGGGCGACATGCCTGAGGGGCCCGAGCGTGATGCCGCCGAACAGCGCATCCGCGACGAGGTTGCCGCCGAAAAGCAGAAAGTGCTGGAAGCGGGAGGATTGTTCGTGCTGGGCACGGAACGCCACGAAAGCCGCCGGATCGACAACCAGCTGCGCGGTCGCTCGGGCCGCCAAGGCGACCCTGGCCTGTCGCGCTTCTATCTTTGCCTTGAAGACGATCTGCTGCGCATTTTCGGGCCCGACACGCTGTTTGCCAAGATGATGAATTCGAACCTTGCTGATGGCGAGGCGATCGGATCGAAGTGGTTGTCAAAGGCTATCGAAACCGCGCAGAAGAAGGTTGAGGCGCGCAATTACGACGTGCGCAAGCAGGTCGTGCAGTATGACGACGTGATGAATGACCAGCGCAAGGTCATTTATGAGCAGCGTGGCGAGATAATGGAATCCGAACGGGTCGACGATGTCGTGGCCGACATGCGGCATGACACGGCGAACGCGATCGTCGGCGAAGCCTGCCCCCCTGGATCCTATCCCGAGCAATGGGATATTGCCGGGCTCAAGGCTAAGGTCGAAGAGGTATTCGGCCTCAACCCGCCGATCGAGGCGTGGCTCGAGGAAGACCAGGTAGAACCGGAAATCATCGAGGAACGCATCATTGCGATGGCTGACGAAGCCATGGCCGCAAAGATCTCCGCATCCGATCCTGAGATCTGGCGCCAGGTCGAGAAATCGGTGCTGCTGGAGCGGCTCGATTATCACTGGAAGGAGCACCTCGCCACGCTGGATGCGCTGCGTCAGGTGATCTGGATGCGCGGTATCGCGCAGAAGCAGCCGATCAACGAGTACAAGCAGGAAGCCTTCGGGCTGTTCGAGACGATGCTCGATACCCTGCGCGAGGACGTGACCAAGATTCTGGTCAAATCTGAACTTCGCATCCAGCAGCCGCAAGCCTTGCCGGACCTGCCCGAATTCCTGACCGGGCACATCGATCCTTTCACCGGGCTGGACGATTCGGCCGATGGCGATGGTTCGGCGGCGCGCCCCGAACTGTTCGGGGCCCTCGCCGGTAGCCCGGCCGGAGTGGCGGCGGCGCCTGCCGGCGATGATCCGTTTGCGGGGCTTGAGATCAGCCGCAATGCCCCGTGCCCTTGCGGATCGGGCCAGAAGTACAAGCACTGCCACGGTGCAGCCAGGTGAACGGACGCGCATAGCCGGTAAATCAGGAAGGACCTTGTGATGGGACTGGTTCCGATTGGCCTTATCGTCGGGTTCTTCGTCACCGCGCTGCTTTACGCCGCCGTCGGCTTCGGCGGCGGTTCGACCTATTCGGCGCTGCTGGCGCTGTCAGGGATGGATTACCGGCTGCTGCCGGTGCTGGCACTGGCCTGCAACATCGTGGTGGTGGCAGGCAATACGATCCGCTTCGCGCGGGCCGGTGTCACCCCCTGGAAGGGGGCAGTGCTGCTTACCGCGATTGCTGCGCCCGCAGCCTTTCTTGGCGGGCTGACCCCGATCGGGCAGGAGGCGTTCATGTTGTTGCTTGGCGCCAGTCTGCTGCTGACTGGCCTCACCATGCTGCTTCCGGTCAGTGCCGATGCAGCAGCGACGCCGCATCGGTTGGCTCGCTTCGCGCCGCTTGTTGCTGCTCCGCTGGGCTATCTGTCAGGGCTGGTCGGGATCGGCGGGGGGATATTCCTCGCCCCGCTGCTGCATCTCACGCGTTGGGACAATGCGCGCGCGATCGCGGCCACTGCCAGCCTGTTCATTCTGGTCAATTCGCTGTTCGGCCTTGCCGGTCAATTGCTCAAGAACGGGCCTGATCTCTTGGGCGGGGCACTTTATGGCGGGCTGGCGCTGCTGATCGCAGTGGCGGTGGGTGGCCAGATCGGCAGCCTGATGGCGGTGCGCTTCCTGCCGCTCAAGCTGATCCGCTGGATGACCGCGGGGCTGGTCATCTGGGTCGGGGGAAGGCTGCTGCTGGGCAGTTAGGACAGGCCGCGTTGCGAAGTGGCTCCCCGAGTTGGATTCGAACCAACGACCAAGTGATTAACAGTCACCTACTCTACCGCTGAGCTATCGGGGAGCAGCCTCTTCGCGGGCAGGGCTGGGCCTATATGGGCGGCTCAATCGTTTGGCAAGAGGCCTAAACGACGAATTGTTCGGCGACGATCCGTTCGTCGAGTGCGTGCCCGGGGTCGAACAGCAGGCTGAGTTCGCACTCGCGGGCAATAGCCAGCGACACCTCGGCGATGTCGCGCACTTCCTGCTGATCGGCCACGACGGAAACCGGCCGTTTGCGGGGCTCGCGCACGGTCAGCCTGATGGTGCTGCGATCTGGCAGGATTGCCCCACGCCAGCGGCGTGGGCGAAAGGCGCTGATCGGGGTGAGCGCGAGCAATTGCGAATCGAGCGGCAGGATCGGGCCGTTGGCGGACAGGTTGTAGGCAGTTGAACCGGCCGGGGTGGCGACAAGAATGCCGTCGCAGACAAGTTCAGGGATGCGCACCTTGTCGTCCACGCTCACTTCGATCTTGGCGGTCTGGCGGGTTTCGCGCAGCAGCGAGACCTCGTTGATGGCGTAGAATCGGTGATGCGCGTTGTCCTGCGTCACCGCGTCCATGCAGATCGGCGCAATCGCGATCGCGCGCGCGCGCGCCACGCGCTTGACGATGTCGCTGGCTGCCCGGTTGCGGTTCATGAGGAACCCCACTGTGCCCAGATTGAGGCCATAGGCCGGGATGACCCGACCGGTATCGAGCATCGCATGCAACGTCTGCAGCATGAACCCGTCGCCACCGAGCACCACGACGGCATCGGCCTGTTCGAGCGGGGCCCAGTCGTGCGACGCCGCCAGGTCAGCAAAGGCCGCCTGCGCTCGATCCGTATCGGACGCGATCAGGGCAATGCGCTGAAAATCGTTGGTCTTGGCCAATTCGGTGCCCCTTCCGCCCGCTGCCCTTGCTTCTCCCTATGGCGGCTTGTGCCATTTTTCAACGTGGCTGATTTCGAGCGGGCGCCCATGGCCTGCACGGTGTAGTGTCCTGCGGATGGCGATTCTTCAGGATAAGGCCAATCACAGCGAAGCGCGTTCGGCGCTGTTTGCTAGCGATTCGAACGAGTTGGCCGATTCGATCGAACTGGCCATGCGGCTTGGCCAATTCGAGATCCTATTCCAGCCCCAATTCGCCAGTCGCACGAGTGCGGTGATCGGCGCAGAGGCGCTGGCACGGTGGATCCACCCGCATTTTGGCAAGATCGGCGCGCGCGACCTCTTTGCCATGGCCGCCAAGGCGGGGCTCGCGCATGATCTTTCGCGTTACCTGACGACGCACGCGATGGCTGTCGCCAGCCACTGGCCCGAGGGGATCGGCCTCTCGCTCAACATCGCGCCGCGCCAATTGCTTGCGGCGGATTTCATTGACCGCATTGGCGCCGACCTTGGCGCCGCCGCATTCGATCCCGCCCAGGTGACGCTGGAGATCACCGAAGAGGTGCTGCTGGGCGATCTCGACCTTGCCGCGCGGCAGTTGGGCCGGTTGCGCGAACTGGGAATGAAGGTGGCGCTGGACGATTTCGGTGCCGGCTTCTGCAATTTCGACTATCTCAAGCGGCTGCCGCTCGATGCGCTCAAGCTCGACCGTTCGATGGTAAGGGGCATTGCCGGCAGCGAGCGCGACCTGGCGGTGTTGCGGGCGATCGTGGCGCTGGCGCGCGCGCTCGGGCTCGAACTGGTGGCGGAAGGGGTTGAGACGGAGGAGCAGCGCCAGGTGGTAGTGGCAGAAGGCTGCGCTGCCTGGCAGGGATTTCTCGGTGGCGCGCCCGAAACGAAAGGCGACTTGCTGTCGCGGGTCTTGGCGGCAGGCTAGGCTGCGGCTTTTTCGCTTTGCCGCGCTTTCCTGGCGATGGCGGACAGCCCCTTGGTCAGCTGGAACAACCCATTGAGGCGGCTCGCCGGATCGCCCCAGGCCCGTTCGATCACCAGCTTCATGTCGGGCCGCAACCGCGCGGTGCCCTTCAACCGGTCGACATAGGCGAGCAGACCCGCTGGATCGGGGAAGTCATCCCTGTGGAAGCTGACCAGGGAGCCACGCGCGCCGACATCAATCTTGGCGATATTGGCGAGGATCGCCTGTTGCTTGATCTCGATCAGCTTGACGAGATTGGCGGTCGCATCGGGCAACGGGCCGAACCGGTCGATCATTTCCGCCGCCATGGCTTCTATCTCGGCCTTGTCGCGCGCGTCATTGAGGCGGCGATAGAGCGCCATCCGCACTGCAAGATCGGGCACATAGTCTTCCGGGATCATGATCGGAGCATCGACCGTGATCTGCGGGCTTAGCGTGTCGCGCTCGACAGCAAGGCCGATCTCGCCCGCCTTGGCCGCCAGAATCGCATCCTCCAGCATCGACTGGTAGAGTTCGAAGCCGACTTCGCGGATATGGCCTGACTGTTCATCGCCGAGCAAATTGCCCGCACCGCGGATGTCGAGATCGTGGCTCGCAAGCTGGAATCCGGCTCCCAGCGAGTCGAGATCCCCCAGTACTTTCAGCCGCTTCTCGGCCACTTCGGACAGCTGCACATCCTTGCCATAGGTGAGATAGGCATAGGCGCGCAGCTTTGAACGGCCCACCCGCCCGCGCAACTGGTAGAGCTGGGCGAGGCCGAAGCGGTCAGCCCGGTGAATGATGATGGTGTTGGCGCTCGGGATATCGAGCCCGCTCTCGACGATGGTGGTCGACAGCAGTACGTCATACTTGCGGTCGT
>CAZCNF010000034.1:0-13142 GCA_964500135.1 uncultured Porphyrobacter sp.
CCCTTCTTCTGCTTCTCCAGCAGCTTTTTCTTGCGGGTGATGTCGCCGCCATAGCATTTCGCGGTCACGTCCTTGCGCAGCGCCGCGATCGTCTCGCGCGCGATCACCTTGCCGCCGATCGCGGCCTGGATCGGGATCTTGAACAAATGGCGCGGGATCAGGTCTTTCAGCCGCTCGCACATGCCGCGCCCGCGCTCTTCGGCGGCGATGCGGTGAACGATCAGGCTGAGCGCGTCGACCGGCTCGTTGTTGACGAGGATGTTCATCTTCACGAGGTCGCCCTCGCGCATGCCGATCTGCTCGTAATCGAAGCTGGCATAGCCGCGGCTGATGCTCTTCAGCCGGTCATAGAAATCGAAAACCACTTCGTTGAGCGGCAATTCATAGGTCACCTGCGCGCGCCCGCCCACGTATGTCAGGTCGGTCTGTATCCCGCGCCGGTCCTGGCACAGTTTCAGGATGCTGCCGAGATATTCGTCGGGCGTGTAGATCACCGCCTTGATCCACGGTTCCTCGATGCTTTCGATCCGGTTCTGGTCAGGCCAGTCGGCCGGGTTGTGCAGCATGATCTCGCGCGCTTCCTCGGTGCGCGAATGGCCCAGCTGGATGCGGTATTCGACCGAGGGCGCGGTGGTGATGAGGTCAAGGTCGTATTCGCGGCTGAGCCGTTCCTGGATGATCTCGAGGTGGAGCAGGCCGAGGAACCCGCAGCGGAAGCCGAAGCCCAGGGCGGCGCTGCTTTCCATCTCGTAGCTGAAGCTGGCGTCATTGAGCCGCAGCTTGGCGATTGATTCGCGCAGCTTCTCGAAATCGGCCGCGTCGACCGGGAACAGGCCGCAGAACACCACCGGCTGCACTTCCTTGTAGCCGGGCAGCGGCTCGCTCGCCCCGCCCTTAACCGTGGTGATGGTATCGCCCACGCGGGCCTGCTCCACCTCCTTGATCTGCGCGGTGATGAAGCCGATTTCGCCCGGGCCGATTTCGGGCAGGTCGATCCGCTTGGGGGTGAAGGCGCCCACCCGGTCAACCAGGTGCTGGGTGCCGCCCTGCATGAAGCGGACCTGCAGGCCTTTCCTGATCACGCCGTCGATCACGCGGACCAGGATCACCACGCCGAGGTAGGGATCGTACCATGAGTCGACCAGGCTGGCCTTGAGCGGCGCCTCGCGGTCGCCCCTGGGCGGGGGGATGCGGGCGACGACCGCCTCGAGCACGTCCTCGATCCCGATGCCGGACTTGGCAGAGGTGAGGACAGCGTCGCTCGCGTCAAGCCCGATGATGTCCTCGATCTCGGCGCGGACCTTGTCGGGCTCGGCCGCGGGCAGGTCGATCTTGTTGATGACGGGCACGATCTCGTGGTCGTGCTCGATCGACTGGTAGACATTGGCGAGGGTTTGCGCCTCGACGCCTTGGGCGGCATCGACCACCAGCAGCGCGCCTTCGCAGGCGGCAAGGCTGCGGCTGACTTCATAGGCGAAGTCGACGTGGCCGGGGGTGTCCATCAAATTGAGCTCGTAGGTCTCGCCGTCGCGCGCCTTGTAGTTGAGGCGCACGGTCTGGGCCTTGATGGTGATGCCGCGTTCGCGCTCGATATCCATGTTGTCGAGCACCTGCTCGCTCATCTCGCGCTCGCTCAGCCCGCCGGTGGCCTGGATCAGCCGGTCGGCGAGCGTGCTCTTGCCATGGTCGATATGCGCAATGATCGAAAAGTTGCGAATTTTTGAGAGTTCAGTCATCCGCCGCGCCCTTAGCGGGACTGCGTCACCATGTCAGCAGCAATGTCGATCGGCTATGCGGCTTCGTAGGCACCCACCGGCGCATAGACAAACTTGGGCACGCCGCCATCGGCGCCCAGCAGGCCGCCCGGCATCGAATTGTAATTCCCCGGCGAAAGCGCCGCGAGCGGTGCCCCGGCCGATGCAAGTGCATAGGGCGAGACTCGGTGCCTCGTGCACAGCCCCCCTGCACCATCGTCGACCAGCGGCGCTTCAAATGCGAGCCCCTGCGTATCGCCCGCAGCACGGATGACTGTTGCAACCGCAAGCTGCCCGCCGCCCAGATCGACCACGAACTGGGTGTCCAGCGGCACATCCGCCAGGCCCTGGATCAATGCGCCGGTCTTCGAAAGATTACGCAACGTGACTTCGTAGGAATAGTTTTCGTGGATCACGTGGATCTTGCGCAGCACCGTGCGGCGGCGTGCCCGCGACATATGGTGCGCACTCGGTTCGATCTGCCAATTGCCGGCCGCCAGCTGCTCATGAACCTCAGCGCCCGAAACTGCTTCGGAAAAGATCGGGCCTTGCATGCTGCCAACACCGGCGTCTTTCAGAGCGCGGTGCTGATCGAGGGTCTCCACCCCGCCTGCGATCGTGACCATGTCGAGTGCACGGCCCAGCGCAACCACCGCCTTGATCAATCCAAGCTCGCGGCTCTCAAGGTCGAGGCCGGCCGGGCAGAAGTGCGAGCCGATCTTGATCGAATCGAACGGCGCCCGTCGCAGATAGCTGAGCGAGGAGTACCCCGTTCCAAATTCGTCGAGTGTCAGCCGCACGCCGATCTTGAAGAGCGAACCGAGGACCTTGTCGACAGCGTTGCTGTCACCAAGGAAGACGGTCTCCTTCAATTCGAGTTCCAACCGGTCCGGATCGAGGTCGGACTTGACGAGCGCGTCGGACACGCTTTCGACAAAGCCCTCGGAAGCGAACTGCTTGGTCGGCACCTTGACTGTCACGCGCAAGGCGTCCGGCCATTTTTGCGCTTCGAGACAGGCCTGGCGAATGGTCCACTCGCCCACCTCGACCACCTGCGGCGAATTCTCGACAATCGACTGGAACTCCTCGCAGTCGATTTCTCCACGCTGGGGATGGTTCCAGCACACTTGCGCTTCGAGCGCTACAACCCGGTTGGTCTTGGCGGAGACCAGCGGCTGATAGGTCAGGAACAGCTGTTCGTCCCTCACTGCTTCCTGCAGATCGCCTTCGAGCCGGCGGCGGAAGATGGCTTCATTGGCCAGATCGCCGGAATAGAACCGGAACTGCCCACGCCCGCCATTCTTTGCGGCATAGAGCGCGAGATCGGCCGAGCGCACCACTTCTTCGCGGGTCACCCCGTCATGCGGCGCGATCGCGATACCGATCGAAGCGCCGATCACACAGCGTCCCTCATCCAGCGAATAAGGCTGCGTCAGCATGGCGATGATCTTTGCGGCGATCTCGCCCAGTTCACCGCGGTCGTCGAGATCGGGCAGCATCACCTGGAATTCGTCCCCACCCAGTCGGCCGATTTCGCAATCGCGTTCAATCGCTCGGGTCAGGCGGTTTGCTACCTGTTTGAGCAGTTCGTCACCCGCGGCATGCCCCAGCGTGTCGTTGACCTGCTTGAAGCGGTCGAGATCCATCATCAGAATGGCGCAGTTGCGCTTGGCCGCGCGGAAAGCGGTGAGCGTCGTATCGATCGAATGCGCCATCCGGTGGCGGTTCGACAGGCCGGTAAGCGAATCGAACCGGGCCAGACGCATGGTCTCCTCTTCCCGGTGGTATTCTTCAGTGATGTCGGACCCGGTGCCACGGAAGCCCAGGAAGTTTCCTTCTTCCGAATAGGCAGGTCGACCTGAAAGGCGGATCACGATCTCGTGCTGCCCGCGCGCTGGCGCCACCGAAAAGCCGGTGAAGGCCTTGCGTGCGCCAAGCTGCAGCGCCAGCGATTTCGTGCGCCCTTCGCCATCCTTCGAACTGAAAACCGCTGGCAGGGGTTGGCCGATCAGTTCGCTCAGTTCGAGGCCGGTGCGCCGGGCAATGGCATCGCTGAGATAGGTGAGGTTGCCTTCGGCATCGGTCGACCAGAACCATCCGAGCCCCGATTGCTCGAGTTCATCGAGCATGGCCAGCTTTTCGGTATCGGTCATCGCACTCGCACGACTGGCCTCGCCGCGTTGGGCGATTCCGGCGAGAAAACCGCCGCTCGATTTACCCGACAAGAAACCCTTGAGGGGCACGTTGGCACTCTCCTAGACCTAATGTGGCGGCACTCCGACGCCACCTTCCATCGTGTAAAGCGGGTTGGTTATTTTTGTCCTAACGGGTGGACACCCAGATGGCCCCGAATGGTCATGCGGCAGAACTTGGCCGCTGGGTCAGGTCAACCTCGACAAACGCCCGGCTTCGGGCACCCTGCGTTCCGCTGCGCAGCATCATGGCGTAGGGGTCGTCAGGCAGGGCAGCGAGCGGGCGCCCGGCTTCCTCGATCTGGTAAGGTGACACGCGGTATCGCGTGCACAGCCCGTCGGCACCGTCGCTGATCAGCGGCATCTCGAACTCGACCCCCTGGGCGTAGCCCGAAGAGCGCCGCACGGTTGCCACGGCGAGTTGCCCACCGCCAAGATCGAGCACCACCTCGGTCCCGATCGGAACCTCGAGCAATCCTTCGACATAGGCACCGGTCTTCGACAGGTTCCGCAGCACGACATGGTACCTGTGGTCATCATGGATCAGGCCAATCCGGCGCAGTTCGGTGCGGCGATCGGACCGGTATTTCTCAGGGCCCCGCGGCTCGATCTTGAGTTCGCCGGATTTCAGAATCCGCACCAGTTCATCATTCGCCAGGGCGCCTGAGAAAATCAGGCCCTGCAGATAGTTGGCGCCGCGCTCGGTCACGAGCTCGAGTTCGTCCTTTGCCTCGATCCCTTCGGCAACCGTCTCCATGCCCAGCGCTTCGGCCATCCGGATGATTGCGGTGACGATGGCCGCCTTGTTGCTGCCTTCCTCTGTGCACCCCCGCACGAAGCTTTGATCGATCTTGATCTTGTCGAACGGGGCATTGCGCAGATAGCTGAGCGAGCTGTAGCCGGTGCCGAAATCGTCCAGCGCGAGGCGCAAGCCCTTTGCCTTGAGCTTGCGGAACATCTGCAATGCGCTTTCGAAGTCCCCCAGAAACACGCTTTCGGTGATCTCGAGCTCGATCCGGGCAGGATCAATCCCGCTCGTTTCGAGCGCAGCAGCAACGATCCGGACCAGATCGTCGTTCTGCAATTGGGCGGCCGACACGTTGATCGCTGCGCGCAGTCCGACCGGCCATTCGCTGGCATCCTTGCAAACCTGGTGCAAGGCCCATGCCCCGATCGGCCTGATCAAGCCCGATTCCTCCGCAATCGGGATAAACTCGGCTGGCGAGACGAAACCGCGCACCGGGTGTTCCCAGCGGATCAGGGCTTCGACACACCCCAAGCGGAGTGTCTTCGCATCGACGATCGGCTGATAGCACATCTGCAATTCACCGCGATCGATCGCTTCGCGCAAATCGGCTTCGAGTTCGCCCCTGATTCTGGCCTGTGCCTTGAGATCGCTCGAATAGAAGCGATACTTGCCTTTGCCGCTGGCCTTGGCGGCGAACATTGCCAGTTCCGCCGAACTGATCAGCTCCTGGGCTTCGATCCCGTCGTACGGCGCAATCGCAATCCCGACCGATGCCCCCACATTCGCCTGCTTACCATCCACCGAATAGGGCTGCGACAGCATCTGGACAATGCGCTGGCCGGTATCGCCGAGGATGCCCCGATCATCGATCTCCGGGATCATGATCAGGAACTCATCGGCATTTATCCGCGCGACCGTGCCGGAATTGCCGGCGATCCTGACAAGGCGGGCCGCTGCCTGCTTGAGCACTTCGTTGCCGGCCGCATGGCCCAGCACTTCGTTGACCTGCTTGAAGCGGTCGAGATCGACCAGGATGACCGCGCAGGACTGTTTCGTGTTCCGGAAAATGCGCAGCGTCTTGCCAATCGCTGACAGTATCTCGGCCCGGTTGAACAACCCGGTAATGGGATCCCGGCGTTCCTGGCGGCGCTGCAAATCCTCCTCGCGGCGCGTATCGGTGATATCGCGGGCGCTGCCACGATAACCCGCGAACTCTCCGTTCGCGTCATAGGCGGGCTTGCCCGAGATGTCCCACCAGACTTCGCCCCGAGCAGATTCCAGACGGACCGCCAGACCCGAGATCACGTTTCTGGCGGTCATCAGAAAGGCAATCGGCCGGTCGGAGCCGCCCTCGTGCTCGCGCGATTGCAGCAGAAGCCGGCTGATCGGTTGGCTGATCACATCATCCGTATTCCAGCCCAGCTTCGCTAACGCGGTATCGGACAGATAGGTCAGATTGCCGCTGGCGTCGGTCGCCCAGAAGAAGCCGAGGCCGGCTTCTTCGAAGCTCTCGAGCATCTGCACTTTCTGTAGATCCACCGGTTGCTTGTCGGCACGGAAAAGCGTCCGCAGAAACTGCGGTTGCGACGGACGGGACGTTTTCGCTCTGCGCTCACTCACGGATCGGGACTTTCACGCCTCCAGCGCCCAGCCTTAGCCGGCAAGTCTTGCCAAACCGATAACTATGGCTGGCAAGCAAGGCGCCGCCCCGTCGTATGCCTGCCTGTGCCACAAGTATCCTTGCCAACAGGCAGCGAGCACGCCATTCGTTGTCTCTGTCCATCGGGGCGAATACGTCTGAAGAGGTATACATGTCGAAGAGCACCAAGCTCGAGAACGAAGCTGCGCAATCGACCACCGCGCTGGGGCCGCTGATCGGGGTGGCGCGCGAGGACTTCGTGGGGGCGATTGCCCTGCTGCTGCGTGAAAGCGCGTCGGATCCGAAGCGGCTGATGAAGCATGCCCAGGCGATGGGCGAAGACATGATCAAGATCATGACCGGCAAGTCCGACCTCGCGCCTGATCCCAAGGACAAGCGCTTCATGGATCCGGCCTGGCAGTACAATCCTTTCTTCAAGGCCGGCGCGCAATACTATCTTGCGGTGCAGAAGGGCATGCGCAGCTGGCTCGAGGATCTCGAACTCGACGATCTTGAGCGCGACCGTGCCAATTTCATCTCGAACATCATCATCGACAGCCTCGCCCCCACCAACACGCTGATCGGCAATCCCACTGCACAGAAGCGGGTGATCGACAGCGGCGGACTGTCGCTGATCAAGGGCTTGCAGAACGCCTACAAGGACCTGACCGAGAACAAGGGCATGGTCAGCCAGGTTGACAAGCGTCCGTTCAAGATCGGCGAAAACATCGCCACCTCGAAGGGTTCGGTGGTGCTGCGCACCGAGATGATGGAACTGATCCATTACGCACCCACGACCGAACAGGTCTACGAGATCCCGCAGCTGACCATCCCGCCGCAGATCAACAAGATGTACATCAACGACCTTTCGCCCGAGAAATCGGTGGTGAAGTACCAGGTCGACAACGGCATCCAGACCTTCGTGATTTCCTGGCGCAATCCCTCGAAGGAACAGGGCGTGTGGGGGATGGACGAATACATCGCCTCGTGCCTCGAGGCGATGGAAGCGGTCAGCCGGATCACCGGCTCGAAAAAGGTCAATGTCTCGGCCGGTTGCTCGGGCGGGCAGACCGCCAGCGTGATGGCCTCCAAGTTGGCGGCGGAAAAGAGCGACCTGCTCGGCACGCTGACATTGATGGTCTGCGTGCTGCACCCCAAGCAGCTCGATATCGAAGCCGGCTCGCTGATCTCAGAGAACGGGATGAAGCTGGCTCGCAAACGCGCCGAGAAAAAGGGCGTGATCAAGGCCGACGACCTGGCGCGCGGCTTTGCCTGGCTGCGCCCGAACGACCTGATCTGGAACTACGTGATCAACAATTACCTGCTCGGTGCCGATCCGCCGGCGTTCGACGTGCTGTTCTGGAATGCCGACGCGACCAATCTTTCGGCCAGCCTGATGGGCGACTTCCTGACGCTGTTTGAAACCCTCGCCTTCACCAAGAAGGGCGAAGTCGAGATGGCGGGCCACAAGATCGATCTCAGCAAGGTCACCTCCGACCTGTTCATCCTGGGCGGGGTGACCGATCACATCACCCCGTGGAAGGCAACCTATCGCTCCACCCAGCTGTTCGGCTCGAAGGATATCACCTATGTCCTGTCGCAATCGGGCCACATGCAGGCGATCCTCAACCCGCCGGGCAATCCCAAGGCGAGGTATTACGTCCAGAAGAACAAGGGCGCGCTGCCCGCGACCGCCGACGAATGGCTGGCCGGCACCGAGGAAATGGCGGGCAGCTGGTGGCCGTTCTGGATGGAATGGGTCCAGCACCGCTCGGGCAAGCGGAAGGCAGCGCCCACGCAACTGGGGAATGCCGCCTACAAGCCACTGGACCCGGCCCCCGGTCTCTACGTAGTGGAAGAAAGATAGGCAGGCTCCGCGATCGGGGCCGCAGCACAGGAACAGGCGTTTGGGCAGAAACCGCGAACAGGTGCTCGACGAAGCCCTTGACGAGGCGATGCGCGATGCGCGCATCACGATGGAGACGGTCGGCGGGCGCACCTTGCGCGTGGCGACCTGGCGGCTCGACCGGCCCAGCAAGCACCTCCCGATCCTGTTCTTCAACGGGATCGGCGCGAATATCGAAGCGGTGGCCCCATTGGCGGAAGCCTTGCCCGACCGCGCCTTCATCATGTTCGACATGCCCGGTGTAGGCGGTTCGCCCGAGCCCCTGGTTCCTTACAACGCCTGGACGATGGCCTGGACCACCACGCAGTTGCTGGACCGCTTTGGCGTCGACCGGGTCGATGTGATGGGGGTCAGCTGGGGCGGCGCCATGGCCCAGCATTTCGCGATCCAGCATCCCGGCCGCACCCGCCGGCTGATCCTGGCCGCGACCACCGCCGGCATGATCATGGTGCCGGGCAACCCGGCCTCGCTCAGCAAGATGGCCGATCCGCGCCGCTACATCGACGCGGCCTTCATGGAAGAACACTTCCAGACGCTGTATGGCGGCGCGCTGGGGAATTCGCTCAACAAGCTGGAGCATATCCATCGGCTCAAGCCGCCCACTCCGCGCGGCTATTTCTACCAGTTGCTGGCCATGCTCGGCTGGACCAGCGCGCCAGTGCTGCCCTTCATGCGCAAGAAGACGCTGATCATGATGGGTGACGAGGATCACATCGTGCCGCTCACCAATGGCTGGCTGCTCGACAAGCTGATCCCCGACAGCGAATTGATGGTGCTGCGCGGCGGGGGCCATCTGTTCCTGCTGAGCCACAGCGATGAATGCGTGGCCGCGATCGGGCGGTTTCTGGATTCTCCCGATACCGGAGAAGAGGCGAAAGCGGCCTGAGGCGCACGCCTGCCGCAAGAGGAAGAGGAAAATCCATGCGGCACATTGCGGTGATCGGTTCGGGCCCGGCAGGCTATTATACCGCAGAAGCGGCGCAGAAGCGCTGGGGCGAAACCGTCCGCATCGATGTGTTTGACGCCCTGCCCGTCCCCTATGGCTTGATCCGCTTTGGCGTGGCGCCCGATCACCAGTCGATCAAGGGTGTCTCGCGCCGCTATGAGAAGACGGCGCTGTCCGACAATGTCCGCTTCGTCGGCAATGTGAAGGTGGGCGAGAATGTAACGATCCCCGAACTGGCACAGCTTTACGACGCGATCGTGCTGGCCACCGGCGCCCCGCGCGACCGCGAGCTCGACATTCCCGGCGATCACCTGGGCAATGTGTTCGGCAGCGCGGCCTTCGTCGGCTGGTACAACGGCCACCCGGAATTCGCGGCGCTTGATCCCGATCTGTCAGGCAAGACCGCGATCGTCATCGGCATGGGCAATGTTGCGCTGGACGTGACGCGGATCCTCTCGAAGACGCAGGAAGAGTTCGCCGGCAGCGACATCGTCGCGCATGCGCTCGAGATGCTGCAAGGCTCCAACATCCGCCGCATCGTGATCCTTGGCCGGCGCGGCCCGCACCAGATCATGATGACGCCCAAGGAGTTGGGCGAATTGAGCCATCTGGCGCGCGCGGTACCGCGGGTCGAGCCCGCTGACTTGCCTGAACAGGCCGAGGATGCCCTGCTTGAACCCGGCATCCGCAAATCGGTCGAGCATCTGCGTTCGTTCGCCGCGATCCCCGAAAGCCACCGGGCGGACTATCCGATCGAAGTGGAATTCGACTTCTTTGCTTCGCCCAGGGCGATCCTGGGCGAAGGCAAGGTCGAAGCGGTTGAAGTGGAGCGCACCAAGGTCGAAAGCGGGCGCGCGATCGGCACTGGCGAGTTCTACGAAATCCCGGCCGACCTGGTGGTGGCCTGCATCGGCTATCGCACCTCCCCGATCCCCGATGTGCCGTTCGACGAGCGCGCCGGTCGTTTTGCCAATGACGAGGGGCGGATCCTGCCCGGGCTCTATTGCGTCGGTTGGGCTCGGCGCGGCCCCAGCGGCACGATCGGCACCAACCGCCCCGACGGGGAATCGGTGGTCGAGAAGATCGCTGAAGACCTGGCCGCGGGCGCACTTGGCAATGGCGGCAAGGCCGGCCGCGAAGGTTTTGACGGGCTCGCGGCCCAGCGCGGGCTCGATATCATCACCTTCCGCGACTGGAAGAAGATCGAGGAAGCCGAAGAGCGCGCCGCGCGCGAGGGCGCCCCACGCGAAAAATTCGTCGATATTGCTGCGATGATCCGGGCAGCTAGCGGCTAAGCCATTCCCTAAGAGCAGCATTCACTGCTTCGGGTGCATCCTGTTGCACCCAATGCGACGCATCGGGAAAGCCCCGTACCGTCAGATCGGGGACAAAATTTTCCATGCCATCGAGGCAATGGATGTCGATCGCGACGTCCTGTTCGCCCCAGATCACCAGCGTCGGCACATGCACCATGCCATCACCTGTCTGGCGCGCATCAGGGGTCTGGAACAGCGCGCGGTAGTAGTTGAACATCGCAGTGAGCGCGCCGGGCTGCGCCGCAGCCGCGCGATAGGGTTCGGCCTCTGCCCGCGTAAAGCGGTGCTTGTTGACCGCCGAATCGCGGAAAATGCGTCCGATTGGCGCAGCGTTGTTCCGGCCCAACAGGAGTTCCGGCAGGCGCGGCAGCTGAAAGAAGAACATGTACCAGCTCTTTCTGAGCTGCCGCCAGGTCTTGAGCTCGCGGCGGGCGCAATGCGGGTGCGGCACATTCATGATCACGAGGCGCGCCAGCGGGCGAACCCGGTTGATCGCGAAATTCCAGGCAATCAACGCGCCCCAGTCATGCGCCAGCAAGGTGACCTCGCGCGCGCCGCTGGCATCGATCAGTGCGGCGACATCGGCATTGAGATTCGCAATCCGGTAATCGCGCTTGCGCGGTGGCCGGCTGCTGCCACCGTACCCACGCAGATTGGGCGCCCAGACGCGGTAACCCAACTCAGTGAGCAGCGGTATCTGGTGGCGCCAACTGTAATGCAGTTCGGGAAAGCCATGCAGGCACAGTGCCAGCCGGTCGCCTGCCCCCGCTTCCGCTACTTCGAAGGTCAGACCATTTGCCTCGACCCACCGGATTGCGATCCCGCTGTCCGGATCGGGTTGCCAACTTGCCTGCCTGTCCATTGTGCGGGCTTAGCAAGCCGCGGGCAGCTATGCTATGCCGGTCGCGGAAAGAAACGGGAGAGAGACCATGGCGCAGTTCGACCTCATCATCCGGGGCGGCACGATCGTCGACGGCAGCGGGTCGGCGCGCTTCACTGGGGATATCGCGGTGAAGGATGGGCTGATTGCGCAGGTCGGCGAGGTGCGCGGCAGCGCGAGGGAGGAAATCGACGCTTCTGGATTGATCGTCACGCCCGGCTTCGTCGACATCCACACACATTACGACGGCCAGGCGACGTGGGACCCGGAGATGGCCCCGTCCAGCTGGCACGGTGTCACCACCGTGGTGATGGGCAATTGCGGAGTCGGCTTTGCGCCGGCCCGGCCCGACCGGCACGAATGGCTGATCAGCCTGATGGAGGGGGTCGAGGACATCCCCGGCACCGCGCTGGCCGAAGGGATCACCTGGGACTGGGAGACCTTCCCCGAGTATCTCGACGCGCTGGAGAAGATGCCGCGCGCGATCGACGTGGGCACGCATGTGCCGCATGGCGCGGTACGCGCCTATGTGCTGGGTGACCGCGAACAGCCCGGCGCCGTGCCCACGGCAGAGGACATCGCCGAGATGGGCCGGATCGTCGAGGAAGGCGTGCGCGCGGGCGCACTGGGCTTTTCCACCTCGCGCACGGTGCTGCACAAATCGGTCGATGGCGAACTGGTGCCGGGCACCACCGCCACCAAGGAGGAACTGATCGAGATCGGTCGCGCCATGGGCCGCGCGGGGCACGGGGTGTTCGAAATGGCGAGCGACCTCAACCGCGAATGGAACGAGTTCGAATGGATGGGCGCGCTCAGCCGGGAAACCGGCCTGCCGGTCACCTTTGCCGCGCTGCAATCGATCGCCAAGGAACTGCCGCTCGACGAGCAGATCGCCACCATGCGCGCCGAGAACGACAACGGCGCCAATATCGTCGCGCAGATCGCGCTGCGCGGCAACGGGATCGTGATGGCCTGGCAAGGCACGGTCCACCCCTTCGTGTTCCGGCCCAGCTGGCAAGCGATCAAGGATCTGCCGTGGGAACAGCAGCGCGCGAAACTGCTCGACCCGGCGTTCAAGGCGCAATTGCTGAACGAAGCCAATGACTATTCCGAAGCGCCCAAGGACATCCTGGGCGTGGTGATGGTGATCACCCAGGGCTGGGCGCTGCAATACGAGATGGACGAGGATTTCGACTACGAGCCCGACCGCACCGCCAGCGTCAATTCACGCGCCGCAGCCGCTGGCGTGGCACCGCAGGAATATGCCTATGACCTGCTGTGCCGGGAAGACGGCAAGGGCTTCATCTACCTGCCGATCCTCAATTATGCCGACGGCAATCTCGATTTCCTCCATCCGCTGCAGCATGCCGACGACACGGTGAATTCGCTGAGCGACGGCGGCGCGCATTGCGGCACGATCTGCGATGCGGCCAGCCCCACCTTCATGCTCGAACACTGGGTCAAGGGTCGCCGGCGCGGCGCGCGCATCAGCCTCGAGAACGCGATCAAGCGGCAGTGCCGCGATACCGCGCGGCTATACGGGCTGGAAGATCGCGGCGTGATCGCGCCCGGCTATCTCGCCGATCTCAACCTGATCGATCTCGACCGGCTGAAACTCGGCAAGCCGTGGCTGGCATTCGATCTGCCGGCGGGCGGCAAGCGGCTGCTTCAGCGTGCCGATGGCTATGTCGCCACGATCAAGAACGGCACGGTCACCTTCCGCAATGGCGAATGGACCGGCGCAACGCCGGGCGGGCTCAT
>CAZCNF010000034.1:13242-23784 GCA_964500135.1 uncultured Porphyrobacter sp.
GGCTCGATCACGATCCCCTTGGCCGGGTCGACCGCCCCGCCAACCATGGCAAGATAGGTCGTGCGCGCGGCTTCTAGCCCGCTGCGGCGCTCGACCTCGACCGAGCCGGCAACCGCCTCGAGGAAGTGATGCCAGGCTTCGGCCATGCGCCGCCCGGCCTCTTGCGGGCCCAGTTCCTGGAACAGCGCCAACGCATGGTCGGGCGCGAAGAACAACGTCGGCTTGGGGCCCGGCAGGGCTTCAGCCGATCCCACCGGGCCGCGCCGTTCGTCAACATGGGTCGCGCCGACCAGGCAGGAATAGACGAGATTCTCGCCGAGATGCCGGTGGATGCTGGCCAGCAACCCGCCGTTCCCGGCGAAATCGACCGAGACGCTGGGAGCCTGTTCCAGTGCGCCGACGTCGCCATAGGCCAGCACCTCGTCGTAGAGCCCGGTGCCTTTGACAAAGTCGACGTTGCCCGCCGAGGTCAGCCCGATCCGCCGTATTCCGGGCGAATTCTGCTTCGCGACGCTCGCCAGACCAAGTGCAGTCTTGGACGACGCGCTGGTCAGGATCACCCGGTCCGCACCGAACCAGTCCTGCCCGCGCATGAAATACTCGATCAGGAAGCCGGTCTTGAACAGCGGGCCGAAGATCATCCGCTCGGCCTCATGCTCCGGGTCATGCTCGGGATCGGCCGCCAGCCGCGAATACTGGTTATAGATCGGGCTCATCGGCTGCCGATGGGCGGTCAGGTCGGTGAAGCCGCTCGCGGAGACCTTGCCCGGGATCAGGTCGAGCTGGCTTGCCATCGGCAGATAGCCATAGACCCGCTCGCCCACCGCGATATCGGGGCACTTGCTCTCGATCACGCGCGCATGGCCCCACATCGGCACGATGCCGAAGCCTTCGGGTGCGGGGAAAAAGTTCCAGTAGCCGAAACTGTCGCCCGCCACGGCATAGGTGATGTTGTTCGAGGTGACCGAGAAGCTTTCGACCTTGACCCGCACCGCGCCCTCGGCGAGTTCACCCGGATCGATCGTGGCGTTCGCGGCCTGGTGCAGATCGTCGCGGCGGACATGGACTTGAATGGCGGTCATCGGCAGGTCTCCCTTTGAGACCTGCCTAGCATCCGGAGCGCGGCAACGCCATCCGGTCAGCCCGGATGGATCACACCCGCATCGGCATCAGCACATAGAGCGCAGGCGCCTTCTCGTCCTTGCGGATCAACGTCGGTGCGCCGGCATCGGCGAGGTGCAGTTCCACCGTGTCGCTGTCGATCTGGCTGAGGATATCCTTGAGGTAATTGGCGTTGAAGCCGATCTCGAGGTCGCCCGAGCTGTAATCCGCCGCCAGCTCTTCGGCCGCGGTGCCATTGTCGGGCGAGGTGACCGACAGCGTCACCTTGTCCGCCTCGAGGCTCATCTTCACGGCGCGGGTCTTTTCGGTGGCAATCGTCGCCACGCGGTCAACGCCTTCGTAAAAGCTCTTGGGATCAAGCTTGAGCAGCTTGTCATTGGCGGTGGGGATCACCCGGCTGTAGTCGGGGAAGGTTCCGTCGATCAGCTTGCTGGTCAGCACTACCCCGCCCTCGCCGCCCAGCGTGAAGCGGATCTTGCTGGCCGACAGGTCGACCTGGACATTGCCGTCCAGCGATTCGTCCAGCAGCTTGCGCAGCTCGGCCACAGCCTTCCGCGGCACGATCACATCGGGCATGCCTTCGGCCCCGGCCGGGCGCGGCAGGGTGAACCGTGCCAAACGATGCCCGTCGGTCGCCGCGGCCTTCAGCACGGGCGTGTCGTCATCGGTCACATGCAGGAAGATGCCGTTGAGGTAATAGCGTGTTTCCTCGGTCGAAATGGCAAAGCGGGTGCGATCGATCAGTTCGGCGAGCTGCTTGGCGGGCACTTCGAAGCTGGTCGGCAGGTCGCCTTCCACGATCACCGGGAAATCGTCACGCGGCAGGGTCGGCAGCTTGAAGCGGCTGCGCCCGGCCTTGATGTCCATCCGGTTGTCGGCGGTCTCGAGCACGACCTGGCTGCCTTCGGGCAGCTTGCGGGCAATGTCGAACAGCAGGTGGGCCGATACGGTGACCGCGCCGGGCGCTTCGACCGAGGCAGCGGCCATGTTCTCGACCACTTGCAGATCAAGATCGGTCGCCATCACTTTCAGCGTGCCGCCATCGCTGGCATCGATCAGCACGTTCGAGAGGATTGGGATGGTGTTGCGCCGCTCCACCACCGACTGAACGTGAGACAGGCAGCGCAGCAGCGTCGCGCGTTCGATTGTGGCCTTCATTGGTCCTACTCAATCCCCTTTGGTGCGCGTTAGAGGCCGGAATCGCCCCTCAGCGCCGGAATACCTTCATTGACCTTAGCGCAAGCGGCCAAAGCGGCAAGTTCGGGCTGCCAGCTTCCCCGATTCCTTGGGGAAAACGGCGGGATTGACGCGCTTGACGCGCTGGCCGGGCCGCGCCGCCGATCACAGCATCGCCATCCCGCCGTTCACATGCAGCGTGGCGCCGGTGATGTAGCTCGCCTCGCGGCTGGCGAGGAAGGCGACGGCCGCGCCGATATCCTCGCCTTCGCCCATCCGCCCCATCGGGATGCGCGCGTTGAGCGCCTCCTTCTGCGCATCGGGCAGCTGGTCGGTCATCGCGGTGCGGATGAAGCCAGGCGCCACGCAATTGGCAGTGATCCCGCGGCTCGCCACTTCCTGCGCAAAACTCTTGGTCATGCCCACGATGCCGGCCTTGGCGGCGGCATAGTTCATCTGTCCGGGATTGCCGGTTGCCCCCACCACGCTGGTGATCGACACGATCCGTCCGAAGCGGTTCTTCATCATCGGCCGCGCGGCGGCGCGCATCAGCCGGAAAGTCGATTCGAGATTGATGCGGATCACATCGTTCCATTCCTCGTCCTTCATTCGCAGGGCGAGGTTGTCGCGCGTGATACCGGCATTGTTGATCAGGATGTCGATCCCGCCCAGCGTGTCGACCGTGGCGGGGATCAGTTCCTCGACCTGGACCGTGTCCGACAGGTTGCAGGTTATTTCCACATGCGCACCGTTGTCATGCTTGTAGCGATCGTTCAGCTCTTCGCGAAATGCCCGCAGCTTGGCGCTGTTCGAGCCGGAGATCGCGAGCCGCGCGCCCTGCGCGGCAAGCGCATGGCAGATCGCCGAGCCGATCCCGCCGCTTGCGCCGGTGACCAGCGCATTCATACCCTTGAGTGAAAACATACCTAGTCCTCGATGGTTATCGCGCAGAGACGCAGAGACCGCAAAGATCAGTCGCCTTCCGCAAAGTCGTTCACCAAACGGCGGATGCCGTCTTTCATCGTCGCTTCCGAAAAGTTGAGTAGCAGCCCGAGGGGCTGCTTCGCGAGTCTAAGATATGTCAGCACCTGCTTTGCATGCGCCTTGCCCAGCCGTTCGACCGACTTGACCTCGACGATCAGCCGTCCCTCGACGAGCAGATCCAGCCTGAATGCGGCCTCAAATGTCAGGCCATCGTACTGGATGGCGATCGGGACCTGTCGCTCAACGCGCAAACCGCTTCGTTCCAAAGCAGCTGCCAGCACGGTCTCATAAACGGATTCGAGCAGGCCCGGCCCCAATTCGCGATGAATCCGGATCGATTCGCCAATGAACCTGGCGCTCAGCTCGTTGATTGAAGGCACATCTTTTCTCTGCGTTCTCTGCGTCTTTGCGCGCAAATCACTCATTTGCTGAGCGCTCAACCCTCCTTGGCGAAGGCCTCGATATCGTCCATGGTCACGAGGCTGCTTGTCCTGGCTTCAGGCACGATGCGGCCAACCATCGGCCCCAGCACCTTGCCACCCAGCTCGACGAAATGTTCGACCCCGCCGGCCACCATCGCCTGTACGCTTTCGCGCCAGCGCACGCGCCCGGTCACTTGTTCGACCAGCAGCCCGCGCTCCTCGGCCGGGTCGGTCACGCGCTCGGCGGTGACATTGGCGTAGACCGGCAAAGCGAAATGCCCGGGCGGCGTTGCCGCCAGTGCCTCGGCCATGCGATCGGCGGCCGGCTGCATCAGCGAACAATGGAACGGCGCCGAGACCGGCAGCAGGATGCCGCGCTTGATGCCGTGGTCCTTTACCAGTTCGATCGCCCGCTCGATCGCGCCGCGATGGCCGGAAATCACGACTTGGGTGGGATCGTTGTCATTGGCGACTTCGCAAACTTCGCCCTGTGCCGCAGCTGCGGCCAGCGCCGAAGCTTTCTCGATATCCGCGCCGAGCAGGGCAGCCATGGCGCCCTCGCCCACCGGCACCGCCGCCTGCATGGCCTGGCCGCGCAATTTGAGCAGCCGCGCGGTGTCTGCCAGCGAAAAGGCGCCGACCGCGCACAAGGCCGAGTATTCCCCCAGCGAATGGCCCGCCACGCAGCGGCCCTTGTCTGCTATCGCCACACCGAAATCACGCTCGAGCACCCGCAAGGTCGCAATGGCATTGGCCATGATCGCCGGCTGGGCATTCTCGGTCAGCGTGAGCTGGTCTTCCGGCCCATCGCGCATGATCGCCGAGAGTTTCTGCGCCAGCGCGTCGTCGACTTCCTGGAACACTTCGCGCGCAGCGACGCTGGCTTGGGCCAGCTCAGCCCCCATGCCGACCTTCTGGCTGCCCTGTCCCGGAAAGATAAATGCGCGCATGCTGGTCTCCTCTATCGAGCCGCGCGGTTAGCCAGCGGGTGGCGGACTCGCAAGGCCGAAGGGCACGATGCGGTTGTCGGGGGTGTGGCCAATCTGGGCCCGCCCGAGGTAGGGAATGCCGGCGCGCGCACACCAGAACTTCGCGATCTCTTCCGCGCCCTGCCCGAATTCGCGATCATTCTCAGGCACATCGGTCACGCCGCCAAGGCGCAGGCCGGCAAGCCGGGGCAGCACATTGGCGAGGTGGAAGAACAGCCGGTCGACCGAATAGAGATGCTCGCTCACTTCCTCGACCATGACGACGTGGCCAGTCAGATCGGGCATCAGCGGGGTGTTGGTGATCATCGCCAGCGTGATGAGGTTGAAGGCGACCGCCGGGGTCTTGCCGTCGAGGCTCGGCTCGAGCCCGCTGCCGTCGCCCGAATACCAGCGCAGGACGCGGCGGACCGCCTCGCGCCCACGCTCCGATCGTGCACTGACCGGCATGGAACCATGCACCGGCTGGCCTATGCCGTGGCGGTACAGCGCTGCCAGAAGGTAGCCCATGTCGGAAAAGCCGACATAGGTCTTGGTCCGCGCCACCCGGTTCATCCGCGCGACGGCGGCCTCGGCAATCCGGTTCGAGCCATAGCCGCCCTTGGCGAACCACACCGCGTCATAGGCAGGATTGTTGGCCAGCTCGACCAGCGCCTCCAGCCGCTCAAGATCGGTTCCGGCGAAGTGGCCCGCATTGAGGAAGCACTGTTCGTGGAAAAAGATGGAATGCTCGGGAAACTCGTCCGCCACCAGCTGCCTCGCGGCATCGGCCTGCTCGCGCGTGATCGAGGTGGCAGGGGCGCAGACGGCGATGCGGGTCATGACACCCAATTAGCCGCCTTGTGCTGGCGGGCACAACTCAATACCGAGCAGGCATGGACGAATTCCCCACCTATGACGAGCTGCTGGCCCGCCCGTTCTTTTTCTGCGGGATCGGCGGATCAGGCATGCTGCCGCTGGCGCAGATCCTGGCCGGCCGGGGTGCGCGGGTTGCCGGATCCGACCGCAGCCGCGACCAGGGCCGCACGCCGGAGAAGTTCGCCGCGCTCGAGGCGCAAGGCTTTGCCCTGTTCCCGCAGGACGGCAGCGGGGTCACTTCGCAAGAGCAGGTGCTGGTCGCTTCCGCAGCGGTCGAGGACACCGTGCCCGAAATGGTGCGCGCCAGGGAACTTGGCTGCCTGCGGCTCAGTAGGGCCGAGCTCAATTCGATCCTGTTCAACACCAGCGGCGCCGGCATCGCCATTGCTGGCACCAGCGGCAAGTCCACCGTCACCGGCATGCTCGGCTGGATCATGCACGCTGCCGGGCGCGATCCGACGATCATGAACGGCGCAGTGATGAAGAACTTCGCCACCCCGGATCGCCCGATCGCCAGCGCGGTGGTGGGCGGGCGCAGCATCTACGTCAGCGAGGTAGACGAAAGCGACGGGTCGATCGCGCTCTATCGCCCGGCGGCGGGCGTGCTGCTCAATGTCAGCCTCGACCACAAGAGCATGGACGAACTGCGCCAGCTGTTCGGCGATTACTTGGCGCGCAGCCGCATTGCCGCCATCAACGCCGATGATGCCGAAGCGCTGGCGCTGCTGCCGCATGCGCAATCGGCAATCACCTTCGGGATCGACCAGCCGATGGCGCAGATCGGCATTGTCCCGGGCAGCATCGCGGAGGGGCCGACGCGCCAGGCGGCGACAGTGATCGACCGGCATGACGGCAACGAGCATGCGCTGGTGCTGGCGATGCCTGGCCGGCACAATCTCTCGAACGCGCTGGCGGCGATCGCGGGCGCGGCCTGCGCCGGCGTGCCGGTGAGCGTGGCGGTGGCGGCGCTGGCCAGCTTCGCCGGGCTGTCGCGCCGGTTCGACATCATCGGCGCCACGCTTTCAGGCATCACGGTGATCGACGACTTCGGCCACAACCCGGAAAAATGCGCGGCGACGCTGCGTACGCTCAAGGCCTCGCCCGGGCGGGTGATCGCCTTCTTCCAGCCGCATGGTTACGGGCCCTTGAAGCAGATGGGGCAGGAACTGGCAGAAACCTTCGCGCGCGAACTGGGGCCGGCAGACATCACGGTAATGTGCGATCCGGTCTATCTCGGGGGCACGGTCGATCGCAGCGAAGGAACCGAACGCATAGTCGCGCTGATCGAGGCGGGCGGCGGGCGCGCCGAATATATCCCGGCGCGCGAGGATTGCGGCACCCGCATGGTCGAACTGGCCCGCCCGGGCGACCGTATCGTGATCATGGGCGCGCGTGACGACACGCTGACCACCTTCGCAAAATCGCTGATGGAGCAGCTTTCGGCGCGTGGCTAAGCCTGTTGCCATGCCCACCCGTGACTTCTCGCTCGACACGCTGTTTCGTGCCAATGCCCGCCGCTTGGCCGGGCGCGAGGCCACGATCGACGGCACCCAGCGGCTGACCTGGAGCGAACTCGACCAGCGGGTCGAGCAGCTGGCGCAGGGGCTGCTGGCCCGAGGCATCGGGCCCGGCGACCGGGTTGCTCTGCTGCTGACCGACGGCGCGCCCTATCTCACCACCCTGCTCGCCTGCGGGCGGATCGGCGCGATCGCCGTGCTGCTCAACTGGCGGCTGGCACCGGGCGAAATCGCCTGGATCATGGGCAATGCCGAAGTTTCGATGACCTTCGCCAACCCGCGCTTCGCCCAGCTGCTGAGCGAAAGCGAAACGGGCGAAGTGGTGCTGGTGGACGAGCGGCATGATCCGCACGGCGCCTTCGAGAACCTGGTGACGGATGCATCCGCATCCGGCGCCTTGCCCGCGTTGGAAGCCGAACGCCCGCTCTACATGATGTACACCAGCGGCACGACCGGCCGGCCCAAGGGCTGCCTGCAGGCGGGCAGCGCGGTGGCCGCATCGGCCCTCGGCATGTGCACGCGGCGCGGCTGGACGCATGACGAGCGGTTGCTCTCAGTCAATCCGCTGTTTCACGTGGTGGGGATGCAGCAGGTCGCCGCGATGATCGCCTGCGGCGGCACGATGGTGTTTGCCGGGCGCGACGATGCCAGCCCGGCGATCCTCGACCTGCTCCACCGCGAACGCTGCACCACCACCAGCGCCTTTCCGCAGATTTCCTTCCCTTGGCAGGCGATGCAGCCGATCCGCGACGGGCGGATGCCGCTGACCAACTACACTGGCGGTGCCGGCATGGGGCGCCCGCAGATCTACGAATTCATCGAGCAGGAATGGGATTGCCGGGTGGTGGGCGGATACGGCCAGACCGAGATTTGCGGCTTTGCCACCGCGATCGACTATTCCGATATGCTCGCACACCCACGCTCGATCGGCTGGCCGATCCACCATGTCGAGATGTGCATCCTCGATCCCGCGGGGAACCCCCTGCCGCCCGGCGAAGAGGGCGAAATCTGCATGCGCGGCCCCTCGGTGATGCTGGGCTACTGGCGCAACGAGGAAGCCACCAAGGCAGCGCTCGGCCATGGCTGGCTGCGCAGCGGCGACCTCGGCACCATGGACGAACGCGGGCTGTTCTATCTGCTCGGGCGGGCCAAGGAACTGATCAAGACCGGCGGCGAAAATGTCTACCCCGCCGAGGTCGATGCGGTGTTCGCCGCCATGCCCGAAGTGGCCGATGCCGGCTGTTGCGGAGTGCCTGACAGGCAGTGGGGCGAAGCGGTCAAGGCCTTCGTGGTGCTGAGGCCCGGGATGGAGTTGACGCGCGAAGAGATCACGCGCCGGTTTAAGGGGCAGATCGCCGGCTACAAGCGCCCGCGCTACATTGAGTTCGTGGAATCGCTGCCACGCGATCCGCTGGGCAAGCTGTTGCGGCGCGAATTGAGCCAGCGCCCGGTGACGGAGGATCAGGCCGCCTAGGCTGCCTCCAGCGCTTTCCGCGCCGCCTCCTCGCGGGCGAACGCACGCTGGTAGCCTTCGCGCGCGGTCAGCCGGGCCCGATAGGCCTTGAGGCTGTCGGGCACCCCTTCGTCCAGCCCCACGCTTTGCGCCAGGATCAGGGCATAGCCGCAGCAGATATCGGCCACGGTGAAGCGGTCAGCGCACAGATATTCGCGCGTGGCGAGCCGCTGCTCCAGCTTGACGAGCCGCTTCCAGAACCACTTGGCATAGGCGTGGCCTGCTTCCTCCAGCCCGCGCTCTTTCTCGAACAGGACAAAGCGCATGAAGACCGTCTGCGGGAAGGTGATGGTGGCATCGGCGTGGTAGGTGAAGTCGCAATAGGCGGCATAATCGCGCTCACCCGGCGTCACCACCAGCGGGCTCGGCCCATCCTTGCTGGCCAGGTAATGCGCGATGGCGCAGCTTTCTGTCATCTGTGCATCAACATCCACCAGCAACGGCACCGTGCCCAGCGGGTTCAACTCGAGATAGTCGGGCGCAAGATAGCGCGGCGGGAATGGCAGCAGCTTGAGCTCCAGATCGACGCCCGCCTCCTCCGCGGCCCAGGTGGCGCGCAGCCCGCGCGACCGCGCGCAGGTGTAGAGGATCGGCCGCTCGCTCATTTCAATGTGCCTCCTTATGCGCGCCCACTTTCAGGACATGGTGCAGCACGAACACGATGGCCGCACCCAGCACAAATCCCAGCACCGCAGCGATTCCGGCATAGCTGGCCCAGCCCAGCAGGCCACCCAGGACGCCGCTGGCGTGTTCGATCGCATGCTGCACGCCATGCGCCCAATGCGCGGGTCCGCCGAGCCCAATTTCCTCGAGCCCGTGCAGGATGATGCCGCCACCAACCCACAGCATCGCCACGGTGCCGACCACCGACAGCAAGGTGAGCAGGCGCGGCATGGCATGCAGCAGCGCGCTCCCCACACCGCGCGCCAGGCCATTCTCGCGCTCGGCCAGATGGAGCCCGACATCATCCATCTTCACGATCAGCGCCACCGCGCCGTAGACGATCACCGTGATGGCGATGCCAACCGCAGCCAGCGCGCCGGCCCGGGTCCAGAAATCGTCGATCAACGGCGCGATCTCGTTCAGTGAAATCGCCATGATCTCGGCCGAAAGGATCATGTCGGTGCGGATCGCCCCGCTGATCCGCTGCTGCTCGAATTCGGCGAGATCCTCGATCGGATCCTCGAGCGTCTGGCCGTGCTTGGGCTCGCCCAGCTTCTCCATCACCTTCTCCGCGCCTTCATAACACAGGAAGGCCCCGCCCAGCATCAGCAGGTAGATGATCGCCTGCGGCAGCAACCAGCTCAGCAGCAGCGCGCCGGGCAGCAGGATCAGCAGCTTGTTCTTGAGGCTGCCCTTGGCAATGTTCCAGATGATCGGCAGTTCGCGCGCGGGCGAGAGCCCGGTGACATAGCCCGGCGTCACTGCCGCATCGTCGATCACCACCCCGGCGGCCTTGGTCCCGGCCTTGCCAGCCGCCACGCCGATATCGTCGATCGAAGCTGCTGCGGCCCGGGCAATCACCGACACGTCGTCGAGCAGGGCCATCAATCCACCGGGCACGGCATTCTCCTTCGTTCTTGCCCCTGCAGCACTGCCCGCGCCGCGCCCGCCACGCAAGCCTTGCATTATGGGCCAAACCCGCTATGTGCGCCCATCCCTTGAGCCGGACGCCCGGCCTTGGGTGTTTGTGAAGAAAGCCGGAGGGGCCCCGCGATGCGCGCGGATCAGCCAGCGATCGGCAGGAAGTGAAAGGACCAAGCACATGCCGCTTTACGAGCATGTATTCTTGGCGCGTCAGGATCTGAGCCAGGCTCAGGTTGATGCGCTCGCGGCGCAAGCCACCGAAATCGTCGAATCCAACAGCGGCAAGGTCACCAAGACCGAGACCTGGGGTCTCAAGTCGCTGGCCTACAAGATCGACCGCAACCGCAAGGCGCATTTCGTGCTGCTCAACATCGAGG
>CAZCNF010000035.1:0-23544 GCA_964500135.1 uncultured Porphyrobacter sp.
GCTGCCTCAAGATTAGAAGTCTCGCGCTCTATCCAGATGAGCTACGGGCGCGCGCCGCGCCTGCCTTAGCGCATCGCGCGGAAAAGTGGATACCGGTTTTCCGCAAGAGCGATGCGCCACAAAGAACCATCGCGCGGAAAAGTGGATACCGGTTTTCCGCATGGCGATCGGCATGCGCCTGCACGCTTTCCCCGCACGGCAAATGCCGTTAGGCACGCAGGCGATGGACAATCTGCAAGAACCCGTCGCGACCAGCCGCGCCCCCGCCAGCTTTCGCTATTTCGATCTCGTGATGGCCGCGTTTGTCGCGATCCTGCTGCTATCGAACGTGATCGGTGCGGCCAAGCTGTCGTTTGTCGAAGTGCCGTGGTGGCCTCAGGGCTGGTGGCCTGCGGCCGACGGGATGTTCATCTTCGGAGCGGGGATCCTGTTCTTCCCGGTCAGCTATGTGATCGGCGATGTCCTGACCGAGGTCTATGGCTATGCCCGCGCGCGGCGGGTGATCTGGACCGGGTTTGCCGCGCTGATCTTCATGGCGGTGATGAGCTATGTGGTGGTGGGCCTGCCTCCGTTCGAAGGCTGGTCCTGCGCCGGCAGCGACAGCCTGCAATTGGCGGGCGGCGGGGTGAGCACGCCGGGCGCGGTTTGCCAGCAGACCTATGAATCTGTTTTCGGCAGCACCTGGCGGATCGTGATCGCTTCGATGACCGCCTTCTGGGCCGGCGAGTTCGTCAACTCCTATGTCATGGCGCGGATGAAGATCTGGACCAAAGGCAAGGCGCTGTGGAGCCGCACCATCGGCTCAACCGTGGTTGGCCAGGGCGTGGACAGCCTGATCTTCTATCCGATCGCGTTCCTCGGCATCTGGAGCACCGAAGCGGTGATCACGGTGATGATGACCAACTGGGCGCTGAAGATCCTGTGGGAAGCGCTGCTGACCCCGGTGACCTATGCAGTGGTGGGCGCGCTCAAGCGCCGCGAGGGCGTGGACCTGTTCGATACCGAAACCGATTTCTCGCCCTTTGCCACCACTGGCAGCGCAAGCCGCCAGGGCTGATTGCGTTACTTCACCAGGCCGAAGGGTTCCTCGGCGGAAGTCGGCGCCCACACGTGGTCGTCCGGCACGATCTCGACCGCTGGATCAAGCCCGAGCCGTGCCGCCAGCAGGGCATGGTCCTTCTCCACCGGAATGCCGTAAAGGTCGCGGTGGCTGTGCTGCAGGCGCAGCACCAGCCGGTGACGATCGCGCAGCAGCCGGCTTACCTGAAGCGACTTGCGCGAGCGCGCGCCGACCCGCCGCGCCAGGCGGATCGCCAGCCCCCAGCCGATCGCTTCGTCGAGCGCCTCGGGCGGGGCCAGCCGCGACAGCTCGGGCGGGAGATCAAGCCGGCTGCCATTGGCGGCCACTGTTGCCGCGATCTGCGCCCGGCCAACGGCATCAAGCGCGATCCAGCGCTTCTGCAGGGCCCAGTCGATCGCCTGTTCGACCCTGAGGTTGGGTTCAATCTGCATCGAGGCGAGCGCCAGCATGGTGGCGGCCAGCCGCACCCGTTCGCTGCCCGCCGCCCCGGTCGGCACGGCCTCGACCGTCCAGCCGGCCACCCGGGTCGCCAGCTGCGGCGGTGCCCCGCGATGGCTGGCGAAATGCGCCACCCCTGCCAGCAGCGGATCCTGCGCCTGCTGGTGCGTTTCCAGCCGACGGTAGAGCAGCCCCTCGCGCAGGCCCCAGGACGAGAAGATCACTTCGCTCGGCTGCAACTGGCGCAGCAGCGCCTGCAGCAGCACAGCCGCGTCGGGCAGAACGGCGGCACGGGTGAGCGACAGCCGCGGATTGCCCTTGAGCGCCTCGATCCGGGTCCGGGCCAGGTTCCGAGCAAGGTCGCTCGCGGTCGCATATTCCAGAGCGAAACCGTGCGGATCGGTCAGCGGATTGCGGCTCACATCCATGGCATAGGCTGCCATCGCCCGCCACGCCCCGCCGACCAGGTACAGCGGGGCCTCGATCGGCTGGCCCCATCCACCCTGGTCAATCGCCTGGCGCAGCCGCTTGCGCATGGCCGAGTTGCCCGAGGCGTCACCGGCCGCCCGATATTCGCCCAGCCGCAGCGTGCCCAGCGGCAGCGAGGAAGCCGCTGCGCTTGTGCCCCCGGCAATCTGCACCAGTTCGAGACTGCCGCCGCCAAGGTCCGCCACCACGCCGCGGGCGCCGGGAAATGCCCCGATCACGCCTTCGGCACTGATCCGCGCTTCTTCTTCGCCCGACAGCAGCCGCGGCCGGAAGCCCGCGGCTCGCACCAGTGCGAGGAACTCCTCGCCATTCGCCGCATCGCGCACCGCCGCCGTCGCCACGGTTTCCACATCGTCGATCTCGAGATCTTCGAGCAGCAGAGCGAAACGGCGGATGCCGCGAAGGGCGAGTGCGATCGAATCCGCGGGCAGGCGGCCGGTCACGGCGATGTCGCGCCCCAGCTGCGCCACCACCTTCTCGTTCAGCACCACCACCGGCGCGCGCATGGTTCCGCCATAGACAACCAGCCGGACCGAGTTCGAACCGATGTCGATGATCGCCCGCTCGGCGATATTGCCAGAAAAGCTGCCAGCCCGGTCGCGTCGGCGCCTCGCCGCCGTCATGCCACGCGCCCCTTGCGCAGCGACAGCTTGGGAATGGCATCGGGATCGAGCGCTTCACCACGGCCGGACAGCGAGGGGTTGGTCATGAAATAATGATGGCAGTTGAACGGGCGATCCTCCGCCACGGCGCGGGCGTAATTACCGTCCGATGCCAGTAGCCAGCTTTGCTCAGTGTCGAGCATGTTGGCGAGCAGCACCTGTTGCAGGACCTGATCGTGCACGGTGTGGTTGCGGATCGGGATCAGCGCCTCGACCCGCCGGTCGAAATTGCGCTCCATGAGGTCGGCCGAAGAAATATAGACCAGCGCATGGCCGCTGGGCATCGCATGGCCGTTGCCAAACGCATAGATTCGCCCATGCTCCAGAAACCGGCCGATGATGGATTTGACCCGGATGTTTTCGCTCAGGCCCTCGACGCCCGGCCGCAGGCAGCAGATCCCGCGCACCACCAGTTCGATCTCGACGCCCGCCTGGCTGGCGGCATACAGCCGCTGGATCATCGCTTCGTCGGTGATCTGGTTGCATTTGAGCCAGATCGCCGCTGGGCGCCCGGCCCGGGCGTGCTCAATCTCGCGTTCGATCGCCGCGTAAAGCTCGCCGCGCAGGTGCAGTGGCGAAATCACCAGCGCTTCGGTGGCCCGCGGCTCGACATAGCCGCTGACGAAATTGAACAGCTTGGCGGCGTCGCGGCCAAACTCGGGAGCGGCCGTGAAGAAGCTGAGATCGGTATAGGTGCGGGCCGTGACCGGATGGTAATTGCCGGTCCCGAAGTGACAATAGGTACGGAAACCCTCTTCCTCGCGCCGCACCACCATCGCTACCTTGGCATGGGTCTTCCAATCGACGAAGCCATAGATGACCTGCACCCCCGCGCGTTCCAGCTGCGCCGCCCACATCAGGTTCTGCTCTTCGTCAAAGCGCGCCTTGATCTCGACCACAGCGGTGACCGACTTGCCCGCTTCGGCCGCCGCGATCAGCGCGCTGATGATGGCGGACTGGTTGCCCGCGCGATACAGCGTCTGCTTGATCGCGACCACATCGGGATCACTCGCCGCCTGGCGCAGGAAATCGACCACCACTTCGAAGCTTTCATAGGGGTGGTGGATCACGATATCCTTTTCGCGGATCGCCGCGAAGCAATCGCCGTCATGCTCGCGGATGCGTTCGGGATAGCGCGGTGCATAGCTTTCGAACTTGAGGTCGGGCCGATCGATCGCGACGATCTCGCTGAGCCCGTCGAGCCCGATCATGCCCTTGCTTTTCAGCACCAGCGCGTCGCTGACGTCGAGCTGCTCGAGCAACACCTGCTCGGCCACGGGGTCGAAATCGGATTCGAGCTCAAGCTGGATCACCCGCCCGCGGCGGCGGCGCTGGATCGCGCTGCGGAAGGTGCGGACCAGGTCTTCGGCCTCCTCCTCGATTTCGATGTCGCTGTCGCGCAGCACGCGGAACAGCCCGTCGCCATGAACCGTGAAGCCGGGAAAGACATGCCCGGCAAAGCGACAGATCAGGCTGGTGATGCTGACATGGATCGCCTGTTCGCCCGGCACCCGCACGAAACGCGGCAGTGCCGTGGGGATCAGGACCATTTCGATCACCTGCTCGCCGTCGGCCTCGCGGGTGAGCGTGAACAGCAACCCAAGGCCGCGATTGGCTACGAAGGGGAACGGATGCGCCGGGTCGAGCGCCTGTGGCGTGATGACCGGCAGCACCTCTTCCAGGAAGTACCGCTCCAGCCAGGCCAGCGCCGCGGCGTCGATGCGCTGCTCGTCGGCGAAATGGATCGCCGCCCCGCCCAGAAGGTCGCGCAATTCGCTCCACACCACTTGCTGGCGCTGCGACAACGCAGCCACCCGGTCGCGCACCGCCGCCAATTGCTGCGACGGCGTGCGCCCGTCAATCGACGGGCGGTCGATGCCCCGTTGCACCTGACCAACCAGCCCGGCCACGCGGATCATCACGAACTCGTCGAGATTGCTGCCGGAAATCGCCAGGAAGCGCAGCCGTTCCAGCAGGGGATAGGCCGGGTTGGATGCTTCGGCCAGAACCCGATCGTTAAAGGCCAGCCAGCTCAGCTCGCGATTGAAATAGAGCGCGCTGGCCGGGTGCTGCGCGGTTCGTTGCATGTCAGGGAGAGGATGGCTGCTCATGGTTGCGAGGTGCAATCTATCGTCGGCCAGGGGCAAAGTCGAAATATGATTGGCGTTGCCGGTCTATCACCCGGACCGGTCAGATCAGCGTGCGGCAATCGGCGATCCCGCTAATCCCGCGCTTGCCGTCTGCATCGCGCCCCAACTGGACGATAACGTCGATCACCGATGCGGCATAAGCAATCGTGTCTCCGCGCGAGAGACCGATCCCAGTTTGCATTACCATCAGCGCCAGCTGTTCCAGGGCGCCGCGCAGGCTGTTGGCGTGGATCGTCGAGAAACTCCCGGGGTGGCCGGTGTTGATTGCGCGCAGGAAACTGACGCTTTCCGCACCGCGCAACTCGCCCAGCACGATCCGGTCAGGCCGCAGGCGCAGCGCCGCCTGCAGCAATTCGTTGGGGGTGACGCGCGATTCGCCGAGTTCGCCCTTGACCGCGACCAGGCCCACCCCGTTCGCACCGGGCAGTTTGAGCTCCGGCGTATCTTCGACCAGCACGACACGTTCGCCACGCGGTATCTCCTGCAGCATGGCATTGAGGAAGGTCGTCTTGCCGGTGCTGGTGCCGCCCGAGATCAGGATCGTGCGGCGTTGGCGGATCGCTTCGCGCAGATAGGCGATCGGCTCTGCCTGCGCATCGGGCATCGCCGGTGGGGCGGGCTTGGCCAGCGGGCCAGCGTCATAGGCATCGAGCGGCAGATCGAGCCGCCGGTGGCGGCGGATCGCCATTGCCCAATGCTTGCGCGCGGCAGGCGGGCCGCAGAATTGCACGCGCGCGCCATCAGGCAGCGTCGCGCCCAACAGTGGGTGCTCGCGGTTGATCCCCTGGTGGCTGACCCGCGCGACCTGTTCGGCCAGTCGCTGGATCAGCGCATCGTCGATATCCGGGGTCTCGACCCGCTTCATGCCGGGATCGGCGGCATCCTCGATCCACACCTCGCCCGGGCGGTTGACCATGATCTCGGTCACCGTGTCTTGGTCGAGCCAGCGGCGAAAAGGCGCGAGATAGGCGTCGAGATAGACGCTGCGCTCGCCCGGCCCACCCACGTCCTGCGGCAGGGGATGGATTTCCGCGCTCATCCGCTGACTTGCGAGAAATCGAGATCGCGCGCCGTGAACACCCGAATCGGCTCGCCTTGGCGGACCCGCACGGTGGGACCGATCTGCCCGTCACGGTCAGCTGCCGAAGCAGCGGCAGACTGGCCACCGCCCAGCACCACGGTCGCGCCGCTTGACGCGATGGTCGACAATCCGCCCACCACCGACAGCAGCAGGGCCGAGCCGAAGCGCTGGAAGAAGTTCGACTTCACCTCGCCCTGAAGCCCGGTGGTCCCGTCAAAACCGACCGCCGGCGACGCAAGGCTGACCGAGGCGCCATCGGGGCGGATGAGCCTGGTCCAGATCACATAGGCGCGCTTCTGGCCACCCTGCAGGCCCGACTGATACTGCCCGATCAGGCGCGACGAACGCGGCACCAGGATCCGCCGGCCATCGAAGCTGCGCACATCCTCGCTCACGATCGCACGCACGAAACCGGGTACATTGGTGTCGATCGCGGTCTCAAGTACCGCCGGGATCAGCGTCCCCTGCATGACCGTGGTAGACGGATTGGCCATGGCGCGCGCCTGGGCCGTGCCGCCACCCACCCCGCCTACGCGGCTGGCAAAGTCGCTCGCGGAATTGCCGCTTGCAGCGGGGACTGCGGCTTCCGTTGCAGGCGCTGCAGCCGCGACTTCGAACGAGCGGCTCGCCACGCTCGAATCGAACACCATGGTCGGGCTGGCATAGGGATTGGTTGCCGGCATGACCGCGCCGACCGGCGCACCTTCGGGCACGGGCTGGATGGCCGGAGCAGCGGCCACGCCGGGCTGAGCCGGGTCAGGCTGGAGCACCACGGCGCCTTGCGGAGGAGGGACGGCCGCGGCTGGCGCTGCCGCAACGGGGGCCGCTGCAGGCGCGGCTGGCTGGTCCAGCCGCGCGGAGTTCATCGCCCAGAACGCCACGGCGCCAAGCCCGGTGACGATCGCCACTCCGGCGGCAAGGCCAAGCGCATCCGATTTGCCCTGGCGCTGCGCCACCACCGGATAGGCGGTGCGGCTGGCAAGATCGATGATCTCGGCCGATTCCTGCTCGCGCGGATCGCCCGCGGCGGGTGCACGTTCGCTGTTGCTCTTGCCGGGAAGTCGCATGGCCAGACGCATCAGTTTGCCTCCATCGCTTGAGCGGGCGCTTGGGCCAGCGCAGGATCCTCGCGCAGCGGCTGCACCGCCCGGGCCGGGCCCTGGTTCGTGAGCTGGGCGGCATTATCGCCCGATCGCAGCACGATCTCGCGCGGCACGCCTTCGACCACGATGGCCTCACCCCGCACCGTGTAGTTCACTGGCCCTTCGACACCGTCGGGATTGCGCACCAGGATCGCCGGCACAGCGCGGTCGGCCGGCCAGGCGAGGAAGGTCGCGCGGCCATCATCATAGGCCCGGGCCGGGTGCAGGGCGACATCCCCGGTCATGGTCCAGGCGAAGTTTAGCGCGGCGGGATCAACCACGGCATAGGGATCGGTTGCCGCGGCCATTTCCTCGCTGCTGGCAGCCTGGCGGGCAGCGAGCGCTGCGTCAGACTCGGCATCCGCCGGATCGTCGGGATAGGTGAAACTCAGCACATAGACCGGACGGCCACGCGGGCTGGCCACGAGGTCGAACAGATAGGTCCGCTTGCTGGTCACCACGGTCATATTGGTGGTGGCGGTGGGCGCCAGCGGCTTCACGAACAGCAGATTGGCGCGCTTGTTGGGTGTGACCTGCCAGGCCTGCGAATCTCCGATCGCGACATTCTCGATCATTTCGTCCTCGCCGAACATGATCGTCGCCTGGACGCGCGGTTTACCCTCGATCCGCACCACCTGGGCAGGATCGTAGAGCCGTTCGACCAGCCGCGGGTCTTCGGCCCGGGCGGGAAGGGTGGTAGCCAGAGCCAGCGCAAATGCGGAAATCGCAGCGCGAATCATGAGACATTCTCCGTTGGGCGCGCGATGGCGCGCGCAGGTGCCTGCCGGAAGCGGTTGCCGATTCCGCGGGTGCGCGACACGCTGGTGGACGCGGAGGCGGCGGGATTGCCCGAACTGGTGGCATAGACCCGGGTCTCGCGCGCGCGACCGGCGGCGGTGCCCATGCCCGGATCATTGGCAGCAGCCGGCGCCACCACTGCCGCCACATCGGTGCGGCGTGCGGCAGCAGCGGCTGAAGCTGGAGCAGCATAGCGCGGATCGGGCTGGCGCTGCGACGTCCCCGCGCCCGCATGGCTGGTCATCGCGACAGCCGGATTGTCGGATGCCTCGGCGGCAAGGCCGAACACCTGCCAGCCCGAAACCATGGTGCCGGCCACCTTGAGCACCATCACCATCAGCGCGACATGCACCGCGCCGACCAGGAAGAAGCCCATCGCGGCGCGCGGGTCGATCTGCCCTGGCGTCTGCACCAGTGCTGAAAGCACCGGCACCGCCAGCTCGAGCATGATGCTGCCGCCCAGCACTGCGAACAGCGGAGTAAGCGCTAGCATCACCAGGCCCTTCAGCCAGCCCGTGAACAGGCCGCGCGTTCCGTTGAACAGCGCCATCACCACGAAGATCGGCCCAAGTGCTACCAATAGCGCCAGCGCGATGCGCGAAGTCACCAGAATGCCCACCGTGCCCAGCAGCAGCATGACCGCGCCCAGCCACATCAACCCGGCGGGGGAAAAGGCCTCGAAATTCTGCTGCCCCTGGCTGGCCTGTTCAACCGCGGCGAACACCACGTCGAGCTTTTCGGCAAAGACGCGCGTGGCCGAGCCGTCGCTGCTGGTCAGGATCGTCGCGAGGTAATCGGGTGTCTCGACGAACAACGGCCAGATGAAACTGCGAAACGCAACCCAGCTGGTCGAAAAAGCCAGCACCATGCCCACGAGGATCATGCGCGGCAGCAGCGCGCGCACTGAAAGGTTCGATCGGCCCAACATCAGGCTGATCGCGAAGAACGCGACATAAAGCGTCAGCAGAATCACCAGTGCCGCCTCGAGCGCGCCGCCCGGCGCGAACAGCTGGCCAAAGGCGCTGGCGGTCTCGCCCGAAGCGACGCAATCGACCGCCTGTAAGGCTGCCGCAATCCCACCGCCCATGTCGGCCAGTGCGCTGTCGCAGGCCCCGCTCATTCCGCTGCCTGCCACACGGGCAACTCGCCCAGCGGATCGCGATCGGAATGGCCAGGCCATACCCGCCCCGTCAGCGGCGGGAACCAGTCGGCCGGATCGTCGCCCACCGCAGCGCGCAGCAGGTCAAGCCGACGGACGGAGGATTCGCGCCCAGACAGGATCGTCAGTACTTCGGGCGCACCCGACAGGTCGAGCCGCACGACCACGCTGGCGTCGGGCTGGCGCACCAGGAAGCAGCGGCTGTGCGCGGGCAGCGAGCGGATCAGCGCGAATTCGTGCTCGGTCAGCCCGAAGCCCTCACAATAATCCTCGGGCCGGGCGCGCGAATTGGGCATGAAGATCATGGTGGCGGTTTGTTCGACTAGCGCCGCTGAAATGCGGCTGTCGAGCGCGTCGCGCGCGCTCTGGGTAGCGAAGCCGACCAGCGCGTTGCGCTTGCGCAGCGTTTTCAGCCAGTCGCGGATGCGCGCTGCGAACACCGCATCGTCAAGCGCCTTCCAGCCTTCGTCGATCAGGATCATGGTCGGCTTCCCGTCAAGCCGTTCGTCGATCCGGTGGAACAGATACATCATCACCGGCGTGCGCAGCCGCGGGTTCTCAAGCAGCGCGGTCATGTCGAAGCCAAGCACGCGATTCGCCAGATTGAGCTCGTCGCGCCCGTTGTCGAACAGCCAGGCATGTTCGCCATTGTGGATCCAAGGCGACAGTCGGTCAGCCAGGTCGCCGCGCTCCGGGCGCTTTGTCCCGGCCAGCAACTCGCGGAAATGGCGCAATTGCCGCAGCGAGGCGTCGTTTTCATAAGCGGCATCCACTGCCGCCGCCACGGTCGCCAGCTCTTCCGGCCCCTCGGCATCCAGCAGCACGCCCAGCCAGTCACGCAGGAAGGCGCGATTGGCCGCGCTGTCAGGCAAGGCGAGCGGATTGAAGCCGGTCGGTTCGCCCGGGGTGATCCGGTCATAGCGTCCGCCGATGCCGCGGATGAACAGTTCTGCCCCGCGATCCTTGTCGAACAGGATCGTGCGCGGGCTGAACTTCTGCGCCTGGGCAGCAAGGAAATTCATAACGACGGTCTTGCCCGACCCCGATGGGCCGATGACCGAGAAATTGCCCAGATCGCCGTGATGGAAGTTGAAGAAGAACGGGGTCGAGCTGGTGGTCTGCAGTAGAGTGACTGCATCGCCCCAATGGTTGCCGCTGGCGCGACCGAGGGCAAAGCCGTGGAGCGAGCCGAAGCTTGCCATGTTGGCGCTCGAGATCAGCGCGCGGCGCACCACATAGCGCTCGTTGCCAGGGAATTGCGCCCAGAAGCCGGGTTCGAGATTGATATCCTCGCGCACCGCTATCGCACCGGTATCGGCCAGCGCCGCGGCGCAGGCAGCGGTCGCCTCGTCGAGCCGTGGGAGGGTGCTCTCGCGCACCAGCACGGTCAGGTGATGGTCGCCAAAGCCGACCGTACCATTGCCCAGGGCATCGCGTGCACCCAGCATGTCCGCACGCTCGGCGGCGGCCTCCTCATCGACGGAACGCAGGCGGCGCAGCGCCAAGTCGATCCGTTCCTTGGCCGTGGTCCGTTCGGACGGAGCATAGCTTTCGGTCACCACCATCTCGAACGGCTGGCGCAACAGGGCATCGAGCAATCCGGGCGAAGTCGCCTCGGGATAATCCTTGAGACCCAGCAGCGCCGCGAATTCGGGCGCGGTCGATCCACGCAGCTCCATTGCGTCGAGCCCGAAGGAGGCGCGACGATAGGGCAGCATATGGCCGATGTCGGTCTCGTCGGTGGGACGGCGCACCGGGCGCATTTCGCCGTTGTAGAGCGCGCTCAGCAACTCGAGCACTTCGGAGTTGGTCCCGCCTGCCGGATTGTCGTAATCGCCCAGCACCTGCGCGCCATAGGGCTGGAGCGCAGCGACCAGACCGGTCACCGCCGCCTTGAGCGTGCGCAGATCACGAGGATCGGCCTCGACTTCGCTTTGACGGCCGCGCTGGAACAAGCGGGCGGTTCGCTCGGCGAGGCCTGCTCGCCCGCGTGCCGGGCGCCGGACAAGGGTAATAAACTGGTCGTTGATGAACAACGAGCCCCCCGCCAGCCGCTCCTTCCAGCGGGCATCGATATGGCGGCACAACGGGTCGTCGAATTCGGCCTCGAGTTCGACTTCGACCCGGCGCCGGATCACGTGATGATAGAGCACGAAGCGCGAATCCAGCGTCGAGCGCAGCACTACCTCGCGCGTGGCGGCATGCGCGTTCACGCTATCGGTGTCCTCGGTCTCGAACAGCAGGCCCGGCACCTGGATCGCGGTCATCACCGAGCCGTCGCGCAGCAACAGCGTGCTGTCGTCGACCAGTCGCAGATAGGGCAAGCGGTCGCCCGCGCGGGCTTCCTTTTCGCCCCATGCCGCCATTCCGATCCATTTGCTCATGGTCTCAGGCCTTCCGCGTCACGGCGCATAGCTGTTGCAGCCCCAGCGCGCGTAGTTGCGCACCCGCGGGCATTGCGACACCTTCGTGATCCACAGGTCGAAGATGCGCGGTTCGCGCAACGACACGAAATAGCCGACCAGATGGGTCAGGATCGGGACGGGCACGATCCAGAAACTCTTCAGGATCAGGAAGGCGATCGTGGTCACCATCAGGTTGATGATGAAGAAATTCATCGTCACCCCAGCAAACATCTGCGGCCGGGTAAGTGCGCGGTGCACGGGATGGCGGACGAGATCGCTCATCGCCGCCCTATCCTGCCGCCGCCTGGATGCCGGCGACGATGGTGGTGGCGCCGAACAGGATGAAGACGCCGATGATGACGGTCACGCCGAAGCGCCAGTTCATCCGCCCGGTCAGCATCATGAAGCCGATCGCCGCCACGGCCATCACGGCGACCGTGGTGGCGACGGTGCCGAGCAAAGTGCCCTGCAGCCAGGATAGCGCTGCAACGATCGGGCCGGAGCCCTGCGGATCGGCGGCTTGCTGCGCCAAGGCTGCGCTTGGGGCCCCCAGCAGCGCCAGGGCCGAAAGGCGGGACATCACATGCATTACTGGTCTTCCTTGCGGCTATGGTGATTGAGTCGGCCCATGATGGCTGCGACATATTGGCGGGTCTCCGCTATGCGCGGCACACCGCCGGCACGCTCCACCCGCCCCGGACCGGCGTTATAGGCAGCGAGTGCCTTTTCGAGATCGCCGCCAAAGCGGTTGAGCTGTGCCCGCAAATAGCGCGCGCCGCCTTCGAGATTGGCATAGGGATCGTCGGGATCGACCCCCAGGTCGCGTGCCGTGCCCGGCATCAATTGCGCAAGACCCCGTGCGCCCTTGGGCGAGACCGCGCCATGGCGCCAGCGGCTTTCCTGCCACACCAGTGCTTCAATCAACGCGGGGCTGAGATCGTAGCGCATCGAAAGTTCGGCGACCTTTGCGGCATAGGCCGCAGGCACGCCGCGCGCGCTTGCCTCGCCATGGCTGACAGGCTGCGTCTGGCCCGCAAGCGCCGAAACGCCGGCGTCGGCCAGCACGATCGACTCGTTGGGTGCCAAGGGCGCACTGACCGGCTGAACCGGCCCGCCAGCCACCCATTGCGCGCCATCCGCGCCAATCTCCAGCACGTCGGCACGCGCAGGGGCTGCGGCCAAAGCCAACATGCCGGCTATCGGCGCGAATCGCGCCTGCCAGAGAATCGCCCTGCGAACCTTCATCAGGCCCCCATGCTTAGCGCAAATGACAATGCGGTGACAAAAACGCGAAGGCCGGTTTGCCGAACTCATGCACAGCCTGTCCACACCCCTTGCAGCACAGCAAAGGGTGGGCACGTTGAGACGGGAATGACTGTAAAGAAGCGCCCCGGAAGCATGGCTCCGGAGCGCTGCAGGTGGGCCCGGATGTCCGGGCCTGCCGATCTGGTGCGGCTCGAAGCGGGGTTAGCGAACCGCGATACGGGCCATCCGCAGATCGCCCTGGTCGAGCAGGCGCAACGCCATACGCGCGATTGCACGCGAATAGATCCAGTCTCCAGTAGCGGTCTCGAGCTCCATCTGGTCATTGCTGGCCACCGCCGCATTGAACAGATCCTGCGCCCGTGCCGTATCGCCGAGCCGCGCATGGGCGATCCCAAGATTGATCAGGCGGGCGGGATCGTCCTGCGCCAGTGCCCGGTTGCCTTCAATCTCGGCGATGGCGCGGACATTGTCGCCTGCGACCAACGCTTCATAGCCAACCCGCGATTCGGCCGCAGTCACTTCGATCGGCTCCGAATCGATTGTCACAGGCACCGCTGCAGCGGCGTGTGCCAAGGCCAGAGCGGTCACAAGAGATCCAGCGAGCATAAGGTTCCTCTCCCCAATTGCATCAGCAGAATGCCCGCTTGCGACATGTGCCGCAACAAATTCGAAACATTGTCACAATTTCGCAATTAAAGAGACCTAACACTCTGTTTTTGCGATGTCATATTTCCCGCATTTGACACCCGTCGCGCTGTCACAGGCGAGTGAGAATCCGTCGGTCATTGTCACACTTCCGTCATAGTGTGTGGATTGTCGCAAACCCGCAATCTTGGCCAAGAAACTGTCATGCAAGCTGCCTAGCGAGCCCCTGCGCGCTTCCGCGCAACACATTTTCCGATTCTCGGCACTTCTTAGGGGACCGCTCGCTGTGAAACATTTCCACCGCACGCTCATTCTTGGCTGCAGCCTGGTTGCCCTGGCGGGCTGCGGCGCAGACGAAATCGTTTCGCCCGGCACTGGCGGCAACATCATCATCAACAACCCGACCCCGACCCCGACCCCGACCCCGACCCCGGGGCCAACGGGCGTGACGCCGGCAGCAGGATGTCCCACGATCAACGCAACCGGCGGTCTGACCGACGGCGGCACCATCAGCGGCCCGACCGGCACCTATCGGATCTGCGAACTGCCCGCGCTGATCGATGTCGACACCACCCTGCCCTATATCCGCGGCCTGCTCTACGCGCTGCCGGGACGGGTCGACATCGGCGCCGACCGTGGCCCGACCAGCACCGGATCGACTGTCGAGCTTACGATCGAGCCGGGCGTGATCGTCTATGGCGCGACTGGGCGTTCCTATCTGGTTGCCAATCGCGGGAACCAGCTGCTCGCTGCCGGCACCGTCGCTCGCCCGATCGTGTTCACCAGCCGTGACAACGTGTTGGGCCTCGCCAATGATGCCTCGACCGGCCAGTGGGGTGGTGTCGTGCTGTTGGGCCGCGCCCCGGTTTCCGACTGCCGTACCGGCGTGTTCAATAACAACGGGCAGAAGAGCGACGGTACCGGCGCCTTCGTCCAGGCCGAGTGCGAGCAGGAGCTTGAAGGCGCTGCCACGACAACGCTGTTCGGCGGCACCAACAGTGCGGACAACTCGGGCCGCCTCGAAAACGTCCAGATCCGCTATTCGGGTTTCAGCCTGGCGCCGGGACGCGAGCTCCAGTCGCTCACCACTGGCGGCGTCGGTTCGGGCACGGTGATCACCAACTTCCAGTCGTTCAACAGTTCGGACGATGGCCTCGAGGTGTTCGGGGGATCGGTCAACATGCGGAATGTTGCCGTGATCGGGGCCGATGACGATTCGCTCGACGTCGACACCGGCGCGCAAGCCAACTTCCAGTACGTCATTGCCGCCCAGCGGACCGCTGGCGGCGATAACATCATCGAACTCGACTCGCCCGACGGCGACTATTCGTCGCTGGCTCTGCCGCGCACCGTGCTGCAGGTGGCCAACTTCACCTTCGTCGAGCGCTCGACCGCCAATGCCACGATCGCGCGCTATCGCGGCGGTGCCAAGGGCGTGCTCGCCAACGGTGTGATTGATACCGACGCAGAAACCGGTGTCCGGATCGATGAAGCGGCGACCCTGGCTGCGGGGCCCGTGTTCCAATCGGTAATCGGCGACTTCGATCCGGCCGCTCCCTTCGCAGGCAGCACCGGTGTCACCGCTGCGCAGGTCCAGACGGCGTTCAACGCCGGCAGCAACAACAACGCGGCGGTGGTGATTACTCTCACGATGGGCATCATCAACGGCGCCAACGAAACAGCCGTGCCGGCCTTCGACGTCACCACACTGTCGAGCTTCTTCCAGACTGTCAGCTACATCGGCGCGGTCCGGAACAGCTCGGACACCCGCTTCGCGACTTGGACCTGCAACTCGGGCACGCTCGATTTTGCCAGCACCAACGGCGCCTGCACGTCGCTGCCGGTCTACTGATCGCGCCTTCGCACATCAGGGGGAGGCGCCACGCAAAGCGGGCGTCTCCCCATTCGCATCTATCTCCGGGCATATCGCCCTGCATTTTGAAAATCGGGACCTGACATCATGAGGGCGCCTTTCACCTTGTCGACCGGCAAACGCCTTGCAGGGCTGCTGTTGCTTACCACCTCGATGGCCTTCCCCGCGCTTGCGCAGGCTCAGGAAGAGACGCCGCCAGAAGAAGCATCCCAGAACAGCGAGCCGCCGGTCGATGAGTCTTCGGCCGAAGAATCGTTCGACCAGCCCGACGTCTCGGTCCCGGGCGGCGGGATCATCGTGACGGGGCGGCGCAACCGCGACCCGGAACGGTCCTCGACTCAAGTGCTCGACGTGCTGTCCGAAGCCGATATCGCGCGTACCGGCGAAAGCGACATCGCCGGCGCGCTGGGCCGCGTCACCGGTCTCTCGCTAGTGGGCGACGGGCGCGTGTTCGTGCGCGGCCTCGGCGATCGCTATTCGCTGGCACTGCTCAATGGCCTGCCGCTGCCGAGCCCCGAACCGCTCAGCCGCGTGGTTCCGCTGGACATCTTCCCCACCAGCGTGATTGCATCCTCGCTGGTGCAGAAAACCTATTCGCCCAACTATCCCGGCGAGTTCGGCGGCGGGGTGATCAACCTTACCACTCGTGCTATCCCGACCGAAAGCTTCCTCAAGCTGAGCGCCAGCGCGAGTGGCGACAGCGAAACGACGTTCCAGAACGGCCTGCAGTATTTCGGCTCGGAGCTCGACTGGTCCGGCTTCGACACCGGCAATCGCGATCTTCCCTCCAACCTGAGGGCCTTTATCGACAGCGGCCTCAGGATCGAGGACTCCCCGATCGAGGTACAGGAAGGGGTAGCCGGTCAGTTGCTGCCCGCCAACCTGGTGACCTTGCAGAAAAACGATGTGCTGCCTGCCAATTTCTCCGCTTCGATCACCGGGGGCACTTCGTTCGAAGTGGGCGGGGACGCGTATCTCGGCATCATCGCCACTGCCAGCATCAAGAACAACTGGCGCAACCGTTCGGTCCGCTCGCAACAGGCCAATACCGACCTCTCGGTTCTGACCGAGGATTTCAACACCTTCATCACTGACAACAATGTGCTGGTAAACGGCCTTTTGGGCTTCGGGCTCGATTTCGGCGAGCACACCATCCGCTGGACCAATCTCTACATCCGCGACACGCTCAAGACCGCGCGGCTCGAACTGGGCACCAAGTTCGAACTCGGCGAATCGGGCTTTGATTTTGCCAATCAGAACACCGCCTGGTTCGAACGCCAGCTGATCGACAGCCAGCTGGTTGCGGAATTCGACTTTGACGGGCTGCAACTCGATCTGCGCGCCGGCTATGCCCGCACCGATCGCGAAGCGCCGTTTAACGCCAATGTGTCCTATACCCGCACCAATGTGCCGGACAGCCCCTATGGCGATCAGTATGTGGTCTATCTCAACCGCCTGTCCGACACCGGCCTGACCACCATCTCCTTCGACGACCTGACCGAAGAACTGCTCTATGGCGGGGTCGATCTCAGCTATCAGTTGCTCGACAATCTCGAAGCCACGATTGGCTATGCCTATACTGACACTGACCGCTATTCGGTGCGCCGCGAATTCGCGCCCCGGGCCGAGGGCGACCTGCTGCCTGACAGCCTCGTGCCTGCAATCGGCCTGCGCCGCCCGGGCGACCTGCTCAATGGGGCGGTGCTTGATGCCTTCACCGTGCGGCTCGACGAAACCAGCCAGTTCCCCGCCTTTGACGCAGGCCTGCGGATCCATGCCGGCTATGGGCTGGTGCGGTTCCTGCCGTTCGACACGGTGACGATCGAAGCCGGCGTGCGGTATGAGGATGCGGTGCAAAGCGTGGCGCTCGACCAGTCGATCTTCCTGACGCCCATCACCGGAGCGATCCCGACCGACAACCGGGCGGACTATTTCCTGCCCGCTGGAACCGTGACCTGGGAAGCAACCGACGATCTTCAGCTGCGCCTGTCAGCGTCGAAGACGATCGCACGGCCGCAGTTCCGCGAACTGGTGGAGCAGCTCTATTTCGATCCGGAATCGAACCGCGCCTATCGCGGCAACCCGTTCCTGACCGACAGCAAGCTGACCAACCTCGAGGCGCGCGGCGAATACTATCTGGGTGGCGGCAGCCGGGTGAGCCTGGCGGGCTTCTGGAAGAAGATCGACAAGCCGATTGAGGCCTTCATCACCACTGCTGCCGGTGAACTCCTGACCAGCTTCGCCAACGCCCCCGAAGCGACGCTATACGGCGCGGAACTGGACGTGCAGTACGGCATCGACCTGGCCGGGCTGGGCGAAGGGTTCGACACTACGGAGCTGATCCTGATTGCCAATTATACCTACACCAAGTCCGATATCGCGGTGCGCGATGGCGACATCACCTTTGTGCCGCCCGCCGGTGCGACCGGGGCAAACTTGCTGTTCACCGATGGTGACGCACTGACCGGCCAGTCCGACCACATCGCCAACTTCCAGGTCGGTATCGAGGATACCGAGAAGAAGCGGCAGGCAACGCTGCTGTTCAACTATGCCAGCGAACGGGTGACGAGCCGCGGCTTCCAGCGCCCCGACATCGTCGAAGACCCGGGCCTCACGGTCGATTTCGTCGCGAAATACGAAGTGGCCGCGCTCGGGCGTCCGTTCGAACTGTCACTCGAAGTGCGCAACATCTTCGGGCGGGGCAACTTCGAGTACCAGCAGAACGAAGCCAACCGCATCGAGATCAACAGCTACGATGTCGGGCCGTCGTTCTCGCTGGGCGTTTCAGCCGAGTTCTGAGCCGGCCGCCCGGCGGGTGCCGGGCGTCAATAGGTGTCGAATACGTAACCCATTGCCCGCACGGTGCGGATCGGATCGACCGCACCGGCGCGCTTGAGCGCGCGGCGCAAGCGACCGATCCAGACGTCGACCGTGCGTTCGTCGATCGGTGGCTCGCTCTTCCCCAGCCCCTCGATCAGTTCGCGCCGGGTCAGCAACCGGTCGGGGTTTTCGGCGAAGAACCGCAGCAGACGGAATTCGTTCGGGCTGAGATCGACAGGCGCGCCACTCCAGCGCGCCTGGTAGGCCGGGATATTGATCGTCAGCTCGCCCAGCTCGACCATCGCGCCGCCGGAGCGGTCGAGTGCGGCGGCGGCGCTGGCAATGCGGGACGATTGCAATGCCATAACGCGGTCGAGCACCGCCGTGCGGTCGAGCGGGCCAACGGCATAGTCGTCGGCCCCGGCCTTCAGTGCCCGGCGGCGATCCTCAGGGCCGTCCTTTTCCAGTACCATCGTGATGTGGCAATCGGACGTACGCGGATCGGCCCGCAGCCTGCGGCACATCTCCAGGCCAGCCATGTCGTCCATCACCCAGTCGACAAACACCCAGACGGGTCCTTCGATCAGCCGCCTCGGGCCCTCAGGACCGATACGGCCAAAGGTGAACCGCAGGTCGCCATGCACGAAGTCGTGCAGCGTGTCGCCCAGACTGCCGGTGAGGAAGATATTGATAACGCCCATGCCAACCACCTGTTGCTGCAGGTGGAATGGCGCAGCCGTGTGACGGGTTCATGACTTGCGATCGCCGTCTCATTGCCAATAATGGCAGGGTCAGGAACCGCGTAGCGTAACCTTGTCCATGGGCGGCAAGGCCATGCCCATCCCGGTCGGCCATTTCGGCCGGTAAGGCGCTTCCAGCGCTTCAATTTCCTCAGGGGTCAGTGCAATCTCCAGCGCGGCCAGCGCCGCATCGATATGGTGTTCACGGGTCGCGCCGATGATCGGGGCGGCCACCTGCGGCTTGGTGAAATGCCACGCCAAGCCAATGCTCGCCCGTGCCGCGCCCCGCGCCTCGGCGATCTGCCCCACCGCTTCGACGATCGCGCGATCAGCTGCTTCGTCATCCTTATAGAGCAGCTTGCCCACGCCGTCGGTCTTGCTACGTATCGTCTCTTCATCAGGCGCCCGCGCCAGCCGTCCGCGCGCGAGCGGGCTCCACGGTATGACTCCTACCCCTTCATCGGCGCACAGCGGCAGCATTTCGCGCTCTTCCTCGCGGTAGAGCAGGTTCAGCTGGTTCTGCATCGACACGAAGCGGGTCCAGCCATTCGCCTGTGCCACCGCCTGCGCCTTGGCGAATTGCCAGGCATACATCGAGGAGGCGCCGATATAGCGCGCCTTGCCCGCCTTCACGATGTCGTGCAGCGCCTCCATCGTTTCCTCGATCGGGGTTTCCGTATCCCAGCGGTGGATCTGGAACAGGTCGACATAGTCCATGCCGAGCCGCCGCAAGCTGTCATCGATTGCCTGCATCAGGCTTTTGCGCGAGAGGCCAGCGGCATTGGGGGCATTGCGCCAGGGGAAATAGGCCTTGGTCGCCACCACGATCTCGTCGCGCAGCGCCATCTCGCCCAGCAGCTTGCCGGTAATCTCTTCAGAGGTGCCGCCGGCATACATATTGGCAGTGTCGAAGAAATTGATGCCGCTTTCCAGCGCCTTGCGGAAGAACGGGCGGCTCTGGGCTTCGTCGAGCAACCATTCGCCGTGCCAGCCCTTGCTGGTGTCGCCATAGCTCATGCAGCCAAGGCACAGCCGCGAGACCACGAGGCCGGAATTGCCAAGCCGGGTAAACTTCATCGGATCGCTCCCTTCGTCACAGCGACAGCCCGCCGTCCACGATCAGGGTCTGCCCCGTGACATAGGCGGCCAGCGGCGAAGCGAGGAACAGCGCCGCGCCCGCCATGTCGTCGGTCGTGCCCATCCGGCCCAGCGGGATCCGCGCAATCGCACCTTGCCGCCGCTGTTCGTTGTCGGTGGTGATCTTCGTCATCTTGGTCGGGACAAAACCCGGTGCGATCCCGTTCACGCGGATCCCTTCGCCGGCCCAGGCCTGCGCCAGCGAGCCGACCAGGCTGGCCGCGCCGGCCTTGCTCGCGGCATAGGCCGGGTTGCCGATCATGGCATGGAAGGCGCCGGTCGAGCTGACCACGATGATCGAACCGGCGCGCTCGGCCAGAGCCGGGCGGAGGGCGCGCGCGCAATCCATCACCGAATTGAGGTTGACGCCCACCACCAAATCCCACCCCTCGCGCGTGAACTCCTGCCGCCCATAGCGCACCGCACCCTGGCACAGCACCAGCCCGTCGATCTGGCCAGCCTTGGCTGCCAGCGCCTCGGGGGCAGCGCGGTCGGTTACATCCAGCTGGTGGTAAGCCAGTCCCGTAAAGTCGCTATCTTCCGCCTCAAGGTAATCGCCTGGATCGGGCCGCGTGCCGGTGACCAGCACCTCGGCACCTCGCCCGCGAAAGCCATGCGCGATGCCATTGCCGATCCCGCTTGATCCCCCGATCACGAGCACGCGCCGGCCGGTGAAATCGAGTGGGTCAGCGGGCAATGGCATCAGGCAATCCCTTCCTTCAGATCGAGCGGCTGATCACTTCCTTCATGATCTCGTTGGTGCCGCCGAAGATGCGGGTCACGCGGGCATCGCGCCACAGCCGGGCAATGGCATATTCGTTCATGTAGCCGGCCCCGCCATGAAGTTGCAGGGCTGTGTCGCAGGCTTCCCATTGCAGTTCGGTGTGCCAAAGCTTGGCCGCGCTCGCTTCGTCCGTGGTCAGTTCGCCTTTCAGGTGCTGGCGGATCGCCCAGTCGAGATGCGCCCAGCCAACCTGGAGCTTGGCCTTGAGGTCGGCCAGCGTGAACTTGGTATTCTGGAATTCGAACACCGTCTTGCCGAAGGCCTTGCGATCCTTGGTGAACTTTACCGCTTCGTCAAACGCGCGCTGCGCCGCGGCTTGCGCGCCCACGGCGATACCCAGCCGTTCCTGCGGCAACTCTTCCATCAGATGGATGAAGCCGCGCCCTTCCCCGCCCAGAATGTTGGTCTTGGGGACACGGCAATCGTTGAAAAACAGCTCGGAAGTGTCGGCCGAATGCTGGCCGATCTTGTCGAGGTTGCGCCCGCGCTCGAACCCGGGCGTATCGGCATCGACCAGGACAAGCGTAGTGCCCTTGGCGCCCTGGCTTGGGTCGGTCTTGGCGACTACGATGACGCAATCGGCATTCTGACCATTGGTGATGTAGGTCTTCGAACCGTTGATCACGAGGTGGTTGCCGTCTTCCACTGCGGTGGTGCGGATACCCTGCAGGTCGCTCCCGGCGCCCGGTTCGGTCATGGCGATCGCGGTGATGATATCGCCGGAAACCATTCCGGGCAGGTACTTCTGGCGCTGCTCGTCCGTGCCGAGCCGCTCGAAGTAATTGGCGGTGATGTCGTTCTGCAGCGTGAAGCCGGCTGAGGAGCCGAGGTAGGACAGTTCCTCACACAGAACGCAATTAAAGCCGAAATCGAGCCCCAACCCGCCATTCTCCGGCTTGACCGTAGGGCACAGCAGGCCCGCCTCGCCCATCGCCTTCCAGGTCTCGCGCGGAACGATGCCATTGGCCTCGTGCTCGTCGAGGTGTGGCGTCAGATGCTGGGCAAAGACCTTGCGGACAGTGTCGCGGAAGGCTTCATGGTCTTCGTTATAGGCAGTGCGATAGCTGGTATCGAGCATTTTAACGGGCTTTCCTTGGCAGGGTGGGAAGTCGACCGACGCCGGGTCGATCGGGTTGGACGATAGTGCCATGCCAGCACCACCGCGACAACGGACTTGGCGAATGTGACAGCGCACGCCGATATTGGCGGCCGCGGCTTTCGGGTTTATCCTCGACTGGACAACCCGGGTCGCGGCAACTGGGGAACTCACGATGGATCCACTCGACTCCGGCGCTCTGGTCGGCTGGAAGGTCAACGATCTGGGCCCGCGCATGGTGCTGCATCTGCAAACCATGCATCGCACGGAAAACAGCGACAAGGAGCTGCGCGAGCGCGCCGTGCTGCTCGATCGCAATCAGGCCGTGTTGCTGGCGAATTACCTTTACGAATTGACCGGGCAATCCAAGCCGCAGCGTCGCACCCTGCTGCAATCTTTGTTCGGCAAATAGGACCGTTGCCTGGGCCATCGGCTCAGTCTGCGAGGATCTCGCGCAGGCTGCCGTCATAAGCCCAGCTCTTGTTGGCGTTGATGAGGTGCATTCGCCAATGCCGCGCAGCAGCCTCGCCGTCGCCCGCCTCAATCAGATCGAGCAATTTCCGCAGGCTCTTGAGCGCGGTTGCACTATCGGCCACGCGCCCTTCCGCATCGCGGCGGATCAATCGCAGCTTCACCTCGTCCATCAGCTCGTGAAGCATCTGGATCATGAAATGGAGCGTGCGGTTGCCGCCCTGTTCAACCAGACGCTCGTGGAACTCGGTCAGCGCCGCAATGAAGCCCCGCGTATCGCCAGCTCGGTCGAGCGCCTCCATCCGGTCGACTTCGGCGCGCAGCAGCCTGACAGATGCCTTGGCACCCCGCCGCGACAGGCGCCGCACCGCAAACAGCTCAAGCGCGAGCCGGGCCTCGAAGATATCCGGCACGGTCACCTCGTTCGCCTGCAGCACGAAGCTGGCATAGCGCGACACGCCGCCCACCTGCGGCAGGCTGACCCGCGCACCGCTGCGCGACCCGCGTGAGACCGATATCAACCGTTCGGCCTCAAGGATGCGGAAGGCTTCACGCAGGGTCGGGCGCGAAATCCCGAAGCTTTCCATCAACTGGCCTTCGGGCGGCAGCGATGCGCCTTCCGCGAGCTCGCCTGAAATGATCCGCTTGCGGATCCGGTCCGCCACCAGTTCGGCAGTCTTGGGGATGCGCAATTCTTCCGACTGGCCGAGATCGGGTGCGGTCAGACCGCCTCGCCCAATCTCTGCCCAATCGTCCGATCGTGCCATACCGCGCGCTGCCCTTTCCGGATTGCCGATTCCTGTCTCACCTAGTTAGCGATCTGGCCCGGCCTTGTCACCCGCGCGGGCCATCACGTCGCGCTGCGGTGGCTCCTTGCTCAAGAGTGGCCCCTGCGCCCGCCTCGCGACTCGCGCATTTTACGAAGGAATCCGGCAAGTTATGAACCTCTGGCGATCGAAATCCGGTGTGCGTTAACCATGCAAGCATCGGCGAAGTCACTCAAAACCGGAGATTATTGACTCTCTCCTGTTCAGAGTTAACAGTCATTAACCAACCGGAGCCGAGTCGCTGGCGCGATCTTTGCCTGCAGCAGTTCCGGAAAACATGACAAACGGGTCGCTGAATCGAATGGAGGGGGAACGGGCGGAATATCCCGCCTGAACACTCCGCATCGGCGCTGATCCGTCGTTTTCAGCCCCGACATTCGGTCAAAGATTTGGGTCGCCAAGCACGGCGGGCATCGCGCCCGGCCGAAGGGTCCGCACTGGGATTGGGGCAGGCAGCATGGCTGTCTGCAGGGCTTGGAG
>CAZCNF010000036.1:0-22591 GCA_964500135.1 uncultured Porphyrobacter sp.
GTGACCGGGCCATAGGCATCGAGCGCCACGACCATGCCCGCCAGCGCCAGCATCGCGGTTGCGCCATAGGCAATGCCGATTAGGCCGGCCAGCTGGTAGGCGATGATGATGCCCGCCACGATCACGACGGTGGGCAGCGCGGTCGCCTCAAGCGAGATCGCCAGGCCCTGGATCACGTTGGTGCCATGGCCCGTCTCCGAAGCCTTGGCGATCGAGCGGACCGGTCGGAAGCCGGTGCCAGTGTAATACTCGGTGATCCAGATGATGAGGCCGGTGATCACCAGCCCCAGCAGCGAGCAATAGAACAGTTCGCGGCCGTTGAAGGTGGTGCCCGGAATGTCGGCCGACATGCCGCCAAGCGCGATATCGGTCGAGAACCAGATCGCCGGGATCGCAAGGATGGCACTGACCAGGAAGCCCTTGTACATCGCGCCCATCACATTCGTGCCGCCGCCGAGGCGCACGAAATAGGTGCCGATGATCGAAGTGACGATGCACACCCCGCCGATCAGCAGCGGCAGTGCCATCAGGTTTTCCAGCAGTTCGCCGGCACCGGTCAGCAGCAGCGCGGTAAGCACCATGGTTGCGCCGACGGTCACGACATAGGTTTCGAACAGGTCGGCGGCCATGCCGGCGCAGTCGCCGACATTGTCGCCCACGTTGTCGGCGATCACGGCGGGGTTGCGCGGATCGTCTTCCGGAATGCCGGCTTCGACCTTGCCGACTAGGTCGGCGCCGACGTCGGCAGCCTTGGTGAAGATTCCGCCGCCAAGGCGCGCGAAAATCGAGATCAGCGAGGCGCCGAAGGCAAGCGCAACGAGCCCGTCGATCACGGTGCGGTCTTCACCGCCCACCGTGTATCCGCCCGGGCCGACGAGGTACCAGTAGAACACGGCAATCGCGAGCAGCGCCAGGCCTGCCACCAACATGCCGGTGATGGCGCCCGCGCGGAACGCCAACGTCAGCCCTTCCTGCAGTCCCTTCGAGGCTGCTGCAGCGGTGCGCACGTTCGAACGCACCGAAATGTTCATGCCGATGAAGCCGGCCACGCCTGAAAGGATTGCGCCGATGACGAAGCCAACCGCCGAAACCGCGCCCAGGAAGAAGGCCACCAGCACGGCCACGGCCACGCCCACAATAGCGATCGTGGTGTATTGCCGCTTCAGATAGGCCTGCGCGCCTTCCTGGATCGCGGCAGCGATTTCCTGCATTTTGGCATTCCCGGCGTCCGCGCCGAGAACCTGCCGACTGGTGACAAAGCCGTAAACAACGGCGAGCAGCCCCAGCCCGATGGAGATAACAACAAGGTCCACGAACTCTTCCCCTCTTACCCTACGTGGAAAATCGCCCCCGCGAACGCGGAGGCGTTTAGACCGCGGTGGCTATAGGCGATGCACCGGGACTGACAAGTGTGGAATCGGCGGATCCCGACCGATGTCACCAGTTTCGCTAGGCGTTGTCAGTGCTGGTAGCCGAGGCCGTCGCCTGGCGTGAGCGGGCTGCCATCAAGCGACAAGGCGGCATCTTGCCGGGGCCGCACATGCCCGATCCTTGTCGCGGCGACCGGCGGTGTTGTCCCATCGGGCAGGGTAAACAGCAGTTCGTAATCATCGCCCCAGCGCATCGCTTCGTCCGCCTGTGCCGGATCGGCCACCGGCACCAGCGCGCGCTCGATCACGATGGTCGCCTGGCTTGCTTCGGCCATCCGCCAGCCATCGAGCAACAGCCCGTCCGAGATGTCCATCATCGCGGTCACATGCGGCGCCAGTGCGCGGCCTTCAGCCAGCCGCGGGGTCGGGCGCGAGTAGGCTTCGGAATGCGCCGGATCGCCGCCGAAACCCAACATGGCGCGGCCCAGCTTTCCGGTAACCCACACCGCATTGCCCGGTTTCGCGCCGCGCCGGTCGGGTACGGGGCGGTGTGTGGCACGGCCCAGCGCAGTCAGGCCAAAGCTGCGCGGCCAGTCCGATCTGATGGTATCGCCGCCCAGCAGCGGCACCTCAAAGGTCTCAAGTATGTCACGCAACCCTTCGAGAAAACGCGCGTCGTCCCGGCCCAGGCTGTAGCCCAGCAGCACGCCGACCGGCTCGGCGCCCTTGGCGGCGAGGTCGGACAAATTCACCGCCACCAGTTTCCATGCCACGTCGGCCATATCGGCATCTTCGCGGAAGTGCTTTCCTTCGGCGATCATGTCATGGGTCAGGACCAGCGTCTCGCCGCCGATCTCCAGCACGGCGCAATCGTCATCAAGTCCGCGTGCGGCCGGATTCGAGGCGATGTCCCGCAATCGCGCGATGAAGGCGGCTTCGCCACTCATGGCTTAACACTGGCGCAAAACTTGGGCATCAAGAGAGCCATTGCATAGGGGGACGCACCATGTCACGCCGCTTTCGCCTGCTTGTTGCCGCCTTGGCCCTTGCCGCTGCAACACCCGCATTGCCGAAACCGGATGAGCCCGCCCTGCTGCCGGAGGTAAGCGCAGGAACGGTGAAGGTTTGGCCAGATCTGACCAGCCAACACCTTGCCCAGGTACCCACTGTTTGGGTGTGGCTGCCGCCGGGCTACGATGATCAGCCGCAACGCAGGTTTCCGGTGCTCTACATGCACGACGGGCACAATCTGTTCGATCGGCGCCTGTCGAACTTCGACAAGGAATGGCAGGTCGATGAAGCGATTGCCCGGATGGCGGCGCGCGGCGATTTGCGCGAATGGATTGTGGTCGCGATCCGCGCGCCCGATGCCCGCTACAAGACGCTGTTTCCGGAAAAGCTGCTCGAATTCCTGCCAGCCGACATGCAGCAGGAAGTGCTGACCGGCGATTTCGGAGGCAGCGGCCCGGACCAGTCGCTGCAGGCCGACGAGTATCTCGCATTCCTGGCCCGCGAATTGAAGCCGCGGGTCGATCGCGAATTCCGCACGCGACCCGGTGCGCGCGACACTGCGATCATGGGATCATCGATGGGCGGGCTGATCAGCCTCTACGCGATTGCCGAATACCCTGACGTGTTCGGGCAGGCGGCGGGACTTTCGACCCATCTTCCGCTGGTCGATCCGCGCAATGGCGCGGCCGAGGAGCGGGCGAATGCGGTGGCGGCTGCATTCGGCAGCTATTTCGCCTCGACCGGCCTCGACCGGAACAAGCACCGGATCTATGTGGATCACGGCACCGGCACGCTCGATGCCTTCTACCCGCTCTATTTCGCGGCGTTCGACCGCATGATGAAGGAGCAGGGTTGGGCGGCGCCGGGCTATGAAAGCCGGGCGTTCTTCGGCACCGAGCATGAAGAGAACGCCTGGGCCCAGCGGCTTGATATTCCGCTGGCCTTCCTCGACCGCGACGATCCTTGAGCTAAGGGCTGGCCCTAGCGCGCGCCCCTCGCGATGGCGTCGAGAATCCCGTTGACGAACTTGGCCTCGCGATCGTCGAAGAAGGCCTTGGCTACGTCGACATATTCGTCGATCGCGGTCGCCACCGGCACGTCGGCCCGGGCGATCAATTCGTAGGTCCCGCTGCGCAGGATCTGCAGCATGGTCTTGTCGAGCCGCGCCAGCGTCCAGCCTTCGGCCAGCTTGCCGTCCAGCAATTCGTCGATCTCGGCGCGCCGGGCATCGACCCCGGCCACCAGATCGTCGAAGAAATCGACCTCGGCCTCGGCATACTGGGCGTCGTCGATCTCCATGCCCAGCCGGTGCTGGTGGAACTCGTTGAGCAGCCGCGCCAGCGGCGTGCCTTCCATCTGCTGCTGATACAGCGCCTGCACGGCGGCAAGCCGCGCGGCCGAACGCGCTTGCGAGCGGGGACCGGTCATTTGAGCCTCAATTCGACAGAGCGCGCATGGGCAGGCAGGCCCTCGGCATGGGCCAGCGCCACCGCGGCCGGACCGATTGTGCCCAGCGCGGCCTCGTCCAGCGCGATGAAGCTGGTACGCTTCATGAAATCGAGCACCGACAGGCCGCTGGCGAAACGCGCGCGGCGGCCGGTGGGCAGCACGTGGTTCGGCCCGGCCACGTAATCGCCGATCGCCTCGGGCGTAATCCGGCCCAGGAACACGCTTCCGGCATGGCGGATACCGCGCAGCAGTGGCTCTGGCTCGGCCACTGCCAGCTCGACGTGTTCGGCGGCGAGCCGGTCAGCGAGCGGGACGGCATCGGCCAGGCGCTCGACCACGATGATCGCACCATTGGCGCGCCAACTGGCGGTGGCGGTTTCAGTGGTGGCGAGTTCGGCCAGTTGCCGCTCGACTTCGGCGGCGACCTCCTCGCCGAACTGCGCATCGTCGGTGATCAGGATCGACTGCGAGGTCGGGTCGTGCTCGGCCTGGCTCAGGAGGTCGGCGGCGATCCAGTCGGCCCGGTTATGCCGGTCGGCGATCACCAGGATTTCGCTCGGCCCGGCAACCATGTCGATCCCCACCACGCCGTAAAGCTGGCGCTTGGCTTCGGCGACCCAGGCATTGCCCGGCCCGGTGATGACATCGACCGGCCTGATCCGCTGCGTGCCATAGGCCAGCGCGGCCACCGCCTGCGCCCCGCCGACGCGCCAGATCTCGTCCACTCCGGCGATATGCGCGGCCGCCAGCACCAGCGGATTAGTCTTGCCATGCGGGGTGGGGGTGACCACCACCAGCCGCTCGACCCCGGCCACCTTGGCGGGAATCGCATTCATCAGCAGCGAGGAAGGATAAGCCGCCCGCCCGCCCGGCACGTAAAGCCCGGCGGCATCGACCGCGCGCCAGATCGCGCCCTGGCGCACCCCAGCTGCATCGGTGAAGTCACGGTCGCCCGGCAACTGGTCACGGTGATAGGCACGGATCCGCTCGGCGGCGAGCTCGAGCGCATCGCGCAAGCCGGGCTCGAGCGCTTCATAGGCCGCGCGGCAGGCTTGCAAAGAAATCGACCAATCGTTGCTGTCAGCCAGCACATGGCTGTCATACCGCTGCGAGTATTCGGCCAGAGCCTCGTCGCCGCGCGCCTTCACATCGGCCAGGATTGCCGTGACCTGCTGGCTGACGTCGCTGTCGCTTTCGCGCCGGCCATTGACCAGTGCATCGAAACGCGCGGCAAAGTCGCTGTCGGATGTGGCGAGCTTGAGCATCAGGCGGCCGCCCGCTGTTCGGTCACGCGGCGGAATGCCGCCACCAGTTCGGCAATGCGCGGATCGGTTTTCAGCGCCGCGCGGTTGACGATCAATCGGGCGGAGATGTCGAGGATGCGGTCGGTCTCTACCAGGCCGTTGTCGGCCAGCGTGCGCCCGGTCGAAACGAGATCGACGATCTGCCGGGCCAGGCCCAGCGAAGGCGCGAGTTCCATCGCGCCGTTGAGCTTGACGCATTCGGCCTGCACGCCCTTCGCCTCGAAGTGGCGCCGGGTCAGGTTGGGATACTTCGTGGCCACGCGCAGGTGGCTGACGTGGCCGGAATTCTCCCGGTCGCTGACGACACGCGCCACCGACAGGCGGCAATGGCCGATGTCAAGATCGACCGGCGCATAGAGATCGGCGTAGTCGAATTCCTCGATCACGTCCGAACCGACGATGCCGACCTGCGCCGCGCCATGCGCGACGAAGGTTGCAACATCGAACGCCCGCACCCGGATCAGCCGCATGTCGGCGCGGTTGGTGGCAAAGCTGAGCGCGCGGTTGCCCTTGTCGTGGAACGCGTCTTCAGGCACCACACCGGCGTGCGCCATCACCGGCAGCGCTTCGTCGAGAATGCGCCCCTTGGGGATGGCAAAGGTAAGCTGGGTGGCCAGGGTTTCTGTCATCGCGACGCGCACTTAAGGATTAGGCGGGCAAAGGGCAATGCAATTGGGCGATCAGAATGCCAAGCCCGGCTATGAAGCGCTCGACATCGCGGCGAAGGGCCCCGCTGCCGTGCGCCCGGCCTTCGCCAACCAGGTTGCCTATTGCGAGGCGAATCGTGCCCCGATCACTGCTCGAATCTGCGCTGCGCTGCTGGCAGCCGTGGCAAGCGATCAGCCCGGCACTCTGCTCGACCGGGTCCGCAACTGGCAGGGCGCTCCGCTGGCCGATGCGCTGCCGCTGCGGCTCGCTGGCGGGGTTCACGCGCTGCAGCTTTCCGGCACGGCCCCGCAATTGGCGCCGATCTATCGCGGCGAGGTGGCGGATGACACAGCGATCATCGCTGACGTGATCCGCCAGTTCGAAGCGCAGCTCCTGCCGTGGCTCGATGGCCCGCCGCAGACCAACGAGGCTGGTCGATCGAGCAATTTCGTCGCGGCGATGCTGTGGCTGGCCGAGCGCGGGCTGCCGCCGGCCTTCGACTGCCTCGAGATCGGATCGAGTGCGGGAATCAATCTGATGATCGATCGATATGCCTATGATCTTGCAGCAGTTCTGGTTGGCCCAAAGGATGCGGCGATGCGCTTTTCTCCGCACTGGATGGGGCCGCCGCCGCCAGAGCGCAAGATAAGCTTCGCATCCCTCAAGGGCTGCGATGTCGCGCCGGTTGATCTCACCGATCCGGCCCAGGCGCTCAGGCTCAAGGCTTACATCTGGCCCGAACACGCGATCCGCTTCGAACGGATGGAAGCGGCGATTGCGGCAGCGACGGCCCGACCGCCGAACCTGGTACGGGCCAATGCCGCCGATTTCGTCGAGGCGAAACTGGCAAGGCCACAGCCACGCGGGGTAACCCGGGTGCTGATGCATTCGATCGTCTGGCAATATGTGCCTGAAGCGCAGCAACGCCGGGTCACGCAAGCGATGGAGGCTGCGGGTGCGCGTGCCACCGCCGAAGCGCCGCTGGCGTGGATTGCGCTCGAGGCCAACCGCACCGTGCATCGCCACGAACTGCGGCTACGCTATTGGCCGGGTGGCGAGGGCGAAACGCTGCTGGCGCGGGCCCACGCCCACGGCGCCGAAATCGAATGGCTGGCGGGTTAGCGGCTCAGGAAATCTTCCATGGCCGCAATGACCTGCGCGGGTGCTTCCCACGGCACGAAATGGCCACAGTCGGGGACCCTGACGATCGTCAGGTCGTCGATCACCTGGTCAAGCCCCTCGAGGTTCTCCGGCGGCAACGCGAGATCATCCAGTGCCCATATCACCAGGGTCGGAATGGTCAGCCGGGGCAGAGCGGGTGCGGCCCAGCCGGCCGGCAGTGCGAACGGCTCATCCATCGTGGGCACCACCAGCGGGCTGGCGCGATAATAGTTGAGCATGCCGAAGGCGGCTTCGGTATTTTGCCAGTCGGCCAGCAGCGCAGCGCGCTCTTCCGGCTCCATCGCGCTCGGCCGGTCCCACTTCACTTCTTTGAGCAGTAGCCCCGTCAATCCGTGCTCGCGCACCAGTTGGTCGTTCGCTTGATCGCGGAACCCCCGGATATACTGGCTCGCCGCGCGCTGCACCGGATTGGTGTATAGCAGCCGCTGGAACACCGCGGGGTGGGGCGCATTGGCAATCACAGCGCGAGTCACGCGGGCATTCTGGCCACCCAGCGCCACGCCCCAGGCGATCGCGCCGCCCCAGTCATGGCCGACGATCGTGAATGTCCCGATGCCCAGCGCATCGGCCAGCAGGAACACGTCGCCGATCAGCTTGTCGGGCGTATAGGCCGCCACGTCCTGCGGCTTCGATGAACCGCGATAACCGCGCTGGTCGGGCGCCACACAGCGGAACCGATCCGAGAAATGGGCGATCTGATGGCGCCAGGTGCGGTGGCTTTCAGGAAATCCGTGAAGGAAAATCAGCGCGGGCGCATCGCGCGGCCCTTCGTCGACCACGTCTAGCTCGATGCCATTGGCAAGGGCGATACGCTTCTGTTTCATCTTCAGCCTTCCGCTTCCATCTTTTCGATATAGCCGGCAGCGACCATTCCGGCGACCTGGTCGAGCAGCTGATCGGGTGTCCGGCGCAGCTCGCCCATCGCCAGTTCCATCCCTTCGGCCACGATGATTTCGCGCTGGCCGCTTGCCACAGCATCGATCATCGCGCGCGCAGCGTCGGCTGGCGGGATGCCCTGGTCGATCGCCTTGTCGCTGCGGCCGCGCTTGCTGCCGTCGGCGGTGAGGGCATTGCGGCTCACATCGGTCGCGATCGAACCGGGGTAGATGACATGCACGCTCACCCCCTTCTGGCTCAATTCGGCGCGCAGCGCATCGGCATAACCGGCGAGGCCGAACTTGGCCGCGCAATAGGCGGTGCGCATCGGCACACCGACCTTGCCGGCGATCGAGGAAATGAACAGCAGCGAGCCGGTTCCGCGACCGGCCATGTGTCCGATCAAGGCCTGCGCAAAGGCGATCTGGGCCACCAGATCTATCTCGATGATCTCGCGGTAGACCGCCATCTCGGTCTTGAGCGCCTGGCTGCGTTGCGACACACCGGCATTGGCGACCGCAAAATCGACACAGCCTTTCCACCCCAGCGCGGCAGCGGCGGCGCCTGCTAGCGCTGCCTCGTCGCGCACGTCGAATGGCAGGACAAGCGCATCGGGCCCGCGGGCCTCGCAATCCGCCGCCACTTCGGCCAGTCGCGCCTGATCGCGTCCCGACAGCACGACATGCGACCCGCGGGCGGCCCACTCCCGCGCCAATGCAGCTCCGATGCCCGAAGATGCGCCGGTGATCCACACCACCTTGCCACTGAAATCCATACCTGCTGCGCTCCCCCCTTGCGCCGGCCTTTGCTGTGTCGTCAGTCGCTGCGTGTCAGCGGCTTTTCAGGAATCGGAATCCATTCCTGCTCGTCGCCCGGGACCTTGGGAAAGTGTCCCGCTTCCCAGTCTTCGCGGGCCTGGCGAATGCGGTCGCGGCTCGAACTGACGAAGTTCCACCAGGCATGGCGCGGGGTCGCAAAGGCCTCGCCGCCCAGCAGCATGATCCGCCCGCCGCGTTCGCTCGAAAGCGTCGCGGCATGTCCGGGTGCGAGAACGTTCAGCTCGTAAAGGCCAAGCGGATGGCCATCGATGGCGGCTTCGCCGCCGACCAGCATCACGGCGCGTTCATCGGCTTCGGCATCGATCGGCAAACTGCCCGAGGGTGCAAGCACGATTTCGGCGTAGATCGTTTCGGCATAGGTGGTGGTCGCTGCTCGCTTGCCCCACAGTTCTCCCATGATCACCACGGCCTTCGCGCACTGATCTTCGATCACGGGCAAATCCCGCACCGCTTCGAAGGCGGGGTCGATCTCTTCCCGGCCATCGGGCAGGGCCAGCCAGGTCTGCATGCCGTAGAGCCTGGGGCCAGCGGCTCGTTCATCGGCGGGCGAGCGTTCCGAATGGACGATGCCGCGCCCCGCCGTCATCAAATTCACTTGCCCCGGGCGGATCGTCGAATAGCTGCCCAGGCTATCGCGATGGTCGATTGCGCCCTCGAACAGCCAGGTCACGGTGGCCAGATTGATATGCGGGTGCGGGCGCACGTCCATGCCACTTCCCAGATCGAGTTGGGCCGGGCCGAACTGGTCGACGAAAATGAACGGGCCGACCATCGTGCGTTCGCGCTTGGGCAGGGCGCGGCGCACCTGGAACTGGCCAAGATCGTGCGTGGTGGGGGTAATGGTCTGGCTGATCATGTCACTCTCCTGGGGCCGAGGCTTTGATCGCCAGCGCGTGCACCCGCTGGCCCGGAATGTCGCCCAGCGCCGTGATCACCGCGCGCTGCCGCGCCAGCCGGTTCTGGCCGGCGAAGGCCGCGGCCTCGATCACCACGGTGAAATGCGATTCGCCGCTGCCGTCATCGCCCGCGTGCCCGCTGTGCCGCGCACTGTCGTTGATGACTTCCAGCCTCACTGGGGCAAAGGCGGCTTGCAGCAACTGCTCGATTTCCTGGGCGATGGTTCCGGTCATGGGCACAATCTGGGGGTTCCCTTTCGATCTGTCCATGCCCATCCTTAACCGGTGAGACAAACCCGATTCCATGGTCGCTACGAAAACAGCGGGCGGATCTGCGAACATCCGGACTGCGCCGAGGCCGGCGCCTATCGGGCACCGGGTGGTCGCCCCGCCGGCTTTGACGGACCGGGTGAGTACCGTTGGTTCTGCCTCGACCATGTGCGCGAATTCAACGCCGGCTATGACTGGTTCGAGGGCATGAGCGCGGACGAAATTCTCCGGGCGCATTCGCCGATCGCCGGGTGGCAGACCGAAAGTCGCGCCTTTCGCCCAACCGCTGGCATGGATGGCCTGCCCCGCTGGGCCGACTTCAACGACCCGCTTGATGCCATCGGGGCGAGGGCGAACGGGATCAAGTCGCGCGCCCGCCGCGATGCAGAGGTAGCGCGCGATGGCCGGTTCACGGTGGAGGAAGCGCGCGCGCTCGACACGATGGGGCTGGGGCTCGAAACCGACCGCCGCCGCTTGCGCCAGCGCTATTCGGAACTGGTGCGGCGCTATCACCCCGACCGCAATGGCGGTGACCGCAAGTTCGAAGCGCGGCTCAACAGCGTGGTGGAAGCCTACCAACTGCTCCGCAAGAGCCGGGTCTTCGCTTAGCTTGCCGCTTTGATCAGCGCTTCGTCGATCGCCAGCCCTTCGCGATACTGCGGGCGCTGGGTCAACCGCTCGACATAGGCGCGGAACGATGGCCGCTCGGGAATCGAGCCGAATCTGAGACCCCAGATGAACTGGCTGCCCAGGTAGACATCGGCCATGGTAAAGCGGTCGCCTGCAGCAAAGTCAGTCGCGCTGAGCCACTCGTCAATCGCATTCAGTGTCAGTTCGAGCGAGCCGAAACCGGCCATTCCGGTCCGTCCTTCGGGCACTTCCCAGCCCATCGCCTTGGCGACCACTGCTTGCTCCATCGGTCCCGCGGCGAAGAACAGCCAGCGGAAATAGGCCGCCTTTTCATGGGCATCGGGCAGCAGGCCCGCCTGGGGGTGGGTTTCGGCGAGGTAGTGGCAGATCGCGGCGCATTCGGTCACCACATGGTCGTGGCCGCCATGGTGGTGGACGAGCGCAGGAACCTTGTTCATCGGATTGATTTGCTTGAAATTTTCTGGTCGCGTTTGCCAATTGAAGACGACCTGTTCGTACTCCGCCCCTGCCTCATGCAGCGCCCAGCGGGCAATCTGCCCGCGGCTCATCGCGACCGTGTAAAATGTGAATTCGGCCATTCGCCTTGCTCCTTGAAAGTCAGTTCTGCCGGAAGGCCCAGCGCAAAGTCTTGCCCATGCCCCAGGTTGCCGCGCGTGCCGGCAAAGCGGCAAGCCCGGGTTTCTCCAGGCCGAGCATGGTGCGAGCGAACGACGGCAGCATCTCGACCGCGTCGGCAGCGAGGAGCGCCTGCAGCCCCGGCGGTGTGCCGGACGCGCGCTGGGTCAGCACCAGCTGTGCCACCTCGCGCGCAGCGGGCGAAGCGCGCAGGTCTGCACGCAGTTCGCGGAAGAGAGCTTCAGCCTCGTTGCGCGTAGTCGGGACCGGATCGGCACCGAGGGCGCGCGCGATGATCGCGAACTGCCGGTAGTATTCGTCCTGGTCGTGCCCCGGCATATCGGGGCGGACATGGCGCCTGTACCCCGCCAGGAAACTCGACGCCTCGGTCACGTGCACCCAGGCCAGCGTGCGTGGGTTGGTGGCAGAATAGGGCGTTCCATCTGGAAGGTTGCCGGTCACCCGCGCGTGAATCCGGTTGACGCGCGCTATGGCCGCTTCAGCGTCGTCTCTGTGCCCGTAGGTCGTGATCGCGATGAATCGCGCGGTTCGCCGCAGCCTGCCATGCATATCCTCGCGGAAGTTCGAATGGTCGAGCACACCCTGCAGTGCTTCGGGATGCAGCATCTGCAGCAGCAGCGCGCGGATGCCGCCGACCATCATCCCCACGATGTCGGCATGAACCATGCGGATCGGCGAATCGCGTTGAAACAGTGCTTCGTCCGAGATCGGCACTGGCGATTGCCCGCTGGCCGTGTCGTTGAACACTCCGCGCACCCGGTCGACCAGGGCCAGGCGGAGTCGTTCTATGGGATCGGAAGGGGGCATCGCCCGACAATATAGCGTGCGGGCGCCTAATGAAAATGTTGGCGGGTCGGTGCTTGCAGCCGCGCGTGCTCCCGTCTAGGCGTTCGGCACCATGGCAAGCCTGATGCAAACCGAATATGACGGGACCAGCAACACGCTGTTCCCTGCTCCCGACACCACGATCGACGTGCGCGACACGTTCGGGATCGATATCGACTGGCAGGTACCGGCGTTCAGTCTGGCTGACGAACGTGTGCCCGAACTTGACCCGAGCTATGTGTTCGATCCGGACACCACGCTGGCAATCCTGGCGGGCTTTGCCCACAACCGCCGAGTGATGGTGCAGGGCTACCATGGCACCGGCAAGTCCACCCATATCGAACAGGTCGCCGCCCGCCTCAAATGGCCCAGCGTGCGCGTCAACCTCGATGCGCACATCAGCCGCATCGACCTCGTTGGCCGCGATGCGATCGTGCTGCGCGACGGATTGCAGGTGACTGAATTCAAGGAGGGCATTTTGCCCTGGGCGTTGCAGCACGCCGTTGCGCTCACCTTCGACGAGTATGACGCAGGGCGGCCCGACGTGATGTTCGTGATCCAGCGCGTGCTGGAAGCACAGGGAGCGCTAACCCTGCTCGATCAGAACAAGGTGATCACCCCTAACAAGTATTTCCGCCTGTTCGCCACCACCAACACCGTCGGCCTCGGCGACACCAGCGGCCTCTATCACGGCACACAGGCGATCAACCAGGCGCAGATGGACCGCTGGAATATAGTCGTGGCGCTGAACTATCTCGCGCCCGAGGTCGAACAGCAGATCGTAAAGACCAAGAGCCCGGAAACCGATGACAAGACCATTGCCAACATGGTCAAGGTGGCAGACCTCACCCGCCAGGGTTTCATGAACGGCGATATCTCGACCGTGATGAGCCCGCGCACGGTGATGACCTGGGCGCAGAATGCCGAGATCTTCAATTCGGTCGGTTTTGCATTCCGCCTCAGCTTCCTCAACAAGTGTGACGAGGCTGAGCGCACGCTGGTCAGCGAATACTACCAGCGCGTCTTCAACGAAGACCTGCCCGAAAGCGCGGCCCGCAAGCTTTGATATTCGGGCTGTTGCCATGCGGATGAAGATTGGGCTCGCCAAGGCTGTGTTAATACCTTAACACAGCGATCATGTTCGCCTGGTTGCGACCCTCTCGGAAGTCCGGCAAACTCCGCTCGCGCGACTGGGAAGAGCGCCCGGAAGCCGGCTATTACGCGCTGCAGGATCCCTATGGCAGTGCGCTTGATGATTTCGACGAACGGTTCGATTGGGATCCGGACACCGGCCCGCGCAAACGGCGAGGCTGGAAGTTTTGGCGCCACACCCCTGATTTCCAGGGCCGCCCGCAAAGCCATTGGTGGCAGCTGGCGCATTGGCGGGGACGCCGCAAACGCTGGTGGGCGGGGCGAATCGTTCTCGGCCTCGCCGCGCTTTTCATGGCGGTTGTTGCGTGGCTTGCGATCACCGCGCCGCTGGGCAAATCGCTGGAGCCGGTTGCTCCGCCGCAAATCACTTTGCTCGCGTCAGACGGCACGCCGATCGCGCGAAGTGGAGCTTCGGTCGATGCGCCGGTGGACGTGGCCAAGCTGCCCGATCACGTCGTGGGCGCATTCCTGGCAATCGAGGACCGGCGGTTCTACAGCCATTGGGGGGTCGATCCGCGCGGCATCGCCCGCGCCGCGTGGACCGGCGTGGGCGGGGGTAGCACAATCACCCAGCAGCTTGCCAAATTCACTTTCCTCACTCCCGAACAGACCCTGTCGCGCAAGGCGCGCGAGGCGCTGATCGCGTTCTGGCTCGAGGCCTGGCTGACCAAGGACGAGATCCTCTCGCGCTATCTCTCCAACGCCTATTTCGGGGACAATCAATATGGCTTGCGGGCAGCGAGCCTGCATTATTTCTATCGCCAGCCGGAAAAGCTGCGCCCTGAACAGGCGGCGATGCTGGCCGGGTTGCTCAAGGCGCCGTCGCGGCTCGCTCCCACAAGGAACTATGATCTCGCGCGCGAGCGGATGAAGCTGGTGATCGATGCCATGGTCGAGGAAGGCTACCTGACGCGGCAAGTGGCCGCATCGCTGCGCGCGCCGCGGCTGGATGTGCGAACCCGCGACAGCCTGCCGACCGGCACATACTTTGCCGATTGGGCATTGCCGTTGGCGCGCCAAGGCAGCGAGGCCGGTTACGCCAAGCAGACGCTCACCACCACGCTTGATGCTCGGTTGCAGGGCATCGCGAGCCGCGTGGTGGCACGCGCACCGCTGGGCGACGCACAGGTGGCGCTCGTCGCCATGCGGCCCAACGGGGAAGTGGTGGCGATGGTCGGCGGCAAGGACTATCGCAATTCGCCATTCAACCGCGTGACACAGGCTCGGCGCCAGCCGGGCTCGACGTTCAAGCTGTTCGTCTATCTCACGGCCCTGAGGGCCGGCATGAAGCCCGACGACCGGATCGACAACTCGCCGATCCTCGAAGGGTCGTACCGGCCGAAGAACGCGCGGGAACGTTATTCGCCATCGCTAACGCTCGAGCAGGCATTCGCCAGTTCCAGCAATGTCGCCTCGGTCCGGCTGTTCAGCCAGCTGGGAAGCCGCCGCGTGATCAAGACCGCGCGCGACCTGGGTGTGACTTCCGACCTGCCGACCGGCGATGCGAGCCTTGCCCTCGGCACATCGACCATGACGCTGCTCGAGTTGACCAGCGCTTATGCCGCAATCGCCGCTAATGCCTATCCAGTCGAACCACACGCTTTTCCGCGCGCAGAACAGGGTTGGTTCGAATGGCTGTTCGATGGCCAGTCGCGCTTCAGATCCTCGACCCACGCCGGTATGGAACGGTTGCTAAGATCCGCGATCAACCGGGGCACCGGCAGGGCCGCGATGTTGCCCGTGCCCAATTTTGGCAAGACAGGGACCACGCAGGATTATCGTGACGCGCTGTTCGTCGGCTATGCCGGAGACCTGGTGGTCGGCGTGTGGGTCGGCAAGGACGACAATTCGCCACTCCCCGGCGTTACGGGCGGGGCCTTGCCTGCCCGTATCTGGCGTGACTTCATGCGCAGCGCCTTGCGCGGTGCGGCAGGCCCAGCCCCGACCGCGATTCCAGATCCGGAAGGTCCGGTCCAGCCGCTGGATATCGAGAACCTCGACCAGATCCCACTCGACGAGAACGGCTCAACCCTTTCGATCGAGCAGGGCGGGGTGCGAGTCTCGACCGAGATCCAGGGTGTCCCGCTGGAAGTTACCGTGAACGACGGCGGGGTCCAGGTCGAACAACCGCAACGCTAGCCTGCACCGTCCGCCATCAGGATGTTCATGATCGCGGTAGCGATCGGCCGCTCGCGATCATCCTGCCATGCCTCGACCGAGACATTGGCGTTGCGTCGGCCCAGCCGGGTAATGCGGCCCTTGGCATAGGTCCGCTTCTGCTTGCCCGTGCTGAGGAACTGCACCGTGATGTTGATCGGCTTGAGCTGCGGATGGCGATCGTCGCTGCCGAGCTTCGCGCGAAGCGCGGCATAGCCGGCGGTTTCAAGCAGGCCGCTGATCGCGCCGCCATGCAACGCGCCCGGGCGGCCCTCGACTTCGCGCGTGAATTCGACGGCCAGTACCGGCACGCCGTCGTCCATGCGATCGATCGCGATTCCGAGCGAGCGGGCATAGGCAGTCAGCTGGGCTTGTGAATCAGGCATGCTGGGCACTTCGCGGGTCCCGAGCAATGGTCATGAACACGCCGGCCATAGTGGCAACCGGATCGCCCGGATCGCCATCATGCGCAATGCCACGCACGAACGCGGCCGAGCGCGTGATGCGGTAGCATTCGACCCGCCCCCTCACTGCGCTGCGTTCGCGCGCGGGCCGCTGGTAATCGACCCTGAGGTCGAGCGTGGCGATCGGGGTGAACACCTTGCGTGTGGTCCAGATGCTCATGCCCGAAGCCATGTCGAGCAGGCTGATGATGGGTCCGGAGGCGAGCATGTGGCGATCCTCTTCACCCAGCAGATCCTCGCGCCAGGGCAGTTCGAGCTCGACCCAGTCCTCGCCATGGTCGCCGTAGCGCAGGCCCAGCCAGCCCGAATGGCCGTGGCGAAAGAAGAACTGCGCGGCCTGCTTGGGATCGAACGGGGGCAGAGGCTGAACCATCGGCGTTTTCTCTGCGACCGACCAAGGGCGATTACAATGCTTTAATTTCGCCTTGAGCGACGCACTAGCAAGCCCCAAACGTGAGGGAACAGATGCCTAGCGGGGCTGACCGATCGCTAGAGCGTGCCCCCGGCCAGTGTGTCGATCGCGCCCTGAAGGATGACTGCAGCGGCATGGCTATCGATCCGTTCCGCGCGTTTGGCGCGGCTCATGTCCTGACCGATCATCGCGGCTTCGGCGCTTTGGGTGGACCACCGCTCGTCCCACAGCAATACCGGCAAGCCGAAGGCTTCGGCAAGGTTGCGGGCATAGGCGCGGCTGGCCTGCGCGCGCGGTCCTTCGCTGCCATCCATGTTGCGCGGCAGCCCGATCACAATGCCCTTGATGTCGCGTTCCCCGATCAGTGCAGCCAGCGCTTCGCGGTCGCGTCCGAACTTGCCTCGCGCCAGCGTCTTGCCGGCCGTGGCAAAGCGCCAGCCAGCATCGCAGGTGGCGATCCCGATCGTCTTGGTGCCGAGATCGAGCCCCAGCAAGCCGCCGCCGAGCGGCAGCGCTTCGCGCATTTCCAATGCGCTGTCGGTGATCAAGACCGTGCCGCCCATGCCCGGACCCGCCGGGCGACATCGGCTTGCAGATTGGCCCAGTACAGCGGGATATCGTAAACGTGGTAGTCGTTCCCCGGCAGGACGTAGCGCCCCATTTCCGGTGGATCGCCGATCAGCAGAATGCCGCGCGCATCGCAGCGCGCCGGAATAGCGCCTGGCACCAGCGTGCCGTTGCTGAGATCGCCTTCGGGTTTGAGCGTGCCAAGGTTTAGCGCGGCGGGTGCCGCCTTGCGGCCGGTGCCGCCGGTCAACGGATTGGTGCACAGGATCGGGCTGTCGCCACGAGGCTGACCGTCGAGCCCGACTGAGCGGCGATAATAGCGCATAACCTGCGAGGGATCGGCCGGCTCGGCATAGCTGGCCCAGCTTTGGATGCAGCCCGGCTGGTCAGGTGCGCGGCAGGCGGGCAAGCCCAGCAGCGGCAGGTCATGGCTAGTCGAGATCGGCCAGCCAACGGCATAAACCGCCGCGATTCGGTCGGCCAGCGGCGTACCGGCGACCTTGCGGTTGAGCAGGCTGAGTAGATGCAGCGCGCCCTGGCTGTGTCCGGCCAATACGATAGGCATGTCAGGCGCCGTCTGCGAGAGAAACGCTGCGAAGGCCAGTTCGACATCGCGATAGGCCGCCTCAAAGGCCTGCTGGCCTTCGGGCCGGTCAGTCAGGAATGCACCCAGCGTGGCCTGGCGGTAACGCGGCGCCCAAATCGTTTCGGCCGCGTTGAAGGGGCTGGCCATACCGCGCAGGTAGATTTTTGCGACCCGCTCAGCCTCATTGTCGCCCAGTGGCGCATTCCAGTTCGATCGGTCGAGATAGCTCGTGGGGTGAACGAAGAACACAGCGAACGGGGGCGGGGCAGGTTCGGCCGGTTCAGCAGGTGTAGGTAGCAACGCGCGCTCGTTCGCCAAGCTTGGCTGCCAGCGTGCTGGGTCGTTTGTCCCAGCTAGCTGGGGGTGCGAATACCACATGGCCGGATCGGCATAGGCGTTGGCAGCGAGCGCAGGCTGCGCGGAAAACTCCGCCGAAGGCACCAGAGCCAGCGCGGTCAGTTCCTGCGCCCATACCCGCAACACAATCAAACCCGCGATCACCAGCACGATGATCGCCGCAATAATATAGAGAAAGCGCTTGGCCATGCCGTTACTCGGCAACGGCCGCCTGCTCAGCCTTTGCTGGGCGCAGGGTGGTCCACGCTCGGTCGCCGCGTAGGCTCTGGTACCAGCTCAGCGGGTTCCAGCTGGTCGAGCCGTCGAGCGAGAAGGTGATGAATTCGGCGCGGCCACCGATATTCTCGAGCGGCACGGGGCCCATCAGCCCGCGCGGGCTGTAGATTTCGCGGCTGTCGGCCGAATGGTCACGATTGTCGCCCATCACGAAGACCTGGCCTTCGGGCACGGTGATCTCGTCGAAATTGTCGAGCGGCTGGTCTTCGAGATGGTCGATCACCAGATAGCTCGCTCCATTTGGCAGCGTTTCGCGATAGGCCGGCACTTCGAAATATTGCTGCCCGTTGGCCTCGCGCACGAGATAGTTGGTGAAAGCGCCAAGGCACGGCGCGCCTTCGCACAGCAAGTCGGGCTCGAACGGGATCTTCACTGCGGGCGCCGCTTCGCGCTTTACCGCAACCCCGTTCAGGATGATCTGCCCGCCGCGCACCGCGATCCGGTCACCCGGCAGAGCGACCACGCGCTTGATGTAATCCTCGTCCCGGATCGGGTGGACCGGGATCACGATGTCGCCATATTCGGGTGTGCTGCCGAACACGCGCCACTCGCCGCGCGGCAGCAAGTGGAAACTGACCGAAGCCCAGCTCCAGCCATAGGGATACTTGCTCACTACGAGCCGGTCGCCAACCTGCAGCGTGGGCATCATCGAGGTCGACGGGATGTAGAACGGCTTGGCCACCAGGCTGTGGAAGGCGAGCACTGCAAGCAGCATCAACACGAGGCCGCGCAATTCAGCAAGCCAGTTGACCTTGTCGCTCTGGTCCTTGGCGGTGCCGGGGGCGTCGGTGGGTTCGGTGGTGGTCACGGGGTCTGCGTTCGCTGTGTCGGGGCCGGTCGGCAAGGTCATAGGGGGCGCGCTTCGATGATGACGTAGGCCTGAGCCCAGGGATGGTCGTCGGTGAGGGTCAGGTGGATCAGCGCCTCATGGCCATGCGGCGTCAATTCCGCAAGCCGAATCGCGGCCCCGCCGGTTAGTGCCAGAGTTGGCGCCCCTGATGGCGCGTTAACTACGCCGATGTCCTTCATGAAGACGCCGCGCTTGAACCCTGTACCAACCGCCTTGCTGAACGCTTCCTTCGCTGCAAAGCGCTTGGCGTAGGTACCCGCAATGGTGAAGGGTCGGCGGCGCGCCTTGGCAATCTCGATCTCGGTGAAGACGCGCTGCTCGAAACGCTCACCGAAGCGAGAGAGCGAATTGGCGATCCGCTCGATATTGCACAGGTCGGAACCGAGCCCGATGATCACCGCGCCGCATCCATCAGTTCGCGCATCCGTCGCACCGCGTTCTCGAGCCCCACAAACACCGCTTCGCCGATCAGGTAATGGCCGATGTTGAGCTCCGCCAGTTGCGGGATCGCGGCGATCGGCTGCACATTCTCGTAGGTAAGGCCATGGCCGGCATGCGGCTCGATCCCGTTCTTGGCTGCGAGCGCCGCCATGTCGGCGATGCGCTTCAACTCGCGCGCGGTTTTGTCGACATCGGCATCCAGATACGCATGGGCATACTCGCCGGTGTGGAATTCGACCACCGGGGCGCCCAGCCGCAGCGCAGCGTCCAGTTGTCGCTCGCTCGCCTCGATGAACAGGCTGACGCGAATATTGGCCTCTTTGAGCCGCTCCACGATCGGCACCAGCGTGTTGTGCAGCCCGGCCGCGTCGAGCCCGCCCTCGGTGGTGCGCTCCTCGCGCTTTTCCGGCACGATGCAGGCCGCGTGCGGCTTGTGACGCAGCGCGATCTGCAGCATTTCCTCGGTCGCGGCCATTTCGAGATTTAGGGGCAGATCGGTTGCAGCCTGGATCCGAGCCAAGTCCTCGTCTCGGATATGGCGGCGATCCTCGCGCAGGTGCGCGGTGATCCCGTCACCGCCGACGCGAGCGACGATTTCCGCTGCGCGCACCGGATCGGGATGGTCTCCGCCGCGCGCGTTGCGGATGGTCGCGACGTGATCGATGTTGACGCCGAGGCGAAGCCGGCCGGGACTGAGCACGTTGGCCATGTCAGGCGCGGCTGCCCGGCTTGGTGACAGGCACTGCGGACAGCTGTGCGGGGATTTCGTCTTCCGCATAGGTCGGGAAATTGAGCGCCACCAGTGGGAAAAAGGGCACGCCGAGATCCGCTTCGCCGCCCGAACGGTCGACCAGTGCGACCTCTGCAATCACCTCACCGCCTTCCGCACCGACCGCTTCAATCGCTTCGCGGCTGGAAAGCCCGGTGGTGACGACATCTTCCACCATCAGCACCTTGGCCCCTTGTTCGAGCGCGAAGCCGCGCCGCAGGTGGAACCTGCCATCGGGTCGCTCAAGGAACATCGCGTCCTTGCCCAGCGCCCGGCCGATTTCATGGCCGATGATGAGGCCGCCCATCGCCGGGGAGACCACCACGTCGATCTTGGTGCGAAGCTCGCGCGGCAGCTTCTGTGCCAACGCCAGCGCCAGCCGTCCGGCGCGTTCCGGGTTCATCAGGACTCGCGCGCATTGCAGGTAATGCGCGCTGTGCCGCCCCGAGGAGAGCCTGAAATGGCCTTCAAGCAGCGCGCCGCACGCACGGAATTCGGACAGCACTTCATCTTCGGTCATGCGGCAGTTTTCCACTATCTTGCGATGGTTGCGCCAGGAACACCCGGCCTTGCATAATTTTCTCCCTAGAAGCGCTTGAGGCAGTGGGCAAGCGGGCCTATAGGGCCGTGCAATCCTGGCACCAAGTGCCGGGTGCTTGGGTTGGCTGTCGCGGTTTATCGCTTTAAACCGTGGGGGTTACAGGACACGAATGAAGCGGAAAGCGTCAGACAGATGATTTTGCGTCAAACGGGCCGCCGCGCCTATCTTATCCTTTCGATGCTGGCGCTTGCCGTGCTGCTGGCGCTCGCGCCGCGCGCCGCGATGGCCCAGGACGAAGCAGCAACGCCGCCTGCGGCCGAAGCTTCGACGGCTTCCGCTGATGCGGCTGCCCCAACTGCTGATGCGGCAGCCGGTGACGCTGCGGCAGATGCGGCTTCGGCCTACACGCCCATGGCGCCGACCGCGGGCAAGGGCATGCCGGTCGATCGCGGAATCACTTTCCAGGATCAGTATTCGCCCAATGGCGAATATGCGCTGTGGATGCATGATGCGATCTTGTTGCCGATCATCACGGTGATCAGCCTGTTCGTTCTGGGCCTGCTGCTGTGGGTGATCGTGCGCTACAATCGGCGCGCCAATCCCACCCCATCGAAAACGACGCACAACACTCTGATCGAAGTGGTGTGGACCGTGGTGCCGGTGGTCGTGCTGCTGGTGATCGCGGTGCCCTCGATCCAGCTGCTCGCCAAGCAGTACCAGTCGCCGCCCGAAGATGCCGTCACCATCAAGGTCACCGGCTACCAGTGGTATTGGGGCTATACCTATCCTGACAATGGCGGGTTCGAAGTGATCTCGAACATGCTGACTGCCGAAGATGCGGTGGCGCGTGGCGAACCGCACCTGCTGGGCGTCGACAACCGCATGGTGGTGCCAGCCAACACCCCGCTGCGGATCCAGACCACAGCGGCTGACGTGATCCACGCCTTTGCCGTGCCAAGCCTGTGGTTCAAGCTCGATGCGGTGCCAGGTCGCCTCAATGAAAAGCTGCTGACCATCAACGAGCCCGGAGTATACTACGGCCAATGTTCGGAACTGTGCGGCGCCCGCCACGGCTTCATGCCGATCGCGGTCGAAGCACTGCCGCGCGACCAATGGGAAGCATGGGTGCGTGCGCAAGGCGGCACTGTCGGCGGTGATGAAGCGGCGGCAACGCCCGCTGCGGCCACCGCTCCGGCCGAGGCTGCCCCCGCCGCAGCCGCTCCAGCGCCTGCCGCCTGAACGCAATGAAATAAGCCAGAGAGTATCAGAACGATGGCCACTACCGCAGAAGGTTTCGCTCCGCACGCCGATCATGCCCATGATCATGCGGACCACAAGCCGGGCTTTTTCGCCCGTTGGTTCATGTCGACCAACCACAAGGATATCGGCACGCTCTACCTGATCTTCGCGATCATCGCCGGGATCATCGGCGGCGCGATTTCGGGCATCATGCGGATGGAACTGGCGCAGCCGGGCATCCAGCATCTTGGCATGTGGGTCGAACTTCTGGGCGGCGACGGCGCCTCGATGGACGCGAATTACCACATGTGGAACGTGTTCATCACTGCGCACGGCCTGATCATGGTGTTCTTCATGGTCATGCCGGCGATGATCGGTGGGTTCGGCAACTGGTTCGTGCCGCTGATGATCGGCGCGCCGGACATGGCCTTCCCGCGCATGAACAACATCTCGTTCTGGCTGACCGTCGTCGGCTTCTTCAGCCTGCTGTTCTCGATGTTCGTGCCTGGTGGCACGGGTCTCGGTGCAGGCGTGGGCTGGACGGTTTATGCCCCCCTTTCGACCACCGGCTCGCAAGGCCCTGCGGTCGACTTCGCGATCTTCTCGTTGCACCTTGCCGGTGCCGGCTCGATCCTGGGCGCGACCAACTTCATCACCACCATCTTCAACATGCGTGCCCCTGGCATGACGCTGCACAAGATGCCGCTGTTCGTGTGGTCGGTGCTGGTCACCGCCTTCCTGCTGTTGCTGGCGCTGCCGGTACTGGCGGCTGCCATCACCATGCTGCTGACCGACCGCAACTTCGGCACGACTTTCTTCGACC
>CAZCNF010000037.1:0-22486 GCA_964500135.1 uncultured Porphyrobacter sp.
GCGTGATCGGCACGCCCCAGGCGCGCTGGCGGCTCAGCACCCAGTCGGGCCGGCCCGCGACCATGCTGCCGATGCGGTTGCGGCCCTTTTCGGGGGTGAACTGCACGCGCTCGATTTCGGCCAGGGCAATCTCGCGCAGCGTGGGTGATCCGGCATGCGCCTCGTCATCGATGGTGGCATCGCCGCCTTCGTTTTCCCAGCGCTGCTCGGCCTGCGACAGCGCGGGCAGATGCGCCAGTGGCTGGTCCATCGGCACGAACCATTGCGGCGTGCAGCGATAGATCACCTTGGCCTTTGAGCGCCATGAGTGCGGGTAGCTGTGCTGGTAATCCGCGCTGGCGGCGACCAGCGCCCCGGCTTCGCGCAGGTCGGTGCAGATCGGCCCGTCGGGCGCGTTGAACTTCGGATTGATGACGCTGCCCTGGCCGCCCAGCCAGCCCCAGTCCGCGCGGTAGCGGCCATCGGCCTCGACCGCGAATTTGGGATTGAGGCCATGCGCCTTGCACAGTTCGAAATCATCCTCGCCATGGTCGGGCGCCATGTGGACGAGGCCGGTGCCGCTGTCGGTGGTGACGAAATCGCCTGGCAGGAAGGGCCGCGGCTCTGCGAAGAACCCGCCGAGGTGGTGCATCGGGTGGCGGGCTTTCGATGCAAGCAAAGTCTCTGGTGTGACAAGCGATTCTTCTGAAAAGCTCCGAGCTTGTGCTCTAACAACCAAATTCTCGGCCAAGGATCTTGCGACCATAACGCGCTTGCCTGCATTCGGCCCATCTTCCAGCCGAATGACGCAATATGCATCTGAGTACATGTCGTCAGCTGCGCTCAGGCTTGGATTTATCGCGATCGCCTGGTTCACCGGGATCGTCCACGGTGTGGTGGTCCAGATCACCGCGTGCGCGCCGACCAGTTCGGGGATCGGGCTTTCGACGATCTCGAACGCCACGTCGATCTGGGTCGAGGTGATGTCCTCGTATTCCACTTCGGCTTCGGCCAGCGCGGTCTTTTCAACCGGGCTCCACATCACCGGCTTGGCCCCGCGATAGAGCTGCCCGTCGCGGGCCAGCTGCAGCAGCTCGGCCACGATCGTTGCCTCGCTTTCGGGCTGCATGGTGAGATAGGGATTGTCCCAATCGGCCATCACACCCAGCCGCTTCAGCTGTGCGCGCTGCACATCCACCCAGTGCTGCGCATAGGCGCGGCATTCGGCGCGGAATTCCAGCAGCGGCACATCGTCCTTGTTCTTCTTGGCCTTGCGGTATTGTTCCTCGACCTTCCATTCGATCGGCAGGCCGTGGCAGTCCCAGCCCGGAACATAGGGCGCGTCGCGCCCCAGCAGGTTCTGGGTGCGGCAAACCATGTCCTTGATCGTATGGTTCAGCGCATGGCCGATGTGCATGTCGCCGTTCGCATAGGGCGGGCCGTCATGGTACATGAACTTCTGGCGGCCGCGGCGCGCATCGCGCAGCTTCTCATACAGCTTTTCGGATTCCCAGCGCGCGGCGATCGCCGGCTCCTTTTCGGGCAGGCCGGCCTTCATGGGAAAATCGGTCTTCGGCAGGAAGACCGTGTCTCGCCAATCCTTCTGGGTATCGTCGCGCTGTTCAGTCATGGTGGCGGGCGCTTAGAAGCTTGCGCGCTTCCTCGCAATCCTTGTCCATCTGGGCAATCAGCGCCTCGAGGTTGTCGAACTTGGCTTCGGGCCGCAGGAAATGGTGGAAGGCGACTTCGATCTCCTGCCCGTAGAGATCACCGGCAAAATCGAAGAAATGTGGCTCGAGCAGTTCCTTGGGCGGTTCGAACTGCGGGCGGATGCCGATGCTGGCCGCGCCTTCAAGCACCTCGCCGCTGGCGAGGATCCGCCCGGTCACGGCATAGATGCCGTATCTGGGGCGCAGGTACTTGTCGACCGTTACGTTGGCGGTGGGATAACCGATCACGCGCCCGCGCTTGTCGCCATGCTCCACGATCCCGCGGATCGCGAAGGGGCGGGTCAGCAGGCGCGTGGCGGTGGCGCAATCCCCGGCGCGCAGCGCTTCGCGGATGCGGCTCGAAGATACCACCTCGCCGCCATCGCCGACCGGTTCGACCACGCGCGAGTGCAGGCCCAGCTCGCTGCCCAGGCTGCGCAGCAGCGCGACATTGCCCTTTGCCTGCCGTCCAAAGGTGAAATCGCCCCCCGTCACCACGCCATGCGCGCCGAACCGATCGATCAGGATTGCGCGGATGAAATCCTCCGCGCTGGTGCCCGCCAGCGCGCCGTCGAAATGGAACACCAGCATCGCGGTGGCCCCGGCGGCCAGATACAGCTCGTGCCGCTGCTCCAGCGTGGTCAGGCGGAACGGCGGCACATCGGGCCGGAAGAATCGCACTGGGTGCGGATCGAAGGTGGCGATGATCGAGGGGCGACCCTCGGCTTTTGCCCAGCGGATCGCTTCGCCCGCCACGGCCTGATGGCCACGATGGAAGCCGTCGAAATTGCCGAGCGCGATCACTGCCCCGCGCAGGGCGCTGGGCATCGGTTCGCGATGATCGAGCCATCTCATGCCGCGCGCTCGAGCGTCACGAAGGCATAGGCGGGGCGGCTGTCCGAAGCCGGATGGTCCTCGCGCCGCACTTCATGCCAGGCGGCGGGATCGGGCGCCGGCATATGGGTATCGCCTTCGTAATCAGCGTGGACTTCGGTCAGCTCGATCCGCTGCGCCAGCGGCTCGAACAGCGCGTAGATCTCGGCCCCGCCGATCACCGCGATGTCGCCCTTGCCCGCCAGTTCGAGCGCCTGGGTCACCGAATGCGCCACCTCTGCACCCTGGGTGTGCCAGTTGCGCGCCCGCGTCAGCACGATGTGCCGCCGCCCGGGCAGCGGCGCGGGAAAGCTTTCGAAGGTCTTGCGGCCCATGATCATCGCATGCCCCATCGTCAGCGCCTTGAACCGCTTGAGGTCAGCCGGAATGTGCCAGGGCAGCTTGCCGTCGCGACCGATCGTGCCATTGGCCGCGCGGGCATAGATCAGGAACAGGCCAGGATGCATGGTCAGGCCCTGGCTTTGCCCACCCGCGTCACATGGCCCATCTTGCGGCCCTCGCGCGCTTCGGTCTTGCCGTAAAGGTGCAGATGCGCCTCGCCGTCTTCGGCCAGGATGGCAAAGGCCTCCAGCGCCTCGGGCCCGACGATGTTGCGCAGCTCGATCGTCTCGAAGCGGGTGGCGGTCGAACCCAGCGGCAGGCTGCAGACCGCGCGGATATGGTTCTCGAACTGGCTGGTGGCGGCGCCTTCGATCGTCCAGTGCCCCGAATTGTGGACCCGCGGTGCCATCTCGTTGAACACTGGGCCCTCGGGCGTGGCGAAGAATTCGAGCGTCAGCACGCCGACATAGCCCAGCTCCTCGGCGGTCTGCCGCGCGATATCCCGCGCCTTGGCCACCTGTGCTTCGACAATCTCGCCGGCCGGCAGGGTGCTGGTCGCCAGCATCCCGCCGCGATGAACATTGGCGGTCGAATCCCAGAAGCGGATGTCGCCATCAGCGCCGCGCACCAGGATCACCGAGAATTCGGCCAGGAAATCGACCATGCCTTCATAGACGCAGGGCTTGCCCGGGAAACGCAGGCTATCGGCCTCGCGCGGCGAAGCAATCCGCCACTGGCCCTTGCCGTCATAGCCGTCGCGCGCGGTCTTGAGGATGCCGGGGGCGCCGATCCGCTCGATCGCGGCGGCGAGGTCCGCTTCCGAATCGACCGCGGCATAGGGTGCGGGCCGCCCGCCTAGCGCCTCGACGAAGCGCTTTTCCTTGAGCCGGTCCTGCGCGGTCTCGAGCGCGCGCGGGTGCGGGCGCAGCAGGCGGTCGGGGATCATCGCGACCGCTGCCAGCGGCACGTTCTCGAACTCCCAGGTCACGACATCGCACCGGGCAGCGAAGTCGGCGATCGCGCGCTTGTCGCCCCAGCCCTGCTCGATGAAATCGGCGCAGACCTCGTCCATCACATTGTCGCCCGGGGGCGCATAGCCGATGCAGCGATAGCCCAGCTGCGCCGCGGCCACGGCCAGCATCCGGCCCAGCTGCCCGCCGCCGAGGATACCGATGGTGGAGCCTGGTGCCAGCATCAGCCCTGCGGATGCTCCGCCACGGCGGCAGTGCGCGCGGCGCGCCAGTCCTGCAGCCGGTCGGACAGCTCCTCGTCCTTCAGCGCCAGGATCGCAGCGGCCAGCAAGCCGGCATTGGCGGCGCCCGCCTCGCCGATCGCCAGCGTGCCAACCGGGATCCCAGCCGGCATCTGCACGATCGACAGCAGGCTATCCATGCCCTTCAGCGCCTTTGATTGCACCGGCACGCCCAGCACCGGCAGATGCGTCATCGCGGCGATCATGCCTGGCAGATGTGCCGCTCCTCCTGCACCCGCGATGATCACGTCGAAGCCTTCGCCTTCGGCGCCCTTGGCAAAGGCGCTCATCCGGTCGGGCGTGCGATGCGCGGAAACGATCCGCGCCTCATATTCCACCTCGAGCTCGTCGAGCACTTCGGCGGCGCGCTGCATGGTCGGCCAGTCCGACTGGCTGCCCATCACGATAGCTACCCTTCCGCCCATCTGTGTGCCCCCTCTATCCCGCTCAGGCATCTTTCAGGTAATAGCGTTCACCCGGCTGCATCGCGTCATCGAAGTCATAGATGATCGGCTGGCCGGTGGGAATCTCCAGCTCGGCGATGTCCTCGTCGGAAATGCCTGAGAGGTGCTTCACCAGCGCCCGCAGCGAATTGCCATGGGCCGAAATGATCACGGTCTCGCCGCTCGACAGCGCGGGATGGATGTCGCTCAGCCAGTAGGGCAGGACGCGCTCGATGGTCAGCTTAAGGCTTTCGGTGCGCGGCACCTCGATCCCGGCATAGCGCGGATCGCGCGACAGGTCGTAGCGGCTGCCCGGCTCGAGATCGGGCGGCGGCACGTCAAAGCTGCGGCGCCAGATATGCACCTGCTCGTCACCGTGCTTCTCGCGGGTTTCCTGTTTGTCGAGCCCGGTCAGCCCGCCATAGTGGCGCTCGTTGAGCCGCCAGTCCTTGGTTTCGGGGATCCACAGCCGGTCGCACTGGTGCAGCGCCAGGTGAAGCGTGCGGATCGCGCGGGTCTGCACCGAAGTGAAGGCGCGGGTCGGCAGTGCGCCCTTGTCCTTCATCAGCGCGCCCGCCGCCATTGCCTCTTCCACGCCGCGCTCGGTCAGATCGACGTCCCACCAGCCGGTGAAGCGGTTTTCAAGGTTCCACTGGCTCTGGCCGTGGCGCACGAGGATCAGTTTGGGCATTGTCGCTCCGGTAACTCCTAGGAGCGCGTCTCGTTAGCTGTCGTCGCTTAGGTTGGGAAGCCTCTCGGCGCGCGATTCGGTCATTTCCCGGCACTGCGCCTTTCTGCGCCGCAGATTCTCGCGCAGTTTCGCAGCAAGGCGTTCCTCGCGCGACATATTCGTGTGAGTCTCTTTGCTCATGCGAAACGCCTTGCCGTTAATGCTGTCTGCGCTCAAGTAGCGAAGCGATGGCGTTACAAGAAGGCTCAAGCTTGGCTTGACATTGGGCCCGCGCACGACAATAGGCGCGCGTCTTCCAGACGCTGCTGTAGCTCAGTGGTAGAGCGCACCCTTGGTAAGGGTGAGGTCGGGAGTTCAATCCTCCCCAGCAGCACCATTATTTCCAGTCGATCCTGCCAAAAGCGCGTCTCGCTTGCCGTGCGGCCTGCTTGTCGCCTGGCCTAGAACCCGCCCAGCGCAAGTCCCAGAACCGCCGCCACGGCCAGCGTGCGCGCGATACCCCAGCTGCGACCGAAGATCAGTGCCGCGCAGGCAAGTGCGATCACGCCCGCCCGCCAATCGAAAGTGGCTGGATCGGGCACCTGCCACTGCAGCGGCCCGGCGTGCTCCACGCTCACCTCGCCGAACAGGACATGCAGCGCGAACCACAGCGCCAGATTGGCGATGACGCCCACCACGGCGGCGGTCACGGCGGCGAGCCCGCCCTGCAGCGCGGCGGAGCGCTGCAACCGGTCCATCCAGGGGGCGAATACGAAGATCCAGAGGAAGCACGGGGCAAAAGTGACCCAGGTGGTGAGCACGGCGCCGAGCACGCCCGCCAGCATCGGGCTGAACGGATCGGGCGCGCGCATGGCCGCGAGATAGCCCACGAACTGCGTCACCATGATCAGAGGACCAGGCGTGGTTTCGGCCAGGCCCAACCCGTCGGCCATCTCGCCCGCGCTGAGCCAGCCGAAGCCATTCACCGCCTCCTGCGCCATATAGGCGAGCACGGCATAGGCCCCGCCGAAAGTGACCACCGCCAATTGCGAGAAGAAGCTGCCGATGTCCCACAGCACATGGTCGCGGCCCAATAGCACCCCCACCGCCACCATTGGCGCGGCCCAGATCGCGCCCCAGACCAGCAGTGCGGCAAGGCTGGCCCGCCACGGGCGTTGCCCGGTTGCGGCAACAGCCGCGGCCGGTTTCACCGCCAGCATTGCGGGGCTGCGCGCGGCGACCATCGCGCCCAGCGCCAGCGCCGCTAGCACCACCAGCGGGAAGGGCGCATTGAACAGGAACAGGGCGACAAAGGCTGCAATCGCTAGCGCACGCTGGAGCGGCGTCTTCAGCGCCCGCCCGGCGATTCGCAGCAGCGCCTGTGCGATGATCGCCAGCACTGCCGCCTTGATCCCCAGGAACAGCGCGGCAAACCAGTCGAGATCGGCGGCGAGCGCATAGAGCACCGAGAGCGCGAGCATCACCAGCGCGCCCGGCAGGACGAACAGCCCACCGGCGATCGCGCCGCCCTTCCACCCGTGCAGCTTCCACCCGATCCAGGTCGCCAACTGCTGCGCCTCGGGCCCGGGCAGCAAGTGGCAAAGGTTGAGTGCGCGCAGGTAATCGTCTTCCGAGAGCCAGCGCCGCTCGTCGACGAGTTCGCGGTGCATCAACGCGATCTGCCCGGCCGGCCCGCCGAACGACAGGCAGCCGATCCTCGCCGAGACGCGCACCAGTTCAGGCAGGCTGGGATGATTGGTCAGGGGCTGCGCCATAATTCATTTACCTCGTTGCCCGCCGCGGCGGGTGCTGGAGGCAACGCTTGGGCGCAGGGCCTTCCGGGAGGTTGCTTCGCCCCGGCAGAACCCAGATAAAGCGCTCTGTCTGCCGAAGCAACCGCCGATCGCCGGCCCGCCGCTCGCACTTTTGACCATTACCGCTGCGCAGCCCCTCGGGTAGGTAAACGGTCGCACATTCAACGTGGGAGAGCGCGCCATGGATCTCGGACTCAAGGGCAAGAAAGTCATCATGAACGGCGGGGCGCATGGGCTGGGCCTCGCTTCGCTCAAGCTGTTCGCGGCCGAGGGCGCCGACGTCGCCTTCTTCAGCCGCAAGGAAGACAAGATCGCTGCCGCCAAGGAAGCGATCGATGCGGCCGGCCCGGGCAAGGTGTTTGCCGAGGTGTTCGACATGGCTGCGGGCGGCGATGCCTACAAGGCGTGGCTGGAGAAGGCGGCGGGCGAGCTGGGCGGCTGCGACATCTTCGTCCACACGGCCAGCTCGTCGGGCACCGGCGGCACCGGCGACTGGCAGAACGCGCTCGACATGGATATCATGGGCGCGGTCCATGCAGTTGATGTGCTGACCCCGCACCTCGCCAAGTCGGGCGCCGGCTCGATCGTGTTCCTCAGCTCCACCGCCGCGCTCGAAACCTTCATCGCCCCGCAGGCCTTCAATGCGCTCAAGGCGGCGCTGATCACCTATGGCTCGCAGTTGAGCCAGGCGCTGGCGCCGCAGGGCATCCGCGTGAACACCGTGTCGCCGGGCGCGATCTATTACAAGGGCGGCAACTGGGAAGTGATCGAAACCCACATGAAGGCGCTGTTCGACAGCGTTCTCGGCAAGATGCCGATGGGCCGTTACGGCAATGACGAAGAGGTGGCCAAGGCGATCGTCTTCGTGGCCAGCCCGGCGGTACCCTACATGACCGGCGCCAACCTGGTGGTCGACGGCGGCTTTACCCAACGCGTCCAGTTCTAGGCTTCGCCACCATGCATAAGGTCGTTCGTCCTGAGCCTGTCGCAGGGGAACGATCGCCATATTTCGAGATGCTCAGCATGAGCGTCCTTCGAAAACGCAAATAGGAACCCGAAAATGGCTGAAATCGCCAAAGAAATCGACCGCGACAAGCTGCTCGACATCTACACCCGCACAATGAAGGTGAACCGCACTGACGAGAAGTTCCGCCAGCTGCTGATGCAAGGCAAGGTCGCAGTGATGTACTACTGCGTGCGCGGCCAGGAACTGGTCTCGGCAGCGGCTATGGCGGCGCTCGAGAAGGAAGACTATGTGGTCTGCACCTATCGCGGGCAGGGCGAGCAGACCGCCAAGGGCATCCCGATCGAGAAGTGGTGGGGCGAATGCCTCGGCAAGGCCACCGGCACCTGCAAGGGCAAGGGCGGCACGATGCACATTACCGATCCCGAGACCGGGATCATGGTAACGACGGGGGTGGTCGGGTCGGGCCTGCCGATCGCCAACGGCCTGGCCATGGCCAGTCAGAACAATGGCGATGGGCGCGTCACGCTGGTCAGCTTTGGCGACGGGGCGGCCAATATCGGCGGCTTCCACGAAGCGATGAACATGGCTCAGCTCTACAAGCTGCCGGTGATCTTCCTGTGCCAGAACAACCGCTATGGCGAGCACACCGCCTATGCCGACCATACCGACAGCCCCACCATCGCGGGCCGCGCGGCAGGCTATGGCATGAAGGGCGTGCGGGTTGACGGCAATGACGTGAACCAAATCTACCCCGCGGTCAAGGAAGCGGTCGATCGGGCGCGGGCGGGCGAAGGTCCCACGCTGATCGAGGCCATGTGCTATCGCATGATGGGCCATTTCTTCGGTTCGGATTTCTCCTACATGCCGCCTGAACACCTCGAGGAAATGAAGCGTGAGGACCCACTGCCCAAGCTGCGCAAGGTCATGCTTGAGCGCCAGTTCACCGAAGAGGAGCTGGACCGGATCGTGGCCGAGATCGACGCCGAAATCGATGCAGCGGTTCAGCACGCGCTCGATGCGCCGCTACCCGATACCGATGAAATCTACCGTGACGTGCTCGAGGAGGTGAACTGACATGGGCAAGATAACCATGACCCAGGCATTGAACCTCGCGATCGACGAGGCCATGGCAGACGATCCCGGCGTATTTTGCCTCGGTGAAGACGTCTCTGCCAAGCAGGGCGGCGGCGTATTCAAGGTGACTGCCGGACTGACCGAGAAATATGGCGAACATCGCATCCGCGCGACGCCGATCGCGGAGACCGCGATCATCGGCGCAGCGGTGGGCGCGGCGCTGGCCGGGCAGCGCCCGATTGCCGAGATCATGCTGATGAATTTCGTCGGCGTGTGCATGGACCAGATCGTCAACCATGCCGCCAAGCTTCGATTCATGTCGGGCGGGCAGACCCCGTGCCCGATCGTGATCCGCACCACCACCGGGGTGGGCGTCGGCTTCGGCGGCCAGCACTCCGACATGCTCGAGGCGTGGTTTGCGCACGTCGCCGGCATCCACGTCGTCACGCCCAGCAACGCGGCCGACGCACGTGGGCTGATGCGCGCTTCGATCGACGCCAATGACCCGGTGATCTTTATCGAGAACATCCTGTGTTACGGCCTGCAGTCCGAAGATCCGGGCCCGGGCTACCGCGTGCCGCTGGGAAAGGCGGCGATCGCCCGCGAGGGCAGCGATCTCTCGATCATCACCTATGGCCGCACCGTGCTCGACGCGCTCGCCGTGGCCGACGATCTGGCCAAGGAAGGCATCTCGGTCGAGGTCGTCGATCTCAGGACGATCGCCCCCTATGACGAGGCGACGGTGCTGGCCTCGGTACGCAAAACCGGCCGCGCTCTGACGCTGCACGAAGCGGTGCGTCCTTTCGGCACCGGGGCCGAACTGGCGGCCAATATCCAGGAAAAGTGCTGGGACAATCTCAAGGGGCCAGTCCGCCGCGTCGGCGGGACCTTTTCGGCGGTGCCCTTCGCATCGCATCTCGAACAGGCCTGGATCCCGACCAAGGCGGAGATTGTCGAACAAATCAAGGCGAGCGTAGGGAAGCTCTGATGGCAGAAGAAATCCGCATCCCCAAGCTGGGCATGAGCGCGACCGAGGTGACGCTGGCCGAGTGGATGTTCGGCGATGGCGAGCACGTCAACCAGGGCGACGTGATCTATACCGCCGAGACCGACAAGACGACGGTCGAGATCGAGGCCCAGGCCTCTGGCATCATCCGCCCCACCGGCGAAGAAGGCCAGCGCTACAAGGTCGGCGACCTTATCGGCACAATCGAGTGAGCACGCGCCCAAGCAGCGAAGCGATAGCGCAAACCAAGGCCACGCCGGCGCAGCTTCTGGCCGACATCTACCGGCTGGCTGGTCAGCGCGACTGGGACGCGGTGGCTGAGCGGCTGCACCCCGATATCGTGATCCACGAGGCGGCTTCGCTACCCTTCGGCGGCGAATGGCGCGGCAAGGACTCGCTGCAGCGGCTTTCGGAGGCGATGTATGGCGCCTGGGCCGAAGCGAAGGTCGAGATTCACGAGATCATCGGCGGCGAAACCTATGCCGCCGTGATCCTGAGCCTGACGATGACCTCAAAGAAGACCGGACGGACCTTCACCCAGACACTGAGCGAAGTCGGCCGGTTCGAAGGAGGCCTGCTGAAGGAACACCGCATCCATTACTTCGACGCTGCGGAGATCGCGGCCGAAGCCGGCGATTAGGATCATGGCCATCGAGAAGATCTGCGTGCTGGGTGCCCCGGCTGATCAGGGGCAGCCGCTGGTGGCGGCCTTGCTCGAACGCGGCTTTGCCGTAACCGCCGGGGTGCGTCGTGCGGATGCGATGAAGGGCACGCCCTTTCCCGATCTGCCCACCGTGTATGCCGACATTACCGACGCCGATGCCATGGCCGAAGCTTTCAAGGGCCAGGACGCAGCGTCCTTCCACCTGCCGTTCGAGTTCGACCGGGAGAATGCCGCGCGGTTCGGGCGTGCCATTGCAGCCGGCGCCAGCCGCGCCGGCCTGAAGAAAATCGTGTTCAACACCGCCTGCTATGTCGCGGGCCGTGATCTCGATCTGTCGGCGCATGACGGACGGCGCGATATCGAGCGGGCGCTCGAAGAGACTGGCATCCCCTGCGTATTCATCGAACCGACCGTGTTCATGGACAACCAATACCGGATCTGGACCCGGCCCGCGATCATGCGCGACGGGATCTTTGCCTATCCGGCCAAGCCCGATCTGCGGATCAACTGGGTCTGCCTCGAGGATGTGGCGCAAGCCATGGCGCTGGCGCTGATGACCGACCGGGCTGACGGGATGCATGTCCCGCTAGGCGGGCCCGAGGCGCTGGTTGGCGATGAAGTGGCGGCAAACCTCAGCGAGGCGATCGGTCGGCCGGTGCGGTTCCAGAGCCTCGCGCCGGAAGAATTCGCCGCCCGGATGAGCGAGCTGGTGACCGGGTCGCGCGAAGTCCAGCCTCTCAGCATCTATGACGGCATGGCCAAGTTCTACGCCTTCTACAATTCGCAGCCGACCTCACCGCTGCTGGTCGATCCGCAGCATGTGCGCGACCTGCTAGGGTTGAAGCACACCTCGCATCTCGAATGGGCCAAGTCCAAAGATTGGACGGCCGGGCTCGAAGGGCTCGTCTAGCGGCCCCCAGCCAGCACTGAGCGCGGCAGAAGCGCGCTTAACGGGTGCTGCGGGCGTCAAGCCAGGCGCGGCTGGTGCGGGCAATTTGCCGCGCGCGCTCATTCAGGTCGGGAAAGGCCTCACGCAAAGGCGCCGAGCGCTCTTCGATTGCCAGCGGCAAGTGATCGGGCAAGGCATCGACCATCGCGGACAAAGGCAATCCTCCCTGGCCCAGCGGCATCCGCCGGTTGATCGCGTCGTCGATCACCGCATCCCGGTCAGCCAGATCGGGCGGCTCGGCCGGTGCATCGCAGGGCTGGCAATAGCTCAGCCATTCGCGCGGAATCTCCGCGAGGTCCTGCGCGGTACCGCCCGAACGGGCCCAGTGTAGCGTATCAACCAGCAGGGCCTTGGCTTCGCCCTCAACCACATCAAGCACAGCGCGCGCGGCGTGGATCGTCTTGATCTCGGTGAACAGGCCGAACTCCAGATTGACCCGCACCCCAGTGCCCTGCGCCCGGTCGACCATCGCCTGGAACTTGGCGGCGGTGGCCGACGGATCGGGGTCGCTCGATACGCACAGCAGGTTGCGCGCGCCCAGTTCGGCGGCGATCTCCACCAGCTCGACCAGCCATGGGTCCGGTGCGCCCGGCATGATCCAGGCCACTTCGAGATCGAGCAATTCGACGCCGGCCTCGTCCAGCCGGCGGCGGATGGCGCGCGTAGTCGCAGGCGTCCAGCTGTCGCGTTCTGCCCACATGCCGCCGAAATCGAACCCGCCGGATGCTGCGGCCTCGACCAGCTGTGCGGGGGTCGCTTCGGGAATGATCCCTGCTGCCAGCGAGATGAGGCGCCGGGCCACCTGCAGCGCCTAGAGCGTCTGTCCGTCGTCGAGCACGAAATCGGTGCCGGTGACGAATTCGGCGGCGTCGGAACACAGGAACAGCAGCATGGCGTCGAGTCCCTCTTCGCCCATCAGCCGCTTGCGCGGAAACCGCGCGATCTGCTTCTTGCCGGGCTCGGTATCGAACCAGGCGTCGTTGATCGCGGTGCGGATGTATCCGGGCGAGATGGTGTTGATCGAAATGCAGCGCCGCGCCCATTCGCGCGCCATGCTGCGGGCGGCCTGCACCACGCCCGCCTTGCTCGCGGAATAGGCGACCAGGCCGGGCGAAGGCTCGAACGCGGTAATCGAGGCAACCATCACGATCCGCCCCTTCGTTACGCCCGCTGCCATCATGCGCTTCGCGCCTTCGCGCGCGGTCAGGATCGCACCCTTGAGGTTGACGTTCAGCGTGTGCGCGATCTCGTCTTCCGCCATCCGGTCGATCATGCCCGCGCCATCGACTCCGGCATTGGCGATCACTGTATCGACGACCGTGCCAAAGGCTGCTTCGGCGGCGTCGAACCCGGCGACGATCTCCGCCTCGCGCGCGACATCCATCTCGACTGCACAGGCGCGTTCGCCGATCTCGGCCGCCAGCGCCGCCAGCCTGTCGACACGCCGCGCACCCAGCGCGACATTGGCGCCAGAAGCCGCAAGCAGCCGACCGAAGCGGGCGCCCAAGCCCGACGACGCGCCGGTGACGAGGGCGGTGCGCCCGCCGAGATCGAACGAAAACCCGCTCACGCGCCGATCGTCACTTTGCGGCCGGCAACTCGCCGTTGATATACTTCATCAGCGTCGTCTGGAAATGGCGCACGCGGCTGTCCTGGTAATGGCCCAGTTCCATCAGCTTGCCCTTCATCGCCTTCATGCCGGTCTGGACATGCGGCAGATTGGCCATGTCCTGGTCGAACACGCCCGCCAGCGCTTCGCCCATCTTGTCTTTGGCCCAGGCGAAGGGCTGGTCCTCGGGGATCACGGTCTTCTCCACGCTGCGTGGGCGTTTCTCGCCCTTGGGAGTCGGGAACAGCAAGCGGATTTCCATCGTGCACCAGTCAGGCGTGTCGCCCGGCAGCCAGCGATAGACCAGCGTCGGCAGATAGCCGATCCAGGGGCTGAAATTGGGGAAGATATTGTAGGTGAAATTGTCGAGGATCTCGGCGTCCGAGGCTTCCGAATAATCATAGCCATATTGCTGGGCAAAGCCCTTGCGCCCGGCATCGGCCAACACCTTGCGCGCCATCAACGGATCGTTCTCGTCGAAGTCCGCGCTTTCTTCGGTCGCTGTATAGCGGCGATTGGTGGCGGCATCCGACCCGCCCGAGAACGAGTTCATCTTCTCCAGCACGTAATGCTGGTCCTTGCCGGCCAGATGCGGGCTGAGCACGCCCGAAGGCGTGATCGCGCGATTGAAATGGTCGCCGATATGGTCATAGCGGCTGTTGGCATCGCCCAGGAAGGGCAGCAGCTGCGGGTGCGTGGTGATCGAATGCCACGCTTCCATGAAAGCCTCGGCCGTCGCCTTCCAGTTGGCCGGGATCTTCCGCGACACCCACATGCCGGTGTAGCGATTCTCGAAATCGTACTTTTCGTAATGCGACGCCGCCGGGCCCAGCCAGGTCTTGAAATCGGGCAGGTCGTGATTCTCGGTGATCATCACGAAACCCTGCCACAGTTCCACCCGCGCTTCGGGCAGGCTCATGTCCTTGCCTTCGAGGTGCTTGAAGTCCCACGAGCAGGGGATTTCCTTGAGTGACCCGTCGGTCTTCCAGGTGAAGCCGTGGAACGGGCAGCGGAACTGGGTGGTATTGCCGCCGGCGGTGCGCAGCTTGCGCCCGCGATGCAGGCAGACGTTGTAGAGCGCCTTCACGCTGCCATCCTTCTGGCGCGTGATCAGGAAGCTCTTCTCGTTGATCTCGAACACCACAGTGTCGCCCGGATCGGGCAGCTCGTCTTCGCGGGCGGCGAACAGCCACACATTGGGCCACATCTTCTCGCGTTCGAGCCGGGCAAATTCCTCGCTGATGTAGGGCTCGACCGAAATCGGCTCGTCGCCCATCTCTGCCACCGTTTCCTCGAACAGGTAATCGGGCGGGGTGCGGGTGTCCCCTTCGAGCATTTCGGTATAGCTCATCCCCGGGCAGCGGTCCTCGCGGGCGATGTTCTTGATCTCGTTCATGGCTTCGCGCGCTCTCCCTCGCAAATTGCGCAGTGTCCGATGCCGGGTTTATCGCACACCCTCCGGCATGGGCATCCTAGCGGATTGATGAGGAGAGCAAAGCCATGGCGCGCGAGCAGACGATTTCAGCCCTTGGCGAAATCATGCAGCTGGCCTTTGTGCCGAAGGATTTTGACGCGGCGATCCGGCACTGGACCGAAACCATGGGGGTTGGCCCGTTCTACCTGATAGAGAACATCCATCTCGACGGAATGAAGTATCGCGGGCGGCCAACCGATGCGGTGTTCACGCTGGCGCTGGCCTATTGGGGCGACCTGCAGATCGAACTGATCCGCCCCGAGAACGGTGCCCCCTCGATCTATTCCGGCGAATATGCCGCGACCGAAGGGCTGCACCATGTCTGCATGCTGGTCGACGATATTGCCGAGGCTCGCCGCGTCTGCGCGCAGCAGGGCGCCGAAGTGGTTATCGAAGGCAAGTTCGGCACCAGCGAAGTGATTTACGTCGATCCGGGACCGGGCACCGGGCACTTGGTCGAAATCCTGCAGCAGGCGAAGGACGGGCCAGACCTGTTCGCGATCATCAAGGCTGCCAGCGTGGGCTGGGACGGTAGCGAGCCAGTAAGAAGGTTTGGCTGAACTAGTTGTCTAGCCCCTCCATTTCAAAGGAGGGGATTAGGGGCGGTTATCTGCCATGCCATTACTCAGGCCGGCCCGCTGCGACTAGCCAGCAAGCCGGCAAGTATCGCTGCCCCTCCTCCGAAGAGGAGGGGAACGGGAACATCGATTACCCGCTGGCGCCGAGATATCCCAGCTGGCCCGCCTTGAAGATCGTCTGCGCGCGATTGACCGAATCAAGCTTCTCGCCAGCGCGGTGGATGTGATAGCGGATGGTGGCGTGGCTGCGGTCAAGGATCATGCTGATTTCCTTGTCGGTCTTGCCGATTGCCGCCCACCGCAGGCATTCCACTTCGCGCTTTGACAGCACGCAGTCCGACGGGATCCGTCGCTTGGTGCGCATCGCCTGGACATAGCTGGCGACGAACCGGCGCGTTACATGCGCCAGCAGCGACCCGTGCAGCGCGAATTCTTCCGACAGGTCTTCCTTGTCGCGGTCGAGGCTGACGAAGCTGTTGGCCGAAATCTGCCCGAACGGCAGATAGACCGGCACCACGATTGCCGCCTTGCACAGCGCTCGCTTTTCGAAATCGGTCAGGTCGATTTCCTCGAGATAGGAATTGCGCCAGCGCGTGTGGAAGCCGTGGCGGTTGGCCCAGAACGGCTCGCTTTCATAGCGGCAGGCGCGCGGTAGAGGCGAATGCAGCGCCAGCCGGTGATCTTCCCACCAGCGCGCGCCATCGTCCAGCCAGCGGAAGATGTCGGCATTGAGGACGGTGCCATCGGCGTCGACCATCGGTTCCTTGGAAGAGATGTCGTCGCACAGCGCGACCTGGAACCCGCGCTCTTCGGCGACCCGGGCCAGCGTGACCGCGGCATCATGGATGTCGCCGATGCAGCGAATCGTGACCGCTTCCAGCAATTGATCGAAATTTTCGCGACCATGGGGGGTGCGCAATTCCACGACGTTGGACGCCATCAACCTCTCTCCTTTCCTCGTCGAGCCTGCCACCGAGACCCCCCGGTGCCGATGGCCGCCTCACACTTTTGAGCAGGCACTCTTGCCGGTGCCATTCGTTAGAAACGCAAGCTAGCAGTAACGGAAGGCATAGGCGAGTCATGGTTTGGCAGGGAGAGAATTTCGGCGTGGCGCTGAAGGCGCTGGCGCAGGCGATCGAGCCGCAGCGCCCCGCCCTGGTCCATGGCGAGCGGGTGGTGAGCTGGGGCGAGTTCGATGCGCTGACCGACCGGGTCGCAGCGGGCCTTGCCGCGCGCGGGCTGAAGCCGGGCGATGTGGCGGGCCAGATGCTGCGCAACACGCCCGATTACATGCTGGCCTACTTCGGCTGCGTGAAGGCCGGGGTCACGCCGGTCAATGTGAACTACCACTACCAGGACCGCGAACTGGCCGACATCTTCACGCGCTTCGGGCTGAAGGCGCTGTTCGTCGAGAGCGATTTTGCCGATCGTGCGGGCGCGGCGATGCCGCGGGGCAGCTTCACCGTGGATGTCGGATCGGGTGAATGGACCGCGCTACAGGCGGGCGATCTGCCGCAAGGCTTCGCGGTCCATGCGGATCGCCAGGCGCTGTTCTTCACCGCCACCGGGGGCACCACTGGCATGCCCAAGGCGGTGATGTGGCCATTTGACGCCGCATGGCAGGCTTTCGGCATCTCTGTATGGCAGCGCGGCCTGGGCCAGCCGCCCTTTGTCGCGACCTCGCTTGAGGAACAGGCGGCCGAAGCGGCGAAGATCGGGCCCGATCATCCCGCGTCCTCCTCGCCGCTCTTGCTGCTGAGCCCGTTGATGCACGGGGCGGGGCAGTTTTCGGCGGTGATCCACCTGCTGAAGGGCGGCACGCTGGCGATGCTCCCGGCCGAACGGTTCGATGCCGGCCTCGCCATCGACGAGGTCAGGCGGCTCGGCGCCCGCAACCTGTTCATCGTCGGCGATGCCTTCGCGCTGCCGCTGGCCGACGCGCTCGACGCGCGCCGCGACGCCGCCGAAGCGATCGCCAGCCTGCGCATGGTCGGCTCGTCGGGCGCGGTGTTCTCCGAAGCCAACAAGCAGCGGCTGATCCGCCACAATCCGCAGCTGGTGGTGTTCGACGCGCTGGGGTCGAGCGAGAGTTCGGGCACCGCGATCGTCATCACCACTGCCGCCGGATCGAGCGGGGGCGGGCGCTTCCAGGCGCTGCCGGGCCGCGAGACCAAGCTGTTCGACGAGCATTTCAACGAGATCCCCAAGGGCTCGGACGGGGTGGGAATCGTCGCGCGTTCGGGCGCGCTGCCGCTGGGCTATCTGGGTGAGGATGAGAAGAACGCGCAAACCTTCCCGCTGATCGGTGGCCAGCGCTATCTGATGACGGGCGACCGCGCGCGCTGGGCGGCCGACGGCACGCTCGAATTCATCGGGCGCGACAACATGTGCATCAACACCGGCGGCGAGAAGGTCTTCCCCGAGGAAGTCGAGGCGGTGCTGCAGGCGCATCCGGGGGTGAAGGACGTGCGCGTCGTCAGCCTGCCGGACCCGCGTTTCGGTCGCAAGGTGGTGGCGGTGGTGCAGCCGCTGGGCGAGGCGACGGGGCTCGAACAGACGCTCGACGCCGCGGCGCGGGCGGGGCTGGCGGGATACAAGATCCCGCGCGCCTATTTCTTCACCGCGCAATCGCTGCGGCTCAACAATGGCAAGCCCGACTACAAGGCGGCGCAGGCGATTGCAGAGGATGCGGCGGGCGGTTAGCACCCGAAGAACTGGATCAGCCGCCACCGCACCGCGGGGCGCGACCCGTCAGCCCGTCGTGCGTTCGGCCTTGTCCGCCGCGTTGGTGCCCTTGATCATCGCGCGCAGCTGTTCCCATTCGGCATCACCCAGGCCCTGCAGCGTGCTCCAGAAGGTGCCGCCCGTTGCTTGATAGCCGGCCCCGTCGATCGCGATCGTCTGGCCGTTCACATATTCGGCGCCCGGCCCCATCAGGAACACCGCCAGGTTCGCCAGTTCGTGCATCTCGCCGTGGCGGCCCATCGGGTTGATTTCGTTGTTCGAATTGCCGCCGCGCCCGCCGGGGCTGAGCCGTGCGCTCATCCCCTTGGTCGGGAAAAGGCCCGGCGCAATCGCGTTGAAGCGCATGTTGTAGCGGCCCCATTCGACCGCCAGGCTCTGCGTCATGGTGTTGATCGCGCTCTTTGACATGGCCGAGGGCACGACGAAGGCGGAACCGTTCCACACCCAGGTGGTGAGGATCGAGATGACGTTCAACCTGCCCTTCTCCGCGATGATGCGCTTGCCGATGTTGTGCGTGACATAGAAGGTGCCGCGGAAGACGATATCGGCGATCGCGTTGAAGCCGTTGACCGACAGGTCTTCGGTGCGGCTGATGAAATTGCCCGCAGCATTGTTGACCAGGCCGGTCAGCGGCCCCTCGGCCCAGATCGCGTCGATCATGGCGTTGATCGCATCCGCGTCACGGATGTCGCAGGCGATCCCCACCACCTTGCCGCCGTGCTGGGCCATCAGTTCCTGCGCAGTCTCGTCGAGCTTGTTCTGGCGGCGGCCACAGATATAGACCGTGGCGCCAAGCTTGAGGAAGGCCTCGGTCATTTCGCGGCCCAGACCGGTCCCGCCCCCCGTGACCAGGATTCGCTCGTCCGCCATCAGGCCGGGGCGGAACATCAGCTTCGAAACGTCCATGTCTTGTCCTTGGTTGGCGACCCAAATGGCCTTGCGTCAGAGGCCCAGCACCGTCTTGGCGATGATGTTCTTCTGCACTTCATCCGATCCACCGAAGATCGTGGAAGCGCGGTTGTTGAGGTATTTGCCGAGCGCGATCTGCGCGGTCTCGCTGCCGACCGGTTCAGGTGCTTCATTGCCATAGAGCGGGCGTTCGCCCGGCAGTTGCAGCGCGTCATAACCCAGCAGTTCCAGCCGCAGCGTATCGATCTCCTGCCCGATGTTCGACCCCAGCAGCTTGACCAGCGAGGTCTGCGGCCCCGGCGCACGCCCCTTGGCCAGTTCGGCCAGGATGCGCAGCTCGGTCACTTCCAGCGCTTCGGCCTCGAGCCGGGCGCGGGCCAGCCGGTCGCGGAAACGCGCGTCATGCGCCACCGCCCCGTTGACGCCCGAAGGCTGGGAGCGGGCCAGTTCCTCGAGCCGGTCGATGCTTTGCAGCAGGCGCGGGGCATAGCACGATCCGCCGCGCTCGTTTTCCAGCAGGAACTTGGCGATGGTCCAGCCCTGGCCCTCTTCGCCGATCCGGTTGTCGACCGAAGTCACGGCATCGGTGAAAAATACCTGATTCACTTCGTGATCGCCCGACATCGAATAGATCGGGGTCACTTCCACACCGGGCTGGTCCATCGGGATCAGCAGGAAAGTGATGCCCTGCTGCTTTTTCACCGTGGGATCGGTCCGCACCAGCGCGAAGATCCAGTCGGCATGATGTGCATGGGTGGTCCAGATCTTCGAACCGTTGACGACATATTGGTCGCCTTCGAGCCGGGCCGAGGTCTTGAGCGAGGCGAGGTCGCTGCCCGATCCGGGCTCGGAATAGCCCTGGCACCAGTAATCCTTGCCCGACAGGATACCCGGCAAGAAGCGCGCCTTCTGCTCGGGCGTGCCGAATTCGCAAATCACCGGGCCGACCAGCCGCAAGCCCAGGATCGAGATCGCCGGCGCACCCGCGAGCGCGCATTCCTTCTCGAAGATGAACTTCTGCGTCGGGCTCCAACCGGTGCCACCGTCCTCCTTGGGCCAATGATAGGCAACCCACCCCTTTTCGTAGAGCGTGCGGTGCCATTCCATCCCGATGTCGGGTTCGACGAACACGCCGGGCGTGCGGCGCGCGCCATCGCGCAGCCGATCAGGCAGATTGTCTTTCAGGAACGCGCGCACTTCATCGCGGAAGGCGAGATCCTCGCTCGAAAAATCCATGTCCATGGTTCAGGCTCCTTCCTGCGCTTCGTCTCTCATGGCCCAGGCGATGCCCCGGCGCAGCAGGTCGTAGTAGACGTCATAGTTCCAAGCGCACATTTCCTTGTGCGGGTAGAAATCGACCATGCCGGGCAGGTCGTAATGCCCGCGGCAATGGCCCAGAGTGTTGTAGACGATCCGGCCCCTGCCGATGTCGCGGGTGTAGAGGATCGGCACGGTGGTCTGGTCCCACTGGCCCGCGGTGAAACCGGTTGCCTCGCCTTCGAAGGTGGTCTGCATCAGCGTGTCGATCGGCGCGGTGGTGTGCGAGAGATAGAGTTCATCGACCACGTCGAAATTCTCGATTCCGCGAGTGAATTCGTGGTCCCGGTTCACCACTTCGACGTGGAAGGGGCCGATCGGCGGATGTGCCTTGAATTGGGTGCCGAGCATTTCCATCACGTCGGGCCGGTCATCGGGCGCATCGACCAGTCCACTCTCGGTGAACACCAGGATCGAATTGGTGCCATGCAGTGCCAGCCACTTGCCGCCTGCTTCAACCCAGGCGCGCAGCTGCGCCGCCTGTTCGACCGTGGGCATCAGGTCGCAAGTATAGGTAATCAGGAAGCGGCAGTGGGCGAGCCGGTCGAGGCCCGAATAGTCGCACGCCACCGTGGTGCGGATATGCGGATGTTCGGCCAGCAGCCGCAGCATTTCGAGCCGCGGGTGGTCGATATCGTGATATTTGCCGGCAGCGATGAAATGCGCGTCGATCCGCTTGGCAGGTTGTGCTCCCATGGTGTCTGCTCCTGCCTGTCAGCTTCGGATGCTGCCGCCGCCATCGACGGTGAAATCGCAGCCGGTGGTGAAACTCGCCTCGTCGCTGGCGAGGAAAACCACTGCCTTTGCGACCTCTTCCGGCTCGCCGATCCGGTTCATCGGATGGGTCGCGGCGAAATTGGTTTCGATGTTCTCGGGCGTGTCGGCGCCCGAATATTTGTAGCGATTGTACATCGGGGTGCGGATTGCGCCTGGATGCACCATGTTTGCCCTGATCGGCACGCCGCGCTCGGCACAATCGAGCGCGACCGAGCGGGTCAGGCCCAGCAGCCCGGCTTTCGAAGCGCTATAGGCCGCCACGAAGGCCGCTGCCCTGATCGCGATCATCGAGCCGATGTTGACGATGGCGCAGGGCTCGCCGCTGGCTTCCATCGCCGGGATTGCCGCGCGCATGCCGTAGTAGGGGCCGTTGAGGTTGATATCGATCGTGCGCTGCCACACGTCGAGTGTGCCGTCGACCACATTGCCGGGCTCGGAAATGCCCGCGATGTTGCACAGCACGGTCAGCTTGCCGAAGCGCGCCACGGTCGCGGCCACGACCTTGTGCCATTGATCGAGATCGCGGACATCGAGTTCGAATGCGGCTGCATCCGGCCCCAGTTCCGCGGCCAGCGCCTGGGCCTTGTCGATCTGGAGGTCGCACAGCATTACGCTGCCGCCTTCGGCCACGATCAGGCGCGCCACCGCAGCTCCGATGCCCTCGGCGCCGCCGGTGACCAGCGCAACCTTGCCGCTCATCCGCCCCATCGCGATCCCCTCCTTACCGCTGCAGGATCGCGACGGCGCTCATGCCCGGCGCGCCATAGACATGGCTGTAACCCGTCTTCGCGCCTTCGACCTGGCGCTCGCCCGCGCGGCCACGCAACTGCTGCACGTTCTCATAGACCTGGCGCAGGCCCGACGCACCGATCGGCTCGCCGCAAGCCAGGCAACCGCCATCGGTGTTGATCGGCAGCCGCCCGCCAATTTCGGACCAGCCATTGGCCAGCCATTCTTCCTGGTCGCCGTCCTTGCAGAAGCCGTTCTCGGCCATATGCATGATCTCGGCGCCGCTTTCGGTGTCCTGCAATTGCGCCACGTCGATGTCCTCGGGGCCGATGCCGGCCCCTTCGAACGCCGCCTTCGAAGCGAGCACGGTGGGCTTGCCGCCTTCATTGACGCTGACCCCGGCCTGGAACACCTCGAAACTGTCTGGCGGGCGGGTCTTGACCGCGACCTTGGCGATCTTGACGCCGTCGGCGCCCAGCTCCCGCATCTTCTTTTCGCTCGCCAGGATCAGCGCCACGCCACCTTCCGACGGCGAGCAGAACATATATTTGGTCAGCGGATCGTTGATCATCGGCGCGTTCATGATCGTGTCGAGATCGATCGGGC
>CAZCNF010000038.1:0-22334 GCA_964500135.1 uncultured Porphyrobacter sp.
TGTTGAGCGCGGTCGCCTCGATGCCGTGCTCCTTGGTCGAGCGGCCCGAGTTGATATCGATAGAAACCAGCGCCTCGGTCGGGTTGATGACGAGGTAGCCACCCGACTTGAGCTGTACCACCGGGTCATACATCGCACGCAACTGGTCTTCCGCGCCATAGCGCTGGAACAGTGGCACCGGATCCGAATAGGCCTTCACCTTGCGCACATGGCTCGGCATCAGCAGTTTCATGAAGGCGCGCGCCGACTTGTAGCCTTCCTCGCCCTCGACCACGACTTCCTCGATTTCCTTGTTGTAGATGTCGCGGATGGCGCGCTTGATCAGGTCCGAATCCGAATGGATCAGCGTGGGTGCGGTCGAGGCCAGCGTCTTTTCGCGGATCTCGTCCCACAGTCGGGCGAGATAGTCGAAGTCGCGCTTGATCTCGGGCTTGGTGCGCTGCAGGCCCGCCGTACGCACAATCAGGCCCATCGATTTGGGCAGCGTGAGTTCGGACACGATCTCCTTGAGCCGCTTGCGGTCGCCCGACGAGCTGATCTTGCGGCTGATCCCGCCGCCATGCGACGAATTGGGCATCAGCACGGTGTAGCGCCCGGCAAGGCTGAGATAGGTGGTCAGCGCGGCGCCCTTGTTGCCGCGCTCTTCCTTGACGACCTGCACCAGCAACACCTGGCGGCGCTGGATGACATCCTGGATCTTGTAGCGGCGGCGCAGCGCCTGGCGGCGCGCACGCACTTCGTCGACTTCCTTCGCGCGCGATTTGCCGCCGCCCTGGCGCCGACGCCCGCGGCGCCCGCGGTCACGCCCCGAACGGGAATCGCTTTCGCCATCCTCGTCGCCGCCTTCTTCGCCGTTCTCTTCGCCATCGTCATCGTCATCGCCGTTCTCGACATGACCGTCCTCAATGGTCGAAACATCGTCCTTCTCGGAGGTGTCGATTTCCTCGACGCCGTCCTCGGCGAATTCTTCCGCCAGCGCCTCGGCCGATTCCTCGTCCTCCGCGTCATATTCGTCGCCGGGCAGGTTGCCGGCTTCTTCATCCTCGGCACGCAGGCGGGCCTCTTCTTCGGCGGCCTCGGCCTCTTCGGCCAACAGCGCTTCGCGATCCGCCTGCGGGATCTGGTAATAGTCGGGGTGGATTTCGCTGAACGCCAGGAAACCGTGCCGGTTGCCGCCGAAATCGACGAAAGCTGCCTGCAGCGAAGGTTCGACCCGGGTTACCTTGGCAAGGTAGATATTGCCCTTGATCTGCCGGTGTTCATCGGATTCGAAATCAAACTCTTCAATCCGGTTGCCTTTGACTACCGCAACCCGGGTTTCTTCCGGGTGGCGCGCGTCGATGAGCATGCGCGTTGCCATTGATAATTCTCCAGGCGCGATCTCGCGAAGCGAACCTGTCGCTCGGCGCGCGCCCATGATGGTGTGGATGTGAGACCGCGCCGCTGGCGGCACGGGGCCGGGCGGCTTGATCGGTTCTGCCCAGGCCCAGCGGCCGAACGGGCAGGAATGCGGTGTGTGCGTCTGCGCGTGAGAGAGTGCAGCATGGTGCTGCGGCCCGGAACGCAGATCCGGCTGCGCGCTGTTCGCGCGGCGTCCGGAATTGCGGGTAGGGCTGTCTCGTCACTGCATCAACCTGTTGTGAAGCCGGGCAAATGATTTTCGCCTGGCAGCGGAGTTGAAGCCCGTTTCGGTCCGGCGCCGAAGCGCCGCAGCCAGACTTTGCCGCTGCTTGCGCTGCTAGCACCGTGGGTTTCAAGCCGCAACCATATTGCACTTTGCCCTAATGCCCCCTTAACCTTGCCGGGAGATGAGCATGCGCGCCCACCTGGTTCTGGCCGTCCTGCTGCCGCTGGCGGTGATGGGTGGCCTGATGGCTGCAGGGATCAAGCTTCCCGTGCCGCAATGGGGCCGGGAATATGTGCTGCGCCTGTTCATGCCCGAGCCGGCCAGCGCGTTACCGCTGCCCAGGGTCTATGGTCCGTCCGATCCCGCTCGGCCCTTGGTGGTGATCGATGCCGGGCATGGCGGGCGCGATCCGGGCGCGGTCGGCGCCGGCATCCGCGAAAAGGATGTGACGCTGGGCCTGGCGCTCGCGCTGCGGGACGAACTGGTGCGGCAGGGCGGCGTAAGGGTAGCGCTGACGCGCGAGGACGACCGGTCGCTGGCGCTGGCGGAGCGTCCCGGCATCGCGCGCCGGCTTGGTGCCGATCTGTTCGTGTCGATCCACGCCGATTCGGCGGGCGAAAAAAGCGGGGTGAGCGGCGCCAGCCTCTATACGCTTTCGACCAAGGCTTCGAGCGCGGCCGCAGCCCGCTTCGCGCGCCGCGAAAATGCCGCCGACGAGTTGAACGGCGTGTCGATCGCGGGTCAGAACGAACAGGTCAGCGCGATCCTGGTCGAGCTGTCGCAGCGGCGTGCTCAGGGCGAATCGCTCGAATTCGCCGCGCTGGTCGAAAGCGAGAGCAGCGAACAGCTGGTGTTCCATCCGCAGACGCAGCGTGCGGCCGATCTGGTGGTTCTGCGCACGCCCGATCTGCCATCGGTGCTGTTCGAAGCCGGTTTCGTGACCAACGAAGCGGATGCGGCGCGGCTGACGTCGCCCGCATGGAAGGCCGGCTTTGCCGAGGCCCTGGCGCGTTCGATCCGGATCCATTTCGTCCGGCAAGCCGGTTCATGACCGGTTGTGCGCCATTCATCCATTACCGCCTAGCCTTGCCGCGCAGGGGCGTGCTAATGCGCCGGGCCCGATGACCGACCGCACCATGACAGACACCGCCAGACCAGATCTTGCCTACATCAGGGGCCGGTTGCGCGGCGACAGCACCGCTGCGCTCGAATGGTTCCGCGAGAACTGGCGCGAGCATCGCAATTTCCGCCGAATCAGTGCAGCGATCGGTGCCGGGATCCTGCTGCTGGTGGCGATCTGGGCACTGCTGGCGCGTGATCTGCCCGATGCCTCGAGCCTGGTCGGCTACGAGACGCCGCTGCCCACGGTGGTGCGCGGGATCGATGGCGAGATCGTCCATTCCTATGCCCGCGAACGGCGCGTGCAGCTGCAATATGCCGATTTTCCACAGCAGCTGGTCGAGGCCTATCTCGCGGCCGAAGACAAGACCTTCTTCAGCCATGGCGGCGTCGACATCACCGGCACGCTCAACGCGGTGCTCGATTACGCGCTGAAATTCGGTTCGGGCGAGCGCGCGGTGGGCGGCTCGACGATCACCCAGCAAGTCGCCAAGAACACCTTGCTGGGGGACGAATACTCGGTCACCCGCAAGCTCAAGGAAATGATCCTGGCGCGGCGGATCGAGGATGTGCTGACCAAGCAGGAGATCCTCGAGCTTTACCTCAACGAGATCCCGCTCGGGCGGCGCAGCTTTGGCGTGCAGGCGGCCGCCCAGGCCTATTTCGACAAGGATGTGGCGGATCTCGAACTGCACGAGATGGCGTTCCTGGCCATCCTGCCCAAGGCGCCCGAGCGCTATGGGCGCGCACGCAATGCGGAACTGGCGATGGAGCGGCGCAATTTCGTGCTCAGCCAGATGGAGGAAAACGGCTTCATCACAGCGCAGGAAATGCGCGCGGCGCAAGCCAAGCCGCTCGGGCTGGTGCGCCAGCGGGCCGAGCGTTCGGTCGATGCCGGCTATTTCCTCGAGGAAGTGCGGCGGCAATTGCTCGAACAGTTTGGCGAAAGCGCCGAGGATGGGCCGAACAGCGTCTATGCCGGCGGCTTGTGGGTGCGCACCTCGCTCGACCCGGCAATGCAGGAAGCCGCGCGTGACGCGCTGCGCAGCGGCCTGCTGCGCTATCACGGCAGCCGGGGTTGGGCCGGCCCGATCGCCACGATCGACGTCAGCGAAGGCAATTGGGCAGGGCAGTTGCAAAGCTCGTTCCTCGGTATCCGTTACCGCAACTGGCGGATCGCAGTGGTGACCAGCCGCGCTGGGGACAGCGCGCGGGTCGGATTTGCGGATGGCAGTGAAGCGCCGCTCGCGAGCCCGCCCGATGCGCTCAAGGCGGGCGACGTGATCGCGGTGCAGCCGTTCGGCAATGGCTATCGCGTGGGCGTGATCCCCGAAGTGGCCGGCGGGTTCCTGGCGCAATCGGTCCAGACCGGCCGGGTGCTGGCGATGCAGGGCGGTTTCGATTTCCGCCTCAGCGATTTCAATCGCGCCACTCAGGCCGAACGCCAGCCGGGCTCGACCATCAAGCCGTTTGTCTATGCGGCGGGGCTTGACCACGGCATGACGCCGGCAACCGAAGTGCCCGACCAGACTTTCTGCTTCTACCAGGGCGCCAATCTGGGCGAGAAGTGCTTCCGCAACTTCGGTGGGGAATCGGGCGGCGTGCACACGATGCGCTGGGGGCTCGAGCAATCGCGCAACCTGATGACCATCCATATCGCGATGGAAACCGGCATGCCTGAAGTAGTGTCGACCTTCAAACGCATGGGGATCGGCAATTACGGGGCCTATCCCTCGTTTGCGCTGGGCGCGGGCGACACCACGGTGATGAAGATGGTGAATGCCTATGCCGCGCTGGCCAATCACGGGCGGCTGAACACGCCCACAGTGATCGACTATGTGCAGGACCGCCGCGGCAAGGTGATCTGGCGTGCCGACAAGCGCCGCTGCGAAGGCTGCAACATGGCGCAATGGGACGGGCAGCCCATGCCGCGCTTCGGCATCACCGGCAAACAGGTGCTCGACCCGCGCACCGCGTTCCAGGTCGTCCACATGCTCGAGGGCGTGGTCCAGCGCGGGACGGCGACCCGCCTGCGCGACCTGAACCTGCCGCTGTTCGGCAAGACCGGCACCACCAACGGGCCGACCAACGCCTGGTTCGTGGGCGGCACACCGGAGATCGTGGCCGGTGTCTATGTCGGGCACGATCAGCCGCGCAATCTGGGCGGTTATGTCCAGGGCGGCAACACCGCAGCGCCGATCTTCAAGGACTTCGTGCTCGCCACCCGCGATCGCTGGAACGACCAGCCCGCAGTCGCGCCCGCCGGAATCCGGATGGTGCGGATTGACCGCCGCAGCGGCAAGCGCGTGTTCGACCAGTGGCCGACCGACGATCCGCTTTCGCCGGTCATCTGGGAAGCGTTCAAGCCCGACACCGAACCCCCGCGCGAAACGCGGCAGGACCGGCTCGCCTCGCTGCGCGACGAATTGCTGGCGCTGATCCGCAAGGCCAAGGGTGCGGGGGAGGATCAGGGCGAACAGCGCTCGGAAGATTTCGTCGAGGAACAGGGCGGGATCTACTGACGCCAGGGATCGAAACGGCGCGTTGAGCGCTTGGTCATCAGTCGAACTCGTCAAGACAAGGGATAGTGATGATGCGCAAATGGGCAATCGCGGCAATTCTCGCGCTGGGCCTCAGCGTTCCGGCAGCGGCCGATCTGCCGGTCGGGGCCAAGGCGCCGGTGTTCACCACCAAGGCCGCGCTGGCGGGCAAGGAATTCGGCTTCAACCTCCGCGCCGCGCTGAGCAAGGGGCCGGTGGTGCTGTATTTCTACCCCAAGGCTTTCACGCAAGGCTGCACCCTCGAAGCCAATGCCTTTGCCGAGGCCATGCCGCAGTTCAAGGCGGCCGGGGCCACCGTGGTAGGCATGTCGAACGACACCATCGACACGCTCAAGCGCTTCAGCCGCGAAGAATGCCGCGATGCCTTTGCGGTTGGCGTGGCGAGCCGCCAGGTGATCGACGCCTATGACGTGGCGCTGGTGCGCGACGGCAAGGATACCGGCATCACCAGCCGCACAAGCTATGTGATTGCACCCAGCGGGCGGATCACCATGGTCCATACCGACATGGATTACCGCGACCATGTGCGCCTGACGCTGGAGGCCGTGCGCAAGCTCGCGCCCAAACCCAAGCGCTGATTGGCGGGCGGCGCAGGCCGCTTTACAATCGCCCGCCTTGCGCTAAGCGCTGCGGCTCATTTTTGCGAGGGACAGACCATGCGTGCCGAAGGGCAGGCCCATATCGACCGGATCAACGCGGCGCTGGCACTGGTGCGCCAGTCGCTCGACTGGGAGCGCGCCTTGCGCCGGCTCGACGAGCTTGACGCGCGGGTACAGGATCCGAAACTGTGGGACGATCCCAAGCAGGCGCAGGCTATCACCCGCGAGCAGAAGCGGCTCGAAACCGCGATCGGCACGGTGAAGCAGATCGCCGCGGAAATGGCCGACGCGATCGAATTTGTCGAAATGGGCGAGATGGAAGGCGAGGACGAGGTGATTGCCGACGGGTTGGCAAGCCTCGCCCGCCTGGCCGAACGCGCCGATGCCGACAAGGTGCAGGCGCTGTTGTCGGGCGAGGCGGACAGCAACGACACCTATCTCGAAATCCATGCCGGGGCGGGCGGCACCGAAAGCCAGGACTGGGCCGAGATGCTGCTGCGCATGTACGCCCGCTGGGCGGAACGGCGTGGCTTCAAGGTTGAAACGGTCGAATACCAGGCGGGCGAGCAGGCCGGCATCAAATCCGCCACCCTGCTGCTGAAGGGCGAGAACGCCTATGGCTATGCCAAGACCGAAAGCGGTGTGCATCGCCTGGTCCGCATCAGCCCCTACGACAGTTCGGCCCGCCGCCACACCTCGTTCAGCTCGGTCTGGGTCTATCCCGTGATCGACGACAACATCGATATCGAGATCAACCCGGCCGACCTCAAGATCGACACCTATCGCGCCAGCGGTGCGGGCGGACAGCACGTCAACACCACCGATTCCGCGGTGCGCATCACTCACCAGCCGAGCGGGATCGTGGTCGCCAGCCAGGTTGACCGCAGCCAGCACAAGAACCGCGAAATCGCGATGAACATGCTCAAGGCGCGGCTCTACGAGGAAGAGATGCGCAAGCGCGAGGAAGCAGCCAGCGCAGAGCATTCCTCGAAGAGCGACATCGGTTGGGGGCACCAGATCCGCTCTTATGTGCTGCAGCCCTACCAGATGGTGAAGGACCTGCGCACGGGGGTGGTTTCGACCTCGCCCGGCGATGTACTCGATGGCGCGATCGACCCCTTTATCTCGGCCGCGCTGGCGCAGCGGGTGACCGGCGAGAAGGTCGAGGTGGACGACGTCGAATGAGCCTTCGCGGCGCCATTTTCCTGATGGCTGGCTTGGCTGTGCTGGCGGCTTGCGAGCCGCTCGGCAACGCCGGCGACCGCCCCGAAACCGCGCGCGAGTTCCCCCAGGCAGTCCGACCGGTGTCCGACCTTGGTGCGAGCGAGTTTTCCAACGAAGACGACCGCGACGAGCGCCAGGAAGCGCAGAAGGTGATGGACCTGGCCGAGGTCGCCTCCGGCATGACGGTGGCCGATATCGGCGCGGGGGAAGGCTATTACACCGTGCGACTGGCAGAGCGCGTGGGCGAGGGCGGGCGCGTGCTGGCGCAGGATATCGACCGTGAGGCGCTCGACCGGCTTGGCCGGCGGGTCGAACGGCAACGGCTCGACAATGTTTCGATCAAGCTTGGTCGTGAAGACGATCCGCAATTGCCCGCCGACAGCTTCGACCGGATTTTCCTGGTGCACATGTATCACGAAGTGTCCGAGCCCTATGCCTTCCTGTGGCGCTTGTGGCCGGCGCTGGCCGAGGGCGGCGAGGTTGTGGTGGTCGACACCGACCGCCCGACCGACCAGCACGGCATTCCGCCGCTGCTGCTGATCTGCGAGTTCAAGGCGGTGGGCTTCCGGCTTGTGGAGTTCATCGAAAAGCCCGACATTCGAGGCTATTTCGCCCGGTTCGAGCGCAACCGCCGGTTGCCTGAGCCCGCAGAAATACGCCCCTGTGCGCTCAATCGCTGAGAGAACCGGGGAGCATTTCGGCAAGAACGCCAAAAAACCTCAACAAGTCCGACGGAATTGGTCTACAGCAAGTGCAAAGTCAGGCCGCGTGTGAGTAGGCGCGGCGCATGGGGAGCGTTTCATTGTTCAAAGGTTTGAGCCCGATCGTCTATGGCGGGCGTGAAGTGTGGCCGCTGATCGAGGGCGGCAAGGGTGTTTCGGCAACCAATCATGCCAGTTCGGGTGCATGGGCCGCAGCGGGCGGCATCGGCACGGTCAGCGCGGTCAATGCCGACAGTTACGATGCCGACGGCAATGTCATCCGCCAGGTCTATCCGCAGGCCACGCGCAAGGAACGGTTCGAGCAGCTGGTCCGCTATGGCATTGCCGGTGCCACAGAACAGGTCCGGCGGGCCCATGAGATCTCCAATGGCCAGGGCGCGATCAACATCAATGTGCTGTGGGAAATGGGCGGCGCGCAGCAAGTGCTCGAAGGCGTGCTCGAGAACTGCAAGGGGCTGATCACCGGGGTCACCTGCGGCGCCGGCATGCCCTACAAGCTCGCGGAGATCGCCGCGCGGTTCAAGGTCAACTATCTGCCCATCATCAGCTCGGCGCGCGCCTTCCGCGCGCTGTGGAAGCGCAGCTATTCCAAGGTGCCCGAACTAATGGCGGCGGTGGTCTATGAAGATCCGTGGCTGGCGGGCGGGCACAATGGCCTGTCCAACGCCGAAGACCCGCAGAAGCCGGAGGATCCCTATCCGCGCGTGAAGGCGCTGCGCGAGACGATGCGCGCCGAGGGCGTTTCGGAAGACACGGCGATCGTGATGGCGGGCGGGGTGTGGTTCCTGCGCGAGTGGAACGACTGGATCGACAATCCCGAACTGGGCAAGATCGCCTTCCAGTTCGGCACGCGCCCGCTGCTGACCCAGGAAAGCCCGATCCCGCAGGTGTGGAAGGACATGCTGCGCACGGTCGAGCCGGGCGATGTGCTGCTGCACAAGTTCAGCCCCACCGGCTTTTACTCGAGTGCGGTCAAGACCCCGTTCCTGTACGACCTGATGCACCGGTCGGAACGCCAGATCCCGATCTTCAAGCGCGACGAGGAAGAGGGCACCGTGCCGCTGAGCGATCACGGCAAGGCCAAGTATTTCTGGGTGCACCCGGGTGACCAGCGCAAGGCGCTGGCCTGGATCGCGGAAGGCTTTACCGAAGCGCTCAAGACACCGGACAACACCGTGGTGTTCGTAACGCCCGAAAGCGCCGAGCAGATCCGTGCGGACCAGCAGGGCTGCATGGGCTGCCTGTCGCACTGCCAGTTCTCAAGCTGGAAGGATCACGACGATCACACCACCGGCAGGCTGGCCGATCCGCGCAGCTTCTGCATCCAGAAAACGCTGCAGGACATTGCCCATGGCGGCGATCCGGACAACAACCTCGCTTTCGCCGGCCATGCGGCCTACCGCTTCAAGCAGGACCCGTTCTATTCGAACAACTTCACGCCCACGGTGAAGCAACTGGTCGACCGGATCCTGACCGGCGATTGACGAGCCGGACTAGCGCCAGAGCTGCAGCTGCTTGATCTCGTCGGGCAGCTGCTGGTCAGTGTCGGGCCGTGAGAGCGTGCGTTCGACCAGCTTCCATTTCTTGCCGATCCGTCCGCGCTGCCACAGGTCGGTGACCCAGCTGTCGCCCGACCATTCGCGGGCGCCGATCCGCAGCTCGACGGTCATGCGCGTCGCGAACACCGCGATCCTGCCGTGGCGACGCACCCAGATCTCGTTGAAGCGATAGGACTGGCAACGCAGCCGCGAGGTCGCCGCTTCGAGCCAGCTGGCGCGGTCGAGCAGGACCGATCGTTCGGATCCCAGCAGGAAGATGAAATCGCGCGCAGCCAGCGCCTTCATGGCGGGTTTGTCACGCTGCAGCCAGGCGCGCATCCATTGGTGCTCCAGCACCTCGATCTGCGAAGCGAATTCGTCCATGGGGATGGTGTCTTACAGTACTAATACGCGCTGGCAACCGCCAAAGTGCCGGATTCGCGTCAGAATCCGACCAGCACCTGGTCGGGCGGGCGATGCCCGTCCATCCAGAAGCGGATATTGGCGATGACCTTTTCGCCCGATGCCTCGCGCCCTTCGGCGGTGGCACTGCCGATATGCGGCAAGGTCATGACATTGGGGATTTCGAGCAAGCGCGGGTCGACCTGTGGCTCGTTGGGATAGACGTCGAGGCCGGCCCCGGCGAGATGGCCGCTCTGCAGCGCGGCGATCAGGGCTTCCTGGTCGATCAATTCGCCGCGCGCGGTGTTGATGATCGAGGACCCGGGCTTCATCAGCGCGATCCGGCGGGCGTCGATCAGCCCGCGCGTTTCGTCGGTCAGCGGACAATGCAGGGTTAGGATGTCAGCCTCGGCCACCAGCGCATCGATATCGGGCACGAAGCGAGCGCCCAGCATCCGCTCGATCGCCTCGGGCAGCCGCTTGCGGTTGGTGTAGGCGATCTCGAGCCCGAAGGCGCGCGCACGGTGCGCCACGGCCTGCCCAATCCGCCCCATGCCGACGATCCCCAGCACCTTGCCCCCGAGCTTGCGCCCCAGCAGGCCCGAGGGTGCCCATCCGGTCCATTTGCCGCTGCGCACCAGGCCCACGCCCTCGCGGATGCGGCGCGGCACGCCGATAATGCCGGACATGGCGATATCTGCGGTGTCGTCGGTGAACACGCCGGGCGTGTTGGTGACGATGATCTTGCGCTTCGCTGCGGCGTCGAGATCGATATGCTCGATCCCCGCGCCGAAGCTGGCGATCAGCTTCAATTGGTCACCGGCCTGGGCGATCATGTCCGCATCGATGCGGTCGGTCACGGTGGGGACGAGCACATCGGCCTGCTGCATCGCGGCGACCAGCTGTTCGCGCGTGAACGGCACATCGGCCTCGTTCAACTGGACGTCGAACAGTTCGCGCATCCGCTGTTCCACCGCGGGCATCAGGTGGCGGGTGACAATCACCCGCGGGGTGTGTTCGATCGGCTTGCGTGGGCGGGAAGGATCGGTTGGCATGTCCCCGGCGCTACGGCGTAAGGGCGGGCGTGGTCAAGCAATGTTGCACAAGCGCTTGAAGCCGGAGGCAATAGCGCGGTATGCGCAACGCCATGCGCTGGTTCACGATCTGCCTGTCATTGCTGGCTGCGCTGCTGCTGCCGGCCTCGCTTGCCGCACAAGATCGCGAAGTGCCCTATTGGGCCTCGATGCGCGCCCCCGAAGTGAACCTGCGGGTGGGACCGAGCCAGGACTACCCAATCGAATGGGTCTACAAGCGGCAGGGGCTGCCGGTGAAAGTGCTGCGCGTGCGCGAAGGCTGGCGGCTGATTCGCGATCCCGACGGCACGCAGGGCTGGGTGGTAGCGCGCCTGCTCGATCCGCAGCGCACCGCGCTGGTGGTAGGCAAGGGGCTCGCCGCGATCCGGGCCGAGCCAGGTGACACATCCGCGCTCAAATGGAATGCGGAGCCTGGCGTAGTGGGCCGGCTCGGTCGTTGCGAGGCGGGTTGGTGCGAAATCGACGTGGCGGGCCGCAAGGGCTGGATTCGCGAGAGCCGGCTGTGGGGTGTGGGCGCACCCTGATCGCGCAAAGAGAAAGGGCGGCCCGTAATGGACCGCCCCTTAGGTCTTCTGTCGATTGCCTATTCGGCTGCAGCCGGAGCGGCCGCATCAGCTGCAGGCGCAGCTTCTGCGGTTGCTTCCTCAGCGACCGGATTGACCTTGACGGTAACGCCATCAGCCGAGGTGGAATTGAAGCTGCCATCGGCACCCGGCTCCTCATCCTTCCAGCAGACTTCCGCTGCACCTTCAGTCGCTTCGGTGAAGCAGGTCTGCCCTTCGCTTGCACGCCATGTCCCGGTGGCCACTGTGCCATCGGCCCGGGTGTCTTCGAACGAGCCGTCCTCGTTCATGACGATGCGGCCGGCCATGGCCCCATCGGCCGAGGCATAGTCAAAGGTACCTGCACCAACCGCTGCTGCAGCGGTTTCCTCGGCAGCAGGTGCAGCGGCTTCTTCTGCAGGCTTGGCGCAAGCGGCCAGCGCCAAAATGCTGGCGGCGATCACAAGTTTCTTCATGGCGTGATTCTCCCTCATCACGCGACCCCGCGCGAGAGATAGCACACAACCCACGCTTACGCGAAGCGAACGCTCAGGCGGTCAATTCGACCGCGATTGCAGTGGCTTCCCCGCCGCCGATGCACAGGCTGGCGACGCCACGGGTCTTGCCGCGCTGCTTCAGGGCGTTGAGCAGGGTCACGATGATTCGCGTGCCGCTGGCCCCGATCGGGTGGCCCAGGGCGGTGGCCCCGCCATTCACATTGATCTTCTCGTGCGGGATGCCGATGTCGCGCATGGCGAACATGGCAACGCAGGCGAAGGCCTCGTTCACTTCCCACAGATCGACATCCTCGACGCTCCAGCCGGCCCGGTCGAGCACCTTCTGAATTGCGCCCACCGGTGCCACGGTGAAATCCTTGGGCTCCTGGGCATGGGCGGCCATGGCCACGATCCGGGCCACTGGCTGCTGGCCGTTCTCGGCTGCCAGGCTGGTGCGGGTCAGCACCACCGCTGCCGCCCCGTCCGAGATCGAGCTCGAGGTGGCCGCCGTGATCGTGCCGTCCTTGGCAAAAGCGGGTTTGAGCGTAGGGATCTTATCGGGCTTGCCCTTCCCGGGCTGCTCGTCGTGTTCGACCGTCACTTCGCCCGCACGGGTCGCCACGGTGACGGCGACCACTTCACCGGCAAAGGCCCCGCTGGCGATCGCGTCGTTGGCGCGACGCAGCGACTCGATCGAGTAGGCGTCCATGTCTTCGCGGGTCAGTTGATAGGCATTGGCCGTATCCTGCGCGAACGTGCCCATGGCACGGCCAGCGTCATAGGCGTCCTCCAGCCCGTCGAGGAACATGTGGTCATAGGCCGTGTCATGCCCGATCCGTGCGCCCGAACGATGCTTCTTCAGCAGATAGGGGGCATTGGTCATGCTCTCCATCCCGCCGGCGATCACATAGTCGACCGAACCGCTGGCGAGCGCCTCGGCGCCCATGATCACGGTCTGCATGCCGCTGCCGCAGACCTTGTTCACCGTGGTGGCCTGGACCGACTTCGGCAGGCCTGCCTTCAGCGCGGCCTGGCGCGCGGGGGCCTGGCCCAGACCGGCCGGAAGCACGCAGCCGATATAGGCCCGGTCGAACTTGTCGCCCGGCACGCCCGAACGCTCGACCGCCGCCTTCACCGCCGTCGCGCCCAGGTCGGTCGCAGAGACATCGGCCAGCGCCCCCTGCATCCCGCCCATTGGCGTGCGGGCATAGGACAGGATCACGATCGGATCGGCGGCGGAGAATTGCGGCATGTCTGGTTCCTCGAAGCAGGTGAGCGGGGCGGGCATGCGATGTAATGCTGCGCTGCGGCAAAGGCAAACGGATAGGGCCCGTGCATATCTATTCACTTGTCAGGCGTCGCCGCATGCGCGAAGCTGATGGCAAATCGCAACCCATTTGCACCGCTAGTTTCAGGAGATCCCATGGCTGACGACCGCCGCGCCGAGCAAGAGCGCATTCTCAAGCTGCAGCGCTCTGCCTTCAATTCCTCGCGCCCCGAACCGATGAGCATGCGCAAGGACCGGATCAAGCGCGCCATGGCGCTGGTCAAGGATCATGGCGAGAACCTGGCCAAGGCGATGAGCGCGGATTTCGGCAGCCGCAGCATGCACCAGTCGATGCTGACCGACATCGCCGCCACGGTGAGTGCGGGCAAGCATTCGCTCAAGCATATGGACCAGTGGGCGAAGACCGAACGGCGCAAGGTGCAGTTCCCGCTGGGCCTGCTCGGGGCCAAGGCGGAACTGCGCTATGAGCCCAAGGGCGTGGTGGGTATCCTCAGTCCCTGGAATTTCCCGGTCCAGCTGGCCTTCGGCCCGTTGATGCAGGTGTTTGCAGCCGGCAACCGCGCGATGATCAAGCCGAGCGAGTTCACCGAGCGCACCTCGCTGCTGATGAAGGAACTGGTCGACGAGTATTTCACGCCCGACGAGCTGGCGGTGATCACTGGCGGACCGGAAGTCGCGGCGGTGTTTTCCTCACTGCCGTTCGACCACCTCGTATTCACCGGTTCGACCGCGACGGGGCGCCGGGTGATGGAAGCCGCGTCGGCGAACCTGGTGCCGGTGACGCTCGAACTGGGCGGCAAATCGCCTGTGTTCATGGGGCGCAGCGCCGATTTCGCCAAGGCGGGCGAGCGGATCGCGCTGGGCAAGATGATGAACGCCGGGCAGATCTGCCTTGCGCCCGACTACATGTATGTACCGCAAGACAAGGAAGAGGAAGCGATTGCGGGCGTCGCTGCTGGCGTGAAGAATATGTACCCCACGCTGCTCGAGAACGACGATTATGCCTCGGTCGTGAGCGACCGCCATTTCGAACGGCTGCAGGGCTTGGTCGAGGATGCCCGCGCCAAGGGCGCCGAAGTGATCGAGGTCAATCCCGGCAACGAGGATTTCTCCAACGCCAACATCCGCAAGATGCCGCTCAATATCCTGCGCGGCGTGAATGACGACATGAAGGTGATGCAGGAGGAGATCTTCGGTCCGGTGCTGCCGGTCAAGACCTACAAGGCGATCGACGAGGCAATCGACTACGTCAACGAGCATGACCGCCCGCTTGGCCTCTATTACTTCGGTGAGGACAGGGCCGAGCAGGAACGGGTGCTGACCCGCACGATCTCGGGCGGGGTCACCACCAATGACGTGATCTTCCATGTTTCGATGGAAGACCTGCCGTTCGGCGGGGTCGGCCCATCGGGCATGGGCAGCTATCACGCGATCGAGGGGTTCCGCGAATTCAGCCATGCCCGAGCGGTCTATCACCAGCCGAAGATCGACATTGCCAAGCTGGGCGGGCTCAAGCCACCCTTCGGCAAGGCGACCGAGAAGGCCGCCGCGATGCTGATGAAGTGATCCGCGCCTCGCTCGCCGCAGCCGCGCTTGCGCTGGCTAGCCCGGCGTGGGCCGATGCGGCCGCTGCTTGGCGGCCGGTCAGCGCCGAGACCGGCCGGATCGGCGACCTGGCGGGGCTGGAACAGCTGGCGCGTGATTTCCCTAACAGCGGATCGGTGCGGCTGCGCCTGCTCAATGCGCAGCTGGATGCGGGCAAGGCTGATGACGCCATGGCGTCGCTCGCCTGGCTGAAGGCGCGGGGCTATGTATTCGGCGCGGGCGCGCAGGCGCAAATCCCCGGTATGCTGGGGGACAAGGCCGAGGCGGCTAAGGCATTGCTGATCCCGCAAGCGCAAGTGATCGCGGCCAGCGACGTGGTTGGCAGCATTCCCGCCGACGCAGGCCTGATTGAGAGCGTCCTGGCGCCGGGGCCGCCCGGGGTCTTCATCGCGACTTCGGTCACCCGGCGAGCGCTCTTCATCAGTGCTGGCGCCGATCAATGGGTCAGGGCCGATATCGCCGATGCCGATGATCTCACCGGAATAGTGGCAGATGCGGCGCGCAACATCGGCTGGATCGCCTCGGCCAATGTCGACGGGTCGCAAGATCAGCATGCCGGTTTCAGCGGGCTGATCGGCCTCACCGGGGATGCCGAAGGCTGGAAGCTGCTTGCTGCGCCCCAAGGTGCGGCGGTGTCGGACATTGCGATTGGCTCGACGGGGACACTCTACGCGAGTGATCCGCTCGGCGGCGGCATTTACCTGGCCGCGCCGGGTGCCGAAGCACTCACGGTGCTGGTCCCACCCGGCACCTTCCGCTCGCCGCAGGGGCTGGCGGTCAGCGAAGACGGCCAGCGGCTGTATCTCAGCGATTATCGCTATGGGATCGCGATTGTCGACCTGGCGTCCCGCAGTGTGTCGCGCCTTGGCAGCGATGTGCCGGTGATAATCGACGGGATCGACGGGTTGTGGCGCCATGGCAAGGAACTGATCGCGGTCCAGAATGGCACCAGCCCGATGCGGATCAGCGCATTTGAACTGTCCGATGACGGGATGCGCGTCGTCAGCCATCGGATCCTCGAACAGGCCAATCCCGCATGGACCGAGCCATTGGGCGGATCGATCGCAGGTGATGCCCTGATCTATGTCGGCAACGGCCAGTGGGACCGCTATGACAAGGGCAAACTGAAAGAGGACATGGAATCGCTCCCGACCCAGATCCGCCGGCTGCCCCTCGCGCGTTAGCGTACCGGGGGTAGAGCAGTCCCCAACAACGCAACAGACATGCTATGAATTACACGATTCGTGCCCTTGCGCCTTTCGGGGGAGGCGCTTAGAGGCGGGCGCGTCATTGCAGCGACGGGATCAAATCTGTGGTCGACCTTAGCCAGTATCTGCCGATACTGATCTTCTTGTTTATCGCGCTGGCGCTGTCTGTGGCCTTCGTGTTCCTGCCGATGGGTGTGGCCCGGCTGACCGGCGCGCACAATCCCACCGCCGAGAAGCTGACCGAATACGAATGCGGTTTCCCGGCGTTCGAGGACCCGCGCAGCCAGTTCGACGTGCGCTTCTATCTCGTCGCGATCCTGTTCATCATCTTCGACCTTGAAGCGGCCTTCCTGTTCCCTTGGGCGGTCAGCCTCGACCTCACCGGATGGCCGGGCTGGATCACGATGATGGTGTTCCTGGGCGAACTGGCAATCGGCCTCGCCTATGCCTGGAAAGTGGGGGCGCTGGATTGGGAATGAGCACCACCGTAACCCCGCCTGCCGGGTTGCCGGCCGCCGCCCAGCCGGGCGAAGTGCGCCAGCCCGATGCGGACTATTTCCGCGCGTTGCAGAGCGAAGTGAACGACAAGGGTTTCCTCGTCACCAGCACCGAGGAGCTGTTCCAGTGGGCACGCACCGGCAGCCTGTGGTGGATGACCTTTGGCCTTGCCTGCTGCGCGGTCGAGATGATCCACGTCAATATGCCACGCTATGACATGGAGCGGTTTGGCGTGGTGCCGCGCGCCAGCCCGCGCCAGAGCGACGTGATGATCGTGGCGGGCACGCTGTGCAACAAGATGGCGCCGGCGCTGCGCCGGGTTTACGACCAGATGTCGGAACCGAAATACGTGATCTCGATGGGCAGCTGCGCCAATGGCGGCGGCTATTACCACTACAGCTACAGTGTGGTGCGCGGCTGCGACCGGATCGTGCCGGTCGATATTTACGTGCCGGGCTGCCCGCCGACCGCCGAGGCGCTGCTCTATGGCGTGATGCAGCTGCAGCGCAAGATCCGCCGCGAAGGGACGGTCGAACGGTGATGGCCGTGCAGCATTCCGCTCCGAAGTTCGCCAGCAACGATGGCGTGCGCGATGCGCTGGTGAAGGCGCTGGGCAAGATGGTGGTGTCGTCCAGGGAAGAGCACGGCGAAATCGTCATCACAGTGCAGCGAGACAGCATCGCCGAAGCATTGCAGCTGCTGCGCGACGCGCATGAATACCAGCAGCTGATGGAAATCGCCGGGGTGGACTACCCCCAGCGCGCCGAGCGCTTCGAAGTGGTCTACATGCTGCTCAGCCTTACGCGGAACCACCGGGTGATGGTGAAGGTAAACACTGACGAAGCCACGCCGGTGCCTACGGTTACGACGCTGTGGCCCAATGCGGGCTGGCTCGAGCGCGAGGTATTCGACCTTTACGGCGTGACTTTCGCCGGCAATCAGGACCTGCGCCGCATCCTGACCGACTACGGCTTCGAAGGGCATCCCTTCCGCAAGGACTTCCCGCTCACCGGCTATACCGAGCTGCGCTATTCCGAAGAGGAAAAGCGCGTGGTCTATGAACCCGTCCAATTGGCGCAGGACCTGCGCCAGTTCGATTTTCTCAGCCCCTGGGAAGGCTCGGACTACGTGCTTCCGGGTGACGAGAAGGCGGAAGGAGGCAGGGCATGAGCATGCAGCTCGAGCAGTCGCCGACCACCGGTGACGAGGTCATCACCAATTACACCATCAATTTCGGCCCGCAGCATCCCGCCGCGCACGGCGTGCTGCGCATGGTTATGGAGCTCGATGGCGAGGTGATCGAACGGATCGACCCGCATGTCGGCCTGCTCCATCGCGGCACCGAGAAGCTGATCGAGCACAAGACCTACTTGCAGGCGCTGCCCTATTTCGACCGACTCGATTACTGCAGCCCGCTGTGCATGGAGCACAGCTATGTGCTGGCGATCGAGAAGCTGCTCAATCTCGAAGTGCCCATCCGTGCGCAATATCTGCGCGTGCTGTTCGCCGAGCTGACCCGCATCTGCAACCACATGCTCAACATCGGCGCGCATGTGATGGACGTGGGCGCGATGACGCCGAACCTGTGGGTGTTCGAACTGCGCGAGGATTGCCTCAATTTCTTCGAGCGTGCCTCGGGCGCGCGCATGCACAGTGCCTGGTTCCGCCCCGGCGGGGTGCATCAGGACGTGCCCGAGAAACTGCTGGTCGATATCGGCGAATGGGTCGACACGCGCCTGCCCGAACTGTTCGGCGACGCGATGAGCCTGGTGGTCGACAACCGCATCTTCAAGCAGCGCAATGTCGATATCGCAGTGGTCAGCCGCGAGGATGCAGTGGCCTGGGGCTTCTCCGGCCCGATGATCCGCGCCGCGGGCATCCCGTGGGACATCCGCAAGAGCCAGCCCTATGACGTGTATGAGCGGATGCAGTTCGACATCCCCGTCGGCACCAATTCGGACTGCTATGACCGCTTCATGGTGCGCGTGAAGGAAGTTTACGAAAGCGCGAAGATCATCAAGCAGTGCCTGGCCGAAATGCCCGCAGGCCCGGTCGCCAGCACCGACGGGAAGGTCTCCCCGCCCAAGCGCGGCGAGATGAAGCAGAGCATGGAAGCGCTGATCCATCACTTCAAGCTCTACACCGAAGGCTTCCATGTGCCGGCCGGCGAAGTCTATGTCGCGACCGAAAGCCCCAAGGGCGAATTCGGGGTCTATCTGGTGAGCGACGGGACCAACAAGCCCTATCGCTGCAAGATCCGCCCGACCGCCTTCAGCCACCTGCAGGCGATGGACATGATGAGCAAGGGCCACATGCTGCCCGATGCGACCGCGATCCTGGGCGCGATCGATGTGGTGTTCGGGGAGTGCGACCGGTGAGCCGAGCAAGATACCTGCTTTTGAGCGCATCCTTCCTCGCCTTCTATGGGATTGCGAGACTGGTCGATCTCGATCTTGGCGGGTTCGGCCTGGCATTGCTGATTGCCGCGGCGGTGTTCGGCATTCGCGCTCTCGTGGCCGCCCCACGCGGAGGAGCCGTCTGATGGTTGACCGTACGCCCGCACCTGACACCCCTGAACTGCGCGCACGCTGGGGCGCGTTCGAATGGACCGCGGAAAACCGCAAGACGGCTGACTGGCACATCGCCAAATATCCAGCCGGGCGGCAGCGTTCGGCGGTGATGCCGCTGCTTGACCTAGCCCAGCGCCAGGTCGGCGCCGAGACCGATACGCAAGGCTGGCTACCGCTGCCGGTGATCGAGTATGTCGCGAACTATCTCGACATGCCGGTGATCCGCGTGCTCGAGGTCGCGACCTTCTATTTCATGTACAACCTCCAGCCGGTGGGCAAATTCCACGTGCAGGTGTGCGGCACCACGCCCTGCATGCTGCGCGGATCGGATGCACTGTTCGAAACCTGCAAGAAGCGCGGAATGAAGAAGGGCCATGTCTCGGAAGACGGGTTGTGGACGCTCACCGAGGTCGAATGCATGGGCAATTGCGCCACCGCGCCGATGGTCCAGATCAATGACGACAATTACGAGGATCTGACGCCCGCACGGCTCGACGCGGTGCTCGATGCGCTGGCGCGCGGCGAGACGCCCAAGCCCGGCACGCAGGAGCCCGGCCGCCACACCAGCGAGCCGAGCGGCGGGCCGACCACGCTGAAGGACATGGTCACCGCCAACCACGATTATCGGGAGGAATGGTGATGGAGATCACGGCCGTCCTGATCGCGCTCGCGGTCTGCTTCATCGCCTGGAAGCTGCTGACCGGGCTCATCAAGTTCGGAATGATCGCTGTGGTGCTGCTCGGCGCGTTCTATTTCCTTTCGCAAGGAGGGTTCGCGTGAGCCTCTCTGATAAGGACCGCATCTTCACCAATCTCTATGGGTTCCAGCCCTGGAACCTGAAAGCTGCGCAAGCGCGCGGCGATTGGGACAATACGAAAAAGCTGCTCGAGCGCGGGCAGGACGCGATCATCCAGGAAATCAAGGATTCGGGCCTGCGCGGGCGGGGCGGGGCGGGCTTCCCGACCGGCCTCAAATGGTCGTTCATGCCCAAGGAATCGCGCGACGGGCGCCCCAGCTTCCTCGTCATCAATGCCGACGAGAGCGAACCGGGCAGCTGCAAGGACCGCGAGATCATCCGCCACGATCCGCACAAGCTGATCGAAGGCGCGCTGGTGGCCGGCTTTGCGATGCGCGCGCTTGCGGCCTATATCTACATTCGCGGCGAGTATATCCGCGAGGCCGAAGTGCTGCAGGCCGCGATCGACGAGGCCAATGCCGCCGGGCTGATCGGCAAGAATGCCTGCGGTTCGGGTTATGATTTCGACGTGTTCATGCACCGCGGCGCGGGCGCCTATATCTGCGGCGAAGAAACCGCGATGATCGAAAGCCTGGAAGGCAAGAAGGGCCAGCCACGCCTCAAGCCACCGTTCCCGGCCGGCGCAGGCCTTTATGGCTGCCCGACCACGGTCAACAATGTCGAATCGATCGCGGTTGCGCCTACCATCCTGCGGCGCGGCGCTAGCTGGTTCGCCAGCTTCGGGCGCGAGAACAACAAGGGCACCAAGCTGTTCCAGATCAGCGGGCATGTCGAAAAGCCCTGCGTGGTCGAGGAAGCGATGAGCATCCCTTTCCGCGAGCTGATCGAGAAGCATTGTGGCGGCATCACTGGCGGGTGGGACAATCTGCTGGCAGTGATCCCGGGCGGTTCGTCGGTGCCATTGGTTCCGGCAGCGCAGATCATGGACGCCCCGATGGATTTCGACGGGCTGCGCGAACTCGGCTCAGGGCTGGGCACCGCGGCGGTGATCGTGATGGACAAGTCGACCGACATCGTCCGCGCGATTTCGCGTCTCAGCTATTTCTACAAGCATGAAAGCTGCGGCCAATGCACGCCGTGCCGCGAAGGCACGGGCTGGATGTGGCGCGTGATGGAGCGCCTGCGCACCGGCGATGCGGCAATCGAGGAAATCGACATGCTGCAGCAGGTGACCAAACAGGTCGAAGGTCACACCATCTGCGCGTTGGGCGATGCCGCGGCCTGGCCGATCCAGGGCCTGATCCGCCACTTCCGCCCCGAGCTGGAGCGCCGGATCCACGAGCACAATGCCAGGTTCGCGGAGGCGGCGGAATGAGGCGTTTGGCGTTCCTTCTCACCGCGGCAGCGCTGTTTGCCGCGCCGGCGTCTGCGCAGAACAATCCTCAGTCCGAGCAGGACGTGGCGTTGCAGCGCGGCTCGCTTGAGGCGTGGACCGCCTGCATTGCCAGCGAAAAGGCGGACGAGGTGCACCGCATTCTGGTGCAGGATTTCACGTCCGGCAGTTACAAGCTGGCGATCAGGTCGCTTGCGCAGACCCGCGTAAGCAAGGGCTGCTTCGAGGCCATGCCGAGGGAATATCGCAGCATCCGCCTGGGCGGATTGCCGTTTGCCGGAGGGCTGGCCGAGCACATGCTGGAAGCCGATCCCGAGCCGCTGCTCAAGCGCCTGTCGATGGCGGCGCTCGGGCCTTCAGCGAAGGCCCATTCGCGCACCGACGAGATCGCGATGTGCATGGCACGCGGCGCGCCTCAGGAGGTCGCGGCGCTGTTTGGCACGAAATACGAAACTGAAGACGAACGCGGGGCGCTGGCCCGGCTCCGCCCGGTGGCGGACATCTGCGCGGGCGGTGCGGGAAAGTTTGAGGCTTCGGCGTTGGGCCTGCGTTCGATGCTGGCGACGGCGACCTATCGCCTGCTTGATGCCCAGAAGGTGGACAACGATGCCTAAGGTCACAGTCGACGGTCAGGAAATCGAGGTCCCGGCAGGCGCCACCGTGCTGCAGGCGTGCGAGCTTGCCGGCAAGGAGATCCCGCGCTTCTGTTACCACGAACGCTTAAGTATCGCCGGTAACTGCCGGATGTGCCTGGTCGAAGTGAAGCCAGGGCCACCCAAGCCGCAGGCCAGTTGCGCGCTCCCGGTCGCCGATGGCCAGGAGATCCGCACCGATACCGAAATGGTCAGGAAGGCGCGCGAAGGGGTGATGGAGTTCCTCCTCATCAACCATCCGCTCGATTGCCCGATCTGCGATCAGGGCGGCGAGTGCGACCTGCAGGACCAGGCGGTGGCCTATGGCCGCGGCGGATCGCGCTATGAGGAAAACAAGCGCGCCGTTACCGAGAAATACATGGGTCCGTTGATCAAGACTGTGATGACCCGCTGCATCCATTGTACCCGCTGCGTGCGTTTCAGCGAGGAGATCGCCGGCGTGGACGAGATCGGCGCGCTCTATCGCGGCGAGGACATGCAGATCACCACCTATCTCG
>CAZCNF010000039.1:0-1688 GCA_964500135.1 uncultured Porphyrobacter sp.
GCGCGCTATGCAGCGATTCCGTCGAAAGAACTCGCTACAGAAGTTCGCCTCGGCTCACGCCCGCGAGCACAATCACTTTAACCTCGATCGCCATCTCACTGGCAGACAGAACTACAAGACCCGCGGCTTGCCCACCTTGGCCGAGTGGCTTGATGCGCTTCGCTGGGAGGGGAAGTTCTGCCAGGTGGAGACGAGTTCGCATTAGACTGACAGCTCCGCCAGTCCTAGATTCAACGCCCGACCCGGGCCACGAGCGCAAAGCCGGCCCCGACTAGGCTGAAACCCGCGATCGCCAGGAACATGGCCGAATAGCCGCCGAGGCTGTCAAGCCAGCCGAGCATCGCAGCCGAGAATGTGCGACCAAGGTTCGCCACGGCCATCAGCAGCCCAAACTGGGTCGCGGCGACAGCCGGGACGCAGAGCGGCATCGAGAGGCTGCACACAGCCACGAGGCTCTGCGTGCGCAACAAGTAAATCGTGAAGATTGCCGGTATGAACAGCAGCGCGTTACCCCATTGTGGTTCGAGCGCCAGCATTGCGAGACCGAACAGGAAGAAGCCTCCGAAGGTGCCCAGTAGCGCCCGGCGCGGGCCTGCAAACTCGGCCAGCGGACCGCACAGGACGATGCCGGCCAGCCCGGCGACGAGGCTCGCCTGGCTTACCCAGCCGGAATAGGTGTCCTTTTGCCAGTCGAGGTAATCCACCGCAAATAGCGGGCCCAAACCAAGGAAGACGCCAAAGGCAGCCGAAGTGGCAACGAAGGCCGGAAGGATCTTGAGCGTCTCGCGCTGGGTCATGGCTTTGAACACGTCTCTAATGATCGGCCAGAAGGCGGCTCGCTGCAGGTCGAGGTTGCGCTGCACTGCACTCCCGTTTGACCACGGCAGCAGCTTTTCGCCGGAGCGTTCGCGCACGGACGCGATCAGGCACAGGATCATGCCCGCGATCACCGCCAGCACCAGGGCTGCCGCCGGCAGCCCATAATAGGCGAGGCAATAGCCGCCCAGCGCGCCCCCGGCGGCGATGCCGATCATCTGTCCGCCGAACATGAAGCCGTTCACACGGGCGATTTCGTCTGGTTCGAGGATATCCACCGCCAAGCCGTCGACTGCAACATCCTGCATCGATGCGAACAGGCTGATGGTGAAGGCAAAGGCCGAGATCAGCGCAATTTGGTGGACCGAAGGGTTGGCCAGAGCGAGTGCGATGAACCCGGCGACCAGGCCGAACTGGCTGGCGATGATCCAAGGGCGCCGCCGGCCCATGGCAAGGAAGGTGTAACGGTCCATCACGAAGCCATGCGCCAGCTTGAGCGTCCACGGCAGAATAGTCATGGCCAGCACCGAACCGATTGCAGCAGCCGAAGCACCATTCTGGGCCAGCCACGCCGGCATGGCAAAGTCGAGCAAGCCCAGCGGTAGACCCTGCGCGACGTAAAGCAGGAAGATGGTTGCGCGCCGCAGGTAGCGGCGCTCGCTCAGCGCCCATGCGTTGGGGGCTGGATAAGTCAGCGCAACGTCACTCATAAAAGTGCCTTTCTTCGGTGATCTGGCCGCCGCGCACCGTGTAGAGCGCGATTTCGGAGAAGGGGCGCCGCCTGCCGCTGGAGGGATCGACCAGCACCAGGTCAAGGAACAGTGCGAACTGGTCGCCCGTGACGAACGGGCCATCGATACCGATGTCCTCGA
>CAZCNF010000039.1:1788-22224 GCA_964500135.1 uncultured Porphyrobacter sp.
AACAGTGCGAACTGGTCGCCCGTGACGAACGGGCCATCGATACCGATGTCCTCGACCCGGCTCGAGCCGAAGCGGTTGCGCGCTGCCAAGACCCCGGCCTGTTGCTGCGGCTCGAAAATGTTGATGTCAGAGGCCCAGAAACGGCGGCCCGCTTCCTCGAACTGCCCGGCCCGCAGCAATGCAGTGAAATCTCGAGCGACTTCCTCGATGCTTGCCATGGCCGCACCCTTCGCGCTTCCTGCGGGAGAGTTCTGCAGGCGACGGCCCGGAATGGACCGCCGCCTGCCCCGGTTCTGAAGCGGGTCGCTTACTTCAGAACCAGTTCCTGGTATTGAACTGACCCCATCTGTTCGCGCATCTTTCCGCGCTCGGCACTGGCCGCTCCGGCCTGGCGATCGTTCTGGGACAGCATGGCGTTTACCTTCTTGTCGAAGGCCTGCTGCTGCGCCGTGGTCATGTAATCCTTGTATTCGATGATCAGGATCAGATCGGGCTCGCCATCGCGCGGATGGGTGCTAGCCAGCACGTGATAATCGACCACGATGCCCTCGGCCTTGGCGAGTTCGTTGACTTTCTTCCACTGGCCTGCGAGCCAATCCATGTAGTTTTCGAACTGACCGGGCATCACATCGATCCGGCCAACCTGCCAGACTGTGCCAGGGGTATAGCTTGATTCTTGTGCAGCCGCAGGCACTGCCAGTGCGGCCGTGGCCAGCATGGCGACCCCTGCATAAAGTGCTTTGATCATCGTCATTGTCTCTCTCCTTCGCTTGGCCCTGCGCAGGAGCGCGCCAGCCGGTTCGTTCATCTGCTCTTCGGGCGCAGTCAGACCTCTCCCGGCGCCGGAAGCCGTGGCTCCAGCCCTTGCAATGGGTTCCGAAATGTCTGCGATGCCCGGCCGCGATACTGCGTTGACGCTACGGCAAGCGTCAATCCGCCGAACCGTCAAAAAAGCGTCAATAGTTTACCAGCCGGGTCTGAACCGAGAACCCCATAAGCTCCACGACCGGTCAGTTGCGGTTGCTGGGCACCGGCAACAGGTCAGGCCAGCCGTATTTGTCCCAGGCTGCAGCCATGCCGATGCGCTGGGCGAAGGGAATGAACTCCGGATCCAGCCGGATCTGGCGGATCGGCTCGAATTCAGCCCAGATCGAAATCAGGCACCCCATGTTACCCGGTGAAATCTGCTCTCCCAGCGTCTTGTAGAGCATTTCAGTGTACCCCATGAACACGGTCGGCAGCGTGATCGCGTAGTCGCCCTTGTCGTACATGGTAAGGTGCAGGTAATCGAGCATGCGGCAATAGGCTTCGCGGTCTTCCGGATTGCCGCTGCATACGCCTTTCGCCGCAACCAGCCAGTAGGCATCCATGACCTCGGGCGTCATCGGCTGGGTCCCAGCCGGTGGAAAGATCGATTTGTTAAGCAACTGCCGGGTCTGCATGTAGGTTTCGACCGCGCGCTCGTGCTCGCCGTTCGTGGCCTGCGCGACCGCCAGATAGACCGATGCGAACCCGAGATCCACCGAGCGCTGATGATCCGCGAGCGCCGCATCCAAGTCGCCTTGGTTGAGATGCCCGTTTCCGCGCAGCATGAATTTGCGCCCGTCGATCGGGTCAAGCGCCAGCGCCTCTTCGATATAGCGCATGCCCTGTTCAGTCCGCCCGCAGAACATCAGGTAGGACCCGAGCCGCATCGCGACCTGCGGATGCCCCGGCTCGATCTGGTAGCCTTCGAATGCGAGGTCGATCGCCCCGACGAAATCGTTCTGGCACAGCCGGTGCAGCCCGAGCAGCGAATAGGCCTGCCCAAGGCGCGGATTGATTGCCAGCGCCCGTTCCACGCAACTGGCCATGCGCGCCGAGGCGGCGGGACGGTCAAGGCAGGCGGTATAGATGGCGATCAGCTGGTGCACTTCAGCCTGCAGCAGCCAGGCTTCGGCAAATGCGGGATCGATTGCCAGCGCCTCGTCCAGCAGCGTCACGGCGGTATCGAGCATACCGTCACCGAACAGGCGAAAGCTGAGCGCCTTGGCCTGCAGGTAAAGATCATAGGCAGCCTTGCTGTGGGTCATGGTGCGCACTTGCGGCATGGCCATGTCGAACCCAAGAATGCTGCCCAAGGCGCTGGTTACAGCCTGGGCCACGTCTTCCTGGAGACGGAAGATGGCGTCCAGCGTACCATCGTAGCGCTGGGCCCATAGTTCGAAGCCCGTTGCCCCATCGATCAGGCGGACATGAACGCGGACCTCATCACCCTGGCGCTGGACGGATCCTTCGACCAGGTGCGAAACGCCCAGTGCTGCGGCGATGCGCGGCAGCTCAAGATAACTGTCGCGGAAGTGGAAGGCCGAGGTGCGCCCGGCCACCAGCAACTGTGGCACCTTGCCCAGCGAGGTGATCAACTCGTCGATCAGCCCATCGGCGAAATAGTCCTCACCGTCGGATGAACCGACCGAATGGAACGGCAGCACGGCGATGCGCGTCTGGCGGGCAGGCAAAGAAGCCGTCGCATTTCCGCCGGATCGTGCAGCCCAGCTGTCGCACAATCTGGAGTGTTCTTCGTTCAGGCCGTCGCACTCAAGCTGGTCGAGCGCGTCCGTTACGGCAGCCTGGAGCCTACGCTCTACCCTGTTGCGCTGGCTGGCGAGCCAATCGGCGAACTCGTCGCCAAAGGCCAAGCCGTCGAGCAGCGGGGCGCCTCCGATGTCGTCGAGCAGGCGTAGTGCCTCGCTCAGCCGCCCCGTTGCCAATGCTCCTTCCAGTTCACCAAGATCGGACTGGATCGCGCCAGGCTGCAGGCAGATTGTTTGGCGAGTGGCTGTGATGAGATCGCCGTGGAATGGGGCCAACAGCTTGCCCAGGCTCAGCAGGCATTGGCGCAGGCTGGCCTTTGCATGCGCCTCGAACCTGCCCGGCCAAAGCAGGCGGCTCAAGCGTTCGCGCTCCAGCGGCGCATTGGATTCGAGGCAAAGGATCGCCAGCAAGGCGCGGGCACGCCGGCTGGAAATGGGCAGTTCGCCACTGCCGACCGCAGTAATGCTGAAACGACCGAACAGCGAGGCGCGCAACGGCGCGCCCGGATCTGCTTCGGGCCATTGCCCCAAGATCATTGCTGTTTGCCCACCTGGGAATGATTACTTAACGCCATGCGGCGAGCGGGCAAGCGTTCTGTTGGGCAGTGTCAGACAGAGGAGCCGGCGGGTGGGAGTTGCGGGAGGGCAGCAGCGTCCGTGCGCGTCGCTGCGCGGTCGAGCCCGTGGTGGCCTAAGCCGTCTCGCGCAGGACCAGCCTGGGTGGCAGGATGAGGCTCTCGGTTTCCTCGCCACGCATGCGGCGCAGCAACAGATCGACTAGCCCCTTTGCACCCCCGGCAATGTCCTGGTGGATCGTGGTCAGTTGCGGGCTGGTCTGGCTGGCCATCGGCAAATCGTCGAACCCCACCAGTCGGACGGCAGCGGGCACCGCGACATTGCGCTTCTTGAACTCGCGCAGCAATGCGATCGCGAGATTGTCCGTCGCGGCAAACACACCATCTGCTGCTGCCAATATCGGGTCGAGCTGGGCTTCAATCTCGGCGGCCATACGATCGGGCGAGAGGTGGGCCGTAAAGTGCGTGATCGGGATCGCGTATCGGGTCGCCACATCTCTTGCGCCGGCAAATCGTGCGGCGAATTCGATCGCGCCCACATCGCCAAGAAAGGCGATGCGGCTGGCGCCTGCTGCCACCAGCCGTTCCGCAGCCAGCCTGCCCCCCAGGCGATTGTCGGTGCCGACCACACAGTGGCGCTGGCCTTCGGCGTGGTTGCCCCACACGACCATGGGGAGGTAGCCATCGGCGACATCCTCGATCCGGTCGAACTGGTCGGACTGGCCGATCACGATCAGCCCGTCGATCATGCCCGAGCCGATGAACTGGTCGAGCCAGTCTTCGTTGCGGTCGGGAATGACCCGGCGCAGCATCAGGTCATAGCCCTGCTCGGTCAGCTCGTCGGCCAGGTAGCCGAGCAACGTCATGAAGAAGGTGTCCGAAATCTGCTGGCGGCTGTCGTGGCCTAGCGGAATGGCGATCCCGATGACGCCGGTCTTCTGGCGGCGGAGCTTGCTCGCCATCTGGTTGAGCTGAAAGCCGTGTTCGCGCGCCAGCGCCTGGATCCGCTCTCTTGTCTTGGCATTGACGAGCGATTTTCCGGCCAGCGCACGCGACACCGTGCCAGGCGACACCCCGGCCAGCCGTGCCAGATCGATGATCGTGCGCACTGGCGAGCGGGTGTCGTGCGTATCCTGATCGTCGCTGCTCGGCATCGGCCGTCCTTAGCCTGCTAATGAAGTTTGTTCACGCGCAACCCGGTGTCCCGCATCAACAAACAGCGTGGCGAGGGCACCTGCAAGCATCAACAACCCGCCCAGCACCAGCACATTGCGCGGATCGCCGCCCAGCAGCGGACGGTAGATCAGCGGCATAGTCAGCGTCTGGATCAGCATCGGAATCACGATGAACATGTTGAAGATGCCCATGTAGATGCCGTTGCGCTCAGCCGGGATCGAATCGGCCAGCATGACATAGGTATTGCCCATCATGCCGGCCCAGCCAATCCCGATGCCCAGCATCAAGGCGAACAGACCCGCTGTTGTCTCGACCCCGGGCAGCAACAGCATCGCTGCGCCTGAGGCGGTGAGACAGGCGGCATGAACCATCCGCGCGCCGAGGCGCGCGACGATCGGAATGAGCGCCAGTGCGCCCAGGAAGGCGACGAAGTTATAGAGGGCCCCGGCTTGCTGTGTCGTCAAGGTTGCGGCCCGGAAGGCCGCGCTGGAGGGGTCGCTGGTGTCGAACAGGGACCGGCCGACCGCAAATGTCACATACTGCCAATAGGCAAACATGGCATACCATTGGCACAACATGGCCAGAGCCAGCTGGCGCATCGGCCGTGGCATGTCGCGGACCGCATCGACGATCTCGGCGAGGGTTGCGCGGGCGGTGAGCGGCTTGCCTTCCAGGGCAGCACGTTCCTCATCGCTCATCGGCAATTCGGGCACTCGCCAGACAGACCAGACGATCGTCGAGATGGACAGAATCGCGCCGATGATAAAGGCGATCCGCACGATCACCGGGATGCCGTTGTCGTCGAGCACGTCGCGCGCGACGAAGGAAGTCAGCAAGGTTGGCGCAAGATAGGAGAGGGTCTGCGCAAGGCCGGTGAAAGCGCTCTGCGTCAGGAACCCGCTCGAGCGCTGATCGGTCGCCAGGCGATCGGCCACATAGGCGCGATAGGGCTCCATGGTGATGTTGTTGCCGGCATCGAGGATCCACAGGAGCGAGGCGGCCATCCACAGTGCGCTGGAATAGGGCATCAGGAACAGGCAGATGGTGCAGATGATCGCGCCGATCAGGAAATAGGGCGTGCGCCGGCCGAGTCGCGAATGTGTGCGGTCGCTCATCGCACCCACGATCGGCTGGATGATAAGGCCGGTCATCGGGCCGGCCAGCCACAAGAGCGGCATGGTCGCCTCGTCAGCGCCCAGGAAGCCGTAGATCGGGCCCATATTGGCCTGCTGCAAGCCAAAGCTGAACTGCAGACCGAAGAAGCCGACATTCATCTCGATGATTCGCAGCAGAGAAAGCCGCGGTTTTCCGGCGCCTTGCATGTCCAGCCATCCTCTCGTGAACCGGTATCGTTCCGGCCTGATGCCATTTTCGTGACATAGATTCCGCTTGATTGCAATCGTTTGCAGTTTTGTAGTTGCAATCGTTTGCATTCGACCTATGCATTAGTGCGAATCGCGCAATATGGCGCGAAGAATGTGGGAGAGATTGCCATGAAGTTCCGCCACGCTTTGGCCTTCGGTGTCGCACTGAGCGCCTTGTCAATGCCCGCTCTGGCTCAGGATGCAGCGCAAGCTGACGACGGTCCGGCTGCTGCCGAAGACGACGCCCTGGGCTTCAACGAAATCATCGTGACGGCATCGCCGCGCCCCGCCAACAAGCTGCAGTCTTCGGTTTCCGTCAGCGCGCTGGGTGCTGAGGCGATTGCCGACGCCGCGCCACGCACGACGGCCGAGATTTTCCGCCAGATCCCCGGCATCCGCTCGGAATCGACTGGCGGCGATGGCAATGCCAATATCGCGGTGCGCGGCCTGCCGGTCGCCTCGGGTGGTGCGAAGTTCCTCCAGCTGCAGGAGGACGGCCTGCCCGTGCTCCAGTTTGGCGACATCGCTTTCGGCAATGCGGACATCTTCCTGCGCGCCGACCAGACCGTACAGTCGATCCAGGCAGTGCGCGGTGGCTCGGCTTCGACCCTGGCTTCGAACTCGCCTGGCGGCGTGATCAACTTCATTTCGAAGGACGGTAGCCAGGACGGCGGTACGATCATCGCCAGCCTCGGTGTCGACTACGAGGATTATCGCCTAGACTTCAACTATGGTGCGTCGATCGGCGAGAACACCCGCTTCAATATCGGCGGCTTCTGGCGGGAAGGCGAGGGTCCGCGCGATGCCGGCTACAACGCCAACAGCGGGTACCAGATCAAAGCCAACCTGACCCAGGAGTTTGAGACCGGCTATGTGCGGATCTACGCCAAGCACCTCAATGATCGCGCGATCGGCTATCTGCCCATGCCGATGCTGGTGACCGGATCAAACTCCGATCCCAGTTATCGCTCCTTCACCAATTTCAACATCCTGCAAGACACGCCGCACAGTGCGCTTTTCACCAACGTCTTCGGTCTCGACGGCATCAACAATGGCCGCACGACCGACATCAAGGACGGGATGCATCCGGTCGTCACCTCGCTGGGCCTCGAAGCCGTGTTCGAGCTGGCTGATGGCCTGACCCTCGAAGAGCGTTTCCGTTGGTCTGATGTCTCGGGCCGCTTTGTTTCGCCCTTCCCTTCGGAAGTCGGGGCCGCAGCCGCTATCGGCAATTCGGTCGGCGAACTTCTGACCGGAACCGCAGGCAGCTACAATCTCGTCTATGCTAACGGCGCCAATGCCGGGCAGGCGTTCAACAATGCCAACGGCCTGTTGATGCGCACGCATCTTTTCAACACTGAAATCAACGACTTCGGGGGCTTCACCAACGACCTCAAGCTGTCCAAGGAATTGGGCAACGCCACTGTCACTGCAGGCTTCTACAAGGCGCGCCAAGACATCGACATGGACTGGGTGTGGGACAGTTTCCTGCTCGAGGTGAACGGCAACAATGCGGCACTGGTCAATGTCGTCGATCCGTCCAATGGGGCAGTTCTTACCCGCAACGGGCTTTATGCCTATGGCGTGCCGTTCTGGGGTAACTGCTGCCAGCGCAGCTATGATGCGACCTATGACATCGACGCGCCCTATGTTGCTGTCGGCCTTGAATTCGATGCCGTCACTGTCGATGCCAGCTTGCGCTATGACAATGTCTCGGCGCGCGGCAGCTATGCCGGTACGCTCCAGGCCGCCAATTTCGATGTCGATGGCGATGGCACGATCCAGCCGGTTGAGCGCAGCGTCTCGCTGATCGACAACGGCAATCCCAGCCCGATCGATTACGATGTCAGTTACTGGTCGTGGTCGATTGGTGCCAACTACCAGTTCACCGAAGATGCGGCTGTCTTCGCGCGCGCCAGCCGCGGCGGGCGCGCCAATGCCGACCGGTTGCTGTTCGGCGTGGTCCAGCCTGACGGCTCGGTTCGCAAGGCCGATGCGATCGACTACGTCGACCAGTACGAAGTTGGCGTGAAGTATCGCAGCGGCGGGCTCGGCCTGTTCGTGACCGGCTTCTATGCCGAGACGCAGGAGCAGAACTTCGAAGCCACCACACAGCGCTTCTTCGACCGGACCTACACCGCCAAGGGGATTGAACTGGAAGCGGCCTATCGCCGCGGCATCTTTGACCTGCGGGCCGGCGCGACCTGGACCGACGCAGAGATTTCAAAGGACAACATCACACCGGCCAACGAAGGCAATACGCCGCGCCGCCAGGCCGATTTCGTTTACCAGATCACCCCTGCGCTTGACTTCGATGTGGCACGGGTCGGCCTCAACCTGGTCGGCACGACGAAGGCTTATGCGCAGGACAGCAACGAGCTGATTTTCCCCGCCTACACCCAGGTCAACGCCTTTGTGAATTTCCGCCCCGTTGAAAACATCGAATTGTCGCTCAACGCGAACAATCTGCTGAATACCAAGGGCATCACCGAGGCGGAGGAGGGATCGATCACGGCCGGTGTGGACAATTACATTCGTGCGCGTTCGATTAATGGCCGTACGGTCTCGGCCTCGGTCCGGTTCGATTTCTGACGCATGCGCATGGGCCGGCCAACTCCTCCCTGTTGGCCGGCCCTTATCTTTTCCAATCTATTGACTAGGATGTCGGCATGACGACTGCCTGGACCGCGGACAGTGTGCGCAAGATTGATGCCTCACTGGTTGCGCGCATTCCATTGATTGAAGGCGTCGACCGGTCAGGCCTCGCTCAAGGCCGTATCTATTGGGACATGTGGCCAATCCAGGACCAGGAAGGCTTCATTGCTTCGGTCAACGGGCGGCAATTGTGGATGGCACTGTCGGCCCCTGACCGGGGCGATCCTGGCCTGCGCCACTTCGAAGCGAAAATCCGCCTGCTGGAGCGCAAGAGTGATCGCTGGGTCGATCTGGGCGATGTCCTGCCCCGCTTCGACGTCGATTATGAACGGGAGTGGGCGGGCTCGGCTGTTACTGACGGTACAGGCATTGCTCTGTACTTCACCGCCGCCGGCACAAGCGAACGACCAGGGGGCTACCAGCAGCGACTTGTCGAAGCCCATGCCGCCCTTGGAGCCGATGGCCTGCCAACTGCCTGGACCATGCCTTTGCCATCACTAGTTGGCATCTCGCCGGACTATATGCTCGCGGATGCGCATGAGGGGGAAGCCGGCAAGATCAAGGCATTCCGCGATCCAGCCTATTTCCGCGATCCCGCCGATAACCAAGAGTATCTGATCTTCACCGCCTCGCTTGCCGCCAGCAACAGTGCGCACAATGGTGCGGTGGGCATCGCTTGCCGATCTGGTGACGGGTGGAAGCTGTTACCGCCTTTGATCCATGCAGATGGGGTGAACAACGAACTCGAACGTGCGCATGTCGTGTTTCACAAGGGCCGCTACTACGTGTTCTGGGTGACGCAGAGCTCTACATTTGCGCCCGGGTTGAACCATGCGCCAAACGGTCTCTATGGGATGGTCGCCGACAGCCTGCTTGGCGAGTATCGACCGCTCAATGGATCGGGGCTGGTGCTTGCCAATCCCGATGCCGAACCCCTGCAAAGCTATAGCTGGTTCGTCACGCGCGAGTTGCTTGTTTCCAGCTTCGTCGATTTTCACGGGCTGAAGGGAGGGGGCCTGCCGCAGGACGTTGGGCAAGCGAACCGGCATTTCGGCGGGGCACCGGCACCGCTGCTCAGGCTTGCGATCAAAGGCGAGCGGTGCACGCTCACTGAACTCGCCCTGGTATGAATGTGCCCGGAAAGCCGCTGCTGGGAGGCATTGAGGCGGGCGGCACGAAATTTGTGCTGGTTGTCGGTCACTCGCCGACCGAGATCGTCGCCAAGCATAGCATCCCTACTCGTTCACCCGCTACGACCCTGGCGCAAGCTGCGGAGTGGCTTGCGCAGCACGGAGCCATCGCTGCGCTCGGCATCGCCAGCTTCGGGCCGGTGGAACTCGATCCCCGCGCACCGAGATGGGGCTACATCACCAATACCCCGAAACCGGGCTGGGCCGACTGCGACATCGCGGGATACTTCGCCCGCCGGCTGGCCGTCCCGGTCGGCTTCGACACCGATGTCAACGGCGCTGCACTGGCCGAGTATGCATACGGCGCCGGCCTTGGTGCCGGATCGCTTGCCTATGTCACGGTCGGCACGGGCATAGGCGGCGGCCTGGTTATCGATGGCAAGGCGGTCCATGGTGCCGCGCACCCCGAAGTGGGGCATTTCTATCCTCGCCGCTTGTCGGTCGATGCGGAATTCCACGGCATATGTCCGCATCATGGCGACTGCCTTGAAGGGCTCGCGAGCGGGCCTGCGATCCATGCCCGCTGGGGCGCATCGTTGTCGGATCTGCCAGCCGATCATGCAGCCCATGGCATCATCGCCGGCTATCTTGCACAATTGTGCCATTCGCTGTTTGCCATGTTGGCGGTCGAAAAGGTGGTGCTGGGGGGTGGCGTGATGAACACACCGGGCCTGCTGGAGAAGGTGCAATTTGCAACCCTCGCGCTGGATGCGGGCTACCTGCCGGGAGCAGATAAACATTTACTCAGTCGCCCGGGGCTAGGCGATCGCTCGGGGGCGGTAGGGGCACTGTTGCTGGCCCGATCCGCCTTAGATTGATGCGGGTCGCTGTCCGTCTGGCATCCTCGATTGCACGTAACTGTCAAATTTAGCGGTTGTGCGAATGTCGGCATTTCCAGCAACTTCCCGCTATCCGTAGCGTCATTGCGTCTGGACGCAGGGCCACGGGCACCTTTGGAGAGGGGGGGGGTTTTACATGCGCAACATCCGGAAATTCGGGTGGCATTCGACTGTGGCCATGGCTGCTGTCCTGGCCACGCCAGCCGTAGCCCAGCAGGCCGACCAGTCGGACGCGGAGAACGACAACGAAATCATCGTCACCGCCACGCGCCAGGCGCTCGACCAGCAGAAGGTGGCTGTGGCGCTGACAGCGATCACCGAGGAAGAGCTGATCGCGCTAGCCCCGCGCACGCTGCAGGACCTGCAGGGCACCGCCCCCAACGTCTTCATCGGCATCGGTACGGCGGCGCCAGGTCAGAGCGCCATCTTCATCCGCGGCCAAGGCTATGCCGATGTGGAGAAGACCCAGAGCCCGCCGGTCGGGGTGATCCAGGACGGCATCTTCTTCGGCAACAACACCGGCCAGTTGCTTGACATGTTCAACGTCTGCTCGGTCGAGGTTGACCGTGGCCCACAAGGGATTTTCTACGGCAAGAACACCACGGCCGGCCTATTCAACGTGACGCGCTGCGCGCCCACGCGCGAGTTGGGCCTGTCGCTCGAGGCCGGGGCCGGTTCTTTTGGCGAGTACTATGGCCGCGGCGTCATCAATGCTCCGCTGGGCGCAGACGGCGGGGTGGCCCTGTCCGCGCAATATCGGACGATCGACGGCTATTACAAGAACGTCTTTACCAACCGCGACGCAGGTGGGGCCGACTATTTCGCGATCAATTTCAAGCTCAACTTCGACCTGACCGAATGGCTTAACGCCGATCTCAGCCTTGACCATATCGATCACGAGGGCGGGGGCACCCCGGTGCAGTTCGGTAACGTGCTGACCGCCAACATCCTGAGTGGCGGCAACCCTTCGGCCATCTGGCCCAATTACAATCCGGTGACCGGCAGTCCCGACGGGCTCGGCCCGCGCGAGATCGAGAACCGGCTGAATGCCGACCGCGACCGGCTCAACACCGACACGGCCAGCCTGATCCTCGATGCCGAAACACCGCTGGGTAATCTGGTGTCGCAAACCGCCTACATCGATTCCGAGGACACGGTGTGGCAGAACTTTGACGGCACCTGCGTCACCGCACCGGGCTGCGTCACCGTCACCAACCCGCTGCTCGCGGCCACGGGCGGTTTCCTTCAGACCTTGCGCGACCAGACCTACAAGCAGTTCACCCAGGAATTGCGGTTGCAGGGCAGCGCGCTGGGCGGCCAGTTCGACTACCTGCTGGGTGTCTATTACTACGATCACAAGATCACCCTGGCGCAGAACACCAATTCGGCGATCGACCAGTCCTCAGCCGAAAAGGCGGAAAGCTGGTCGTTCTTCGGCAACCTCGACTGGAACCCGACCGACACGATCAAGATCTCGGCTGGCGTGCGCAACATCGACGAAAAGAAGCGTTTCAACACTTCGTATGTGCTGCTGGGCTCCATCCCGCTGACACCTGCGATCAGCGATCGCGGCAGCTGGAACAAGCTGATCACCCGCTTCAACATCCAATGGCAGGCAACGCCTGACCTGCTGCTTTATGCCAACCGGTCTGAAGGCTTCCGCTCTGGCGGGTTCTCGATCCGCGGCACGCTGTCCGAACAGTCCCCCACGCAGACCAATTGCGGGGTGGTGACCGGCTGCCCGGACAACAATTTCCTGTCCTATCTGCCGGAAACCAACACCACCTATGAGGCGGGCCTGAAAAGCCGCCTGCTCGATGATGCCATAACCTTCAACGTTGCAGCGTTCATCAACGACATCAAGAACTTCCAGCAATCACAAGTGGTGGTGACGCCCAATTACGGGCCAGGCACCAACACCTATGTCGCGAGCCTGCCCAAGGTGCGGATCAAGGGCCTGGAATTCGAGCTCGATCTTGATTTCGGCCAACTGACGCCTTCGCTCGAAGGGCTCAAGCTGTCGGGCACCGTCGGGCTGCAGGATGCCGAAGTGCGCGACGGACGCATCAACGGTCAGACCGCCGCGATCGGCCCTGCCGCGCAGGCCGGCGCGCCGGGCAGCGTCGCCGATTTCACCGGCGTGGCACTGCAGCGCGTGCCAAGCAGCAACTATACCATCAGGGGCAGCTACACCCGCGATCTGAGCGCTGAATCCAACATCATTCTGACGGCAGGTTATTCCTGGATCGACAGCTATTCGCTGGGGACCTTCGGCCTCGCCCGCGACATCCAGCCCTCTTATGGATTGCTCGATGCCTCGGCCACGCTCAACATCGCGAATTACTTCATCCGGGTGGCCGGCAAGAACCTGACCGATAAGGATTACCGCACGCAGTCGCTGCCGACGGTGTTCTTCCAGGGTTGGGCGCCCCCGGCCAGCGTGGTGGTTTCGGTCGGCGCCAAGTTCTGACGGCTGATCAACTCAAGGGCGCCCTGCTTCGCGCGGGGCGCCCGCATCCTTGAAGGGCAAACAATGGTCCAGGCGTTCTTCGATCACCCCTATCTGTCCGGGCATCATGAGCCGGTGCGCTTCGAGGCGACGGCACCCGACCTGGTGGTTGATGGCGAAATGCCGCGCGATTTGGCCGGGGTGTTCTATCGCAACGGGCCGGAACCGCTCTACCCCACCCGCGAAGGCGACTATCACTGGTTCGATGGCGATGGCATGGTCTATGTCCTGCACTTCGAGGACGGCCGTGTATCGCTGCGCAACCGCTGGGTACGGACCGAGAAGTTCGAGCTGGAAAAGGCTGCGGGCAAGCGCCTGTTCGGCATGTTCGGCAACCCGATGACGGCGGATCCGAGCGTCCAGGGCAAGACCTACAATACCGCCAACACCAACATCATCCTGCACGGTGGCAAGCTACTGGCGCTGATGGAAGGCGCGCGCCCCGTGGTGCTGGATCCGCGCCACCTCGACACGCTGGGCGAGGATGATTTCGGTGGCAGGATCGCCTCGACCTTCTCAGCGCATCCAAAAGTCGATTATGCGACTGGCGAACTGGTCAATATCGGTGCCATGATCAACGGTTATGGCGGCCCGGCCGAACTTCAGTACACCATCACTGCGGCTTCGGGCGAAGTGCGCCATACGGCGATTATTCCGGTGCCGCACATGGCGCTGGTCCACACCTTCTTCCTGACCGAGAACTGGGTCGTGTTTCCGATCATCCCGATCGATTCCGACATCCAGCGGTTCATGCAAGGCAAGCCGATGACTGCGTGGAATACCGGACGGCCGACCAAGCTGGCGATCATGCCGCGCGAGGGCACGGCTGAAGATGTGCGCTGGTTCGAATTCGATCCACGCCACATGTTCCACGAGCTCAACGTCTGGGAAGAGGACGGCCAGATCGTGGCCGATGTGGCGGCTGCCAACGGGACGGCGCTGTTCCCCGACCAGGATGGCAACCGCTTGACGCATGGCGATACCGCGCAGAGCCTGCGCCGGTGGACGATCGACATCGCGTCTGCCTCGATGCGCGAAGCGGTGATCAACGACCGCGACATCCAGTTCCCGCGCCCCGATGACCGGCTGATGACCCGCAAGAGCCGCCACAGCTTTGCCAATATCAACATCGAATCGCGCGATGGGCGGGTCGACGGCATGGATGCGGTGATGCGCTTCGACACGCAGACCGGCGAGGAGGATATCTACCGCTTCGGCGCGGGTTCCGCGTCGGGCGAGCTCATCTTTGCTCCGCGCGTCGGCAGCACCGATGAGGCTGATGGTTACGCCATGTCGCTGGTGCACCGCGCCAATTCGCCGACCAGCGAGCTCGCGATCTTCGCTGCGAAGGATATTGCCAAGGGCCCGGTCGCCACTGTGCGCATCCCCTTCCGCGTGCCATCGGGCTTTCACTGCAACTATTATTCGGCCGACAATCCGCTCTACAGGCAAGCCTTCACGGCCGGCTAGCGCCAGACTCCCCAGCTCCAGCTACCTTTTGCTTGCGGTTGCTGCGGCTGGTTCAGCCTATTCGGCTTGCGGATCGTTGAAGCCGCGCAGGCCGAGCGGGCTGAACGGGCCGATGATCAGCTGCTCGAATACTCCGATGCCCGTGTCCGGCCCTGCCAGCGCCTGCGCGACCATCTGGACGTGGAGATTTTCCGGTGCAAGCGGATCGAGCACATCCAGTTCGATTTCCTCGCGCGCCACGTTCAACCGGCCGTGGTAAAGCCCGTGGCCCCATTCGGGATGGGTGTAGCCCAGCCCCTTCATCTGGAACCGCGCGAGCATATCGAACTGCACTTGTTCGGGCGCGCCCGGCAATGCAAGCGACAGTGTGCCGCCGCCGGGCCAGCGCGTTCCAGGCGCCAGCCGGGTCCGCATCGAGCCCACGCCTTCGTACAAGGATGACGCGTCGGCCCCGTCGGGTGCCCAGGCGGCCCGGGTGTTCCAGGCCTCGCCATGCGCATCGTTGTTGACGTGGAAGAACAGGCTGCCGTGCGCAAAGTTGAACGGCGTCCATTGCCAGAAGAAGCTTGGCACCGGTGCACCGGGGATCGGCTGTGCATCGCGCGCGCCGATCGGGCGCACGCCCCAGCTGCGATCGCGTGTGCCGATCGTTCCCGCAGCGAGCGGCGTGCGCGCCGCGTCAAGCGCGATCCATCCTTCGTAGCGCCCGTTCTGGGTCATGCGAGTGTAATCCATGAAGGCGCGTGGCCCGATCCGGTGGGTAAAGCGCGGCTCCTCGATCGGGAAGGCTCGCCCGGTGAAGGTGAATTCGCCGGCAATCCCGTGGCTCTCCTCGATCGTCACCTTGAGCCGCTGCAGCGGTTCAAGCACCTCGATCGCAATCGGTCCGACGCGCAGCCCCATCCGTTCCATGCCCAGTTCGCAGCTGGCGTGCAGGCAGTACTGGATTCCGTCTCGAATGAAGCTGAAATGGGCATCGGCTACGTCGAGATGCGGATAGACGCCGAACGCCAGCGCGAAGAAGCCGCTGCCATCAGGGGCATAGCCGTTGAAGAAGTAGCGGTCGTAGAAGTTGCGATCGGTGCCGGCATAGGCCACCGGTTCGGCGGTCTGGTGCAGCGGGAAATCGTCACCCTTGCTTAGAACCATGGCGTCATCCTTCCTCGAGCAATTGCAGGCTGCCGTGTTGCAACGCGAGCGCGCAGGCCCCGCGTGCCATCGACAGGAAATTGGCATCGCCGCGGTCGGTGCGTTCGACGAAGGCGGCACTGAACACCGCGGTCGAAACGCCGTGGAGCGCGCCAATCACATAGTCGCGCCAGATCGCATCGCGCATTAGCGGCACGCCGCGCCGGGACATCTCGGCGCAGTAAAGCTCGATCAACTCGTCCTCATGAGCGCGGCGCAGCCGGTCGCCGATCCCGCAGCCAAGGAAATAGCCGATATCGGTGAGCGGATGGCCCAGGGTCAGCGTTTGCCAGTCGAGCACTGCAATCGGCTCTGCGCCGTCGCCGATACCGAACAGCATGTTGTCGAGCCGGAAGTCGCCATGCACGAGTGCAACCTGCGCGTGCGAACGGCCAAGCCAGGCGTCGCTCTTCGCCAACCGCTCGCACAGCTCCATGAACTCCGGCTCGAGCAATCCGGCATAGCGTTCGGCAAACAGCGCCTGCGCCTGCGGATAGAGCGCACGCACCTGCGTGTTTGCCGCTGGATCGGGCTGGAGCCACTCGAGGCCTAGGATGGCGGGATTATGCCACGACGGGGCGTGGATCGCTGCCGCCTGCATGATCGCGTGCCGCGCATCCGCGATGCTGCATCCTTCCAGCTGGTTGCCGCCTCGCTGCGGCGCGAGGTCTTCGAACAACAGCACGAAGCTGGCCCCGTCCCCGCTCACCTCGGCGGCATAGGTGGCAGGCACCCGTACGGCTAACTGGTGCGAGATGTCGCGATAGAACCCGACTTCCTTGCGGTAGAGCCCCAGCATGGCCGCCGTGCCGCGGCTAGTCGGGTCGGCTGCGGGAAACTTGCCCGCCAGCGTAGCCGGCCCTGCGCCGGGCGGATCATAGGTCAGGCTGAAGCGCACGCTGTCGCCCACCTGACCGGTGCCGATCGGTTGCCAGGCAATTTCGCTGACCCGGCCCTGCGTCAGCACGCCTGCGCCGCGCATCCGCGCGGTCAACCAGGCCTGAGTTACTTCATCCGGATGTGACGGAAACTCCGCCATACCCCAGCTCTCCCCGTCAACTGTCGATGTTCCGCCTGAAGGTCTCCGGCAGGAACAGCAGGCCAATCACCACGGTCAATCCCGCCACGATGATCGGGTACCAGAGGCCATAGTAAATGTCGCCAGTCGCCGCGACCATCGCAAAAGCGGTGGTGGGCAGGAACCCGCCGAACCAGCCGTTGCCGATGTGGTAGGGCAGGCTCATCGCGGTGTAGCGGATGCGGGTGGGGAACAGTTCCACCAGCAGGGCGGCGATCGGGCCGTAGACGGCGGTCACCAGCAGGACCAGGTAGGTCAGGACCGCGATCACCATCGGCTTGTTCATCGCTGCCGGATCGGCCTGCGACGGATAGCCAGCTGCAGCAAGCGCGGCCCTGACATCGTCCTGGAACCGGACGATCGCGGCTTTGCGTGCTTCGCCGGTCACTTGCACGGGATCGGGCGCGGTGAAAGCTCGTCCGCCGATTGTGATCTGGGCTACGGTGCCGGCCGGGGCATCAACCTTCGAGTAGCTGATCCCGCCCTTCGCGAGGAAGGACTTGGCGATGTCGCAGCTTGTGCTGTCGAACTTGTTTCTGCCGATCGGATCGAACTGGACCGAGCAATCGCCATCGTTGGCGACAACCGACACGGGCGCGGTTGCCTGGGCCCTGGCGAGCGCCGGGTTGGCAGCCTCGGTCAAGGCGTGGAAGGCCGGGAAATAGGTTAACGCGGCCAGCGCGCAACCGGCCAGGATGATCGGCTTGCGCCCGATCCTGTCCGAAAGCCAGCCGAACAGGATGAAGAACGGCGTGCCAATGGCCAGCGCGATCGCGATCATGATGTTGGTGGTCGCGCCATCGACCATCAGCATCTTCTCGAGAAAGAACAATGCGTAGAATTGACCCGTATACCAGACGACAGCCTGCCCGGCGACCGCGCCCAGCAAGGCGATGAGGGCGAAGCGGGCATTCTTCCATTGGCCGAAGGCTTCGGCAATCGGCGCCTTCGAATTGGTGCCCTCTTCCTTCATTTTCCTGAAGACCGGGCTTTCCTGCAGCTGCATCCGGATCCACAGCGAAACGGCCAGCAACACCACGGAAATCAGGAACGGCACGCGCCAGCCCCAATCGCGGAAGGCATCTTCCCCGATCGCGGTGCGCACCCCGATCACCACCAACAACGCGGCAAACAGGCCCAACGTGGCGGTGGTCTGGATGAAGCTGGTGTAGAGCCCGCGCCTGTTGTTCGGAGCATGCTCGGCGACATAGGTGGCCGCACCGCCATATTCGCCGCCCAGCGCGAGGCCTTGGAGCAGGCGCAGCAGCACCAGCAGGATCGGGGCAGCCACGCCAATACTGGCGTAGCTCGGCAGGATGCCGACCGCAAAGGTCGCAAAGCCCATCAGGCCCATGGTTACCAGGAACGTGTACTTGCGACCGACGAGGTCGCCCAGTCGCCCGAATACCAGCGCGCCGAATGGCCGCACGGCAAACCCGGCGGCAAAGGCACCAAGAGCGAAAATGAAGCCTGTCGTCTCGTTGACGCCGGAGAAGAACTGGGTCGAAATGACCGTTGCCAGCAGCCCGTAGAGATAGAAGTCGTACCATTCGAACACGGTTCCGAGTGACGATGCTAAGATGACCTTCTTCTCGCTGCCCGTTGCCTCGTGATGCTTGGGCAAGCCGTCAAAACTCGTGGCCAATGCGTACACTCCCTGTTCCCGATGTGCTGTCTCTCAGAAACTGTGGCCGGCGGCAAATTCGAATCGGGAAAGTGCAGGGATCATTGCCCCGACGAGGCTGGATGGGCAGACACTTGCGGCCATCGCCGACCTCCGCGATTGACAGCGATGCGATCGTGGTCGAACGCGAAAAAAAGGCCGTGGCGACTGCTGGCTTGCGCCGCCGCAGCACCGTCTGAAACGGGAGACAGGCACAGATCATGGGCAAGCTGACAGGCATCACGGTGGTTGACCTGACGCAGTTCCTGCCCGGCCCGATGATGACGGTGATGATGGCCGACCACGGCGCCGAGGTGATCAAGATCGAACCGGCGGCTGGCGATCCTGCGCGCGAGCAGGCCCCGTTCGACCGCTATGGCGATGCGCAGCACTCGGTCTGGTTCGCCAATCTCAACCGCGGCAAGCGCAGCCTGGCGATCGATCTCAAGAGCGAAGCGGGCAAGGCGCAGCTGAGGGAACTGGTCGCGCGGGCGGACGTGTTTGTCGAAGGCTTCCGCCCTGGCGTGATGGCGCGGCTCGGCTGCGACTATGCCAGCGTCAAGGCGCTCAAGCCCGACATCGTCTATTGCTCGATCTCTGCTTTCGGGCAGCGCGGCGCGCTCGCCCATCATCCCGCACACGACATGGCGGTGCAGGCGTTGGCCGGTTTCCTGAGCGTGAATGACGGACCGGACGGCACGCCGGTGGTGCCCGGTGCCGCCAGCGCCGACATGGCGGCCGGCCTGACCGCTTTGTCGGCGGTACTGATGGCGCTGGTGGGTCGCAGTCACACTGGCGAGGGCGCATATATCGATTGCGCCATGTTCGACAGCCTGCTGCCGTGGTGTGCGCATACCGCCAGCAGTGCGATCGCGGGCGGGCCGAGCCCGGTTTCCTCGGCTCAGCGATCGCTGGGGGGCGCCGCCTTCTACCAGGTCTATGCCACCAGCGACGGCCGTCATGTGGTGCTGGGCGGGCGCGAGCTCAAGTTCGCGCGCAACCTGCTGGCTGCACTGGGGCGCGAGGACCTGCTGCCGCTGGCCGAGGCACCGGCGGGCGAACAGGGCGAACTGATCGATTTCCTGCGCCAAACCTTTGCCGGGCAGACCCGCGACGAGTGGGTCCGGTGGTTCGCAGACAAGGATGTGGCCTTCGCCCCCGTGCTCGATTTCCGCGAAGCACTGGACCAACCGCATGTGGCCGAGCGCGGCCTGTGGGTCGAAGCCGAAGGCGGCGGGCGGCATCTCGCGCCGCCGATCCGCTTTGAAGGTGAAAACTGGAAACCAGCGCGGGTTCCGGCGCTGGGAGAGGACGGGAAGGAGAGCCCCGCATGAGTATCCGGCTGGAAAAGAACGGACCTGTCGCCCGGCTGCTGATCGACCGGCCCGAGGCGCGCAATGCGATGAACCTGGCGATGTGGGAAGCCATTCCCGGCCTGATCGCGCAAGCAGTCGACGATCCCGAGGTCCGCGTGATCGAGTTGCGCGCCGCCGAAGGTGCGGGGGCCTTCTGTGCCGGCGCCGACATCAAGGAATTGCTTGCCAACAAAGTTGACCTGGGTTGGCGCGAGGCGAACCAGGCCGAGATCAACCGCGTCCAGTACGAACTGGCCCGGGTCGATTTGCCGACTGTGGCTTTTATCGATGGCGATTGCGTGGGCGGTGGCTGCGGGCTGGCGCTGGCTTGCGACATTCGTGTTGCGACCAGCCGTGCGCGCATCGGGATCACCCCGGGCAAGCTGGGCCTGGTTTATCCGCTGCACGACGTGAAGCTGCTGACCGACCTGGTCGGCCCAGGGCAGGCCAAGCGGATCCTGTTCACCGGCGAGTTGCTCGATGCCGGGGAAGCTTTGCGCATCGGGCTGGTCGAGATGCTGGCTGAAAACACCGATGCGCTGATCGAGGCGATCCTGGCGGCCTCGACCTATTCCGCAGTTCACAACAAGCGCTTCGTGCGCCGTGTCCTCGATGGCCAGACGGTTGACGATACCGCTACGCTGGGTGTGTTCGCAGCCGCCTTCACCCGCGAGGATTTCCTTGAGGGCACACAAGCCTTCGTGGAGAAACGGGCGCCGGTGTTTGGGCGGGGATCTGAGCGCTAGGCCACGGCCATCAGGCTGGCGTTGCCGCCGGCCGCGGTAGTGTCGATCGACACTG